>NZ_JBPGNZ010000012.1:0-1738 GCF_051133415.1 Nitratidesulfovibrio sp. D1 | reverse complement strand
CATCGGCCTACTTTCCCACGCACGAATACGCAGTATCATCGGCGATGGAGGGCTTAACTTCCGAGTTCGGAATGGGATCGGGTGTACCCCCTCCTCCATGGATGCCAGCACAAATTCTGGTCACCGTCCGGGAAGGCTGGCTATTTTGCGCCGCCACGTCGGCCGGGACCGAAAAGTGTAATCAAACAGGGTGGAAAGGAAGTGTAGGGAAGAAAACAAGGCGCACGGGCTATTAGTACTGGTCAGCTGAGCGCGTCGCCGCGCGTATACCTCCAGCCTATCAACCGGGTTGTCTACCCGGGCCCTTCAGCTCCGAAGAGAGGGAGACCTTATCTCGAGGCAGGCTTCCCGCTTAGATGCTTTCAGCGGTTATCCCTTCCGCACATAGCTACCCTGCTGTGCCACTGGCGTGACAACAGGACCACCAGGGGTGCGTCCATCCCGGTCCTCTCGTACTAGGGACAGGCCCTCTCAAGTCTCCTACGCCCACAGAAGATAGGGACCAAACTGTCTCACGACGTTTTAAACCCAGCTCGCGTACCACTTTAAACGGCGAACAGCCGTACCCTTGGGACCTGCTTCAGCCCCAGGATGTGATGAGCCGACATCGAGGTGCCAAACCGCGCCGTCGATATGAACTCTTGGGCGCGATCAGCCTGTTATCCCCGGCGTACCTTTTATCCAATGAGCGATGGCCCTTCCATGCGGAACCACCGGATCACTAACGCCGACTTTCGTCCCTGCTCGACATGTCTGTCTTGCAGTCAAGCTCCCTTATGCGTTTGCACTCGACGCCTGGTTTCCGATCAGGCTGAGGGAACCTTTGCGTGCCTCCGTTATTGTTTGGGAGGCGACCGCCCCAGTCAAACTACCCACCAGACACTGTCTCCACCCCGGATAACGGGTATGGATTAGAGCCTTAGACTTGCAAGGGTGGTATTTCAACGGTGGCTCCCCCCATACTGGCGTACAGGGTTCACAGCCTCCCACCTATCCTACACATGCAAGCCCAAAACCCAATGTCAAGCTATAGTAAAGGTGCACAGGGTCTTTCCGTCTTTCTGCGGGTACACGGCATTTTCACCGCGACTTCAATTTCACCGAGTCTCTGGCCGAGACAGTAGGGAGATCGTTACGCCATTCGTGCAGGTCGGAACTTACCCGACAAGGAATTTCGCTACCTTAGGACCGTTATAGTTACGGCCGCCGTTTACCGGGGCTTCGATTCAAAGCTTCGCTTGCGCTGACCTCTCCTCTTAACCTTCCGGCACCGGGCAGGCGTCAGTCCCTATACGTCGTCTTGCGACTTAGCAGAGACCTATGTTTTTAGTAAACAGTCGCCACCCTCATTTCTCTGCGGCTCCTCAGGGCTTAGAGAGAGAATCCTTAACCCTAAAGAGCACCCCTTCTTCCGAAGTTACGGGGTTATTTTGCCGAGTTCCTTGGCCAGAGTTCTCTCGAGCGCCTTGGGTTATTCACCCCACCCACCTGTGTTGGTTTCCGGTACGGTTTGCACGAGCTAAACTTAGGAGCTTTTCTAGGCAGTAGAGGCTCAACGGCTTCAGACCTTGCGGTCACGGACTCGCGTCTCGGCCTTGAAGAGGGCGGATTTGCCTACCCTCAAGCCTACCTGCTTGCACCGGCTAAGCCAACAGCCGGCCCGCCTACCTTCCTGCGTCCCTCCATCGCACACTCGCGCAAGTACGGGAATATTAACCCGTTTCCCATCGGCTACAGC
>NZ_JBPGNZ010000011.1:0-14979 GCF_051133415.1 Nitratidesulfovibrio sp. D1 | reverse complement strand
GAAGTTAAGCCCTCCATCGCCGATGATACTGCGTATTCGTGCGTGGGAAAGTAGGCCGATGCCAGCACTTTTTCTTTCCGGGAGACGCGCACGCCGCACACTCCCACCGCTTCACGCAAAGGCCCCGGCAGAGCAATCGCCGGGGCCTTCGTGCGTTCACAGGGATGGGGGAGGGGGGCGTTGTCAGAGCCCTTTGGCGGGCGGGAGGGGGATATCTGTGACGATTCCGAGCACCCAGCCTGGGCACAGAGTATGGCGTGTTGTCCGGCGTGGTTTTGCGAGGCGCGGGTCCTCGATCTGCAAGTAAACACTGACAAAAGGTAGGGATAACACTCATTGTCAGAGCGGGCTCTTGGGCTTAGCGTGCCAATATGTCTTTGTACTGACTGTGCGCACGAATTTCTGACCGCCCTGGGGCGGGCAGTCGTATCTCCATCCGTCCTGTTGCCGTGGGGGGAACATGTTCCGCAAGTTTACCATCGCCAAACGCATTTACGCCCTGTTTGCCGTCATGACCCTGTTTCTGGCCGGCATGGCCCTGGGGTTGTACTGGGTGGCGGATCACATCGCCGAGGCGGGCATCGCCACTGCCAAGGACTCGATGCTGTCGGCCGAGAGGAACCGCATCCAGGCGTTGACCCATTCCCTGGCCGTGTCGCTGGGTGACCTGTCCGCCGGACTTGGCGAAGAGGAACAGCGCCAGGTCATTGCCAAGGGGGTCGAGCGGGTGCGCTTCGACGCCGACCAGTCCGGCTACTTCTACGTCTACAAGGGCACGGTGAACGCCGCGCACCCGACGCAGAAGCAGCTTGTGGGCAAGGACCTTGGCGAGACCAAGGACCGCGGGGGGACGTACTACGTACGTGAACTGGCGCGCGTTGCTTCTGCCGGGGGCGGCTTCGTGCCCTTCGTGTTCCCCAAGCCGGGCATGGGCGACCAGCCCAAGCTGGGCTATGCCGAAAGCATTCCCGGCACCCCGTTCTGGGTGGGCACCGGCATTTACCTCGACAATATCCAGGCGGCGGAGGCGCGCGTTGCCGAGTCCATGGAGCAGGTGCGCACCCGCGAGGTGTTGTACACCTATGCCGTGGTGCTGGGGCTGCTGTTGTTCGTGGGGTTGCCCGTGGCCTACCTGCTGGCCCGGTCCATCGTGCTGCCGCTGCGTGAGGCCACCCGCACCGCGCAGGACATCGCGGCGGGCGACCTGGACCGGCATATCGCCGTGGAAGGCGAGGACGAGGTGTCCGCGTTGCAGTCGGCCCTGGACGTCATGGTCACCACCCTGCGCGGCAACATCGAGCGCATGGGCGCTCAGCAGGAGGAAGCCCGCCGCCTGGCCGAGAGCGCCAGCGAGGCCGCCTGCCGCGCGGACGAGCAGGCGTGCGCCGCGCTCGCCTCCAAGGAGGGGATGCTGGAGGCTTCCGAGCGGTTGCAACGCATGACCGAGGACCTTGCCGTCTCCGCGCGTGAACTGGCCAGCCGCTCGGCCACCTTGTCCGATGGGTCGCGCTCGCAGGTCACCCGCGTGGCCGAAACCGCCACCGCCATGGAGCAGATGAACGCCTCGGTCATGGACGTGGCCCGCAGCGCCGCCGCTGCCGCGCGCGAGACGGAGACCTCGCGCGAGCGTGCCCGCCAGGGTGCGGAGGCCGTCAGCGCCACCATGGACGCCATGGGCGAGTTGCGCGGCCTTGCCGAAACCCTGCACGAGAACATGCGCAGGCTGGGCGGCCAGTCCGAGGCCATCGGCACCGTCATGAGCGTCATCAACGACATCGCGGACCAGACCAACCTGCTGGCCCTCAACGCCGCCATCGAGGCGGCCCGCGCGGGTGACGCCGGGCGCGGCTTTGCCGTGGTGGCGGACGAGGTGCGCAAGCTGGCCGAAAAGACCATGAACGCCACCCGCGAAGTGGGCGAGACCATCAAGGGCATCCAGTCGCTGACCGAGGCCAACGCCCGCAGCATGGACGATTCGCTGCGGGCCATGGAACTGGCCGAGCGCCGCTCCGCCGATTCCGGCGAGGTGTTGCGCGGCATTCTGGATATGGCCGTGCACGTCACCGGACAGGTCCAGGCCATCGCCGCCGCCGCCGAAGAGCAGTCCGCCGCGTCGGAACAGATCACCCGCAGCCTGACGCAGGTGGACGGGATCGCCCGCGACAACGGCCGCCTGGTCACCGAGGAGGACAAGGAAATCCGCCACCTCGGGCGCATGGCCGAAGACCTGCGCGGCCTGGTGGCGGAATTGCAGCGCAAGGCCGGGTAGCCGGGCCTTGCTACGTCGCACGAAAAACGGCCCCGGCAGCATGCAGCTGCCGGGGCCGTGTCGTTTCCGGGTGGCGCGACGCCGGTACTTACATGGCGTCGCTGGCGTCCAACTGGTTGATCTGGTCTTCCACGGCCTGTTCCAGTTCGCGGGGCAGGCCCATGATGTCCACGTTCAGGAAGCCGCGCACGATGGTCGAGGTGGCTTCGTCCTCGTCCAGCCCGCGCGCCATGAGGTATTCGATCTCTTCCTGGGCAATCTTGCCGACGGCCGCCTCATGCGACAGTTCCACGCCGTCCACGGTGCCTTCCAGTTCCGGAATGGCGTGGATGATGCCGTTGCCCAGGATCAGGCCCTTGCACTCCAGGTGGCCGCGCGCGGGCACCTGGTAGGCCCCGATGTGCCCCCGGTTGATGATGGTGCCGCCGGTGGTCATGGTGCGGGCGATGATTTCGCCGCGCGTGTCCGGAGCGTTGAGCAGGATGCGGTTGCCCGTGTCCACGTACGAGCCTTCCGGCGCCACGATGACCGAGTTGAACCGCGCCACCGACCCGCGCCCGGCCAGGGTGAGGGTGGGGTACATTTGCAGGTCCTTCACGGGCTTGAGCAACACGTAGTTGTTCACCAGCACCGCATCTTCCTCGAGCATGCCGGCGGAACGCGGGCGTACCGCCGTGTCTTCGCCCCAGTTGTGGATCATGGTGAAGGTGAGCTTGCCGCCCTTGTGCACGAAGAATTCGGAGATGCCCAGGTGCGCGGCCTCGCGCGTGCCGTGGGCCGTGGCGCAGCCGGTGATGATGTGCATCTCCGCGCCTTCTTCCACGATGACCACGTTGTGCACGTTCTGGCCCACGCCGTTGCCCTTGATGAACAGGCACGACTGCACGGGCGCTTCTATCCTGGCCCCCTTGCGGGCGCGGATGAAGTAGCCGCCGTGCAGGTGTTCCGCCGCCGCGCGGGTGTATTCGTCGCGGTTGGGGTCCACCATCTTCCAGAAGTATTGCGGCAGGCCGTCGTACAGTTTGAGGGCCTGCTTGATGTCCAGCAGTTCCAGCCCTTCCTGGGTGGACTTGCAGTGCACGCCGCTGTGGTTCATGTGCATGAACGAGCCGCTGCGCTCCTTGGCGTTCACGTCGATGCCCGCGTACAGCAGCCGCTTGCGGTCGAATTCGTCCAGGGTGGAAAGGTCGGGGATGGTTTCGGCCTGCGCGCCGTCGAAGCTGAAGCGCGTAAGGTCCACGTTGCGGTAACCCATGGCTACAGCGCCTCCTTGATCTGGCCGAGCGATGCGTCGCTGTCGAGGCAGCGCAGGCATTCCTGGTAGCCGTACTTGCTGACGTGGTCGAGAATGTCGCCGGGCCGCGCCTCGCAGCACAGGTGGCCGTCGTACATCACCTGGCCCCGGTCGGCGTTGACGTATTCGAGGATGTAGCCGGTGTGGGTGATGATCAGGCCCGCGGTCTTGCAGCGGGCCTTCTGCTGCTTCATGGAGCAGGACGCCGGGGGCATGCCGTCCAGCAACTGGCGGGCGGTCTGGCCGATAAGGGCCATGTTCTCCAGGTCCACGCCCGATTCCGGCTCGTCGAACAGCACCAGGTCCGGCCGCTGGGCCATGAGCTGGAGCATTTCCGAGCGCTTGATCTCGCCGCCGGAGAACCCGGCGTTGACGTCGCGCTCCAGGAAGCGGTCGAAGTTCACCTTGCGGGCCAGGTCGTCCACGTCCACCTCGCGCTCTCGGGCGCACATCTTCACCAGATGGCCGGTCTTCAGGCCGTGGATGGTGGGCGGGCGCTGGAACGACATGCCCATGCCCAGGCGCGCGCGCTCGTACATGGGGGCGTTGGTGATGTCCTGCCCCTTGAACAGGATCTGGCCCTGGGTGACGGTATAGTTGGCGAAGCCCATGAGGGTCATGAGCAGGGTGGTCTTGCCGGAGCCGTTGGGACCGAACAGGATGAAGGTCTCGCCGGCTTCTATCTTGAGATCGATGCCTTTCAGAACCTCTACGTCGCCGATGCAGACGTGCAGGTCGCGTATTTCGAGCATGATGGACCCCTTGCGATGTTTTGCGCGATGCGCTGCCCGGCCGCCTGCCGTTCGCCGTGGCGAGAGCAGGGGAATGCGGACGGAAACGGCGCGAGCCGCCGCGCGGCAGCCCGAAACTTATGCGGCATACCCCCCGGTAAGTCAATGCGTGGAACCCTGCGGAAAACGTGAGGAAGCACTCGCAACCTGACGGAATGGCGGGCGGAAAGGCGGGAGGAGGGGCGGCGCGTGGGCGCCGGACCGGCCGGGCGGGACTGGGAACGTGATTGGGGAAGTGATTGGGACGTGATTGGGCCGGGCCGGGCGGCTGGGCCGTTACTCCTCCGGGTCGTGCGGCGCGCGGATGACGCCCCGGCCCCGCCCCTCCGGAAAGTGGCAGTAGTAGCAGCGGCCCTTTTGGCGGAACAGCGGCAGCAGTACGAACCCCGCCATGAATCCGCCCAGATGCGCCCACCACGCGATGCCCGCGCCGTCGCCGCCCAGCGTGGTCAGTCCGGAGAGCAGTTGCGTGAGGAACCAGATGCCCAGATAGACCACGGCGGGCAGGTCGAAGATCAGCGGGATGAACAGCAGCGGCACCAGCGTGGTCACCCGCGCGTGGGGATACAGCAGGAAGTACGCCCCCAGCACCCCGGCGATGGCCCCGGACGCCCCCACCACCGGCACCGTGGACGAGGCGGAGAAGACCATGTGCGTCAGCAGCGCCGCCAGTCCGCACGTCAGGTAGAAGATCATGAAGCGCAACGGCCCCATGACGTCCTCGATGTTGTCGCCGAAGATCCACAGCGTCCACATGTTCACCAGAAAGTGGCCCCAGCCGCCGTGCAGGAACATGTGGGTGACGAAGGCGATAACGCCCCCCGGCGGATAGCCGGAGGTCAGCGCCCAGTCCGGATGGGCGAAGCGGGCGGGCACCACCCCCATGAAGTGGAACAGGCGCAGGGTTTCGCCCGGGGTCAGCGTCTGCTGCCACAGGAACACCGCCAGATTGGCGGCAAGGATGCACCACACCGCCCATGGGGTGTGCACGCGGGGAATGGTGTCGCGCAGGGGGAACATGCGCTAGCGTCTCATGCCTGCCACAGCGAGGCAAGGTGATCGGACAGACGGGCGTCCCGCGCGGCGCGCAGGCGGGCCAGTTCGGCCAGCAGTCCGCGCGTCCGGCGGGCCAGGTCTTCCGGCGTGCCGGAATTGTCCACCACCAGATGGCAGGCGCGCATCTTGTCCGCCTCGGGCCATTGCCAGGACTCCATGGCGGCGACCATGTCCGGCGGCCAGCCGCGATGGGTTTCCAGCCGCCGCGCCCGTTCGGCGAAGGGGCAGTGCACCCCGACCAACAACACATTGGGCAGCACGCCGGACATGGCGGCGGTGTCGCGGCTCCCGGCCTTCCAGCCCGCCTCCAGGAACAGCGGCACCTCGGCCACGGCCACGGGCGCGCCCGCCGCCTCTGCCCGCGCGAAGAATTCGTTCATGTCGTGCCGGGCCAGCGGGTGGATCATCTCCTCCACCTCGCGGCGCAGGGCGGCGTCCGTGCGCATGGCTTCGAACAGGGCGCGCTTGTCCACCGGTCCGGCGGGGTCGGGCACGAAGCGCTCGCCGTAGCGGCCGCGCAGCAGGTGGTGCCCGCCGCCGCCCGGCTCGTACAGCCGGGCCACGGCCGCGTCGGCGCTCCACACCGGCAGGCCCGCCTCGCCCGACTGGCCCCTCTCGCCAAGCAGGCGCATCAGGGCAGACTTGCCGCACCCCGGCGACCCGGTGACCACCACCCGCTGCATGCGCCGTGACAAGCGCAGGGCCAGCGCGGCGAAGTCTGGCGGGGGCGGGCAGGTGAAGTGCATGTCCGCCCCCGTTTCCGGGTGGCGGAAGGACAGCCGCCAGGCGTGCAGCATCTGACGCGGGGGAAATTCCGGCAGATCGCAACCGCCGGGTGGCGCGGTTTCCGCCGGGCCGTACACCGCGTCCTGCCACAGGGGGTGGCCCAGGTGGGCCATGTGCACTCGTATTTGGTGGGTGCGCCCGGTGAAGATGCGCACCGCCACCAGGGCGAAACGGCCGCCGGGGTCGGCCAGCAGCACCCGCCATGCCGAACGGGCGGGCTTGCCGCCCCGGTTTTCCGGCACCACGGCCATCTTCACCTTGTGCAGCGGGTGGCGGCCGATGGGCGCGTCGATGTCGCCCTTTGCCGAGGGCACGCCGTGCACCAGGGCAAGGTATTCCTTGTGCACTTCGCGCTCGGCGAAGGCGTGCGACAGTTCCAGGCGTACCGCCTCGGTCAGGGCCACCAGCAGGAGGCCGCTGGTGGCCTTGTCGATGCGGTGCACGATGCCGGGGCGGAAGCCTTCCTGCGCGGCAAGTTCGGGAAAGTGGCGCACCAGCCGGTGCACCAGCGTGCCGTCCGGACAGCTGGGACAGGGGTGCACGGTGAGCCCGGCGGGCTTGTCCAGCACGGCGATGGCCGCGTCGCGGTACAACACGGCCAGTTCGCCTTCCTCGGGCGTGACCCTGGCGGCGGGCACGGCCAGCGCCAGGGTGACCGTCTGGCCCGGCTCCACACGGGTGCTGGGCACGGTGCAGGCGCGGCCCCGCACCGTGGCGGCGCCGTCGCGGATGGCCCGCTTGACCTTCTCGCGCGAGACGGCGTCGCCGTGGCCGTCCTCTTCGCGCAGGGCGGCCATGGCGTCACCCAGGAAGCGGTCCAGCCGCTGTCCGGCGTGCTCGGGGCCGACGGTGAAGGAATGGGTGTGCGTTTCGGCCGGGGGGTGCGGTGGATTCGACATGTTTGGCAACGGTTGTGCTTTCGCTTGACCGACGGGGGCGTGTTTTTTACAACCTGTGCGTTTGGGGGGCAAGCGCCCCCGCTCACCGAGACAGACAAGGAGACCTATCGTGGCCGTTACCGTGGTGAATCATCCGCTGGTCAAGCACAAGCTGGGCATCCTGCGCCAGCACGACGTGCCGGTAAGCGAGTTCCGGGCCATTTCCAACGAAATATGCCGCCTGCTTACCTACGAGGCCACCAAGGACCTCGAAACGGAGAAGGTTACCATACAGGGGTGGGCCGGGCCTGTCGAGGTGGAGCAGATCCGCGGCAAGAAGATCACCGTGGTGCCCATCCTGCGCGCCGGGCTCGGCATGCTGGACGGTCTGCTGGACATGATCCCGGGCGCCAAGGTCAGCGTCGTGGGCATGTTCCGCAACGAAGAGACCCTTGAGCCGGTGAAGTACTACGTGAAGCTGGCCAAGAACATCGAAGAGCGCATGGCCATCATCATCGACCCCATGCTGGCCACCGGCGGCACCCTGAATGCCACCATCGACCTCTTGAAGGAAGCGGGCTGCCCGCAGATCAAGGGCCTGTTCTTGGTGGCCGCGCCGGAAGGCATCAAGAAGGTCACCGACCGCCACCCCGACGTGGACATCTACGTGGCGGGCGTGGACGAGCGGCTCAACGAGCACGGTTACATCCTGCCCGGCCTCGGCGACGCGGGCGACAAGATATTCGGCACCAAATAGGGCGCACCACGGGGCGGGACAGCAAATGTCCCGCCCTTTTTGCGAGGGGCCTCGCCGCCCCTTTCCTGCATGACGTCAGGGCGGTTGCCCGAACCGCGCCGCGCAACGGCCCCGCGCCCGCGCGCCGCGCGGCATGCACACACCACATCAGCACTTTTCCGGAGAGGGCAATGGCCAGAAAGACCATCCAGGTGGAGGAAAAGGTACCGTTTCTTCAGGGCATTCCCCTGAGCTTCCAGCACCTTTTCGCAATGTTCGGGGCGTCCGTTCTGGTGCCCACCCTGTTCAAGATCGACCCGGCCATCGTGCTGCTGATGAACGGCATCGGCACCCTGATCTATCTCGTGCTGTGCAAGGGCAAGGCCCCGGCCTTCCTGGGGTCCAGCTTCGCCTTCCTGTCGCCGGTGTTCGTGGTGCTGGGGGCCGACCAGGCCATGTGGGGGGCCAACTATTCCTACGCGCTGGGCGGGTTCATCGCCTCGGGCTGCATCTTCATCGCCGTGGCCCTGATCATCTGGAAGTTCGGCCCGGAATGGATCGGCGTGGTGCTGCCGCCCGCCACCATGGGCCCCATCGTGGCCCTGATCGGCCTCGAACTGGCCGGGGTGGCCACCGGCATGGCCGGGGTCATGCCCGACGCCACCGGCGCGTACAACACCACCGCCATCATCATCTCCATGACCACCCTGCTCACCGTGGCCTTCGGCTCGGTGCTGTTCAAGGGCTTCATGGCCATCATCCCCGTGCTGACCGGCATCGCCGTGGGCTACGCGGTGTCCATCGTCCTTGGCGCGGTGAACTTCGCGGGCGTGGCCGCCGCCCCCGTGCTGGCCACCCCCACCGTGTACGTGCCCAAGTTCGACTTCAACACCATCCTGATCATCATCCCCGCCGCGCTGGTGGTCATTTCCGAGCACATCGGCCACCTGGTGGTCACCGGCAACATCGTGGAACGCGACCTGACCCGCGACCCCGGCCTGCACCGCTCGCTCATGGGCGACGGCGTGTCCACCGTGCTCTCCGGCTTCTTCGGCTCGGTGCCCACCACCACCTACGGCGAGAATATCGGCGTCATGGCCATCACCCGCGTGTATTCCGTGTGGGTCATCGGCGGTGCCGCCGTCATCTCCATCCTGCTGGCCTTCGTGGGCAAGCTGTCCGCGCTCATCCAGTCCATTCCCACCCCGGTCATGGGCGGCATCTGCATCCTGCTCTTCGGGGTCATCGCCGCCTCGGGCATCCGCATGCTGGTGGAGTCGCGCGTGGACTACTCCAAGCCCGCCAACCTCACCCTGACCGCCATCGTGTTCATCACCGGCATCAGCGGCGTGCCCGTGCAGATCGGCTCGGTGCAGCTCAAGGGCATGGCCCTCGCCACCGTGGTGGGCATGGTCCTTTCGCTGATTTTCCACGTGCTGGACCGCAGCGGGGTGGCGAGTCCGCAAACGGATTTATAAGAGTATTTGGGGATAATCGGGGGAAGGAACCTTTTGGAAAAGGTTCCTTCCCCCGAACCCCCATCCTCCTAAACTTTTCATTTGGTCTGTTGCATCCCTGTCGCGGTAACGCGGCGGGGATGCTTTTTAAGGGGATCCGGCAGAGGTGAGCATGGCGGTAGCGCCGTTTGGGGTACTTGCCAACATGTTCCCCCCAAAACGGGGGTGCAGGGGGCTATCGCCCCCTGCCCGCCGGAGGCATACAAAAAACGGCCCCCTGTACTGAAACCGGCCCGCGCTTCGTAAGAAGCGCGGGCCGGTTTCAGTACAGGCCGGAGGGAAAACCGGATGGGGGCTACAACCCGCCGCGTGCGGCGATGTGCCGGGCAAGTTCGGCGAACACGCCGTCGATGTCGAGGTTGGTGGTGTCCACCCGCACGGCGTCGTCGGCGGGGCGCAGCGGGGCTACGGCGCGGTTGCGGTCCATGTCGTCGCGTTCGCGGATCTGGGCGGCGATGGTGGCGAGGTCGGCGGGCTGGCCCTGCGCTTCCAGTTGCAGGCAGCGGCGGCGGGCGCGTTCCTCTGGTGTGGCGTCCAGGAAGAACTTGTGGCGGGCCGTGGGAAACACCACGGTGCCCATGTCGCGGCCTTCCACCACCAGGGCGCAGGAGGCCCCAAGCGCCTGCTGCGCGGCCTTCAGCCGTTCGCGGACAACCGGGATGGTGGCGATGCGCGAGGCCAGGGCGGCCACCTCCTCGGTGCGGATTTCCTCTCCCACGGGCACGCCGTTGCAGGACAGCACGGAGGCCCCGCCCGCGCCGGACAGCGCAAAGAGGAAGTCATCCAATCGGGCGCGCAGGTCGCCTTCCGGCAGTTCATGCGCGCCGGAGCCCAGCTTCCAGGCCAGGGTGCGGAACATGGCCCCGGTGTCCAGGTAGGCCACGCCCAGCGCGTCGGCCAGCCGTTTGGCCAGGGTGGTCTTGCCCACGCCCGCCGGGCCGTCCAGCGTGACGACTGGAACGGTGGGGGGGGCCGCAGGGGACGCGGTGGACGAAGCGTTGGCGGCCTTGGAACAGGCGCGGCACGTATCAGGCATGGGACATGATCTCCCCGGCCGCCTTCAGGAACGCCGCGTTCTCGTCCGGGCTGCCCACGCTGACGCGCAAGAGGTCGGGCAGGCCATAACTTTTCAGCGGACGGATGATGATGCCGCGCCGCAGCAGTTCTTCGAACAGATGCGCAGCGTCACACGCCGGACGGAACATCAGGAAGTTGGCCTTGCTGGGGTACACGTGGCAGCCCAGAACGGTCAGCCCCGCCGTCAGCGCGTCGCGCCCCTCGGCGGTCACGCGCAGGGTTTCGGCGCGGAACACGTCGTCCGCCAGCGCGGCCATGCCCGCCTCTTCGGCCAGGATGTTCACGCTGAACGGCAGCCGAACCCGGCGCAGGTAGTCGGCCAGTTGCACGGGCAGGATGCCGTAGCCAAGGCGCAGCCCGGCCAGCCCAAAACTTTTGGAAAAAGTGCGCAGCACGGCCAGGTTGGGGAATTCGTCGATGCGGGAAAGCAGCGAGTGGGCCGCCTCGTCGCCGCAGAAGTCCATGTACGCTTCGTCCACCACCAGCAGGCAGCCGGGGGGCAGGGCGCGGGCCAGCCGTTCCAGGTCGGCCACGGGCGGGCAGAAGCCCGAGGGGTTGTCCGGCGTGGTCACGAAGACCACGGCGGTGGCGTCGTCCACCAGCGCCAGCAGGCCGTCCCAGTCGAAGGAAAAATCCGCCGCCAGCGGAGCCTGCCGGAACTCCACGCCCGCCAGGCGGGTCTGCAACTCGTAGATGCTGAAGCACGGATTGAACGCCACCACGTTGTGCACGCCCGGCACGGCCCGCACCCGCACGATGAGGTCGATGATCTCGTCCGAGCCGTTGCCCGCCACCACGCGCTCCGCAGGCACGCCGTGGTGCGCCGCGATGGCCGCCGTCAGGCGCGGGTTGCCCGACTGGGCGTAGCGGAAGGCCAGATCCGCCTTGTGGCGCAGGGTGTGCCGCACCACCGGCGAGGTGCCCAGCGGATTCTCGTTGCTGGCCAGCTTGATGACGTGGGCGAGGCCGTACCTGGCGCGGATTTCGTCGATGGACAGGCCGGGGGTGTACGGCTTGAACCCGCATACCTCGGGGCGCACGGCGTCGGGCGAGGCGAGCGGGACACCGGCGGGGGCGCGCGTGTCGGCGCCAGTCGCGCCGGACTTGTCGGCTGATTTGACGGCACACATGGGAGGGACGTGCTCCTTCGTTGGGCGCGCGGCGGGGCGGGGTGCGCCCGCCGTCGCGGAAGACCCATCAGATAGTCCAAGGCGCACGCACAGCGCAAGGGGCGTGGCGGAGCGTGCGCCCGGTCTCGCGTCGGGCGCGTCCCTTCGCCACGCCCCTTGCCGTCGCCCGCCGTGTGCGTATATCGTGAAGAATGGCCTTGGGGCTGTTTCTAACTTGTCCTTTCGCCCGTTGGCTTCGTCAAACTTCGCCTGCCATGTCGGTCGAATACGATAAGAGTACGCGTTGCGGTCGCCATCCGTAAGGCTCGCAAGCTCGCCTAACGGCTGCCGCACTCCCTCATGACAGGCTCGTTTTCCTTGCCAACGAACGAAAATCCTAAGTTGGAAGCAGCCCCGTACACCTGCGCATGGCCGCAGGACGGCCCGTCATTTTCCATCGGCCACACCCAGGACAGCACACACGGAGGCGGACATGATCGGCCGGAACGATACGGACAGGTTCGCACGCGGCGCAGGCAGGCCCCGCGTGGTCATCGTGGGGGGCGGCTTCGGCGGGTTGTGGGCGGCGCGGCGTCTGGCGCGTTCGGGCCGGGTGGACGTGGTGCTGGTGGACCGCAACAACTACCACACCTTCCTGCCGCTGCTGTACCAGGTGGCGGCGGCCGAGATAGAGCCGGAGCAGATCGCCTATCCCCTGCGCGGGGTGTTCCGGAAGCAGCGGCGGGTCAGCGTGGCGCTGGCGGACGTGCACGGCGTGGACGCGGCCCGGCGCGTGCTGCATACCGACGGGCCGGACATTCCCTACGACCATCTTATCCTGGCGCCGGGCAGCCTCACCTCGTTCTTCGGAGTGCCGGGCGCGGCGGAAAATGCCTATACCCTGAAATCTCTGGAGGATGCGGTGCGCCTGCGCAACCACATCCTGGCCTGCTTCGAGCGCGCCAGCCTGACCGAAGACCCAGACCGGCGCGCCGCGCTGCTCACCTTCACCGTGGTGGGCGGCGGCCCCACCGGGGTGGAGTTCGCCGGGGCGCTGGCGGAACTGGTGCGCACCCCGCTGGCCCGCGATTTTCCGGAACTGGCGGGCAGGACGCCCCCGCGCATCGTGCTGCTGGAGGCGGCCGACGGCCTGTTGACCGGCTTTCCCGAGCAGTTGCGCACCTACGCCCGCGACCGGCTGGCCCTGATGGGGGTGGAGGTGCGCACCAAGGCCGGGGTGGCCGAGGTGGACCCCACAAGCGTGCGCCTGGGCGACGGCATGCGCATCGCCACCTGCACCGTGGCCTGGACGGCCGGGGTGCGCGGGCACGATGTGGCCGCCGCCATGGGCCTGCCCGTGGGCCGGGGCGGCCGGGTGCCGGTGCTGCCCACCCTGCAGGTGGACGGGCACCCGGAAATCCACGTGGTGGGCGACCTTTCCCTGCCCGAGGGGCAGAACCCGCCCATGATCGCCCCCAACGCCACCCAGCAGGGCCGCCACGCGGCGGCCAACGTGCTGCGCCTGCTCAAGGGCGGCAGGGCCAAGCCCTTCCGCTACCGCGACAAGGGGGCCATGGCCACCATCGGGCGGCAGGCGGCGGTGGTGCGGCTGGGGCGCTTCGCCTTTTCCGGGCTGTGGGCGTGGGTGCTGTGGCTGTTCGTGCACCTGGCCTACCTGATCGGCTTCCGAAACCGGCTGTTCGTGCTGGTGAACTGGGCCTGGGACTACCTGTTCTTCGAACGGTCGGTGCGGCTCATCCTGCCGCGCGTGGCCATGGACGACGCGGTGTGCGAGGCTCCTTCGGAGGTGGCGGATTCCGCCGGGACGTAGGCGTCACCACGGCAGGCCGGCCACATGTGGCCCCGGCATGGCGGTGAAGGAATGCGAAAAGGGCCGCCGCGAACTGTTCGCGGCGGCCCCCTGTCTTGCTTCTTTCGCCGCCACCGGAGGCGTCAGACGGCCCCGGAAGGTGCGGGGCATGCGCCCCGGAACCACGCGGCCCGAAGTTATGCGGCCCGGAGTTATGCGGCCCGGAATTACGCGGAAGGACGGATGGTCAGCACCGGCTGGCGGGCGCTCTTAACCACCTTTTCCGCCACGGAGCCGAACAGGATGCGGTCCAGGCCCTTGCGGCCGTGGGTGCCCATGATGATCACGTCCGCACCTTCCTTGTCCGCGACGCCCAGGATTTCCTCGGCCGCGTAGCCGGTGACGATGCGGCCCTCGGCCTTGATGCCCGGAAAATTCTCGGACACGAACGATTCCATGGCCTTTTCCGCGCCGGAAACGATCTCGCCCACGAAGTTCTCGATGGAGTTCGGCGGCACGTGGAAGCCCACGTACTGGCTCAGCGAGGGAGCGGCGTACAGCACCACCACCGACCCGCCGGTCAGCCTGGCGAGAGAGGCGGCATATTCGGCGACATCCTTGCTGTGCTCGGAAAAGTCCACGGCGCAGAGAATCTTTTTGAAGTCCTTCATGGTGTTCCTCCCAGGTTTCGGGTTCCGTGCCCCTCGCGGGGCCGGGTGGCAGTCTGAACCTCTTCGTATACTTACAGTATGCTTTGAGGGCGAAATAGACAAGGGCCGATTTGATGCGTAGTGTCTCCCGTGGGCAAGCCGTGCCGCCCGGCAGCTTTTTCCCGCCCCTTGCACGGGTGCGTTGCTGGAATTCCGGGTGGTTGCGCGCACAAGCCCCGTGGCAGGGTTCTTGCTTGGACACGGGCGTACCCTGCATGCACGACATGCGCTACATCCCTGACATGGGGGACGTCATGAAGATCGGCACGGAACAACTGGAGGCCCTGCAACGGCAGGAGCAGACGCAACGGAAGACCACCGGCGGCGCCAGCGCTGCCGGCGACTTCGGCGCGCTGCTCTCGCAGGAGCTGGCGGGCGCCGAGGCCGCGCAGTCCGCCGCGCCGGTGGCGCCGCCGGGGGCCGCGGGCATCGACCCGCTGCTCATGGCCTCGTCCACGGGTAACGTGGACGCCGCCTCCGCGGACGCGACCGGCCTCGACCAGGCCATGGCGCAACTGGACGGACTGCTGAACAACTGGGAGGCCTATGCCCGCGAACTGGGGCAGGGGGCGTCTTCCGGCGGGCTGCGCGGCGCCTATTCGATGCTGCAAGGCATCGACAGTTCGCTGCGCGACCTCAAGCAGGCCATGCCCAACCTTTCCGACCACGAAGGGCTCGCGGCCGTGGTCAATGAACTCGAAGTGATGGCCGCCACGGAGAAGTTCAAGTTCAACAGGGGCGACTACGCCTCGTAGGGCAAACCATTCTTTTTCCCGCTGGCACAGGACGTGCGGCCGGGACAGGGCATGACAGAGCGGCACGACGCCGCGCCTTCGGGCGCGGCGTTTTTTTGTATGTAGAAAACCCCGCGCTATGCGCGGGGTTCTCGTATGCTTACAGCTATGGTGGTGTAAGAAAAACTCCTTTTGATTTGTTATGGAAGACC
>NZ_JBPGNZ010000010.1:0-19651 GCF_051133415.1 Nitratidesulfovibrio sp. D1 | reverse complement strand
GCACGCCGCCAGCGTTCAATCTGAGCCAGAATCAAACTCTCCAGTTGAAAAACTGAAGTCGCACGAACGCACCGTAATTGGCGCACCCGCACGATTGATCATATCGTAAAGGCTGATTCCTTCCCGACTCGCTATTTACTTGTCAAAGAACCATGGTCTTTGGAGCCCGGTCTCGAAACCAGGCATGAACCCGGTCGCTTGGACCTGCGGAGCCATCGCTCCGCCGTGCCGTCGACCTTGTCGCGGCGCGGACGGCCTTTTTGCCGCATCCCGCATCCGCTGTCAACGCCCTTTTTCACTTTTTTTCGTGGCCGGTCGATGTTGCCAGTGCGGCGTATCGTCCGGCGGGGCCTGCAAGGTAGAAAGAGCACTCCGCGCGGAATCCCGAATGGCGGCGCGCTGTTCGCGCGCTGTCGCCGGTCGTCGGCGCGGAAGCGGGTATCTATGCGTATCGCCCGCCAAGGTCAACAACCTTTTTTCAGGCAGCGCGCATTTTACAGGCAACACACTGAATTTGCAGATGTAAAAACTTGCAGCCGGTTGCCGGGCAGGCCCCGCGCCCGCCCGGCAACCGGCGAGTCCCAGATGGTGTCGTCACGAGTAGGATTTTTGCTGTCTGCCGAGGAAGAATGATTTTTTATGGAGGGAGTATACTCTGATGGTATTCGACCGGAATAAAAAGCCATTCTGACGCAGGCAGACAGCAAAAGGACACTCGTGTCGACACCATCTACAGCGCGGGCGGGGTGACCAGCCCGGCGCTGACCATTTCCTCCACCTGGGCCACGTCCTTGTCGCCCCGGCCGGACAGGTTCACCAGGATGATGGCGTCCCTGCCCATGGCCGGGGCCAGCTTCATGGCGTGGGCCAGGGCGTGGGACGATTCCAGCGCGGGGATGATGCCCTCCGTCCGGGACAGGACGAAGAAGGCGTCCAGCGCTTCCACGTCGGTCACGCTGGCGTACTCGGCGCGGCCCATGTCCTTGAGGTGGCTGTGCTCCGGCCCCACGCCGGGGTAGTCCAGCCCGGCCGAAATGGAGTACACGGCGGCCGGTTCGCCCGTTTCGTCCTTGAGCATGTAGGAGTGGAACCCGTGCATGACGCCCGGCGAGCCCATGCACAGGGTGGCCGCGTGGTCGCCGTAGGTCAGGCCGCGCCCGGCCGGTTCCACGCCGATGAGCCGCACGCCCGCATCCCCGATGAAGTCCGCGAACAGGCCGATGGCGTTGGAACCCCCGCCCACGCAGGCCACGGCGCAGTCGGGCAGGCGGCCTTCGGCCTCCAGCATCTGGGCGCGGGCCTCGCGCCCGATCACCGACTGGAAGTGCCGCACCATGCGCGGGTAGGGGTGCGGCCCCACGGCGGAACCCAGCAGGTAGAAGGTGTTCTCCGCGTCGCCCAGCCAGGCGGCCAGGGCCTCGTCCACGGCCTCCTTCAGGGTGCGCTGGCCGCTCATGGCGGGCACCACGTCCGCGCCCATCATGCGCATGCGGAACACGTTCAGCTTCTGGCGCTCCATGTCCTCCGCGCCCATGTGGATGGTGCAGCGCATGCCCATGAGCGCGGCAGTGGCGGCGGTGGCCACGCCGTGCTGGCCCGCGCCCGTTTCCGCGATGACCTTCTTCTTGCCCATGCGTTTCGCCAGCAATATCTGGCCGATGGTGTTGTTCACCTTGTGCGCGCCAAGGTGGTTCAGGTCTTCGCGCTTGAGGTAGATCTTCGCCCCGCCCAGGCGCGCGGTAAGGTTGGCGCACAGGAACAGCGGCGTCTGGCGGCCGGAATAGCGGGTCAGGTAGTAGTCCAGCTCGGCCAGAAAGTCCGGGTCGGCGTGATAGCGCTCGAAGGTGGCGGCCAGTTCGTCGAGCACGGGCTTGATGTGCTCCGGCACGTACTGCCCGCCGTAGGGGCCAAACATGCCGTCCAGCGCAGGGGGAGACGCCAAGGGAGACGCCGGACGGGAGGCGGCGGTGCGGGCGGCCACGCCGCCGTCGGAGGCCAGGGACACGAAGCCGGGCAGGCCGGGCCGGGAAGACTGCGAAGAAGTGCCGGACATGAACGAAGCTCCTCTTGCTGTGCGCGGGACTGTATGAAGAATACGGTGTGATGGAGTGCTCATGCCGCGAACCGGGCTGGCTGTCAATAATTGTATACAGTATGCGAAATGCGGCGACACGGTGCCGACGCACCCTTGCCGAGTCGCCTCCGGGACGGTACACCCGGCGGGGGAAGGTTCTTGCCGCGCCCCGCGCGCCTTGCCCGTCACGCCCCACACCACGCGCCCATTCCACGGAGGCCCCATGGAACACCATATCCGCTACGACGCCGCCCAGCGCGCCCTGATCCTGCTCGACCAGCGGCTGCTGCCCATCCGGCAGGAAGAGTTCGTCTGCCGGACCACGGAAGACATCGTCACCGCCTTGCAGGTCATGGTGGTGCGCGGGGCTCCGGCCATCGGCGTCACCGCCGCGTGGGGCTGCGTGCTGGCCGCCTACGAGGCCGCCGAGGCGGGCGACCACTGGCACCCCGTGCTGGACGGCCTGCTGGGGCGCATCGCCGCCGCGCGGCCCACGGCGGTGAACCTGCGCTGGGCCGTGGACCGCATGCGCAAGGTCTGGAAGACCGCCGGGCACGCGCCCTTCGCCACGCTGATCTCGCTGTGGGAATCGGAGGCGCGGCGCATCCACCGCGACGACATCGAGATCAACCGGGCCATGGGCCGCCACGGCGCGGCCCTGATCGACGACGGCGACACGGTGATGACCCACTGCAACGCGGGCGCGCTGGCCACCGCCGGGTACGGCACGGCGCTGGGGGTCATCCGGGGCGCGGTGGACGCGGGCAAGAACATTTCGGTCATCGCCAACGAGACGCGCCCCTTCCTGCAGGGCGCGCGGCTGACCGCCTTCGAGCTGCACGAGGACCACATCCCGGTCACCGTGGCCTGCGACAACGCCTGCGGCCACCTGATGCGCAAGGGCATGGTGCAGAAGGTGGTGGTGGGGGCCGACCGCATCGCCGCCAACGGCGACGCCGCCAACAAGATCGGCACCTATTCCGTGGCCCTGCTGGCCCGCGAGCACGGCGTGCCGTTCTACGTGGCCGCGCCGCTGTCCACCATCGACAGGGACACCCCCGACGGCGACCACATCCCCATCGAGGACCGCACCCCGCGCGAGGTGACCCACGTGGGCGACACCCAGGTCACCCCGGACGGGGTGCCGGTGTTCAACTTCGCCTTCGACGTGACCCCGGCCGCGCTCATCGCGGGCATCGTCACCGAGGTGGGCGTGCTGCGTCCGCCATACGCGGAGAGCATTGCCGAGGCGTTCCGCAAGGCGGGGCTGGAGTAGCCGCCGCCCCCCGACGGCGGAACGCCCGGAACCTTCCTCTCAGGAGTCTTCCATGATGATGAAACTCTCCGACGTCGACCTGCTGGAAGCGCTGGAGCGCCCCGAATGCGCCCCCCTGCGCGAGATGTTCGCCGTGCGCCGGGTGGCGCGCGGGCAGGGCATCTTCTGGCCCGACGAGCAGGAAGACCTGGTGCTGGTGGTGAAGTCCGGGCGGTTCCGGGTGTACCTTTCGTACGGCGGCAAGGAATTCACCCTGGCCTTTCTGGAGCGGGGCGACATCTACAGCAGCCACACCGGGGCGCACGTGCAGGCCCTGGCCGACGGAGAAGTGCTGCTGGCCGACACCCGCGCCTTCCGCCGCCGCATGACCGACCTGCCCGAGGTTTCGGCCATCATGGTCCGGGTGCTGGGGCAGATGCTGCGCTCCACCTTTTTCCTCATCGAAGGGCTGGTGTTCCGCGACAGCAACACCCGCCTGGCCGCCCTGCTGCTGGAACAGGCGGAACGGGCGGGCTCCGGCGACGCGCCCCCCGATGCCCCCAATGCCCCCGATGCCCCCGGCACTCCGGACGCCCACGCCCATGCGCCGGACAAACGGCACGCCATGCCCCCCCGGCCGGTGCAGCCCGGCAGCGGCCAGATCATCCGGCTGGACCTGACCACGGAACAGCTGGCGGGCATGGTGGGGGCCACCCGCCAGACCGTGTCCACCCTGCTCAACGACATGATCCGCTCCGGCATCCTCGACCGCATGGGGCGCGGAACCTACCGCGTGCGCGACATGGACCGGCTGCGCGAACTGGCCAGCGCGTAGCCCGGCCTGCTTCCGCGCCGTCCCGTTTTTCACCGGCCCTCCCGGCTTTCCTGTCTTTTCCCGTCCTCCCTCCACCGGCTTTCCCCCGGCTTTTCCCGCCGTTCTTCCCGCCCACCCCTTTTTTTCGCAACTTCGCGCCTTCTGTCGGCTAGCCGACATACTCCAGCGCCCTGCCGCGTTACGTTCGCGCCATACAGTGCCGCCCGCGCGCAGGAGAGGACGCGCGGGGGCGGCGGATGCGTCCGCACGCGTCGCGGGAAACGGCAGCGGACGTGGTGCAACCGCAGCGGCCCCGTGCGGGGCCACGGCCCAGGGAGGGCAACATGAATTCCGGAACACCCGACAACGAGCGCACCTTGTGGGAAGACGCGCGGCAGATGCTGCGCAAGGCGGACGCCGAAAACATCCCCACCGCGTGGGACCGTCTGCGCGAGCAGACGCCCCACTGCAAGTTCTGCGAGCTGGGCACCACCTGCCGCAACTGTGTCATGGGCCCCTGCCGCATCGCCAACCGCAAGGACGGCAAGATGCGCTACGGCGTGTGCGGGGCGGACGCCGACGTCATCGTGGCCCGCAACTTCGGCCGGTTCATCGCGGGCGGGGCCGCCGGGCACTCGGACCACGGCCGCGACCTCATCGAAACGCTGGAAGCCGTGGTGGAAGGCCACGCCCCCGGCTACGCCATCCGCGACGAGGCCAAGCTGCGCCGCATCGCCGGTGAACTGGGCGTGGCCGACGCGGACACCCGCCCCACCCTGGACGTGGCCCGCGACCTTGTGGAGGTCTGCTACGCCGACTTCGGCAGCCGCCGCAGGGAACTGGCCTTCCTGAAGCGCGCGCCCAAGGCCCGCCGCGAAGTATGGGAACGCCTGGGCATGACCCCGCGCGGCGTGGACCGCGAAATCGCCGAGATGATGCACCGCACCCACATGGGCTGCGACAACGACCCCGCCAGCCTGCTGACCCACGCCGCGCGCACCGCGCTGGCCGACGGCTGGGGCGGGTCCATGATCGGCACCGAGCTTTCGGACATCCTGTTCGGCACCCCCATGCCCCGGCAGGCCACCGTGAACCTGGGCGTGCTGCGCGAGGACGCCGTGAACATCCTGGTGCACGGCCACAACCCCGTGGTGTCGGAAATGATCCTTGCCGCCGCGCGCGAGCCCGCGGTGCAGCAGGCCGCGCGCGATGCCGGGGCCGCCGCCGTCAACGTGGCCGGGCTGTGCTGCACCGGCAACGAACTGCTGATGCGGCAGGGCATTCCCGTGGCGGGCAACCACCTGATGACCGAACTTGCCATCGTCACCGGCGCGGCCGACGCCATCGTGGCCGACTACCAGTGCATCATGCCGAGCCTGGTGCGCATCGCCGCCTGCTACCACACCCGTTTCGTGACCACCTCGCCCAAGGGCCGGTTCACCGGGGCCACCCACATCGAGGTGCACCCCCACAACGCGCAGGAAAAGTGCCGCGAAATCGTGCTGCTGGCCATCGATGCGTTCACCCGGCGCGACCCTGCGCGGGTGAACATTCCCGTGCAGCCGGTGCCCGTGACCACCGGCTTCTCCAACGAGGCCATCCTGGCCGCGCTGGGCGGCACCCCGGCCCCGCTGCTGGATGCCGTGAAGGCCGGGCAGATTCGCGGGTTCGTGGGCATCGTGGGGTGCAACAACCCCAAGATCATGCAGGATTCCGCCAACGTGGGGCTGGCGAAGGAACTCATCCGCCGCGACATCATGGTGCTGGCCACCGGCTGCGTGACCACGGCGGCGGGCAAGGCCGGGCTGCTCATGCCGGAAGCCGCCGACATGGCCGGGCCGGGCCTTGCCGCCGTGTGCAAGGCGCTGGGCGTGCCGCCGGTGCTGCACATGGGCAGCTGCGTGGACAATTCGCGCATCCTGCAACTGTGCGGCCTGCTGGCCGACGCGCTGGGCGTGGACATCAGCGACCTGCCCGTGGGGGCCTCGTCGCCGGAGTGGTACTCGGAAAAGGCGGCGGCCATCGGCCTGTACGCCGTGGCCAGCGGCATTCCCACCCACCTCGGCCTGCCGCCCAACATCCTGGGCAGCGACGTGGTCACCGGCATGGCCGTGGACGGCCTGAACGGGCTGGTGGGCGCGGCGTTCATGGTGGAGCCGGACCCGGTGAAGGCGGCGGACCTGCTGGAGGCGCACATCGTGGAGCGGCGCAGGAAGCTGGGCCTTTCCGCGTAGGGCCGCGCACGGCACATCGACTCCCCTCTCCCGGCGGCGCGGTCACCGGCCCGTGGCCGCGCCTTCCCGCACCGGGACGGGCCGGGGCAGGCACACCCTGCCCCGGCCCTGCACCGGGCGGCGACATTTCCTTCGGCATCACGGAGGCACGCATGAAACTGGCATTCGCGGGCAAGGGCGGCGCGGGCAAGACCACGCTGGCGGCCTGGACGGCGGACTATCTGGCCCGGCACGGGCACGACGTCTGGATGATCGACGCGGACACGGCCCTGTCGCTGGGAAGGGCGTCGGGCCTGCCGCGCGACGGGCTGCCCGCGCCGCTGGTGGACCGGCACGACCTGATCATGCAGCGCATCGGCACGGGCATGATCAGCCTCACCCCCGAGGTGGGCGACCTGCCTGAAACGCTGGCGGTGGACGTGCCCGTCGGCGGCCCCGCCACGCCGGGCGTCGTGCCGGGGCGCAAGCGGCTGCTGGTCATGGGATCGGTGGCCGGGGCCGGGGGCGGCTGCGCCTGCGAGGCCAACGCCCTGCTGAAAGCGCTGCTGGCCCATCTGGTGCACGACCGGCGCGAATGGGTGCTGGTGGACCTGGAGGCCGGAGTGGAACACCTTGGCCGGGGCACCGTGGCGGCCGTGGACGGGCTGGCGGTGGTCAGCGAGCCGGGGCTGCGCAGCCTGGAAACGGCGGCGGACATCGCCCGGCTGGCGCACGGCCTTGGCCTGCACCGCCAGGTGCTGGCCCTGAACCGGCTTGCCGGACCATGCGCCGCCTGCGCGGAGGATGGCTATCTGCCCCAACTGCCCCGGCTGCCCGATACCCCGGAACTGGCCGGGCTGCCCGATGCGCGGGTGGGCGTGCCCGCCCTGCCCGGCCTTGCGGCGCGCATGCTGGACGACGCCTGCGTCACCGGCCTGCCGGAGCAGGCGCTGGTGGACCGGTTCATCGCGCGGCTGCTGGAAGGCTTCGGGCACACGGCGGGGATCACGGACTGAGCGGGACCGAGCGAGCCGGAGCGGGCCGGAAAAAGGGCGGTACCGGACGCGGCCCCGCGCAACTCCCCATTAAAAATGACCAACGCCGGGCACTCGCGTGTCCGGCGTTCTCATTTTCCGTGTCTCAGTCCGCCCGCCGCACGCGCGGCAGCAGTTCCTTCCATTGTTCCGCGTCCAGCCGCTGGCCCGGCGGCAACGCGGCCAGCGTGGCGCGCAGGCGCAGGGCTTCGTCCCGCAGGGCCGCCAGGTCCACCCCGAACCACGCGGGCAGAAACGGGACAAGATGCCCGGCCCCGCGTTCCAGCAGGCGCAGCGCCCCGGCGTGGTTGCCGTTCTCCGCGTGCAGCAGGCCCACGGCAATCTGCAAAATGCCCTTGTACACGTCGCGCTCGGGCCGGGTCTCGTCCAGCCACAGATGTTCCAACACCTCGTGGCAGGTGAACCACGCCCCGGCCTCGAACAGGGCCAGCGCCCGGTCGAAGCGGCGGACTTCGTCAGGAGTGCGGCCGTTCGGGGGGCGGTCGCCGTCCCGTTGCGGATCATGGTCCATGAAGCCTCCCCGGCGGCGGCGCGCCGTCATAAAGGTCCGGGCATCCCGGAACGCGGCGGGCGGCTGTCGGCCCCGCTATACCCCGAAAAACCGCCGGGCGTTCTCCCCGGCCACCGTCCACAGTTCGGCGGTGTCCATGCCCCGCGCCAGGGCCACGGCCTGCGCGGTGAACACCATGTACGCGGGCTCGTTGCGCTTGCCGCGATACGGCACCGGCGACAGGTACGGGCAGTCGGTTTCCAGCAGCAGCCGGTCCAGCGGCAGCGCGCGCGCGGCCTCGCGCAGGGGTTCGTTGGCCGGGTAGCTGACCGGGCCGGGCAGCGAGACGTGCCAGCCGTGCGCCACGATGCGCCCGGCCTGCGCCGCGTCCCCGCCGAAGCAGTGCCACAGCAGCGGATAGCCGGAAAAGCCTTCCTCCTCCAGCACCCGCATGGTGTCGTCGAAAGCGTCGCGCGAGTGGATGACCACCGGCCGCCCCACGTCGCGGGCCATGGCCAGCTGGGCGCGGAAGGCCGCGCGCTGCACGTCGGGCGGGCAGTCGTCCCAGTAGAAGTCCAGGCCGATTTCGCCCACGGCGCGCAACCGCTCGTCCCGCGCAAAGGCGTCGCGCATGGCGGCCAGCGCCGCATCGTCGCAGGACTGCGCCTCGCAGGGGTGGACGCCGAGCAGAAAGAACACCTCGGGCCGGTGCGCGAACAGGTGGCGGTTGGCCGCCCATCGTTCCGGCCCCAGGAACACGTTGCCGAGCAGCGCCACCCCGGCGGCGCGGGCGCGGTCCAGCATGGCCTCGCGGTCGGCGTCGAATTCGCTGCCGTCGAGGTGGGCGTGCGACTCCACGCCGGTGCAGGGCAGCCCCAGGCTTTCCGGCGCGGGCCGCTCCGGTTTCTTCTTGGACATGATGCGGATTCCTTATTGTAATGACGCGCGCGCGGCGGGGAACAGTTCGTCCTTCTCCGCCCGCGCCCACAGGGCCAGCACCGCCTCGCGCTGGCGGTCCAGCGAGCAGGCCCGCGCCGTGGCAAGGCCCGCCCGGCGCAGCTCGGCCAGTTCCGGCCCGCCCGTGGCCGCAAGGCGCACGGCCCGTTCCAGGGCCAGCCCGGCGGCCACCACGTCGGCGTCGGCGGCGATGTAGCCGTTGGGGGGCAGCTCCATGCCGCCGCTTGCCGGGTCCGCTTCGGGGCCGCCCCCGGTCCACCACGGGGTCGCCCCGCCGGGCAGGGCCTGGCGCATGTAGTCCCACCCGCCGAACCCGGCGAAGCCTACCAGCAGGCAGCCGCTGGCCAGCGCCTCCAGCGGGGGCAGGGGGCAGCCCTCCGGAAATCCCGTGGCCAGGAACACGTGCGAGGCGCGCAGCAGGTCGGCCACCTCGGCCTGGGTGCGGCCATGAATCTCGCGCCACTCCACGTCAACGGAGGGCTCGCCGCGCGACGCGGCAAGCGCCAGCCGGGCGGCCAGCAGGTCGCGCACCTGCTGGGCCAGGGCGCGGTTCTTGCGCGGCATCCAGGCGATGCGCACCGGCCCCTGCGCCGGGCCATCGGGCACGGCCCCGCCGTCCCCGCCGTCTCCTCCATCCGGCCACGCCGGGCGGAACAGCGCAAGGTCGATGCCGGGGCGCAGCACCGGGGCCTCGCGCCCGGTCACCTCGCGGGTGTACCAGGCCACCGGATCGGACACGGCCAGGAACGACACGTCCAGTTGCGGCCAGGCCACGCCCGGCGGCAGCGCGGACAGCAGGTACGCCCAGTTCTGCACGTACACCACGCAGCGCGCGCCCGCGCGCAGGCCGGGGGCCAGCGCGTTGACCCAGCCTTCCGGCGCCAGCCACACGTCGCGCGGGGTCAGCGTGGCCGCCGCCTCGTCCCAGCCCAGTACCGGCGCGGGCGAGTTGTCCTGATCAAGTCCGGGCGCGCCCCCTTCGCGCGGGACGAGAAACACCGGGTACCCGGCGGCATGCAGGTGCGCGGCCATGCGGTACAGCACGGCGAGGCCCCCGGTCATGCGGGGCAGCGGCGGAACGAACAGGAAGGTGCGCATGGGCGATGCTCCGTTGTTGCGCGCAGCAAAGCAGATACCGGAGTGAAGGGCAAGGGGGCCGGGGAACCGGGGGCGGAAGGCGCGCAGAAAGAAAAAACGGACGCCGGGGACGGAAGGCTCTCCCTCCATCCCCGGCGCGCGAAATCAGGCGGCGGTCAGCCTACTTGCCGCAGCACTTCTTGAACTTCCTGCCGCTGCCGCAGGGACAGGGCTCGTTGCGGCCCACCTTGGGGGCTTCGCGGCGGAAGGGTTCCTGCCCGTGCACCAGGCCGTCGGCGTAGTACCACACGCCGTCCTCGCTGCGGAAGAAGCTGTCCTCGCGCAGTTCCTGGGGCACGCCGCCCAGCACGTAATGGGCCACGAACGAGACCTCGCCGGTCTCGTCGCCGGGCTGGCCGCCCTTCACGGAAAGAACTTCCAGGCCCTTCCATTCCACGGCTTCGGACCAGGCGCGCATCTCGTCGACGCTGACGTCCTCGCGCATGGCCGGGTGGGTGGAGGTGTCCAGATAGTCGAAAGCGTGCAGACAGTGGGCGGAGTAGCGCGAACGCATCAGCGCTTCCGCCGTGGGCGCGGGCTTTTCGCCGCGCACGTAGGGGCCGCAGCAGGCGTCCAGCGCAAGGCCGGAGCCGCAGGGGCAAAGCGTGGTCTCGGACATGTGGGTCGATCCTTCGGCCCGCCGCCCGACGCTTCGCCCCGCGAAGCCCGTCGGCGTTCCGCTAATGGTTACCGCAGCCGTGATGGCCGTGGGATGTACACAGTTCCTGCCGGTCGGCCAGGCGGCCCTCCAGCCAGTTCCGGGCGGCTTCATGCACCGGGCCGGACGCCCCGCGCACCACCTCGATGCCGTGGCGGCGCAGCGTCATCACGGCGCCTTCGCCCATGTTGCCGCCCACCAGAACGCTGACGCCAAGGTCCACCAGAATGGGCACGATGTTCGACTTGCACCCGCAGCCGGGGGGCGGCGTCAGGCGCTCTTCTTTCACAATGTTGCGGGTCTCGTCCACCGTCAGCAGGGTATAATACTCGCAGTGGCCGAAATGTTCGTCAATGACGCCGTCTCGCGAGGGCAAGGCTATCTTGAGCATGGACAGAATTCCTCCGTAACGGGTGTGGTTTCCGCCCTGATAATCCTTTGCCCCGGAAAGTCAATGACCGCTTACTTTCTTGCGCGCGGGCGACCACTCCAGGGGTCTGCGCCACGGGCCGCTGCCGCCGTCCGGGCCATCCCGCCACCCTGTCCCGGCCCGGCATGGCGCGGGGTGGCGCGGGGTGGCGCGGCACCCCCGCGTGTGATACCCTTGCTGTATGGCTCGGGCCGGAGGCCCACAGGAGCATAGCCCCCCGGCCTCATTTCCACCCCCGCCAGGAGACTTCGGGACCATGACAGACTCCACCAGCGACCGGCGCAAGCATTGCCGCCTTCCCAAGCCCTTTCCCGTCGAGGCCAGCGAGATCAGGTTCCCCCCGTCCAGCCAGGGCCGGTTCGAGACGCAGTGCTGCGACATCAGCGCCGGCGGCCTCAGCGTGCACAGCCCCCGCAAGTTCGAGCCGGGGGCCAAGTTGCAGGTGCGCGTGCACATCCCCACGCTGAACAAGTATTCGCCGGGGTTCTTCAAGGTGTACGAGAACGACGCCGACCAGTACCTCCAGGCCATCGCGGAGGTGATCCGGGTGGAATACTCTGCCGGGGGGTACCTGCTGGGGCTGAAGTACGTGGACGTGGACGAGGACGCGGCGCGCGCCGTGGCCAACCTGGTCAACAAGGCCGTACTGGGCTGACGCCCCCGTGCCGCAAGGCGCGAGCCGTCCCCTGTGCCGCATGGTACGGCCCGCCGCCCGGAACCGTCCCGCCACAACGCAGAACGGCTTGCGGACCGCCCGCAAGCCGTTCTGGAGGAAAAGCTGTCTGCAAAAGAAAGGAAGGTATCCGGGTTATAGCAACCCGCGTGCCAACACCGCCCCATCGGGCGGTGTTTCATTTTAATCCAGCAAGTCAACGATGTTACGGTTCCATCCCACTGGCCCGCCGGGCAGAAGGGCGCCTTTCGCAGTTTAAAAAATTGAACTCTGCCCGCCCGGCACTGCATACACTGTTTGCTCAGACATTTTTTCCGACCATTCCGCTCCGACCTGCCAGGCACGGACGACCCATCCCGGACTTGCTGATAATTCCTTATTTCACAAGGTATTGGGCGAGCGCTCACCCAGCCGGGGCAGGCCCGCAGGGGCCGGATTCAAAAAATTCTACCCCCACCTCGTCTCACTGAGCTTCCACTCTCAGCATTGACATGGGCCATCTCAACTCCCATAGTGAAGATAATGATTGACAGCGCAACCATGTAGGCTGTTCAATCAAACAGCACCCGGAACCACCCGGGACGGATACACTCTCTGATGGAGGTTTCGCAAATGCCCGCCCGTCATTCCAGCATCCCCGTGACGCGGCAGGACATCCAGCCTCGCAAGGACAGCGAGGCGGCCCTGTTCCGCAACCGGCTGAAGAAGATCGGCCGCATCCAGGACACCCGCACCCGCGCCCACCGCATCCTGCTGGCGCTGGGCTACGTCATCGCGCTGACCCCGCGCGGCGTGCCCGCGTTCACCCGTGCGCTGGTCCGCAAGGGCGCCAACGTGGTGGTGTGGCTTACCGACGAATCGCGCGAAGGCCTGCCCGCCTCGCTGCGCGGTCCCGCCTGGGCGGGTTTCTACGCCCGGGACGACAGCGACGAGATGGTCTACGACGAGGACTACCCCACCCTCATCGACTACCTGCGCGAACTGCATCCCGAACAGATGCGCGCCGCCCCCGAGGTCATGGCCGACAACTGACCGGCGTCCGCCCCGCGCGCACGGGGACAGCCTGACGGCAGGGTCTCGCCGCCCTCCGTCGGGTTGGCCCGGAACGAGCCGCCCCGGAAGGAGCCCCCGGGAGAAGTCCCCCGGAAGAAGTCCCACAGTTCCGCTCTGTCCGGCCACCAGTGGGCGCGGTCCGCAGCGCCCCCCGCCATCGCTTCCCCCCCATCCCCCGACCGGCCCCAGCCCCCTGCCGCCCCGCCGCCCCCGCCACGAGGACGTGCGTGTTGACGCCCCTCGCGCGATGCGGGTATTCTCCGGCGTCTTTTTTCCACAAGGAGAACCCCCGCATGCTCGATCTCAAGCTGCTCCAGCGCAGCCCCGAAGTGGTGGCCAAGGCCCTGGCCGACCGGGGCTCGTCGCTCGACATGGCCGAATTCACCGCCCTGGACGAACGCCGCCGCGCCCTGCTGGCCGAGGTGGAAGCCCTGAAGGGCGAACGCAACAAGGCCTCGGGCGAGGTGGCCCGCATGAAGCGCGCGGGCGAAGACGCCGCCCCGCTGCTGGAGCGCCTGTCCGCGCTGTCCGACCGCATCAAGGACCTGGACCGCGAAACCGAAGAGGTGAAGGCCGCCGTCAACGACTGGCTGCTGGCCGTGCCCAATATTCCCGACGCCTCCGTGCCCTTCGGCCGCAGCGAGGCCGACAACCCCGAGGTGCTCCGCTGGGGCGAGCCCCGCGCCTTCTCCTTCACCCCGAAGGAACACTGGGAGATCGGCACCGCCCTTGGCGGGCTGGACTTCGAGCGCGCGGGCAAGCTGGCGGGCAGCCGCTTTGCCGTGTACCGCACCTGGGCGGCCCGGCTGGAGCGCGCCCTGGCCAACTTCTTTCTGGATACGCACGTCACCGAGCACGGCTACGTGGAAATCATCCCGCCGTTCATGGTCAACCGCAAGACCATGACCGGCACCGGCCAGCTGCCCAAGTTCGAGGAAGACCTGTTCAAGCTCGAAGGATGGGACTACTTCCTGATTCCCACGGCCGAGGTGCCCCTGACCAACCTGCACGCGGACGAAATGCTGGACGAGGCGCAGCTGCCCATGGGCTACGCGGCCATGACCCCGTGCTTCCGCTCCGAGGCAGGCAGCTACGGCAAGGACACGCGCGGCCTGATCCGCCAGCACCAGTTCACCAAGGTGGAGATGGTGCGCTTCGCCCATCCGGACCGCTCGTTCGACGAACTGGAACGGATGCGCGGCCACGCCGAGGTGTTGTTGCAGCGCCTGGGCCTGCCCTACCGGGTGATCACCCTGTGCACCGGCGACATGGGCTTCTCGGCGGCCAAGACCTACGACATCGAGGTCTGGCTGCCCGGCCAGAACGCCTACCGCGAGATTTCGTCGTGCTCCAACTGCGGCGACTTCCAGGCGCGCCGCGCGGGCATCCGCTTCCGCCCGGCGGGCGGCGGCAAGCCCGAGTTCGCGCACACCCTGAACGGCTCGGGCCTGGCCGTGGGCCGCGCCCTGGTGGCCGTCATCGAAAACTACCAGCAGGAAGACGGCTCGGTGGTCATCCCCGAAGTGCTGCGCCCGTACATGGGCGGCATGGAGCGGGTGGCGGGGGGCTAGCCCCGACGCGCGGCAATCTTGACACGAGGCCGTCACAGGTCGTATAGGACCGTTCCCTTTCGGGTCGTTAACTCAGCCGGTAGAGTATCTGCCTTTTAAGCAGAGAGTCGCAGGTTCGATCCCCGCACGACCCACCACGAGGACGAAGGCCCCACGGAGACATCCGTGGGGCCTTTTCGGTTTCCGGCTCGGCGCGTCGAACGGCTTCCTTCCTGGTCGTTCCGCCCTACTCGTTCCTCAAATACGGCGCGGGCTTCTCCTTCAGGGCGCGGGCCGTGCCCGCCAGGCCGAACACCAGCGCAAAGGCCACGCAGGCGGCCACCGTGCCCGCCACCACGCCGGGATACACGGCAAAGGGCAGCTTCAGCAGGCCGCGCACGGCGGCCCATGCGGCCAGCGTGCCCGTGCCCGCGCTGAACAGCCCGGTGACCAGGCCGGTGGTCAGGAATTCCGTGACCAGGGCCAGCAGGATGTCGCGCCGGGTGGCCCCGCACACCTTGTAGATCACCGCGTCGTAAATGCGCCTCTGCCGGTCGGCCAGGATGGCCCCGGCCACCACCATCAGGCCCGTGGTCAGCATCACCCCGGCCATGGCCCGGAACATCACCCCCATGCGTTCCATGAGCACGCGCACCTCGGCCAATATCTCGCGCATGCTGATGGCCGTGACGTTGGGATGCGCCGCCGTCACCGTGCGGTACAGGCCGTCCATGCCCGCGCCGGTGCCGTAGGCCGTCACCACCCAGGTGGCCGGGGCGCGGTCCAGCAGGCCGGGCGCGAACAGCACGGCGAACTGCAACTGGAAGGTCATCCAGTCCACCTTGCGCACGTTGGCGATGGTGGCCGTCACCTCGCGGCCCAGGATGTTGAAGGTCAGGCTGTCGCCCACGGTCACGCCGAAGCCGCGCGCCAGATCGTCCGACAACGAGAGGATCGGCGGCCCGCTGTAGTCGGGCGGCCACCACGCGCCCGCCGTCAGTTCCGTGTCCGGCGGGGGCGTGGCCGCGTGGCTCAGGCCACGGTCGCCGCGCACGGCCCACTGGGCGTCGGGGGCCACGGCCACCTCCTGCACCGGCACCCCCTTGATGCGCACGATGCGCCCGCGCACCATGGGGCCGCGCTCCATGCGGGTGACGCCGGGCGCGTGGCCCAATTCCTCGAACTCCGCCACCTGGCCGGGCAGCACGTTGATGAAGAAGAACGCCGGGGCGTCGCGCGACAGGTCGCGGGCCAGGGACGCGCTGAGGTTGCGCTCCACCTGGGCGATGCCCACCAACGCGGTGAGGCCCAGCCCCAGGGCGAAGACCATGTTCACCGTGGGCGCGCCCGGCCGGTGGATGGACGCCAGCCCCAGCCGCACGCTGGGATTGCCCGCGTGGGGCGCGCCGCGCGCCCCGGCCCGCAGGCCCCAGGCCACCACGCGGAACACCGCGAAGCATCCCGCGCACCCGGCCATGAAGCCCCAAGCCAGCCGTGCGTCGGGCGTGAACAGCCACACCAGCCCGGCCAGCACGGCAAAGCCCAGCCCCACCAGCACCCGGCCCGCCGGGGTCAGCCCGTTGCCGCCGCCCGCCACGTAGCCCCGGAACAGGGTGGCCGGGCGCACCGCCCCGGCCAGCAGCAGCGGCCGCAGCGAAAAGGCCAGCAGGATGGCCAGGCCCAGCAGGGCCGCCCGCAGCAGGGGCGCGGCATGGACGGACGCATCCAGTTGCACGGGAATCAGCTGCCCGGTCAGCCCGGCGGCCAAGGGCGGCACGGCCGCGCCCAGGGCGCACCCGGCCGCGATGCCCGCGCCGCCGATGAGCAGTATCTGGAACAGGTAGGTCCACAGCACCGTGGCCACGCCGCCGCCCACGCACTTCAGCGTGGCGATGGAGGCCATGCGGCTGGCAAGGTACCCGCGCACCGCCTCCGCGATGCCAAGGCCGCCCACCAGCAGCGCGGCGATGCCGATGAGCATGAGGTCGGTGTCCACCCGGTCCAGCAGGTTGCGGATGCGCGGCACGGCGCGGCTGTACGATTCCACGCGCCACCCGGCGTCGGGAAAGGCCATCCGGGCCGCCTCGACAAAGGCGGTCACCGTGGCCTCGTCGGCAGAACGAAGCGGCGCGCTGGAGGGAGAAGCGCCGGGCGTCGCGGCGGGGCCGGGCAGGCGCACCCGCGCCCCGCTGGTCAGCAGGGTGCCGGGCACCAGCAGGCCGGTGCGGTCCAGCCCCTGCAAGGACATAAGCACGCGCGGCCCGTAGGTGATGCCCTGCACCACCCGGTCCGGCTCGCCCAGCAGCGCGGCGGCGATGCGGAAGCGCTGTGCCCCCACGGTGATCACGTCGCCCACCCGCACGCCGAAGCGTTCCAGCAGCAGCGGGTCCACCACGACACCAGGCAGGGGGGCACCGTCGCCTGCCGGGCCGTCGCCCAGCGCCGTGGCCAGCGGCAGGGGCGGGTCCAGAGTCACCGCGCCGTACAGGGGATAGGCCCCGTCCACGCCCTTCAACGCCACCATGGCGGTGTCCTCGCCGGTGGGCGCCGCCGACCGGGCCATGCCGCGCAGCGAGATCACCCGGCTCACCGTGCCGCGCGCGGACAGCCAGGCCAGTTCATCGTCCGAGGGCTGCTGCGTGGCGAATTCCACCGACGCGTCGCCGCCCAGCAGCGCCCGGGCGTCGCGCGCAAGTCCCGCCCGCACCGCCTCGGACACCGAACCCACGGCGGCAATGGCGAACACCCCCAGGAACATGCACCCCAGAAACACCGCCAGCCGCCGCTGGCCCGAGCGCAGTTCGCGCAGGGCCAGCCGGAAGGCCAGGCCAAGGTCGCGCGCGGTGATCATGCGCGCCCCGCGTCGCCGGGCGTGCCGGATGAGTCAGGTACGCCAGTCACGCCCGGCACGGCCGCCCCGTCCTCGCGCAGCCTGCCGTCCTCCATGCGCACCTGGCGTCCGCACTGGGCGGCCAGTTCCCGATCGTGGGTGATGAGCACCAGCGTGGTGGCCTGCTCCTCGCGCAGGCGGAACAGGTGTTCGATGACCCGGCGTCCGGTTTCGGTGTCCAGGTTGCCGGTGGGCTCGTCGGCCAGGATCACGCGCGGGGCGGAGGCAAAGGCCCGCGCCAGGGCCACGCGCTGCTGCTCGCCGCCGGAAAGCTCGGCCGGATAGTGCCGGGCGCGGCCCTCCAGCCCCACGGCGGCCAGGGCGGCCAGGGCCCGGTCGCGCGCATCCGGGGCATGGGAAAATTCCAGCGGCAGGGCGGCGTTTTCCAGCGCGGTCATGGTGGGCACCAGGTGGAACGACTGGAACACGATGCCCAGATGCGCCCGGCGGAACCGGGCCAGGGCGTCCTCGTCCATGGCGTTCAGGTCGTGCCCGGCCACCTGCACCGCGCCGCTGCTGGGCCGTTCCAGCCCGGCCATGATCATCAACGTGGTGGTCTTGCCCGAGCCGGACGGACCCACGATGGCCACGGTTTCCCCGGCGTCCACGGAAAGATTCACCCCCCGCAGGATGTTGACCTGGCCGGAACCGCCCACTAGGTTGAGATGTATGTCGGAGAGCACAATGATCGGATCTGTCACGCGAATCACCTTTGGCGGCTGGGGTAGGGGCCGGGCTCTGGCCCCGGCGCGGTGGCTGGTTCTGTCGCTTTCGTTGGCGCTTGCGCTGTGCGCCCTGCCGGTGCTTGCCCCCGCGACGTCGGCGCGGGCCGCAAACGACGGCGGCAACTCCAGCATACCGCATATCCTCGTGCTGGGCGACAGTCTGGTGGCGGGCTACGGCCTAGGGCCGGGCGAGGCATTTCCGGAAATGCTCGGGGCCGCGCTGCACGCCAAGGGGCGGCCGGTGCGCGTCACCAACGCCGGGGTGTCCGGCGACACCTCCGCCGGCGGGCTCGCCCGCGTGGAGTGGTCGCTGGACGACAAGCCGGACCTGCTGATCCTGGAACTGGGCGCCAACGACGCCCTGCGCGGCCTGCCCGTGGACGACCTGCGCCGCAACCTGGCCGCCATCATCGAGGCCAGCCGCAAGCGCGGCGTGCGGGTGCTGCTGGCGGGCATGCACGCCCCCCGCAACCTCGGCCCCGACTACATCCGCCGCTTCGACGCGGTATACCCGGAACTGGCGAAGCACTACGGCCTGACGCTGTACCCGTTCTTTCTGGATGGGGTGGCCCTGGACCGCTCGCTGAACCTGCCCGACGGCATGCACCCCAACCCCAAGGGGGTTCAGGTCATCGTGGAGCGCATGCTGCCGGTGGTGGAGCGCGAACTGGACGTCTTGCGGACCGGAAACTGACCCGCATGCGCCTGCCTGCGTCCTTCCCGTTCCGGCGGCCCCGAAGGCCCGGCGGCTCTTCCTTCCCGCGCCTGCCGCGTGGCGTCCCGTGGCGCATGCTGGTCCGCCCGCGCTGGCTGCTGGGCCTGCTGCTTGTGCTGGCCGTCTGGACACTGGCCGGGCTGGAGCCCTGGCAGGGCCGGGTGGTCGCCGTGCCCGACGGTGACACCATCGTGGTGCGCGACGGGCAGGGCAACGACGTGCGCGTGCGGCTGTACGGCATCGATGCCCCGGAACTGCACCAGCGCGGCGGCGAACAGGCCCGCTCCGTGCTGATGCGCATGGTCATGGGGCGTCCGGTGTACCTCGTGACCATCGACCGCGATGCCTACGGCCGCGACGTGGCCCACGTGCGCACGTCCCCCTTTCCGTGGAGCAGGGGTGACGCCCACGGGGCGACGGATGTCGGCAAGACCGCGGGCTATGCCGCATCCTCCTCGGGGAACCGGTCCCGCGCCTTCCTGCCGCCGGAGCTTGCCGCCGCCACCAGCGGCGTCAGCAGCGACGTCAGCAGCGATATCAATGGCGACATGCTGCGCGCCGGGCAGGCGTGGTTCTATGGAGAATACTGCCGCCTGCCCTACCCCTGCCTTTCCTGGTACCTGACCGCCAGCAGGGCCAGAGAGACCAACATCGGCCTGTGGAAGACCACAAACCCCACCCCGCCGTGGGAATGGCGCAGGAAGAACCGGTAGGACGCCGTTCCCAAAGGGGGCCAACAAGAATCCCCCCCTCCCCCATCCCTGTGAACGCAGAAAGGCCCCGGCGATTGCTCAACCGGGGCCTTTGCGTGAAGCGGGTGGGAGGGTGCGGCGTGCGCGTCTCCCGGAAAGAAAAAGTGCTGGCATCGGCCTACTTTCCCACGCACGAATACGCAGTATCATCGGCGATGGAGGGCTTAACTTCCGAGTTCGGAATGGGATCGGGTGTACCCCCTCCTCCAT
>NZ_JBPGNZ010000009.1:0-84244 GCF_051133415.1 Nitratidesulfovibrio sp. D1 | reverse complement strand
GGTCTTCCATAACAAATCAAAAGGAGTTTTTCTTACACCACCATAGCTGTAAGCATACGAGAACCCCGCGCATAGCGCGGGGTTTTCTACATACAAAAAGCCGTAACCAGCAGTACTGGTTACGGCTTCATGTCCGATGGTGCCGAGGAAGGGACTCGAACCCTTACAGGATTTCTCCCACTACCCCCTCAAGATAGCGTGTCTACCAATTCCACCACCTCGGCACGGGGTTGGCGCGAGGCGCGCCGAAACTTGCGATGCTAGTTGGACTTCTGCTCGGCCGGGGCGGCGGGAGCGGGAGCGGCAGGCGCGACTGGCGCAGCGGGGGCGGACTGCACGTCTTCCAGCTTCACGTCCAGGATGGTCGAATCGTCGGATTTGCGGCTGCTGGTGAGCACGTTGTACGACAGCGACGTGATGATGAACAGGACCGCCAGGAAGGCGGTCAGCTTGGCAAGCATGCCGCCGGCGCCAGTGCTGCCGAACAGCGAGGTGTTGCCGCCGCCGAAGATCACGCCCATGCCTTCCTTGCCGGACTGAAGCAGCACCAGCACGATCAGGGCAAGACACGCGACCACATGCAGGGTCAGGATCAGGGTCTGCACCGTACTCTCCTTGTGAAAACTCCGCGCCGCGGCACGGCTTACGCCAAAATGATGCGGCTGAACGAGTCAGCCTGCAAAGAAGCGCCTCCTACCAAGACACCGTCCACATTGTCAAGGGCAATGATTTCACGGGCGTTGTCGGGCTTGACGCTGCCGCCGTACAGGATGCGCACCGCCCTGCCCGCCTCGCCGAAGCGGGCCACCAGCAACTGGCGCACCAGGGCATGGGCCTCGACGATTTCCGGCGGCCCGGCCACCTTGCCGGTTCCGATGGCCCACACCGGCTCGTAGGCCACGGCGATGGCGCCGGGCACCGCGTCCCCCTTCACCCCGGCAAGCCCGGTGGCCAGTTGGCGCTCCAGCACTTCGGCCAGGCGGCCCGCCTCGCGCTCGTCGATGGTCTCGCCGATGCACAGCACCACCTTGAGCCCGGCGCCGATGCTGAACGCGGTCTTGGCCCCCACCAGTTCGTCGCTTTCACCGATGATGTGGCGGCGCTCGGAGTGGCCGGTGAGCACCCAGGCACACCCGCAGTCCATGAGCATGGCCGGAGAAACCTCGCCGGTAAAGGCCCCTTCGGCCGCCGGGTACACGTCCTGCCCGCCCACGGAGTAGCCGTCGGCGTGGCGCAGGGCGTCGGCCACGGGCGACAGCGCCGTGAACTGCGGAAAGATCACCACCTCGCGGTCGTCCGGCAGCGTGTCCGCCGTCAGCGCCACCAGCGAGGCGGCGGTGGTCCGCGCTTCTCCGGCGGTCTTGTACATCTTCCAGTTGGCGGCCATGAGCTTCTTCATGCGGGTCTCCGGACGGTGTTGCGTGAAGGGTGGACATTGCAGGACGGGGATGCGCCCCGTCCGAAAAAAATCATGCCTGCAATGGCTGCGGCAGGCCGGATGGCGCGCGCGGCGGCGTGGTCCGCCCTGCGCCCTGCCGGGCGGATGGGACGGCGCGCAGGCTCACCGCGCGCCGGGTTCGGACCCGGTGCAGCCGGGTTCGCGGCTGGCCCAGTCCGCCAGGTCGCATTCGTAGATGATGGCGTCTTCGCCGGTGTCGCCGTAGTAGTGCGGCCGCACGCCCGCGCGGGTGAACCCCAACCCCTCGTACAGGCCGATGGCCGGGACATTGCCGGTGCGGACCTCAAGCACGGCCCTATGTATGCCCATTTTGGCGCCCACTTGCAACAGGATGGCCAGCAGGCGGCGGCCCAGCCCGCGCCGCCGGTGGCCGGGGTGCACGGCCACGTTCAGTATTTCCAGTTCCCCCGCCAGGTGGTACACGGCCACGTACGCCACAAGGCGGCCCGCGTCGCGCAGGCCGAACACCGAAAACACCTGGCGGTCGAAGGCCAGCCGGAACTGCTCCTCGTTCCACGGCGTGGAGAAGCACTGGCGTTCCAGTTCGGCCACCTCGGCGATGTCGCCGGGGCCCAGGCGAAAGAATTCCGGCCGCGCCACGCGCGGGCTCTCGCCGCAACCGGAACGGACAGGAGACTGCATGGGCAAGCGCCCTCCTTCGCGTATGGCGGACGAACCCGCCGGAATGCGCCGCGCTGGCGCCGCCGCCGCACGCGGCCCCAGGGCGGCGCGGGGAAAATCGCGCGGCCGCGCGGGCCTGCGCCGCACCCCCGGCGACAGGCCGGGGCACCCGGACGACGCGTTCCCCGCCGACGGGGTCGAATACCTGGAAATCACCGACGAGCGCGACCGGCCGCTGATGGTTATGCCCATCGCCGAGGCGCGCCGCCAGACGTTGCGCCACCGGGTGGTGCTGGTCATGCTGCATGACGCCGAAGGCCGTGTCTACCTGCAGAAACGCGGCGCGAACAAGCACCTGTACCCCGGCCGGTGGGACCTTTCGGCCACCGGGCACGTGCGGGCCGGGGAATCGCGCGAGGACGCGGCCCTGCGCGAACTGCGCGAGGAACTGGACATCGCCGCCGTGCGCCTGATCCGCCGGGCCGAGATACCGGCCACGGAAGAAACCGGATTCGCCCACATCACCCTGTTCGCGGCCGGGCCCGCCGGAGAAACGCCCCGTCCCAATCCGGACGAGGTGGCCGATGGCATGTTCGTGGATGCCGACGAACTTGGTGCGCTGCTTGAACATTTCCGGGACATGCTGACGCCCGCGCTGATCTGGGCCACGGAACGCGGCGACGTGTTCCGGGACATGCCCTCTCTGCCCGTGCCGGAGGACGCCGCGGACGGTCCGGAACCGGACCGGCATGCCCTGCCCTGACAGGGCTACAGCCGCAGGATTTCGCGCATGGCCTCGTGCACCCGGCCGTTGCTGGCCAGGATGCCCTCGTTGGCGAAATCGTAGGGCGCGCCGTCGAACCCGGTGACGCGCCCGCCCGCCTCCTCCACCAGCAGCCAGCCCGCCGCCGTGTCCCACGGCTTCAGGTCCGCCTCGTAGAAGGCGTCGAACCGTCCGGCCGCCAGGAAGGCCAGATCCACGGCGGCGGCCCCGCAGCGGCGCACGCCGCGCGTGGCCAGCATCGCCTTGCGCAACCGGGCCATCACCGTGTCCACCTTCTCCTCGATGGTATAGGGGAAGCCGGTGGCCACCAGCACCTGCTCCAGGTCTTCGCTGGCGGAAACGTGCAGCGGCGCGCCGTCGAGAAAGGCCCCGCCGCCCCGCACCGCCCAGAAGCATTCGCCCAGGGCCGGGACGTTGACGATGCCGAGTTCCACCCGCCCCTCGTGCCACAGCCCCACCGAGGTGCCCACGAAGGGCAGCGCGTGGGCGAAGTTGGTGGTGCCGTCGATGGGGTCGATGATCCAGCAGGTGCCGCGCGGCTCGCGCGAGGTGGCGCTTTCCTCGGCCAGAAAGGTGGCGCCGGGCGCCACGTCCTTCAAGCGGTCCTTGAGAAAGACCTCCACGGCCAGGTCGGTTTCGGTCACGAGGTCGGCGCGCGCCTTGAAGCGTATGGCGCGCGGCTTGCGCCAGTGGTCCATGACCAGAACGCCGCTTTCGCGCACGATGTCGAGGATGCGGGGCAGGTGCGCCGCGAAAGGGGAAGCGGAAGCGCCGGAGCCGGAGGGGGTGACGGAAGGCTGGCCAAAAGACTGTACGGACATGGTGGCTCGCTGCGGGCGGCATGTGGCCGACGCCCGGTGCTGCGGCGCGGACGGCGGACAGGCGGGCGCGGCGATGCGCCGGGCCCGGCCCGGCCCGGCGGTCCGCCATGCCCTGCGCCTAGTTGATGTATACGCGGCCGTAGAACCTGCGGTCGTCCAGGGTGCGGCCGGTGCCGCGCACCACGGTGGTCAGCGGGTCGTCGTCGATGATGACCTTCAGGCGCGTCTCGCGCGAGACCAGCGCGCCCAGGCCCTTCAGCAGCGCGCCCCCGCCCGCCAGCAGCATGCCGTTGCTGGCGATGTCGGCGGAAAGTTCGGGCGGGGTCTTTTCCAGCGCTTTGCGGATGGCCATGACGATGACGCGCACCGGCTCCTGCAGGGCCTCGCGCATGTGGCCGTCGGTGACGCGCACCACCTTGGGGGTGCCGCTCACCATGTCCTTGCCGGACACCTCGACCATCAGCTGTTCCGGCAGCGGAAAGGCCGAGCCGATGGCCATCTTGATGCGCTCGGCGGTGTTCTCGCCGATGAGCAGTTGGAATTCTTCCTTGAAGTAGCGCTGCACCGCCTGGTTCATGGCGTCGCCCGCCACGCGCACCGATTCGGCGTAGGCCACGGCGGACAGGGTGATCACCGCCACTTCCGTGGTGCCGCCGCCGATGTCCACCACCATGTTGCCCAGCGGTTCGTGGATGGGCAGGTTGGCCCCGATGGCTGCGGCCATGGGCTCCTCCACCAGGCGCACGTCGCGCGCGCCGGCCTGGTGGGCCGATTCGATGACCGCGCGCTTCTCCACCTGGGTGATGCCCGTGGGCACGCAGATGACGATGCCCGGCTTGACCAGGGAAAAGCCGCTGATGACCTTGCGGATGAAGAAGGCGATCATCTGCCGCGTCACCTCGAAGTCGGCGATGACGCCGTCCTTCATGGGGCGGATGGCGCGGATGCGCTTGGGCGTGCGGCCCAGGAATTCCTTGGCCTCGCGCCCCACCGCGAGCACGGTGTTGCGGTCGGTTTCCAGGGCGACCACCGAAGGTTCGTTCAGCACGATGCCTTCGGCCCGGGTGTACAGCAGCGTGTTGGCCGTACCCAGGTCCATGGCCAGGTCCTTGCCCAGGAAGCCGAACAGTCTGCGCAGCATCTGGTCGCTCTCGCGGTTGCGGTGTCGGTCGTCGATGCCCGTCGTCCGGATCAGTCGTCGGTGTCCGATTCGGGGCGGTCGTGCGGGACGGGCGCGGGCACGCGGCGTTCCAGCCGGGCCTTGGGCAGCAGTTCGCGCAGCCTGCTCTTCAGGTACAGGTTTTCCAGGAACAGGGCCAGGTGGTCCACCGACATGCGGGTGAAGGCGCGCAGGTCGTCGGGGATGACGCGCGGCTCGCCGTGGCCCAGGCACAGCACCCCGCGCGTGACCTTGTTGATCATCAGCGGCAGGCACATCACCGAACTGAAGGCGGGCATGTGCGCCCCCTTGCCGAACAGCGGGGCCATGGGCGCGCCGTCGGTGCCTTCGGTGAACACCGGGGCGTCGTTGCGGAACACCCAGCCCACGATGCCGTTGCCGATGGGGTACATGGGCGCGTCGCCCTTGCCCAGCAGCAGCGGGTGGCTTTCGCCTTCCAGGATGTAGTTCTGCCCGTCGCCGTCGCGGGCGGCGAACAGCGCGTGGTCGAAGCCGGTGGCCTCGGCCATCAGGCGCAGGAATTCGGCCAGGAACTGCGGCCAGCGGCTGATGCGGCCGCGCAGTTCGCTGATCACCTGCAACGCCGCGTAGTAGCGGGTCAGGCTGGCCTGGCCGGCCCCCCGGCAGACCACGCCCTCGACGCCGGAGATGAGTTCGGCGAACAGTTGCAGGATCTTCTGGTCCTTGTCGGAAAAGGAGTACTGCCGCTTGCTGTCGATGCACAGCGCGCCGCCGCCCGGCACCGGGCAGCCCATGAAGGCCTTGATGGTAGCCTCCTCGTTGCTGCGGTAGTAGCCGAGGTGGCTCTGGCGCTGGTCGAAGTTGTTGACCAGCAGCGGTTCGCGGTTGCGGATGATCCAGCCCACCAGGCCGCGCCCCGGCGCAATGGACGTGCCCGTGTCCACCATGTCGCCCAGGCTGAAGCTGGCGGCAAGGCGGTGCAACTGGTTGTCGCGGTCCAGCGCGGCGGCGGCCGCCGCCGTGGCGGCGCCGGCTGAAAGGTCGTCCGCGCCTTCGGCGCCTCCGGCGTCGGGCAGGAAGAGCACGGCGGAATACGCGTCGAACACGCTGCAAATGATGGCAAGGATGCGTTCGTGGCAACGTTGGCTGTTCATATCCGGTTCCTCTCCGGCCCCGTGCGGCGGCCGGAGTTCATGGCGTATGGCGTGCGGCCCGGCCGGAATCCGGCGGGGGCGCATGCGTTGGGCGAAGCGGGGGCGGGTGTCAGCCTATCCCCGCACGGTGCCGCCCGCAAGGGGGCGGACGGTCATGCACCAGCGTGCGGCGGCGTACCGCAGTACGGCATTGCGGCCCGGTTGCCCGTTTCAACCGGTGCCTTAACAAAGCCTGGCAGGTTCCCGCAACAGCCGCACGCCCGCCACAGCCCCGCGTGGCGCGGCGTCCGGGGTGCGCGGACACCGCAAAACCCTTGTGCGCGAGCCCTTGCCCGTCACATTATGGTAGAATTTTTTTAGAAAAAAAAATAGGCTCGGGTATCGCAAAGGGGCAACTGCAATCCGTCCCGCCATACCGGAGGGGAATGGCGGAACGCCGCGTGCATCGGGACAGCGCATGAAGATCACCCTGAAAAACGCCTTCAGCAAGGGCGAATTCGTCTACCGCGAGGACGGGCTGCTGTCCGAACCGGTGGAGCTTACGTCGCTTGCCCGGCTGAAGCGCTTTCTCGACGTGGTGCACGTCAAGCAGTGCCTGTTGCGCCCCTTTTTCGAGCAGGCCGACTACCCGCTGGTGGAATCGCGCGAGCTGCTGCCCTCGTTCGAGGCGGACCTGTGGGAATACAAGCAGTTGCCCGGCTTCAGCATCGTGGCCTTCGAGCGGCCGGTCAACTACTTCCAGGAAGTCTTCCAGTTCGACATCCTGCACCCGGTGCTGGATACGGCCAGCGTGGCCGACGGCGCCTCGTGCCCGCTGGAATCGCAGGTCATCGCCCGCAACGTGCAGGCCATGCAGACCCGCCTGCCCAAGGCGTTCCAGGAATCCTTCCGCCAGCGCTTCGGACGGTTCGACACCTCGGTGCTCGACTACTACCCGGCGCTGATGCCCTTTCTGCTGGCCATGGACCGGGCGCAGGTCTTCGCGCTGGACAGCTTCGGCCATTTCCACCTGGGCGGGGTGTACGCCTCGTTCCCGTCCGACCTCGACAGCGAGATCAAGCGCTTCGGCATGCGCATCGGCAAGTTCGAGGTGGGCGACAACGAGATGTACGAGCGCAACCGCCTGTTTGTGTACCAGTATCTGATGGAACTGTACGGCTTTCCCATCGTGTCCGAGCGGCGCACCTCCGGCGCGCTGTTCGCGCGGCGGCTGCACAAGATGGGCGAGCGGTTCATGATCCGCGTGCTGGGCCAGTCGGACCGCACCATCACCACCATGATGGGCGAGGGCGATTCGCGCCCCTACCCCCGCGTGGAAAAGCTGGCCCTGGTGCGCGTGGACGCCGACCAGGAAGAAGCCCTGCGCGCCATCGACGAGGCGGGCTATTTCCTGGACCGCGAGCGGCGGGTGGTCATCCTGCGGGTGACCTACCGGCAGCACAAGTTCAACCCCGACAACGTGCGGCAGGACCGCGCCTTGTCCGTGGAATCGCAGGAAGTGATCCATCCGGTAACAGGGCAGGTGCTGGGCGACCTGAACATCATCAAGGACGCCACCAACATGTTCCTGCGCCTGAACGACATAACCCGGGGCGAATACACGGGCAGGATCATCTACAAGCGCAACGAGATCGTCGAAAACACCGATACGGACGAGAAGCGCCTGAAGTTCCTGTACGCCTGGCTGTCCAAGCACCAGCGCCGCATCATCGGCTACAGCGACGAATTCTTCGCCAACGTCATCAAGGTGCTGGACAACTACCTGCTCTCGCCGGACAACTACGAGGCCTTCGGGCACCTGCACGACCTCTACCAGGAGGTCTGGGCCAAATACAGCTACATCCAGCAGGCCCGCAAGGTGCGCTACCTCGAGGACATCCAGGACCGCGAGTACCGGGGCGAGCGCATCGGCTACCGGCGCATGCTGGCCGAGGCGGTGCAGTTGCTGCACGGGCTGAAGTTCGAGATCGTCAGCTATTTCGACACGCTGGTTTCCAGCGTCATCGCCATCGGCGAAAACATGCTGAACGACCGCTACCTGCTGCGCACCTACATCGAAAAGCGCGACGACGAACTGACCCCCGGGGGCCTGGAGATCAAGCGCAACTACGGCAAGCTGGTGGCGCTGGTGGACGAGTTCCGGGCCATCCAGCGCACCCGCAAGACCGCCGCGTAGCGCGCCGCCGCGCGACTGCCCTCCCCGCCATGGCGCCAGCCGGTTGCCGCAAATCCCTTCTCGCGCTATTCCTGTCGCGCGCCGCACGGCGCACCCGAATTTCCGCCCCGGACGCAAGACCGCCTTGCCCCGGCGCAGCGCGCCTCCATACCACATGACCGCGCCAACCCCCAACGGAGACACGAAGGAGCACACCTTGCCGGACCTGCTGCAAACCCCGCTTTCCGCGTGGCACCGGGCCGCCGGGGCCAAGATGGCCCCCTTCGCCGGGTGGGACATGCCCATCCAGTACCCCACCGGCATCATCGCCGAGCACGTGCAGACGCGTGAATCCGCCGCCCTGTTCGACATCTGCCACATGGGTGAATTCACCTTGCGCGGCCCCGGCGCGCGCGAGGCGCTGTCCCGCGCCGTCAGCCACAACCTGGAAACGCTGAAGCCCGGCCGCTGCCGCTACGGCTTCCTGCTGAACGACAAGGGCGGCATCCTGGACGACCTCATCGTCTACTGCCTGGCGGAGGACGACTATATGCTGGTGGTCAACGGCGCCTGCACGGAAGGCGACTTCGCCGCCCTGCGCTCCCGCCTGCCCGACGCGCTGGTCTTCGAGGACATTTCCGCCCGCACCGCCAAGCTCGACCTGCAAGGGCCGAAATCGTTCGACGTGCTGGAAGCGGTGCTGGGCGAAAGCTTCCGCGACCTGCCCTACTTCGGCTTCCGCTCCGTGACCTTCGGCGGCGCGCCGCTGCTGGTCAGCCGCACCGGCTACACCGGCGAACTGGGCGTGGAACTGTACCTGCCCTGGGACAAGGCCGAAGCCCTGTGGACCGCCCTGCTGGCCGACGAGCGCGTGAAGCCCGCGGGTCTCGGCGCGCGCGACACCCTGCGCCTGGAAGTGGGGCTGCCCCTGTACGGCCACGACCTGGACGACACCCACACCCCGGCGGAAGCGGGCTACGCCGCCATGCTGACCAACCCCGCCGACTACGTGGGCAAGGGCGCGGACCGCGACGTGCGCGAGCCGTTGGTGGCGCTGTCCATTCCCGGCCGCCGCAGCGCCCGCCACGGCGACGTGGTGGCCCTGCCCGACGGCACCGAGGTGGGCGTGGTGACCAGCGGGTCGTTCGCGCCGTCGCTGGGCTATGCCGTGGCCCTGGCCCGCGTGGCCGCCGCCCATGCCGAGGCCCCGGCCTTCGTGGTCAAGGCCGCCAGGGTGGAACTGGAAGCCACCCGCGCGGGGCTGCCGTTCTATACGCAGGGAACTGCGCGCGCGAAGCTGATCTAGCGCGCGGCGTCTTTTTCCTGCTGGCTTCGTCAAACGCTGCCTGCCAGTTCGGTCACGTACGCAAAAAGTACGCTCCCTTCTGGCAGGCGCGTTTTCCTTGCCAGCAGAAAAAATCCTGCCGCGCGCCACGTTGTGCCGGAACCTCGCCAATCCTTCCCACTTCCCCGGAGCCACACCATGCGCACCTTTTTCCTGCCGCCCGAACGCTGGGCCGAACCGTACCTGCTCGACGGGCAGGAGGCCCGCCATCTGGTCAAGGTGGTGCGGGTGCGCGAGGGCGACACGGTGCGCCTGCTGGACGGCCGGGGACGCGAGGGCGAATTCCGGATCACGGCCACGGAAAAGGCCCTGGTGCGTCTTGAACCGCTGTCCGTCACCGAGCATCCGGCCCCGGCATCGCAGGCGGTGCTGGCCATGGGCTGGGGCAAGGAGGTGCGGCGCGGCTGGCTGATGGAAAAGGCGGTGGAACTGGAGGCGGGCGGCGTCTGGCTGTGGCAGGCCGAGCGCAGCCAGTCGCGCGTGCCCGGGGAAACCCGCGAATCGTGGCGCGCCCAGATGGAGGCCGGGGCCAAGCAGAGCCGCAACCCGTGGCTGCCGGAACTGCGCACCCTGCCCGGCGGCGTGGCCGAACTGGCCGAAGCCAGCCGCGATTTCGCCAAACGGTTCATCCTGTGGGAAGGCGACACCGGCGGCGTGCTGCTGGGCCCCGAAGACCTCGGCCAGCCGGGGCGCACCCTGTTCGTGGTGGGGCCGGAGGGCGGCTTTTCCGACCGCGAGGTGGCCACCCTGCTGGAATCCGGCATGCAGGCGGTCAGCCTTGGCGACCGCGTGCTGCGCTGGGAAACGGCGGCCATGCTCTGCCTGGGGCTGCACTGGTGGGCCCGGCAGGGGCGATAGGCCCGGCGTTTCTTTCCGGCGGGCCCGGACGACAGCCTGCACACCCCTGTCCCGAGCCGCGCACCCGCCTTTTCCTCACGCGGCGGGCCTGATACACAGGACTCCAGCCGCAGGCTCATCCTTTCGTCTTCTTGCCCGGCCACATTTCCGGAGACCATGACGTGACCCTGAAGCAGCCCCTGCCGGAACGCATCCGGCCCAGCACCCTCGACGGCTTCGTGGGCCAGACCCACCTTACGCCGCGCATTGCCGCATTGCTGCGCGCCGAACGGCTGCCCAGCCTGCTGCTGTTCGGTCCGCCGGGGTGCGGCAAGTCCACGCTGGCCCTGCTGCTGGCCAACGCCCACGGCACCAAGGTGCTGCGCCTCAGCGCGCCCGAGGCCGGGTTGCAGCAGTTGCGCCGCTCGCTGTCCGGGGTGGATGTGCTGGTGCTGGACGAGTTGCACCGGTTTTCCAAGGCTCAGCAGGACTTTTTCCTGCCCATCCTGGAAAGCGGCGAAATCACCATGATCGCCACCACCACCGAGAATCCGTCGTTCAGCGTGACCCGCCAGCTGCTCTCGCGGCTGCACGTCATGCGCCTGCGCCCGCTGGGCCGCGAAGAACTGATGGAACTGGGGCGGCGCGGCGGCGCGGCGCAAGAAGCTCCGCTGGACGAGGACGTGCTGGACTTCCTGTCCGGCATGGCCCACGGCGACGCCCGCGCCATGCTGAACCTGGTGGAGTATGTGGCCGGGCTGCCCGCCGACAACCGGGGCCTCGACGCCGTGCGCGCGGCCATGCCCGAGATCGTCAGCCGCCACGACAAGGACGGCGACAGCCACTACGAACTTGCCTCGGCGCTCATCAAGTCCATTCGCGGCAGCGACCCGGACGCGGCGCTGTACTACCTGGCCTGCCTGCTGGAAGGCGGCGAGGACCCGCGCTTCGTCTGCCGCAGGCTCATCCTTTCCGCGTCCGAGGACGTGGGCCTGGCCGACCCGCAGGCCCTGCCGCTGGCCGTGGCCTGCCAGCAGGCCGTGGAGTTCACGGGCATGCCGGAAGGGTTCATCCCCATGGCGGAAACCGTGGTGTACCTGGCCCTGGCCCGCAAGAGCAATTCCAGCTACGCCGCCTATATCAACGCCCTGCGCGAGGTGAAGTTGAACGGCCCGCAGCCGGTGCCCATGCACCTGCGCAACGCCGCCACCAAGCTGCAAAAGGACTGGGGCTACGGCAAGGGCTACAAGTACCCCCACAACTACCCCGACGGCTGGATCGAACAGGACTACCTGCCCGACGGCCTGACGGAGCGCCGTTTCTACCAGCCCAGGGAACACGGGGACGAGCAGCGGTTGACCAACTGGTGGCGCAGGCTGGCCCGCCAGCGCAAGCCGCGTCCGGAATAGCACCGCCACGCCTGCCGCCAAGGCTGCGGCAACACGAACCACCGGAACCACCCATGCCCGAAACCATGCCATGCTACTCCATCGTCACCCCCAGCCGGGGCGACCGCCCGGTAGCCCTGGGCCTTGCCATCGACAGCGTGCGCACGGCCATGGAACAGGCCGGGCTGTCCCCGGCCGACGTGGAAATGCTGGTGGGCTTCGACGGCGTGAAGGGCGAACGGGTGCGGCCGGACGCCTTCGTGCGCTGGTACGACTTCCGGCCCGACAAGGACTACGGCAACGCCATCCGCAACGGCCTGATGCGCGCCGCGCGCGGCCGCCGCATCCTGTTCCTGGACGACGACAACTCGCTGACGCCGGACGCCTTCCTCATATACGAAGCATACCCGGACGCGGACCTGCTCATCGCCCGCATTGACGTGAGCCGGGCGCACAAGGCTCCCTACCTGCCGGTTATCGAGGAAGGCCGCGACCCGGTGTGGCAGAGCAACATCGACCCGCTGTGCCTGTGCCTGACCCGCGAACTGGCGGTGGTGCGCTGCGACGGCTGGCAGGGCCGCAGCTACGAGGCGGACTACCGCAACATGCTGCGTTACTACCGCCGCGCCCGCAGCGTGCAGTTCACCGACCGCACCGTGGGCATCTACGATTCCGGACGGGGTCTGGACGAGGGCGGCCTGAACTTCCGGCAGGTGAAGAAGGAACAGGAGAACGCCGCCTCCTGACGGCGGACGGGCCCTGCCCGCTCCCGCCGCCCGCGCAGCCTGCACAAAGGTATTTCCCTTTCTTTACCGCCGGGATATACGGCGTTGCAGCGCACGCCCGCTCCGCCGGGCACCGCGCACGCACCACACGACCAGCAAGACCGCAAGGGATACGCCACATGACCGACGCCATCGTTCCCGCGCCCGACATGCCCGTGCCGTTCACCGGCGACGCATATACCACCCCGGCCGACGCGGCGGGCCCCATAGCCCGGCTGTTCCCGACGCTGGCCTATTACCCCGTGATGGCGGGCATCGTACGCCGCGCGGCGGCTTCGGCGCTGCGGGGCGACTATCCCCCGGCGGCATGGGTGGGCAGCAGCCTGGAGGTGGTCCGGGCGCTGGAACGCACCGGCGTGCGCCTGCGCATCGAAGGCATGGACCACTTCACGCGGCTGGAGGGGCCGTGCGTGTTCGTGGGCAACCACATGAGCACGCTGGAAACCTTCGTGCTGCCCTCCATCATCCAGCCGCACAAGGACGTGACCTTCGTGGTCAAGCAGAGCCTGGCCGACTACCCCGTCTTCAAGCACGTGCTGCGCACGCGCGACCCCATCACCGTGGGCCGCGTGAACCCGCGCGACGACCTTGCCGCCGTGCTGGAAGGCGGCGAGGAACGGCTGAGGCGGGGCATCTCCATCATCATCTTTCCGCAGGCCACCCGCAGCGACGCCCTGGATCCCAAGACCTTCAACTCCATCGGCGTCAAGCTGGCGCGCCGCGCTGGCGTGCCGGTGGTGCCGCTGGCCCTGAAAACCGATGCCTGGGGCACCGGCTGGCCCATCAAGGACTTCGGCCCCATCCGCCCCCAGCGCACGGTGCACTTCCGCTTTGCCGCCCCGCTTGCCGTCACCGGCAGCGGCAAGGACCAACAGGCGGCCGTGTACGCCTTCATAGAAGGGTGCCTTGCCGAGTGGCGGAACGAAATTCGCGCCATTTCGTCCTGACAGGGATTGAAGTGTTGACACCTGGCCGGGGTGGTACTATTGTCTCCTTGCACTGATTGATTACCCAGTCAGCTTAGGGCGTGATCTGCACCATCCACCCTCCGGTATGCACCTACCGGTCAAGCTCTCCTGGCATCAGTACACTCCTCTCCGAGGCGGCTCCCTTTTACGGGAGCCGTCTTGTTTGATGAGCCAGCCTAAAAGCGGCCGGCTCACCGTACAAGCACTGCTGCCCCCTGTCATGGTACCACGCCAGTCGCCTGGCGGCATACCCCACCGCCCTTGACGCGCCGCACCCGCGATGCTAGTTTTTGTTTGCTTGGCCAAACAAACCGGCCCGACGCACTCCGCCTGCCTCCTTCACGCTTTCCTGGACAGGTACGTCGGTTCCCTCGGTGCGCAAGGTGAGCAACGGAACACTCCTCACGAGACGGCCCCATTGTGGGGCCGTCTTCGTTTTTGCAGCATCCGGTAGCCGGAGTGAATAATTCACATTGGATTGGTCAACCATTCAGCAACATGTCTTTCGCATGCGTACCGCCAATACAACATTTCCGAGGAATCTAGTTGACAAAACCCGCGCCAACCTTTTCACTGTGCGCACAGGCGGCGTTGACTGCCACATGCATGTTAAGCTACACAGATGCAGCCCTTCGCAACCCCTCGCCGGGCCGACAGCGAAGGCACAAGTGTTCCCGGTGTTCCGTCGGGTGCGGGTCCGACGGTTCTTCTGCGGCTCCACGACGAGCATCCGGCCAGCCGGATGCGGAGCCCCTGTATATACACCTCAAGCACTACCACGGGCCGTTGACATGAGCATCTCGAAGAAGGAAGCGTTGCTTCAGGCGGCAAAAGAGCTTTTTGGTGAATACGGCTATGCCGACACCACCTTCAAGAAGATTTCCGAACGTGCCGGAGTGGCCCTTGGGCTGCTCACGCACCATTACGGCAACAAGGAAAAGCTGTTCCTTGCCGCGGGCATCGACGTGCTCGAACAGTTCCTTGGCGTGTTGCGCGACGCCTCCGCCAAGGGCAAGAACGGGTACGAGTCGGTCATCAACTTCTGCACCGCCTACCTCGACTTCTCCATCGACAAGACCTCCAACTGGCTGGTGCTGGTGCGGTGCTCGCCGTACAGCGACATGAAGACCAAAACCGACCGCGACCTGATGTACGAAAAGTTCAACCAGGTCCCGCGCGAACTGGAAGCCCAGTTGCGCCGGGGCATCGAGGACGGCTCCATCCGCCAGTTGCCGGTGCACGAAACGTCCCAGGTCATCATTTCCATGATGGTCGGCGCCAACCGTACCCGCCTGCTGACCCCGTATGCCCCGCCGAACCTGTACGAGGAAGCCATCCGCTTCATCTCGCGCAGCATCGCCCCATAGGGCGCCGCACGCGGATCGGAACAGCAACCGCCCCTCACAACCGCCTCTCAGGGGGCGGTTTTCTTTTGTGCGCGAAAACGGGCCGGAACCTGTACGGTTTCGGCCCGTGGCGTGTTGCGGGATGCAGGCGGGGCTGGGGGGATCAGCGGGAGCGGTTCAGGCGAAGGTCACCAGCAGCGGAATGACGTGCAGCGTGCGCGACATCTCGCGGGTAGGCAGCAGACGCCAGCGCAGCGAACCTTCGGCCCGGTCCATGGCGCTGGCGATCTTTGCCACCACGCCGGGCAGGTCGATGACCGGGTGCCGTTCGAAGACCTGCGGCAGGCCGTAGGTGAGGTTGCAGGCCAGACAGTGCCCGGGCCGCTGGGTGAGCCGGAACGAGAACTCCATGCCGTTCTCGCCCTCGCCCTCGAAGGCCAGGGCGATATCGTAGGCGCCGTCTTCCGCGTCACCGTACAGGGCGTCGAAGAAGGCGTCGGCGCGGTCGGACGGAAACATGGCGGCAAGCCGTTGCGGGGTGAAGATGCTTTCGCTGCTGGTGGTGGGCATCGGTGATCTCCCTTTTCGCGGCAGTGGCTGGCGGCGGTGGGAAGCGGATCGGCACGGAGGGCCGGAGCGGCGAAACCCCTTGCCATTGCCGGAGTTCGCGGAAAATCTGGCTAGCACGCGCGGGGCGGCGAGGCAACCCCCTTACAGGGCGGAAACCGGATGCGCCCCCCGGTGCTCCGCCCTGCGTCCTAGCCCATGCGGCGCAGCACGTCGGCCACGTCGGCGGGCAGGATCACCGGCTGGCGCACCACGCGGGCAAGGTCGAACCCGGCCCCCAGTTCGCGCGGCACGGCAGGCCCCGGCGCATCGCGCAGCCCAAGCCGCCAGGCAAGATAGCCCGTGATCGCCCTGGGCGACACGCCCGCCTCGCGCAGGGCGGCCACGGTCAGCGAGCCGTGCCGCTTGGCCAGCCGTTCGCCCTCGTGGTCCAGCAGCAACGGCACGTGCACGTAGTCCGGCACCGGCGCGCCCAGCAGGCGGTACAACCATATCTGGCGCGGCGTGCTGGACAGGATGTCGTCACCGCGCACCACCTGGGTGATGCCCATGGCGATGTCGTCCACCACTACCGCCAACTGGTAGGCGAACACCCCGTCGGAGCGGCGCACCGCGAAGTCACCGCCGCAGTCGGCCAGCGACATGCGCTGCGGCCCGGCAATGCGGTCGATGAAGGTGACCGTCGTCTCGCCGCAACGTACCCGCATGGCCGGACGTCGCCCTTGGGCCAGGCGCCGGGCGCGGTCGTCCGGGCCCAGAGCGCGGCAGGTGCCGGGGTAGGCGGGGCCGCATTCTCCGGCGTGCGGGGCGGAGGCCAGCGAGCGCAGTTCCTTGCGGGTGCAGAAACAGGGATAGACGTGCCCTTCCCGTTCCAATCGGGCCAGCGCATCGGCGTAAAGGGCAAGGCGTTCGCTCTGGGAATACGGGCCACAGGGGCCGCCGCGCGCGGGCATGCGAGCGGGGCCGGGTACATCGGCCGGGACAGCCGGCAGATCGGACCGCAGGTCGGGCAAATCCGGAAATTCCGGCCCCTCGTCCCAGTCCAGCCCCAGCCACAGCAGATCGCGGGCCATGCCCGCCACGAATTCCGGGCGCGAACGGTCCGGGTCGATGTCCTCCATGCGCAGCACCACCTGCCCCCCGGCGGCACGGGCGCACAGCCACGCCATCAGGAAGGCTCCGGCATTGCCGAGGTGGATGTGCCCCGTAGGGCTGGGGGCCAGCCGCCCGCGAACGGGGCGCTGGCGGTCCGCCGGTGCGTCGGCCTGGGAACCGGAACGGGGAGCGGCGTGCGCAGACGGTGCGCCCGTCCCCCGCGTGATGATGGGAGAATCCTGAAACGGCATGCCCGTACCGGCATCACCTTCCGCTCGGAATGTCAAGGACGGGGCTGAACAAGAAACGGGACGCGACCGTCCGCATTGACGAGCACACCAAGTAATCACATATTTTCAAATAATTATGCATACAACAACAAACAAACGACAAACAGACAACATTTCTCCACGGTCACCAGAACGACAAAGAGGATACGAGACGTCATCTCGTATCCTCTTGCTCTCTGGTGCGCCCGACAGGAATCGAACCTGTGGCCTACAGCTTAGGAGGCTATCGCTCTATCCGACTGAGCTACGGGCGCAGGAATCGATGGTGTCTAGACGATGCCGCTACGCATTGTCAAGGTCACTATCCCTCCGTCACCTGCCCGGCCAGCCGCACGGCCAGGGCGCGCAGTTCCCTGCCCTCTTCAAGGCCGTCGATGAACCGTTGCGGAATGCCGGACAATCCCACCTGCGCCCCCACCAGCGCCCCGGTGAGGATGGCCCGCACCTGGTTCTGCCCGCCGCCGTTCACCGCGTGCAGCACGGCGGACTCGAAGTCGTCGCAAAAGCGCGCCGCAAGATAGTAGGCCGCCGGAAGCATGTGGTAGATGGCGCAGGGCATGCCGTACACCAGCGAGACCTTCCACGCCGGTTCGATGCGGATGCCCGGGTCCGCCGCTGCCGCCGCCATGTAGCCGGGCGACAGCAGCGCATCCGGCGAGGCGAAGCGGCCCGCGCGCGGCGGGTCCGGGTCGCCGGGGCGCGGGGCCTGCAATCCGTCGCGCGTCACGGCATGAAACGGCAGCGCGCCGTCCTTCACCAGTTGCATCAGTTTTCCGGAAATGGCCGGATCCAGCCGATGGCCCTGCACCAGCATGGCCAGCACCGCGCCGTAGGCCACGGTGAGCGACAGCACCACATCGTCCGCCTGGGTGAGCGCCGCGTTGGCGCTGACGGCGGCGGCCAGTCGCGCGGGCTGCGTGGCGTAGCGCACCGCGATGGCCAGGGTACGCTCGATGGCCTCGGTGGTGTCCGCATGCCCGGCGACCTGCCCCCACTCCAGCCCCTGCTCCACCCTGCGCCGCCACGCCTCGCGGATGGACTGGCTGGTGTAGTTGCCCGGCCCGCTCACCGGCTGCCCGTTGAGCAGCGGGAACAAGTCCTCGTCCATGCGGCGGCAGAAGTCGGCCTGGTCGTAGTCCCCGCGCTCCACCAGCGAGCGTACCGTCAGTTTCAGGATGAACCCCGCCTGCGAAAGCTGTCCGGCCTTCATGCCGTCGTGGTAGCGGCCCGGTTTCGGATCGGTGTACCCGCTGATCCACTCGCCGTAGTCGCGCCGCAGTTCGGCAAGGTCGTAGTACCAGTGCGGGCCGAGGCCCAGCCCGTCGCCTATCCACGCGCCCATGAGCGCCCCGGCGGCGCGGTCGAGCATGGAATCAGGTGTTGTCGTCATGGCTGCACTCCTGCACGGATGAAAGAACAAGGGAGGTTGCGGCACGCGCACTCAAGGCGTCCCACCTTCAACCATTGCTTGAATCTGCCCGAACATACCACGTTCCGGAACAAGCGACACCCCGCACGCGGCAATGCAGCCCGAACGACAAGGCGGCCACGGATATACCGCAGCCGCGCGCAACCACTTGGGGCACCTGCCAATGACGCCGCCGCCCCTCTCCCCTACCCGATGTCGTACTCCCGCATTTTCCTGTAGAGCGTCTTGCGGCTGATGCCCAGCGCGGTGGCGGCCAGCGAGCGGTTGTTGTCGTAGAATTCCAGAATCCTGGCGATGTGCTCGCGCTCCATGGCCTCCAGCGTCAGCGGGCCTTGCGACTCCCCTGTTGCGCCGTGCTGCCCCGGCGCGCCGCCCCCGGCCATCCCACCTGCCTGCCCGCCTCCCGCGCCGCCCGTCCCGCCCGCCAGCCCGGCCAGTTCGCGCGGCAAGGCATGTTCGGTGATCAGGTTGTTTTCCGCCAGGATGATGCTGCGTTCCAGCACGTTGCGCAGTTCGCGCACGTTGCCCGGCCAGGCGTACTGCATCAGGCAGGCCATGGCCCGGTCCGAGATGCGCAGGTCGTCGCGCCCGTTGCCGAGGCGGGCCAGAAAGAATTCGGCCAGCAGGGGAATGTCCTCCTTGCGTTCGCGCAGGGGGGGCATTTCGATGTTGAACACGTTGATGCGGTGGTACAACGCCTCGTGAAAGCGCCCGGCCTCCACCTCTCCGGCCAGCGCCCGGTTGGTGGCGAAGATGAGCCGGATGTCGCAGCTGCGGTGGTCCTTCTCCCCCACCCGGCGGTAGGTCTTGTTCTCCAGCACGCGCAGCAGCGATGCCTGCACCTCCACCGGCAGTTCGCCTATCTCGTCCAGGAACAGCGTGCCCTTGTTGGCGAAGGCCATCAGCCCGTCGCGGCTTTCTAGCGCGCCGGTGAACGATCCGCGCACGTGGCCGAACAGTTCGCTGCGGGCCAGTTCCTTCTGCAACGTGGCGCAGTTCTTGATGATGAACGGCTTGTCCGCCCGGCTGCCCAGCGACTGGATGGCGTGGGCGGCCACCTCCTTGCCCGCCCCGCTCTCGCCGGTGATCAACACGGGCACGTCGGTGGGGGCCACCTTTTCGATCAGGTAGCGCACCTCCTTGATGCTCTGCGAATTGCCGATCAGGGTCACCGCCGGGCGCGCCCCGTCGCGCGCGTGGCGCAGGGCGCGGTTCTCGTTGCGCAGAAAGGCCCGCTGGTAGGCCCGCTCCACCACCACTTCCAGTTCGGTCAGGTTGAACGGCTTGGTGATGTAGTCGTAGGCGCCCAGCTTCATGGCCTCCACGGCGTTGTCGATGTTGCCGTGCCCGGTGATCAGGATGACTTCGGTATCCGGGTAGCGCTGGCGCAGTTCCACCATGAACTCAATGCCGTCGGCATCCGGCAGGCGGATGTCCAGCACCACCACCTCGTAGGTGGCCCGGCGCAGCCGTTCGCGCGCCTGGCGGGCGCTGGTGGCCACGTGCACGGCCCGGATGGGGGTGGAAAGCTCCTTTTCCAGCAGCTTGCCGATGGACGGCTCGTCGTCCACGGCCAGCACGGTGTAGGCGGTGCGCACGTCGGTTACTCCGGCGGAAGCGGCAGCGTGACGGTGAACGTGGAGCCCTCGCCGACCCGGCTTTCCACGCGGATGTCGCCGCCGTGTTCCGTGACGATGGTGTAGCAGGTGGACAGTCCGATGCCGATGCCCCGGCCCACCGGCTTGGTGGTGAAGAACGGCTCGAACAGCGAGTCGAGATGCTCCGGCGGGATGCCGCTGCCCGTGTCGCGCACGGAAAATCCCGCGTGGCGCCCCTGGCGGAACGGGGTGACGGTGATGACCGCCGCGCCGCCCTGCCCGCCCAGCGCGTCAAACGCATCCAGCGCGTTCACCAGCAGGTTCAGCATCACCTGCTTCAGCTGCGCCTCGCACCCCAGCACCACCGGGGCCGTGGGACACGGCCGGGCGTCGATGCGCACGTGGTGGTACTTGGGCTGCTTCAGGTGGTTGTGCAGCAGCTTCAGGGTGTCGCCCACCACGCCGTTGAGATTCACGGGCGAGAACTCCGAGGAATGCGGCCTGCTGAAGGTGAGCAGCGAATGCACGATCTCCTGGCAGCGGCGGCATTCGCCAAGGATGGTCCCCGCGTAGTCCGCGAGGTCGGCGTGCATTTCCGGGTCCACCGCGCCGCGCAACCGCTCCACCCGGCGCAGGATGCCCTCCGCGAAGCCGTGGATGGCCGTGAGCGGGTTGTTCACCTCGTGCGCCACCCCGGCGGCCAGCATGCCCACGGTGGCCATCTTCTCGGCCTGGTGGAACTTGGCCTGGAACTCCTTTTCCAGGGTCACGTCGCGCTTGAAGATAAGAATCTGGCGGTCCTGGGTGGCCGGGTCCTTGATGGGCGAGGCCACCATCTCGAACTGCAACTTGCGGCCGTTGATGCGGAAGATGGACGTTTCGCGGCACACCTCGTCGGTGACGAACGAACGGTGCGCCGGACATTCCGGACAGGGGTGGTCCTGCTGACGGAAGATTTCGTAGCAGTAGCGGCCCTCCGGCGCGCGCACCCCCAGGATATCGTAGAACACGTGGTTCACGGCGATGATGCGCAGGTCCTTGGAAAGCACCATCATCAGGTCGGTGATGCCGTCCAGGATGGCCTCTATCTCCAGGCGGCTGCGCTCCGATTCGCGGTGGGCGGCCTTCAGTTGCACGATGGTCTGGCGCAGTTCCTGAAAGAAGCCCAGCTTGCTGTGCTCTATGCCGATGAGGTCGTCGAGGCTGGTGGATTGGGGCATGTCACCACGCCTCTTCGCAGATGGCCAGCAGGTCCTGCCAGGTGACCGAGCGCGGGTTGGTCAGGGTGCAGGCGTCGTTGACCGCCGTGCGGGCGATGGTTTCCAGCGCGGACCGGTCGGGCAGCAACTGCCCCAGCCGCACCGGCACGCCCAGCCCGGCGAAGAATTCGTGCAGCCGTTCTATGCCCGCGCGGGCGATGCTTTCCGCGCTGGCCACGCGCGGCCCCACCACGATGCGCCCGATGGCCGCCAGCCGGTCCACGCTCACCGGCAGGTTGTAGCGCATCACGTGCGGCAGCAGCACCGGGTGCACCAGCCCGTGCAGCACGTCGAACATGCCGCCCAGCGAATGGGCCAGCGAATGGCCGATGCCGAGCCCCGCGTTGCTGAACGACATGCCCGCCGCCGTGCTGGCGATGCTGAGCTGTTCCAGCGCCTCCGGATCGCGCCGTTCCACGGCGGGCATCAGGTTGGCCATGATCAGTTCCATGGCGCGCAGCGCCTGGTGGTCGGTGAACGGCGAGGCCAGCAGCGAAAGGTACGATTCCACGGCGTGCGCGAAGGCGTCGATGGCCGAGGCGATGATCAATTCCTCGCTCTTGGTCAGCAGCACCTGCGGGTCGATGATCGACACGTTGGGAATCAGCGACCGGCTGATGATGGACATCTTCAGGCGGCGCTCCACGTCGGTGATGATGCAGAACTGCGAGATGTCCGACCCGCTGCCCGCCGTGGTGGGCAGAAAGATCATGGGCGGCAGAGGCCGCATGATCTTGTTGGCCCCCTCGTAGTCGCTGATGCGCCCGCCGTTGCCCACGATGGTGCCGATGCCCTTGGCCGTGTCCATGGGGCTGCCGCCGCCCAGGGCGATGACCACGTCGGTCCGCTCGTCGCGGTAGATCTGCGCGCCGTGGTGCACCTGATGGTCGCGCGGGTTGGAGTTGCAATCGGAAAAGTACACCCATTCGAGGCCGTTGCCTCCCAGGATGTCCATGACCCGCTCCACCCAGCCGCTGGATTCCAGCCCCTTGTCGCTGACCAGCAGCACGCGGGAAGCGCCCAGCCTGCGGGCGCACGGCGCGAGGTGGTCAAGGCTGCCATGCCCGAAGATGATCTCCGGGATGGCGAACTTGGTGATCCGCATGATGTCCCTGCTCCCGAAGCGCCGCACCGTGCCACGGAGCGGCGCCTGCCCTGTGTGTCGTGCCCTGCCGGGCGGCCCGGCCGACCGGAACGGCGGCCCGCCCGCATCCCTCCGCGCGGCGTCCCACAACGCCACGCGGGGTTTCCGTGCGCCCTCCCACAAGGGCGGCACGGCAACATCGCCGCGTCCGGCAGGCTACGTCAGCAGCCTGCACACCGGCGCGGCGTCCGAGCCGCCCTGACCGTGCAGGGCGAGGCCCGCACCGGCGGCATGCGCGCCGCTGGACCCGTGGACCGGATGAACAATCACGAGCCCGTCGGAACGGGTGACCATATCGCGGATATAACCACGCCGGACGAATTCCTGCAACAGCGGCAGGATATCCCGGTCCTTTCCCCTGGGAGCCATGGCCCGCAGGCGTTGCGGGTCGATCAGGCAGGTTTCGCGCAGGGTCCAGGCCACCCCCAGCAGCCATTTGCCAAGTCCGTCGCGGCCCAGCGCGGCCCGGTCGGCGATGAAGCGGGCCGTGCCCGGCGCGTCGCGCAGCGCCTCGAACGGCTCCGGCCCGAACTCTATGCGCAGGGAGCCGGACGCCTCGTCGCGCACCACGGCGGACAGCAGTTGCATCCGCGCCGTAAACCGGCCATCGCCGCAGGTCATGCGCGCCTCGTGCAGGCGGTGCAGCCGCGCGGCGAAGCGCGCCGCCCCTGCCCTGCCCGTCACCCCGGCCAGGCGGGCGGGCTCGTCGGCCGGGCAGCGCAGCCGGGGCACGCGTCCGCCCTGGCGCAAGGCCAGCAGCGCGCAGGCCAGATAGACGTCCAGGTCTCCCTGGTCCAGCCATGGCCCTTCGCAGGTGACCACGGCAGACAGGACCAGCGGCGTCACCGGGCGCAGGCAATGCCGCCCGGCGCGCAGATAGGTGGCGGCGAACAGGTCCGAAGCCAGGAACAGGGAGGGGATGTGGCCGAGAAAGGCGCGCTCGTCGGCGATGCTCCAGGCGGGCACGCCGACGGATGCGACGGGACGGCCGACGGACGCCAGAAGGGCGGCGTCCGGATCGCCAAGGGGAGAAGATTCGAAGGGGGATGGAAGAAACACGAACGCCTCCCGTGCCGACCGGGGACGCGGCGCGCACCCGGCGGATCGGCTGTCGGCGGACCGGCCTGCGGCACGGGCGTTGCGTGCCCGCCGCTGGCGGCCTGCCTGTGTCCTTCGCCCCGCGGGAGGCTGCGCGGGACGGGCATGGGACGCCGGACCCTGGAGATGACGGACGGCCGGGTGCCTCTTTCCGGCCGTCCGCCCCTCCATTGCGCCGGACCGCACCCGGTGCGGACCGGCTCCGCGCGCGCCGTTGCGTCAGTCGTCGCGCGCGGAACGTGCACGCACCGGCGGCCGCCGGTGCGCAAAGGGCTAGGCGTGCACTTGCGCCAGCATGGCGGTAAGGGCGCGCAGGTGGGCGCGTTCTTCCGCGATGCAGGCATCCACGGCCGCCTTTTCACGGGCGGGCACCAGTTCGCGCATTTCGGTGAAGAACAGCAGGGTGTCCTTCTCGAACTGGATGGCCATGCGCAGGGCGGTGGCGTGGTCGTCGGCGGCCCCCTTGAGCGAGGTCAGGGTGCCGGACTGGGTGAACAGCGCGTGCGAATCGAGCAGCGCGTGCAGATATTCCACGTATTCGGAGGCGATGCTCCACGCGGGCAGTTCCACGGGGCCGACGCGGTCGGCCATGGCGCGGAAGATCGCCTCGTGCCTGGCCTCTTCGGCGGCAAGGTGCTCGAACAGCGCCTTGACCTCGGGCTTGGTGGCCATGGCCACGGCCTGGCTGTACACGTCCTGGCCGCGCTGCTCGATGCGGATGGCGGCGGCGGTGACGTCGGCGGCGTTGAAGAACTCGGCCATATGTTCTCCCTGTGTCCCCCCGGCGCGACGGTCCCGCGCCGGGGGCTTGTGGACTTTACGAACGTATTCTCGGGGCTGGCGGAGAACGGTTATCCCCTCCGCCAACGCTCCCGCCCTCAAGGCAGGATTTTGTTCGCTGGCAAGGAAACCAAGCCCGCCAGGCGGGAGCATACTCTTCTCGTATTCGACCGCATGGCGGGCGCCGGTTGACGCAGCCAGCGGGCAAAAGCCAACTTGCGGCTAGAGTTCGTTGGGCAAATCGCGCAGCTCGGCATACGTGAACACCGGCCCGTCCACGCAGACGTACTTGGTGCCGATGTTGCAGCGCCCGCAGATGCCGATGCCGCACTTCATGCGCCGTTCCAGCGTGGTAATGATCTGCTCGTCGGCGAAGTGCAGTTTCTTCAACGCCTCCACCGTGAACTTGATCATGATAGGCGGGCCGCACAGCACGGCCACGCTGTTGGCGTTGGGCGGGGCCAGGTCCAGCAGCACGTGGGGAATCAGCCCGGCGCGGTGCGGCCAGTCCTCGGGGGCCTGGTCCACCGTCAGGGTGGTATTCATGTCGGTGCGGGCCAGCCAGTCCTGCACGTCGTCGCGGAAGGCCATGTCGTTGGGGGTGCGCGCGCCGTACAGCAGCGTGATGTTGCCGTAGTCGGCGCGGTTGTCCAGCATGTACAGCAACAGAGTGCGCAGCGGGGCCATGCCGATGCCCCCGCCCACGAACACGATGTCCTTGCCGCGCATGGCCTCGAACGGGAACCAGTTGCCCAGCGGGGCGCGCACGCCCACCTTGTCGCCGGGCTTCAGGCCGTGCAGGGCGGCGGTCACCTCGCCCGCGCGCATGATGCTGAATTGCAGGTAGTCCATGCGGGTGGGCGGCGAGTTGATGACAAAGGTGGATTCGCCCACGCCGAACAGCGAAAGCTGGCCCACCTGGCCGGGATTGAAGCGGAAGGCTTCCATGCGCGCCGGATCGTCGATGCGCACGCGCAGGGTCTTGATGGCCGGGGTTTCCTGCACGGTTTCCAGCACGGTGGCCACGTCGGGCAGGTAGGGGTTGTCGGTGAACCCCGTGCCCAGGGTAGTGGCGTGCGCGCCCGCTTGCGGAGTGATGGCGTCAGGCATTGGGGGTCTCCTTCGCGTCGGGTTCGGTGGCGCGCACCACCATCTCGCGGATGTCCACGGACACCGGGCAGCCGGTGATGCAGCGGCCGCAGCCGTTGCACGACACCACGCCCTCGTGCAGCCGGGGGTAGTACGAGAACTTGTGGCCCACGCGGTTGCGCAGGCGCAGGGCCTTGCCCATGCGCGGGTTGTGGCCGCTGGCCTCGCGGGTGAACAGCGAGGACATGCAGTTGTCCCAGCTGCGCAGCCGCCTGCCGCGCATGCCGTCGCCGCCGTCGTTCTCGTCGGTGATGTTGAAGCAGTAGCAGGTGGGGCACAGGTAGGTGCAGGCCCCGCAGGACAGGCACTTGTCGGACATGTCGCGCCAGAAGTCCGCGTCGCCGAAGCATTCCAGCAGGCGGTCCGGGGTGGTGGACAGGTCCGGGGCCGGGCTCTGCGCGTTCAGGGCCGCCAGGGTGGCGGCGTGCGCGGCCTGGGCCGCATCCGAGCGGGCGGCGTCGGCCTCGGGCAGGCCGGCCTGCTCCAGCACGGCCCCGCCGCGTTCGGTGACGGCCACGGCCACGAAGCCGCTGGCATCGCCACTGCCGACGGGCGTCAGCAGGATGTCCGAGCCGGTGGTGTCCGCCGGGCCGCAGCCGGTCCAGTGACAGAAGCAGGTGGACCCGGCCTTCGTGCAGGCCAGGGTGACCACCACGGTGGCCTCGCGCCGCGCCGCGTAGTACGGGTCGCGGTGGGGGCCGTTCAGGTACACCCGGTCGAAGATGTGGAAGCCGCGCGCGTCGCACGGACGGCCGCCGAAGATCAGCGCCGGTTCGATGTCCACGGTGGAATCCAGGCGCACGGTGGTGCGGCCGGGGTCGTTGGGGTCCTTTTCGCGGATGAAGGCGAACAGCCGCTCGCTCTGCGGAAAGATGACGCCCTTGGGCGGCACCGTGGCGCGGGCCAGCAGCGGTTCCTCGCCTTCCGCGCGGGGGCGGAAGACCACGGCGTCGCCTTCCCTGCGGGGCGCGTACGTCACGCGGCCCCGCGCCATGAGGTCGAGGGCGCGGGCAAGCTCGCCGCGCGCGATGTATCGTGCGAAGCTCATCACAGCCCATGCTCCTTAATGTTCTTTTCTTCCACGGCAAAGCACAGCAGCGGCGGCACCGCGTTCACGTCCACCCCGGCGCGGTAGTCGAACAGGGTGCGCACCGAGCGGTTCATCCACTGCTTGAGGGCCAGCACCGGGATGTTCACCGGGCAGGCCCGCTGGCATTCGCCGCATTCGGTGCAGCGCCCGGCCAGGTGCAGGGCGTGGATGACCTGGAACTGCAACTTCTCGCGGATGTTGCCTTCCTGGGTGGTCCAGTGCGGGTCGCGGGTTTCGGCGATGCAATGGTCGCGGCACACGCACATGGGACAGGCGTTGCGGCAGGCGTAGCAGCGCAAGCAGCGGTCCATCTGGGCGCGCCAGAAGCCACGCCGCTGTTCCGGGGTCATGGCGTCCAGGGCTTCGAGACTGGGTGGCGCGTCGGGCGCGGGACCAGCCGGGGCGGAGGCGTTGCCCTCCACCACGTCGCCCAGCAGGGGCACGGGAGTGTCGCAGGTGCGGCACTTTTCGGCCACCACGTCCGCCAGCCTGAGGCGGGCCGGGACTTCGCCTTCAATGGACAGGCCGTCGCCGTCAACGCCCACCGCTGCGGGAGCCGTGTCGGTGCAGGCCGCGTCACCCGCGCCGTCCAGCGCCTTCTGCACGCGGGTCACGTCCACCACGCCCTCGCAGGCCATGCCGAACACCCGCACGTTGTCGGGCTCGATGAGCTGTTCCTGCAACAGTTCGATGACCGAACGGCTGTCGCATCCCTTCACCACCACGCCCACCTTGCGGTTCTTGAACTGCGGCAGGTAGGTGGCCAGGTTGTGCACGTTCAGCGGTCCCCAGGTCAGCTTGTCCACGTCCTCGGGCTTGCGCATGAACAGCGGCGTGGCGTGCAGCGCGTCGAAGCCCTGCTGCCAGCCGATGACGCAGTCCAGTTCCGGCAGGGCCGCGCGGATCTTCTCGCGCAACTGCTCCAGCGAGGCGGCCAGCGTGCCCGCCGCAGGATACGCCAGCGGACGTAGCGGCGCGCGCGGGGTGTCGCCCTTTTCCACCAGCGGCAGGTAGGGTGCGGCTTCCTCGATGCGCGGGGCGTGCCCCAACTGGTGCACCTTCTCGACGAAGGACGATACGACGGTCTTCCAGCGCTGCCCTTCCGACGCCGAAACCCAGGTGTACTGGAAGCGGTCCGGGTCGATGCCCAGGGCGGGCAGGAATTCCTTCAGGGTTTCAAGCCGTCGCCGGGCATAGAAGTTGCCCTGGCTGTAGTGACAGTCGCGCGGGTGGCAGCCGGAGACCAGCACCCCGTCCGCGCCGCTGAGCAGCGCTTTCACCACGAACATGGGGTCCACGCGGCCCGAACAGGGCACGCGGATGATGCGCAGGTCCGTGGGCTGCGAGAAACGCCCGACCCCGGCGGTGTCGGCACCGCCGTACGAGCACCAGTTGCACAGGAACCCTACGACGCGGAGTTCCTTCCCCTTCAGGACAGGCATAGTGCGTTGACCTCCGCGAGGATCTGATTGTCGGTGAAGTGCTGCAACTGGATGGCCCCCTGCGGGCAGGTGACCGTGCAGATGCCGCAGCCCTGGCACACCGTTTCAATGACGCGGGCCTTCATCTCGCCGCGCAGTTCCATCCATTCGATGGCCCCGTAGGGGCAGGTGGTGATGCACTTGCCGCAGCCCACGCAGCGGCGCACGTCCACCTGCGAGATCTGCGGGTCGCTTTCCAGCCTGCCGCGCGAGAAGAGGCCCAGCACCTTGGCCGCCGCCGCGCTGCCCTGCCCCACCGAGGACGGGATGTCCTTGGGACCCTGGCACGCACCGGCAAGGTAGACCCCCGCGGTATTGGTTTCCACCGGACGCAGCTTGCAGTGGCTTTCCATGAAGAAGCCGTAGTTGTCGTAGGAAATGCGCAGTTTTTCCGCCAGTTGCGGAGCCCCGCGCGAGGATTCCGCCCCCACGGCCAGCACCACCAGGTCTGCGGCCACCTCCACCTGTTCGCCGAGCAGGGTGTCCACCCCGCGCACGAGGTAGGTGTCGCCCTGCGGGACGATCATGGACACCCGGCCGCGCACGTACTGCACGCCGTATTCCTCCATGGCCCGGCGGGTGAACTCCTCGTACATCTTCCCGTTGGCGCGGATGTCCATGTAGAACACGTAGCTGCGCGAATCGGGGATGTGGTCCTTGGTCAGCACCGCCTGCTTGGCGGTGTACATGCAGCAGAAGCCGCTGCAGTACGGCCGGTCCACGGAACGGTCGCGCGAGCCCACGCACTGGATGAACACCACCGTCTTGGGCTCCTTGCCGTCGGACGGGCGCTTGACGTGCCCGCCCGTGGGGCCGGAGGCCGACAGCAGCCGTTCGTACTGGAGCGAGGTGATCACGTCCGGGTAGCGCCCGCCGCCGTATTCCGTGTACCGTGTGTAGTCGAACAGGTCGTAGCCCGTGGCCGCGATGATGGCCCCCACTTCCTCGGTGACCACCTCGTCTTCCATGTCGTAGCGGATGGCCCCGGTGGGGCACACCTTGGCGCACACGCCGCACTTGCCCTTGACGAACTGGCGGCACGAGGTCGGGTCGATGATGGCCTTCTTGGGGATGGCCTGCGGGAACGGGATGTTGATGGAGGTGGTGACGCCCACGTGCTCGTTGAACGCGTCGGGCGACTTCTTGCTGGGGCACTTTTCCATGCACAGGCCGCAGCCGGTGCACAGTTCCCAGTCCACGTAGGTGGCCCTGCGCCGCACGTCCACCTTGAAGTTGCCCACGTAGCCGCCGATCTTCTCGACCTCGGCATGGGCGTACAGGCGGATGTTGGGGTGCTGGGACACGTCCACCATTTTGGGCCCCAGGATGCAGCTTGAACAGTCAACGGTGGGGAAGGTCTTGTCCAGCTTGGCCATCTTGCCGCCGATGGTCGATTCGCGCTCCACCAGCACCACTTCGATGCCGCCGTCGGCGCAGTCCAGCGCGGCCTGGATGCCCGCCACCCCGCCGCCGATGACCAGCACGCGCTTGGTCACGTCGAACGACTTGGGGTACAGCGGCGCGTTCAGGCGCAGCTTTTCCACGGCCATGCGGACCAGTTCCGCCGCCTTGTTGCTGTTGGCCTCGCGGTCCTTGCCGATCCATGAAACATGTTCACGGATGTTGGCCATTTCGAACATGTAGCGGTTCAGCCCGGCCCGCTCCACCGTGCGGCGGAAGGTGGGCTCGTGCATGCGCGGGGTGCACGAGGCAACCACCACGCCGTCCAGCGCATGTTCCCTGATGGCGTCCACGATGGCCGCCTGCCCCGGCTCGGAGCACGCGTACATGGTGTCGGAGGAAAAGACCACGTCGGGATAGGCGCGGGCCGTTTCCGCCACGCTGGGCACGTCCACGGTGCCGCCGATGTTGCTGCCGCAGTGGCAGACGAAAACACCTATTCTCATGCCCTGCCCCCTTCATTCGCTGCGGCGGCCTGCTTGGCCTGCGCCGCCTTGGCGGCCTGGGCGGCGGCCTTGGCGGCCTGCGCGGCCTCTTCGGCCTGCCGTGCCGCGACAACCTGCGCCGCGCGGCGGAAGGCGATGGCCGGGTCAACGCACAGCTGTTCCAGCCCCAGTTCCGCGTCGGGCACGCCCAGGGCGCGCCCCAGCAACTGGGTGAAGTAGAACACCGGCATGTCCACGGCCTTGCCGCCGGGCCATTCCACCTGCGACTGGCGCAGGTCCAGGTTCATCTGGCACAGCGGACAGGCCACCACCACCGCGTGGGCCCCGGCGTCGCGCGCCGCGCCCAGCAGCCGCCCGGAAAGCCGGGCCACGATGTCCCGCCGCGTGACGCCGTACGAGGCCCCGCAGCATTCCACCTTGTAGGGGAAGGGAACCACCTCGGCGCCCAGCGCCGTGAGCAGGTCGTCCATGGAGGTGGGGTTTTCCGGATCGTCGAAGCGCATGACATCCGCCGGGCGGGTCATGATGCAGCCGTAATAGGGGGCCACGCGCAGTCCGGCCAGAGGCTGGCGCACCCTGGCGCGGATGGCGTCCAGCCCCACGCGGGTCACCAGCGTTTCCAGCACCGACTGGACGTCGGGCAGCGCGGCCAGTTCATCGGCGGGCTGGTCCAGCAGACGGCCGACCTTGGCGCGGAACGCCGTGTCGGTCATGCGGTGGCGGGCGGTCTTGAGGTTGGAAAGGCAGCTCGGACAGGGGGTGGCCACGGCGTCGCAGCCCGCGCGGGCCGCGCCCACCAGATTGCGGGCCGAAAGCGCGCCCGACAGCGCGTGTTCCAGCGCGTGGGCCGGGGTGGAGCCGCAACAGCTCCAGTCCGGAATGTCCGTCAGCTTCACGCCCAGCGCCGCGCAGGCGGCCCGGGTGGAGCGTTCGTACTCGCGCGAGGTGCCGAGCCCCGAACAGCCGGGGTAGTAGGCGAGATTCATCGCGTCCTTTCCTCCTCGTAGCGCTGGAAGATGCGGGCGATTTCGTCCCGGCCCCGGATGCCGTGCGGCATGGGGGAAAGTTTGCCCTTGGGCGCTATGCGCGGCAGCAGGTCGATGTCCGTCCACACCCTGCCGGTGCGGGCCACGTAGTTGGCCACCACGCCCAGTTCGTAGACCCGGCCGTGCTTGCGCACCGACGCCAGAAAGGCGTCCCAGAAGGTGGTCACGCCCTTCTCGGCCACCCGGCCCTCTCGCCGGGCGATGTGGCGCAGCACGTCCATCACCCGCGCCACGTCGATGTTGTTGGGGCAGCGGGTGGTGCAACTGGAGCAGGACAGGCACAGCCAGATGGACCGGCTGTTCAGTATCTTGTCCTTCCGGCCCGCCTGCAGGTTGCGCATGATCTGGCTGACCTGGATGTCGTAGGCGAACCCGCACGGACACCCCGCCGTACAGTTGCCGCACTGGTAACAGTGCGTAAGATCCTGCCCGCTCTCCTCCATGACCGCATGGATGAAGTCTTCGTCGCGGACAGATTCAAGGTTGGTCACGTCCATGTCGTTTCCCGGCACGTTGCGGTTGCGCGCTCGCGGATGCCGCCGCGGGAAGGGAAGGAGCCCGCCTTCCCGCGGCGGCCGAAAGCGCAAGTGGGGACATTGCCAAAACCGGTCGGGGCCTATCCGGTCCGCTCCGGGAAGGGAGGGACCATCTTTGGGGGCCCTTCACGCGCCCGCGCGAGGATGTTGGTGCATCCTCCGCGCGGGCCGTCTGCAGGTGGGGTTGCCCGCCGTCACCCTGAAAAGGACCACGCCCGGCTTTGTCTGTACCCCTTACATGGCCGCTTCGTAAATGGCCGCGACATCGGCATCGGTGGGACAGCGCGGATTGGTCAGGCCGCAGGCGTCCTTCTGGGCGTTCTTGGTCATGATGGCGATGTCCTTGGGCTTCACGTCCTTGCCGTAGCGCTTGCCAAGGGCCACCAGACCGGCGGGGATGCCCACGTCGGCCGACAGGCGCTTGATGGCGCAGATGGCCTTTTCCGCCGCGTCGCGCACCGAAAGGCCGCTGATGTTCTCGCCCATCAGTTCGGCGATGCGGGCAAAGCGGTCCAGCTTGGCGATGAGGTTGAACTGCGAGACGTGCGGCAGCAGGATGGCGTTGCATTCGCCGTGCGGCAGGTCGTAGAAGCCGCCCAGCTGGTGGGCCATGGCGTGCACGTGGCCGAGGCTGGCGTTGTTGAAGGCCATGCCCGCCAGGTACTGGGCGAAGCACATGCGCTCGCGGGCCTCGATGTCGCGCCCGTTGGCCACGGCGCGGCGCAGGAAGGTGGCGATGAGCGTGATGGCCTGTTCGGCGCAGGCGTCGGTCATGGGGGTGGCGATGGTGGAAACGTAGGCTTCCACGGCGTGGGTCAGGGCGTCCATGCCGGTGGCGGCGGTCAGCGCCGGGGGCATGCCCATCATCAGCAGCGGGTCGTCCAGGGCGATGCTGGGGGTCACGCGCCAGTCCACGATGGCCATCTTCACCTTGCGGCTGGTGTCGGTGATGATGCAGAAGCGGGTCATTTCCGAGGCCGTGCCCGCCGTGGTGTTCACGGCCACGTAGGGCGGCATGGGCTTGGTGGACTTGTCCACGCCCTCGAAGTCATGGATCTTGCCGCCGTTGGCGATGACCAGGCCGATGCCCTTGCCGCAGTCGTGCGAGCTGCCGCCGCCCAGGGTGATCAGGCTGTCGCACTTGTTCTTCTTGTAGACTTCCACGCCCTTGTGGACGTTGTCGTCGGTGGGGTTGGGGATGGTCTCGTCGTACACAAAGTAGGCCATCTTGGCGGCGTCCAGCAGATCGGTGATCTGCTTCAGGATGCCCGCCTTGACTATGCCCATGTCGGTGACGATGAGCGGCTTGGACCCGCCGAGCGCCTTGATCTTTTCGGGAATGGCCCTGGATGCGCCGATGCCGATCAGGGTAACGCTGGGAATGAAGAATCCGTAGACCTGTTCCTGCACTGCCATGTCTGCCTACCTCGCTGAGTTGGGGTTAGCGACGTCATTGCGGAGCCCGTAATCTCCGCGAACACTCCTGCCCCCATTCAGCAAGGACGGGGCCAAAGTCTCTTTTCCTTATATTCCGTTATACTGCATGATTCCCCGCCTGCACGGCTGGCGACAACTGGCCCGGACAGGCGCGGCCATGCCCGCCCGCCGGGCACGGTACATCCTCTTTTCGTGTCTGTGGGGTCCCGCAAGGCAAGGCGGGGCGCGGGCTGGCGGGCCGGGGGACAGAATGGGCCACCTGGCGATGCCGATTGGGTCGAAACGCTACATGTGCTAGAAAAAGCACAATAAGCACGCCATAGATGGAAATCGTGATTGTTTTCACGAAACACTCTCGATTTTTCCGGGTCACGCGTGTAACGGAATGCGTGTCCCTGTTACAAACGACACATGCACGGCTTTGCTTGCGCGGTGCGGACGGGCGCTGGTAGGCGGGTCATGCTCAACGACATATCCAACGGCAGGCAAACACCGGAGGCAGCCATGGCAGGCAGGCAACAGGTGTACAGCGTGTGCGGCATGTGCAGCGTGCGCTGTCCCATCGTGGTGGAAGTGGAGGACGGCAAGGCCGTCCGCATCGAGGGCAACCCCAAGTCGCCCCTGAAGGGTGCGCTGTGTCCCAGGGGCGCGGCGGGCATCGCGCTGGAAATGGACACGGAGCGTCCGCAGCGCCCCCTGATCCGCGTGGGTGAACGCGGCGAGGGCAAATGGCGCGAAGCCTCGTGGGACGAGGCGCTGGACCATGTGGCCGCACGGCTGAAGGACATCACCGCCGCCCACGGCGGGCGCAGCGTGCTGTTCTCCGACCGGGGCGGCCCCTTCGTGGACCTGCACCAGGCGTTCATGCGCGGCATCGGGTCGCCCAACTACTGCAACCACGACAGCGCCTGCGCGCGCAACGTGCAGCACGCCGCCAAGTCGGTGATGGGCATCGGCCGCAAGGAAGTGGTCTACGACTACCGCAACTGCAAGCATCTGGTGCTGCAAACCCGCAACATCCTTGAAGCCATCAACGTGGCCGAGGCCAACGCCGTGCTCGACGGCATGGAAAAGGGCTGCAAGCTCAGCGTGGTGGACATCCGCGCCACCTACACCGCGGGCAAGGCCGACAATTTCTACATGGTTCGCCCCGGCAGCGACCTGGCCTTCAACATGGCCGTGATCCATGTGCTGATCAACGAGGGGTTGTACAACAAGCCCTATGTGGAAGCGCACGTGCAGGACTTCGACGCGCTGGCCGAGCACGTGGCCGCGTGCACCCCGCAGTGGGCCGAAGGCGAGACCGGCGTGCCCGCCGCCGCCATCACCGCGCTGGCCCGCCAACTGGCCGAGGCCGCGCCCCACGTCATCTGGCATCCCGGCTGGATGGTGGCCCGCTACGACGATTCGTTCCACGTCTGTCGCACCGCGTACATCATCAACGCCCTGCTCGGCTCCATCGGGGCCAAGGGCGGCCTGCCCATCGCCAACAAGCCCGGCGACGTGGGCCGCAAGGGCCTGAAGAAGCTGGTGGACCTGTACCCCGCCCCCGAAGAGAAGCGCGCCGACGGCGTGGGCTGGCGGCACACCCAGTTCGACGGCGGCCCCGGCCTGATCAACCTGGCCTACGACGCCATCGTCACCGGTGATCCGTACCCGGTCAAGGCGTACATCTGCTACCGGCACGACCCGCTGATGGCCATGCCCGACGCCGACGCCATGAAGCGCAAGTGGGAAGGGCTGGACCTGCTGGTCAGCGTGACCTTCTCGTGGTCGGACACGGCGTGGCATTCCGACGTGGTGCTGCCCCTGTCCACCTACCTTTCGCGCGAGAGCATCATCGCCTCCAAGGGCGGGCTGAAGCCGCAGTTCTTCGTGCGCAAGCGGGCCATGCAGTCCACGCTGGACACCAGGGCCGACTGGGAAATCCTGTGCGGGCTGGCCAAGCGCCTCGGCATGGACAAGCTGGCCTTCGAGCGCATCGAGGACATCTGGGAATACCAGTTGCAGCCCACGGGCGTGACCATGGCCGACTTCGACGCCAAGGGCTTCGTGGAACTGTGCGACGCGCCCAAGTACCGCGATGACGCCGAACTGAAGTTCCCCACCTCGTCCGGCAGGCTGGAAATGATCAGCCCCAAGTGGACCAAGGCCGGGGAACCCAGCCTGCGCGCCTACGCCGCGCCGCCCGCGCCGCCGCAGGGCATGTTCCGCATCGCCTTCGGGCGCACGGCCCTGCACACCCAGGGGCATACCGTGAACAACCCCCTGCTGGCCGAGCAGATGCCCACCAACGTGGCCTGGATCAACACCGGCCGGGCCGCCGAACTGGGCATCGCCGACGGCGACCTGCTGGAAGTGCTGGACGCACGGGGCGCCGCCGCCGGGCGGCTGCGCGCCTTCGTCACCGACTTCGTGCACCCCGAGGCGCTGTTCATGGTGCACGGGTTCGGCCACCGGCTGCCGGTGGAATCGCGGGCGCGGGGCAAGGGCGTGGCCGACCAGGACCTGATGCCCGGCGGGCTGGAGCGCTACGACCGGGCCGGGGGCGGCATATCCATGCAGGAACACTTCGTGGCCGTGCGCAAGGCCGCGGCCAGGGCATAGGGGACAGCACATGAGCACCTACTGCATCGTCACCGACGAGCGCCGCTGCATCAGTTGCAAGGCGTGTGAAGTACATTGCAAGGTCAAGAACGCCATGCCCGTGGGCATCAAGCTGGGCGTGCACTTCACCGAAGGCCCCGTGGCCGGTCCCGGAGGCGCGCCCGCCTACCGCACCCTGTACATGCCCTGCTTCCACTGCGAGGAGCCGGAATGCGTGGACGTGTGTCCCACCGGGGCCATGACCAAGCGCGAGGCCGACGGCATCGTGTACGTGGAGGCCGACGACTGCATCGGCTGCGGCGCGTGTCTGGAAGCCTGCCCCTGGCACATCCCCCAATGGAACGAGGACGGCGACAAGGCCGTGAAGTGCGACCTGTGCATGGACCGCATCGACGCCGGGCTGAAGCCCGCCTGCGTCACCGGCTGCACCACCCATGCGCTCTCGCTGGTGGGCCAGGACGACCCGCGCTACGCCGAACAGCGCCAGCGCGCCCCGCAGCGACCGGTGGCGGAGAGATAAGATAGCCGTATCGCCAAATACGCGCCCCCCGGAAGGACACGCATGTCCTTCCGGGGGGCTTCACGTTGTCCGTCCCTGCCCGGCTATCCCGCCACCGTCACGCCAAGGCGCTTTGCCGCGTCCTCAAGGCTCTTGCGGGCGTAAGGCACCCTGTTGCCGGTGCTGTTGGACCGCACCGCCTCCACCAGTTGCGGGTCCGCCGTGTGCGGCGAACCGCTGTCGAACGGGGGGTGCGGGTCGTATTCCATGATCAGCTGCCACATCCGGGCCGTCTGCTCGCCGTGGATGAGCGCAAGCAGCACCAGCCCGAAGTCGATGCCCGAACTGACGCCCGCCCCGATGACCCGGTTGCGGTCGCGCACCACCCGTTCGCGCACGGGCGTGGCCCCGAAGTAGGCAAGCTCGTCCACCATGGTCCAGTGGGCCGTGGCGCGGTAGCCTTTCAGCAGCCCCGCCGCCCCCAACAGGAACGACCCGGTGCAGACGCTGGTGACCCATGTCGCGCGCTGCCCCACGTGGGCCACCCATTCGATGATGTCCGGCTGCACGATCTGCGCGTACGGGTTGCTGGTGCCCGGCACGCACAGGATGTCCGCCGCGCCCACATCGCCGAAGGTTGCCGTGGGCAGCAGCCCCAGCCGCTTGTCCGACGTGGTTTCCGCATACACCGGATCCGCGTTGCGCCACACGTAGTCCACCGTGAAGCCCGAATTGGCCAGCACGGTGGCCGGGCCGATCATGTCCAGCGCGGTCATGCCGTCGAACAGCAGAAAGGCGATGTGCGGCGTTTCGCCCGTGCGTGCGGGCGCGGGCTGCGGTTGCGCTTGCTGCGCGGCGGCACTGTCCGGCAGCAGCCCCGCGCCCGACGCGCCCGCAACGGCCAGTGCTCCAAGGCACGACAGCGTGAATTCCCTGCGGTTCATGCGATATCCTTTGGTGGGCGCCCGCCGTGGGACACCCGGTTGGGATGGTTCCGTATCCATCCCACAGGTATCACCCTGCCGGAACCGCGAAACCGGCAAGCTTGCCATGGGGCGAAAGAATCTTGCCATTCGGCGCGTTTTCGCCAACCCTTTCCCCCACGGCATCCCTTTTGACGTAGGGTGCAGGCACATGCACGCCCCGCCGCGCCAGCGCCCCGGCAGAACCCCTTGCCCCCACGCCCCCATGCAACAACCCCACATGCAAGAACCCGGCACCCTCCCCCCTGCCCTGCCCGCACCCCGCCACAGGCTTGCCATTCTGGCGCTCGACGGCTTCGTGCCGTACGACCTGTGCGTCCCCCACGAGATATTCACCGGCGTCACCCTGCCGGACGGGCAGGCCCCCTACGACGTGTGCTTCATCGGGCCAGCGGAAACGGCCCGCAGCGGCCACATTCACATCACGGGGTGCCTGCCGCCGCAGGCCATGCCGGACATGCACACCATCGTCGTCCCCGGCCTCGTCACCCCCTTCGGCTACCGCGACGAACAGGTGTTCGCGGCGCTGCGCGAGGCGGCGCGGTGCGGCGTGCGGCTGGCGTCCATATGTTCCGGGGCGTGCGTACTGGCCGCCTGCGGCCTGCTGGACGGGCTGACGGCCACCACCCACTGGGCGCTGGTGGACAGGCTTGCCGCAGACCACCCCATGATCCGCGTGGAGCGCGAGGTGCTCTACTGCGACAACGGCCACATACTCACCTCCGCCGGGCTTGCCGCGGGCATGGACCTGTGCCTGCACATGATCAGGAAGGACCACGGCGCGCTGGCCGCCGACGCCACGGCCAAGCTGTTCGTGGTGCCGGTGGAGCGCGACGGCAGCCACCGGCAGGTCATCCGGCGGGTGCCCCCGCAGGACAGGGACAACATTGCCGCCTTGCAGGCGTGGCTGCTGGAAAACCTGCACGGCCGCCTTTCGCTGGCCGACATGGCCGGGCATGCCTGCATGAGCGCGCGCACCCTGAACCGGAAGTTCCAGCAGCAGACGGGCATGCCCCCCATGGCATGGCTGGCGAGGGCCCGCGTGCTGCGCGCCCAGTCGCTGCTGGAATCGGGCGGCCTTTCGGTGGAGCGCATAGCGGAACTGACGGGGCTGGGCACCGCCGCCGCCCTGCGCGAGAGCTTCCGGCGCGTCACGGGCATGAGCCCCGCCGCATGGCGCAAGACCTACGGGGGCAGCCGGTAACACCGACAGCGCAAGGGACCGCCCCTTGCGGAGCGGTCCCGGTCGTTGCGTCCTTTGTGGCCGTATCCTGCGGGGCTATTCCGCGCCCACCCCAAGGTAGTTGCGGACCTTCTGGGCGGCGAAGCGCGCCTCGGCGTCGGGTTCGGGGCGCAGCACAGAGCCCAGCCACCCGGCCGCGAAGGCGGCGGGCATGGAAAACAGGGCCGGATTCTTGAGCGCGAACGGCGCGGCCATGCCCCACGGCGAATGCAGCACGTCCACCCACACGGTGGGGCTGAGCACGATGCACCCCACGGCCATCGTGGCCCCGGTGGCGATGGCGCACACCGCCCCGAAGGTGGAGAAGCGCTTCCACAAGATGGACATCAGCAGCGCGGGGAAGTTGGCGCTGGCGGCGATGGCGAAGGCCAGCCCCACCATGAAGGCCACGTTCTGCCCCTTGAAGGCGATGCCGAGGCCCACGGCCAGCACGCCCAGCGCCACGGTGGCCCGCTTGGCCATGCGCACCTCGTCCTCCTCGGTGGACCGGCCGCGCCGGAACACGTTGGCGTAGAGGTCGTGCGCGTAGGTGGTGGCCCCGGCCAGGGTCAGCCCGGCCACCACGGCCAGGATGGTGGCGAAGGCCACGGCGGCGATGAAGCCCAGGAACATGGTGCCGCCGGTCACTTCCGCCAGCAGGGGCGCGGCCATGTTGCCGCCCCTGTCGAACCGGGCGATGACGTCCTGCCCCACCAGCGCCATGGCCCCGAAGCCGATGATGAAGGTGAGCACGTAGAAGTACGAGATGAAGCCGGTGGCGTAGAACACCGAACTGCGGGCGGCCTTGGCGTCGGGCACGGTGTAGAAGCGCATCAGGATGTGCGGCAGCCCGGCCGTGCCGAACATCAGCGCCATGCCCAGGGACAGGGCGTCCCACGGGTTGGAGACCAGCCCGCCGGGGGACAGCACCTTGTCGCCGTACCGTTCGGCCGAGGCGCGGAAGAGTTCCGCCGGGCTGAAGCCGAAGCGCTGCAACACCAGGAACACCATCACGCTGGCACCGCCCAGCAGCAGCACGGCCTTGATGATCTGCACCCAGGTGGTGGCCAGCATGCCGCCGAAGAGCACATAGGCGATCATCACCACGCCCACCACCAGCACCGCCGTTTCGTACGGCAGGCCGAACATCAGGTGCACCAGCGATCCGGAGCCCACCATCTGCGCGATGAGGTAGAACGCCACGGTCATCAGCGACCCGCACGAGGCCGCCACGCGGACGGGCCGCTGCCGCAGACGATAGGCCACCACGTCGGCGAAGGTGTACTTGCCGAGGTTGCGCAGCGGTTCGGCCACGAGGAACATCATCACCGGCCAGCCCACCAGGAACCCGATGGAATAGATGAGCCCGTCATACCCCGTCAGGGCCACCAGCCCGGCGATGCCCAGGAACGAGGCCGCGCTCATGTAGTCGCCCGCCAGGGCCAGCCCGTTCTGGAACCCGGTGACGCTGCGCCCGGCCGCGTAGAATTCCGCCGCCGACCGGCTGCGCCGGGCCGCCCACCACGTGACGCCCAGCGTGAACGCCACGAACAGGAAGAAGAAGCCGATGGACAGCGCGTTGGGCTGCCCGATGGTGGAGGTGAACTCAGGCATGACGGCCCCTCCCCTGCGGTTTCAGCGTGGCCACGATGCGGCGCACCGCGCCGTCGTAGCGCCGGTTGGCCCACCACACGTACACGCCGGTCAGGGTGGTGGCGGCCATGATGATGCCGAACCCCACGGGAATGCCCAGCGGCATGCCGCCCGCCGCCGCGTGCAGCAGGTCGCGCCGGAAGGCCAACACCATGATGAACCCGAAATAGACGGCCAGCATGGCGGCCGTAAGGGCAAGCGAGACGCCCCGGTGCGAGCGGACCAGTTCCGTGAACCGCTCGTCGTCGTCCATGAAGGAATGCGGCGCTTCCGGAAGGACGTCCATGGTCATGTCCAGGTGTTCCGCCGTCTCGGTGATCGTGGCCATGTCGTGCCTCCTTGCGTGTGGCCTGTCATGCGGGCTTCACCCGCGTGACGGCCTGTTTCCCCCGGCGGGCTCCCGTGCCGTCACGGGGCCGCCGATGTCCATGGCCCCTTGTACAGCCCCCCGAAGAGAGCGCCACGTCACTTTCGGTGAATGGCCCTTCCGTGGCCGCGAACAGGACAGGGCGGGAAAATGCCCGGCCCTCCGCCGCTCGCGCCGCCGTTCGCCGTTCACGGAACGGCGCGGCGCGCAACGCCGCCGCGGACCGTTCACCGGCCATGGGATACCGCACGCCGCAAGCCCCGTGCCGCTGGCGCCGGAGCGCGGCAACGGAAAAGGGATGCCGCGTCAGGCGACATCCCCTGCAACACCCGTCCGGAACCACCGGAGGGCGACACTCACGGCCTGCGCCGGACTTCAGCGCCCGGCCAGCAGCGGCACCGTCTCGTGCAGCGCGTCCATCAGGGTGCGGACGGCACGGCGGCGCATGCCCGGCACCTCGTCCCACCACTGCGCATCGCAATTGACGCAACAGTTGTCCCGCTCCACGTCCACGAACAGCAGCGACCCCACCCGCGCCTCTATTTCCGTTCGTTTGCCGTCGCGTGTCACAAGCACGACCTGCACCAGATCGTACGGATATTCTTCGCGGTCCATGCGTCCTCCTTTGGCCGTTACGGGAGAGAGGTCACCACCTCTTATCACATGGTCTCCCCCTTTCAAGATGCGGCGCGCGGAACGGACGGACATTGTGCATTTGCGGGACTAGCTGTTTCTTCGCCACACTACGTGACACCTCATTGTCTTTTTTCCGTGATGCACGCGCATGGCGCGCAAAGACGGCGTCATTGTGAAATAAATAATTACTGACGTGCGCAGTGGTTGAACAATCAGCCACCGCTGCGATCCCGGCCAGTGCATCGGCCACGGCCGTGGCGGCGTCCCTTTCTCCCGCGCGTTGCATTTCGGGCCGCGCGCAAAGGGCGGCCCCTTCCCGCAGGAGGGGGCCGCCCGGTGTGCTCGTTGGCCGTCTCGTTCCGGCCGGTCATTCCGGCATGGCGTGCGACGGCCGTGACCGGGTTCCCACCCGGCAGGGCGGGGCTACTCCGTCTTGTCCCCCGGCTCCTTGGGGCTCTTGGCGCGCTTGCCCTTGCTTTTTCCGTTGCCGTTCTCGTCCTTCTTCTCGCCGAAGTTGCGCAGCCCTTCGGCCAGTTCGCGCAGCCGCGCGTCCACCTTGGCGTACACGGTGCCCTCGGGGTAGGCCCCGTCCGGTCCGCGCACCCCGGCGGGCACGCCGGTGAGCAGTTCGATGCCCTCGTCCACGGTGCGCACGGCCCAGATGCGGAAGGCGCCCGTGCGGACGGAATCCAGCACCTCGGGCTTCAGCATCAGGTCGTTGATGTTGGCGGCGGGAATCAGCACGCCCTGCCCGCCGGTCAGCCCCTTGCGCTTGCACACTTCGTGGAAGCCTTCGATCTTCTCGTTCACGCCGCCGATGGGCTGCACCTCGCCCTTCTGGTTGACCGAGCCGGTGACCGCGATGCCCTGCCTGATGGGCACGCCCGACAGGCTGGAGAGCAGCGCGTACAGTTCGGTAGACGAGGCCGAGTCGCCGTCCACCCCGCCGTAGGACTGCTCGAAGGCGATGGAGGCCGCCAGGGTCAGCGGCTTGTCCTGGGCGAAGGCGCGGCGCAGGTAGCCGGAAAGAATGAGCATGCCCTTGTTGTGGATGGCCCCGGACAGGTCCGATTCGCGCTCGATGTTGATGATGCCCTCGCGCCCCATGGAGGTGGTGGCGGTGATGCGCGAGGGCTTGCCGAACATGTGGTCGCCCATGGCGTACACGGCCAGCCCGTTCACCTGCCCGACGACCTCGCCGTCGGTATCGATGAACACGCTGCCCCGGTCGATCATCTCCTGCACCTTCTCCTCGATGAGCCCGGCGCGGTACTGCCGCCCTTCCACCGCCTGCGTCACGTGCGCGGCGGACACCATGTCCGCCCCGGCCTCGCGGGCGAGGTAGTCGGCCTCTTCCATGATGTCGCGCAACACCGGGAACGAGGTGGTCAGCTTTTCGCGCCGTCCGGTCATGCGCACGCCGTGCTCCAGCAGGGCGGCCACGGCCGTGGCGTCGAACTGGCGCAGGCTGCGCGCCGCCACGAAGGTCTTCATCAGCTTGGCCACGTCGGTGACGCACACCTCGTCCAGCGGCATGGACGAATCGAAGTCGGCCCACACCTTGAAGATCTTCTGCACGTCCGGGTCGTAGTGACGCAGCATGTGGTACAGCTGGGGCGTGGCCATGACCACTACCTTGACCTCCATCCTGATGGACTCGGGCTTTATGCCCGTGGCCGTGATGAAGTAGTAGGGGTCGAAGGTCTGGATCTCCATTTCCGAGGTCTTCAGGGCGCGCTTCAGGGTCTGCCACACCCCCGGCTCCATGATGGCGTCCATCAGGTTCAGCACCAGGTAGCCGCCGTTGGCCTTGACGAACGACCCGGCGTTGATCTTGGTGAAGTCGGTGCGCCACAGGCCGGACCGGTCCATGACCCGCTCGATGGAGCCGAACACGTTGCGGTAGTTGGGGAACGATTCCACGATCACCGGCGGGCCTTCCAGTTCCGCGTTGTCCACCAGCAGGTTGACCTGGTAGGGATGCAGCACCGCTTCCGCCGGGGCGGGCACGAACATGCCCATGGGCCCCTGCACCTGCTGGCCCATGACCTTGAGCCCGTCGAGGTTTTCGGCCATGTCGGCCAGCACCGCCTCGATGTGCTTCTGCACCTTGGGGTCCTCGTACCCTTCCAGCAGCGGCCGGGCGAGGTCGCGCGCCGAACTCATGAACATGAGCCGGTCCACCTCTTCGGTCTTGCGCTTCACTTCCTTTTGCAGTTCACGCACGTCGAGGAAAATCGCGTCGATTTCTTCCTTCAGCGTCTTGTAGGTTTCCTGAAGCTTTTCCAGTTCCTCGCGCGGAAAGCGCCCCTTGGCGGCCATTTCCTCCAGCTTCAGCAGGTGCACCGGCTCGCCGTCCACGATGGGCACGATGTCCGGCCGCTGGATCTGGCCCATCTGCATGTTCACCAGCACGAAGCCGGAATCGCGCACCTTGGTTTCCAGGTTCTTGAAGAACTCGCGGGTCTTCCTGTCGTGCGCCTCGATGATCTCGTTCTTGCTGGCGATGTATTCCTGGCTTTCGAACAGCTGGGGAATGTCGCGCTTCACCGTATCCAGGAACGCCTGCACGTCGGCCTTGAAGGCGCGCCCCTTGCCCGCCGGAAAGCGCAGCAGGATGGGCTCCTCGGGCGTCTTGAAGTTGTTCACGAAGCACAGGTCGTCGGGCGTGGCCTCGCCGCGCGCGCCGTTGCCCAGCAGCCGCTTGACCATGGACAGCTTGCCGATGCCCACGGCCCCGGTGACGAAGATGTTATAGCCCTTGCCCTGCATGCCCATGCCGAAACGAAAGGCATCCACCCCCCGCCGCTGGCCGATGATGTCGGCCTGTTCCTCCACTTCGCCGGTGTGGGCGAAGGACAGCGTTGCGGGGTCGAGCGTCCAGCGCAGCTGTTCGGGCGCGAGCGGAGCGGGAAGCCCCCCGCCGCCCGGCACGGATGAGGGCGCGGGCGGGGATGCGGGCAGGGACGGGGACGCCGAAGAGGCAGCGGTGCGTTTGGTCGCCTTCTTGGTGGTGGTCATGGTGCCTCCTTGTTTCTCAACCGGCCCGGCCGGTCCTGACGGGAACGCGGCGCGCCTCGGGCCTGCGGCACTTGGGCATGGTGATGCGCAGGACGCCCTCGTCCAGTTCCGCCTCCACGTCTTCCGTGCGGATCTTGCACGGCAGCATGAAGCGGCTTTCGTACCGGCTGCTGGATTCGCCGATGGCGCAGCTGGCGCTTTGGGCGCAGCGCACGATGAGCACGCTGCCGGTGATGACGATGTCGAGGTCTTCGGCGGTGACGCCCGGCAACTGCGCCTCGACCACCACCGCATCGGGGGTGTCGATCATGCGCAGCGCCGGTTCCATCAACGGCTGGCAGACCGAGGGCAGGCCCAGTTCCGAGCACAACCGGTCGAACATCCGGTCGCTTTCGCTTCTCAGGCGCTGCAACTCCTCGCTTTTCCACAATTTGAAGTTGGCCATGCGGGTGACCTCCGGAAATGGGGCACAAGGTGCGAACGGTGGCCGGACGACGACCGGCGGAAAAACGGACGGCCGGGGCGGTGCCTTGCGGGGCAGCCGCCCCGGCCGGGTTGCGGTTCTCTGCATATCGGAATAAGGCGGCGGCGCTGCCCCGTCCAGTGGACGGAGGCGAAAAGGCGTTTCCCTTGCGGAGGTTGGCCTAGTCGCCGGAGCGCGACGTGACTTCGATCAGATGATGGCCGAACTGGGTGCGCACCGGGCCGAGCACGGTTCCCACTTCGCCGGTGAACACGGCTTCGTCGAATTCGGGCACCATGGCGCCACGGGGGAATTCCCCCAGGTCGCCGCCACGGCGGCCCGACGGGCACTTGGAGTGGGCGCGCGCCACCTCGGCGAAGTCTTCGCCCGCCTGGATGCGGGCCTTCAATTCGTTGCAGGCATCCTCGGTATCGACGAGAATGTGGCGTGCCTTGGCTTTGAGCATGAAACCTCCTTACGGAAATGGCGATTTCACCCCATTATCGCATGCCGTGGACGGCGACGCAACCACGCCGTCGCACTTGCCCTTGACCTTCGGCGCTGATATTGCGGGTGAACGCCACGCGGCGCACGCCACTTTTCAAGGAGATCGGACTGATGACTGGTGAACGCACCGAAGCCACCGGGCTGGAAACCCCGGAGGCCGCCACCGAAACCGGACAGGCGGAAGCCACCGCCCCCGAAGCCACCGTTGCCCCTGCCCCGCAGGAGGCGGCCCCCGTCGAAATGAGCGAAGAAGACGCATTCGACGAGAACGCCAGCTTCGCGGACCTGCTGGAGGCGCATTCCGGCACGGCGGAAACCGTGCGCACCGGCGAACGGGTGAAGGCCACCGTGGTGGCCATCGGCGAGGACACCGTCTTCGTCGCCACCGGGGCCAAGGTGGACGGTCTTGTGGACCGCAAGGAGCTGGAGGACGCCGAAGGCAACCTGCCCGTGGCCGTGGGCGACGTGCTGGAACTGTACGTGGTTTCGGCCAACGCCAACGAAATCAAGCTGTCGCGCGCCATGGGCGGCCAGGTGGGCCTGGCCCAGCTGGAGGACGCCCGCGAGGCCGGCATCCCCGTGGAAGGCCGCGTCACGGGCCCCTGCAAGGGCGGCTTCAACGTCGAGGTCATGAAGCGCCGCGCCTTCTGCCCGGCCAGCCAGATGGACCTGCGCCCCGGCGCCGAGCCGGAATCGTTCACCGGCCAGACCTTCCAGTTCCTGATCACCCGCCTGGAGCAGAACGGCCGCAACATCGTGGTTTCGCGCCGCATGCTGCTGGAACGCGAGCAGGCCGAATCGCTGAGCGCCCTCATGGAAAACGTGAAGGAAGGCGACGTGCTGGAAGGCACCGTGGCCCGCCTTGCCCCGTTCGGCGCCTTCGTGGAAATAGCGCCCGGCCTGGAAGGCATGGTGCACGTTTCCGAGCTGTCGTGGTCGCGCGTGCAGCAGGCCGACGAGGCCGTGAGCGTGGGCGACAAGGTGCGCGTGAAGGTGCTGTCCATCGCCGGTGCGGAAGAAGGCAAGGGCGGCAGGGAGTCCCGCAAGGGCCCGCGCATCTCGCTGTCCATCCGCCAGGTGTCCGGCGACCCGTGGCAGGACGTGGCCGAACGGCTCGACCCCGACCAGATCATCACCGGCAAGGTCACCCGCCTCGCCCCGTTCGGCGCCTTCATCGAAGTGCTGCCCGGCGTGGAAGGTCTGGTGCATCTTTCCGAAATGTCCTGGACCCGCCGCATCAACAAGCCCGAAGAGGCCGTGACCCCCGGCGAGACCGTGTCCGTGAAGATCAAGGAACTGGACCCCGCCCGCAAGCGGCTGTCGCTGAGCCTGCGCGACGCCGAGGGCGACCCGTGGTCCACGGTGGAGGAACGCTTCCCCGCCGGGTCCACCGTCACCGGCACCGTGGAGAAGCGCGCGCCCTTCGGGCTGTTCGTGAACCTGGCCCCCGGCGTCACCGGGCTGCTGCCCAACGCCGTGGCCGCCACCTCGCCCCAGTCCAGGACCTACGCCGGGCTGAACCCCGGCGCGGAAGTCTCGCTGGTGGTGCGCGACCTGGACGTGAAGGCCCGCCGCATCTCGCTGGCCCCGGCCGACGCCACCGGCGAGGACGACGGCGAATGGCGCAAGTACGCCCAGCCCCAGAAGCGCGAGCATCACGAAGGACGCCCGGGCGGCCGCGAAGGCGGGCGTGACGGCGGGCGCGGTTCGCGCTCTTCCGCCCCGGCCACCGTGGTGTCGGGCGATTCCGGCGGCTTCGGCAGCCTGGGCAGCGCCTTGCAGGCCGCCCTGGAAAAGCGCAAGAAGTAGCCGTACGGCAGATACCAACCGGACGGGGGGGCGCATGCGCGTTCCCCCGTTTTTTTCGTGCCCGCGCCCGGCCGTGCCCGTGCGCCGCACGGACAAAAAATGACGTTACGGTGTTTACATCGTACCGGTATGCCCTATTATCTCACCCAGCCGGCCCCGCGATCACGGGGGGCCGTGGCCGCGGGCACGTCGCCGCCCGCAAACCGCCCCTGCCAAGGAGCCCTACATGGCACGTTCACTTTCCCGCACCCTCGCCGCCGCGCTGGCGCTGTGCCTTGTGCTTGCAGCCGCCGCGCAGGCCGCGCCCATGCTGCCGGACTTTCGCGAACTGGCGAAGCAGTCGGGCAATGCCGTGGTCAACATCAGCACCGAAAAAACCGTGCAGGCCGCGGAAAATCCGTTCAACGAACTGTTCCGCAACATGCCGCCCGGCACCCCCTTCGACAAGTTCTTCGACCAGTTCGAAAAATTCCACGGCCGCCAGCAGCGCCCGCAGAAGCAGCGTTCGCTGGGGTCCGGCTTCATCATCTCCACCGACGGCTACATCGTCACCAACAACCACGTGGTGGCCGAGGCGGACGTGATCCGCGTGAACCTGCAAGGCGCCAGCGGCAAGTCCAACTCGTACGTGGCCAACGTCATCGGCACCGACGAGGAGACCGACCTCGCCCTGCTCAAGATCAACGCGGGCAACTCGCTGCCGGTGCTGCGCTTCGGCGATTCCGACAAGCTGGAAGTGGGCGAATGGCTGCTGGCCATCGGCAACCCCTTCGGCCTCGACCATTCGGTGACCGCGGGCATCCTGAGCGCCAAGGGGCGCGACATCCGCTCCGGCCCGTTCGACAACTTCCTGCAGACCGACGCCTCCATCAACCCCGGCAACAGCGGCGGCCCGCTGCTGAACATGGACGGCCAGGTCATCGGCATCAACACCGCCATCATCGCCTCCGGCCAGGGCATCGGCTTCGCCATTCCCAGCACCATGGCCGAGCGGGTCATCGCCCAGCTGCGCGCCGAGGGCAAGGTGCGGCGCGGCTGGATCGGCGTGACCATCCAGGACGTGGACGAGGCCACGGCCCGCGCCCTGGGCCTTGGCGAACCGCGCGGCGCGCTGGTGGGCTCGGTCATGCCCGGCGAACCGGCCGACAAGGCGGGCCTGAAGCCCGGCGACATCGTGCTGAAGGTGGACGGCGACGACGTGGCCGATTCCAGCCAGCTGCTGCGCCGCATCGCCGCGCTGAAACCCGGCGACACCACCAAACTGATCCTGTGGCGCAGCGGCCAGACCAAGACCGTCAACCTTACCCTGGGCGAACGCACGGCGGAACACCTTACCGCCCAGCGCGGCGAACCGGGCCCGGAAAAGAGCGGCAAGGAACAGGCCGCGGCCAGCCTTGGCATGAGCGTGCGCCCGGTGAGCGCCGAAGACGCCCGCAACCTTAAGCTAGAAGAGGCGCGCGGCCTGCTGGTGGTCGCCGTCGAGGGCGGCAAGCCCGCGGCCGAGGCGGACATCCGCGCCGGGGACATCATCCTGCTGGCCAACCTCAAGCCGGTGAACACCGCCGCCGACCTCACCAAGGTCATCGAGCAGGACGGCAAGAAGCGCGGCGCGGTGATGCTGCAACTGATGCGGCGCGGCCAGACCTTCTTCCGCACCGTGCCCCTGGAATAACGCGCCCGCGCGCATCGTGACCACAAGACCGGGGAGGAGGCGCGCACGCGCCCCCTCCCCTTCCGCACGAACAACCCGCCTTCGCGCATACCGGACATGAGCAACCTCACCCCCCGTGAAATCGTTTCAGAACTGGACAAGTACATCGTGGGCCAGAACGCCGCCAAGCGCATGGTGGCGGTGGCCATGCGCAACCGCTGGCGCCGCCAGCAGCTGGACCCGGCCCTGCGCGACGAGATAGCCCCCAAGAACATCATCATGATGGGCCCCACCGGCGTCGGCAAGACCGAAATCGCCCGGCGGCTGGCCAGGCTTTCCGCCTCGCCGTTCATCAAGGTGGAGGCCACCAAGTTCACCGAGGTGGGCTACGTGGGCCGCGACGTGGAATCCATGGTGCGCGACCTGATGGAAATCGGCATCGCCCTGGTGCGCGCCGAGGAGAACGAGAAGGTGCGCGTGAAGGCCGAGGCCCGCGCCGAAGAACGCCTGCTGGACCTGCTGCTGCCCGGCGGCTCACCGCAGCCCGCGCCCCAATCCGCTCCCCAGTCCGGGCAGGGCATGGGCGGCCTGACCTTCGACCTTTCCGGCGGCCAGGCCATTCCCCAGCCCCCGGCACGGGGCGATGCGTCCTACACCACGGGCTCCGCCCCGGCTTCGGACAGCCGTTCCTCCACGCGCGAAAAGCTGCGCACCCTGTGGCACGGCGGCCATCTGGACGAGCGCGAGGTGGACATGGAGGTGGAGGAATCCGGCGGGCCGCAGGTGGGCATGCTGTCCATGCCGGGGCTGGAGGACGTGGGCTCGCAGGTGCGCGACATGTTCAGCAAGGTCTTTCCCTCGCGCCGCAAGCGCCGCCGCATGAAGGTGCGCGACGCCTTCAACCTGCTGACGCAGGAAGAGGCCGACCGGCTCATCGACCACGACCGCGTGTCCGACCTTGCCCGCGAGCGCGTGGAGCAGACCGGCATCATCTTCATCGACGAAATCGACAAGATCGCCAGCGGCGCCGCCCAGAAAAGCTCCGACGTCTCGCGCGAGGGCGTGCAGCGCGACCTGCTGCCCATCGTGGAAGGCAGCGTGGTCAACACCAAGTACGGCATGGTGCGCACCGACCACATCCTGTTCATCGCGGCCGGGGCGTTCCATTTCAGCAAGCCATCGGACCTGATTCCCGAGTTGCAGGGCCGCTTTCCCCTGCGGGCGGAGTTGTCCGCGCTGGGAAAGGACGACTTCCTGCGCATCCTCACCGAGCCGCACAACGCGCTCACCCGGCAGTACACCGCCCTGCTGGAAACAGAGGGCGTGCACATCGAATTCACCGGCGACGCCCTGCGCGAAATCGCCGCCTTTGCGGAGGAAACCAACGCCCAGACCGAGAACATCGGCGCGCGGCGGCTGTACACCATTCTCGAAAAAATCCTGGCCGACCTTTCGTTCGAGGCCCCGGACCGCTCCGGCGACCGGGTGACCGTGGACAGCGACTACGTGCGCGCGCACCTGGCCGACGTGCGCGCCAACAAGGATCTGAGCCGCTACATACTGTAGCAGGAACCCCAGCCGCTGCCCCGCGCAGCGCACCGCCCGCAGAGAGTGCCATGAGCCAGACCGAACACGAGGCCGCGTCCTGCTGCGCAGACCCCGTCGCCTACGCCAAGCTCCAGTCCAAGGTGCTCATCGAGTGCCTGCCCTACATGCGCCAGTTCCACGGGCAGACCGTGGTCATCAAGTACGGCGGCCACGCCATGAAGGACGAAGCGCTGAAACGCGCCTTCGCCCTGAACATCGCCCTGCTCAAGCAGGTGGGCATCAACCCGGTGGTGGTGCACGGCGGCGGGCCGCAGATCGGCCGCATGCTGGAGCAACTGCACATCCAGTCGCAGTTCCGCGAAGGGTTGCGCGTCACCGACGACGCCACCATGGACGTGGTGGAAATGGTGCTGGTGGGCAAGGTCAACAAGGAGATCGTGAACCTGCTGAACCTCAGCGGGCTCAAGGCCGTGGGTCTGTCCGGCAAGGACGGCCAGCTCATCCGCGCCCGCAGGATGGAGATGGTGGTCAACAGCGCCACTCACGCGCCCGAGATCATCGACCTCGGCAAGGTGGGCGAGGTGATGGGGGTGGAAACCGCCCTGCTGCGCTCGCTGGAACGCGACAACTTCGTGCCGGTCATCGCGCCCGTGGGCGTGGACGAAAACGGCGAGACGTACAACATCAACGCCGACGCAGTGGCCGGGGCCGTGGCCGGGGCGCTGCGCGCCAAGCGCCTGCTGCTGCTCACCGACGTGGCGGGCATCCTGGACAAGCAGAAGGAACTGATCCGCTCGCTGACCACCCGCGAGGCCGTGGAACTGTTCACCGACGGCACGCTCACCGGCGGCATGATCCCCAAGGTGAAGTGCTGCCTGGAAGCGCTGGAGGAAGGCGTGGAAAAGGCCATGATCGTGGACGGCCGGGTGGAGAACTGCATCCTGCTGGAACTGTTCACCGACAAGGGCATCAGCACCGAAATCGTGGGCGAGCGCGGCATGCGCGCCGCCGCCAGCTGCGGCTGCCGCCGCTAGCGGATTCCGCCCCGGCGAATCCTGTCGGTGTGCCGTCGCGCCGGGCCATTCCCGGGCAGTGGACCGCCATCTGAAATTGCCCCCATGAACGGTCGGAAGGTACCCCTTCCGGCCGTTTCCGTTCCGCGACTTCCTCTCCGCACGCCTCTGCAATGTCCGGTTGGCAGCAGGGCACGCACGGTTGGCAGGCGGAAAGCCCGCTTTGCACCTTTCTCCACCTACCGTTCAACGCAACATGCCGCAGTTCCCTGCTGTTTCAAAACAGAACAAGCATGGAACATCTCTTGCTGATGCGCCGTTACTATCGAGCGCGAGTGGTCGCTCCCATTTCACCGGAGGTACGGCATGGAACGGATAAGCAGAAGATCGGCATTGAAGACCATGGGTTTTCTGGGATGCGCGACGGGCTGCCTTGCCGGGGGCCTGATGGCGGGCGCGGCTCCGTTCTCCGGGCCGGAAACGGCCATGGCCGTCACGGCCGGGCGATTTGCCCAGAAGGACGCCCCCTTCTCGTGGAAGCCGCACGTGCTGGACGCCAAGGTCTCCGCCCCGGTGGCCTATGACGGCTACTGGCACCAGGGCTACGGCTGCGGCTACGGTGTCTTCTACGCCATCGTGGGCGTGATGGGCGAACAGCACGGCGCCCCGTACAACCAGTTCCCCTTCACGATGCTGGAGGTGGGCAAGAGCGGCATTTCCGACTGGGGCACCATCTGCGGCGCGCTGCTGGGCGCGGCCAGCGCCTTCGCGCTGTTCTGGGGCCGCAAGGACCGTGACCCCATGGTGACGGAACTGTTCCGCTGGTACGAGCAGACCCCCTTCCCCGTGTACGATCCGGGCACGGACGCCAGGGGGGTGCCGGGGGCGCTGCCCACCAGCGTGAGCAATTCGCCCCTGTGTCACGTGTCCGTGGGCCGGTGGTGCCAGGCATCGGGCTTTGCGGAAAAGAGCAAGGAACGCGGCGAGCGTTGCGCGCGCATCACCGCCGACGTGGCCGTGAAGGCCATCGCCATCATGAACGCCAAGCAGGCGGGCACCTTTGCCGTGGCCCACGGCGACCCGGCCTCGGTCACCTACTGTGGCAAATGTCACGGCCCCGGCAAGGAGTCGCCCCTGCTCAAGGGCAAGATGGACTGTACCCCCTGCCATTCCGGCAGCCCGCACACGGCGGACAAGTTCAAGAACCACCCCTAACCACGCCGGGCCACACAGGACCACCCCGGCCCCGCCCTGCCCCCCTCGCCATGGCGCCGCGCCCCCGCCGGATTCCTCTCCGGTGGACGGCGCGGCGCATCATTGACTGATGGGCGGCTGACGGGCGATGGAAACCTGAACGGCGGCCGGCGTCAGCGGGTCAGGTGCGCGGCCAGTTTCCGCGGCCCGTATTCCGCGAACAGGGCGCGCAGGGTGCCGTTGCTCCGCATGCGCGCCAGCGAGGCGTTGACCTTGGGCAAAAACTCGCGCAACGAGGCATGCAGCATCACCGTGATGGGCGCCGGGTCGGCGAACACGTAGGCCACGCGAACGTCGCCCTCGGACCACCCGGCCTCGTGCATCCAGTAGGCGGCCTCGTAGTCGTCCACGATCATGGCATCGATGCGCCCGGCCCGCAGCTTCTGCAGGTTCTGGGGCACGGTGTAGGCGTCCTCGCGGCGCAGCAGCCCCGTCTCGAAGGCCTCGTCGAAGCCGTCGTGGTAGACGTACCCGCCGATGGTGCCCACGCGCAGCCCGGCGAAATCGCGTACGGAACGGAACACGCCCTTGGCCCCGGCGGGCATCAGCACCATCTCCGTGGACATCATGAACGGCTCGGAATGCACGGCCACGTCGGAAAGTGTCTCTTCCCACAGGGGGGAAACGCACGGCACCACGTTGATCTCGCCCCGGCGAAAGGCCATCTGGCGGCGCGGCTTGGGCATGAAGCCGAACTCCACCCCCAGACCCAGGTCTTCGGCCACCTGGCGCAGCACCATGGGGCAGATGCCCTCGGCGGAACCGTCCGGCCCGGCCATGATGCGCGGCGCCCACTCGTCGGAAACGGCCACCAGTGTCTGCGGGGACGGACCGCCCGCCAACGCAGGACGGACCGCAAGCGCCAGGACCGCCGCGCACGCCGCCATGGCGCACACGGCACGCATGGCGGGCCGGATCAGGTAGGTTGTGCGAACGATCATGCCCCGGCGCATAGCCCATCCCGTAAGCGTTGGCAAGTGACACATGCTTATCAGGCGTACTGCCTGCGCCACTCGTCCAGGAACAGCAGCGACGTTTCCAGCGGGGTCAATTGCCCGCTGCGCTGGCGAAGGGCCGTGATCACGTCGGCGAAGGCGGCGTCGGCGGGCAGGCCCAGCCGGTCCAGCAGCGCGGCAAGGTCGCGGCGCATGTCATCAGGCAGGTCGGCGGGCAGCCCGGCATCGGCCAGGCGCGGGGCGGGCCAGCCGGAGCGGCGCTGCGCGATGAACTCCAGCAGCGTGCGCATGCGGTGCTGGTAGGTATGCTCGGCCAGCACCCGGGCGCGAGCGCGGGCCGCCATGGCCTGCCGTTCCCCGGGGTGGGCCAGGTAGTGGGCGATGGCCGTGGTCAGCCCGTCCATGGAATCGAAGGTGGCCAGTTCATCCTCGGCGAACAGTTCGTCCATCAGGGTGCGCCGGTCCACCAGTTGGAAGGCTCCGATGCTGGCCAATTCGAAGGTGCGCGGGTTCACGAAGTCGCCGCCGCTGACCAAGGTGCGGGACTGGATGCTGGAATGCAGGTTCAGGTTGATGCGGCTGGCGTTGTAGATCTTCACCGAATCCTCGGCGGACACCCGCGCCCCGCCCTGCTGCACGTGGCGCGCCAGCAGGGGTTCGCCGTCCCATTCCGTGCCCCATATCCTGAAGTCCAGATGCACCAGTTGCCGGAAGGCCACGCGCCGGTTGGGGTAGCCCGCGCCCAGGAAGGCCACGTCGGCCCCGTAGCGGCGCTGGTCCACCGGCGAAAGTTCAAGTGGTTTGTGAAAGGACGGCAGCGCGGCCATGGGCAGGTACAGCGCGTCGCGCACGCCGATGGCGGCCAGTTCGTCCAGCAACGGCTGGCGCTGGATCACCGCGAACACGTCGTAGAACGGCGCGAAGGCCCGCCAGTAGGTGAATACCCGGTGGTCCTCCACGAACCACATGGCCGTGGCCACGTTGTCGCGCCGCAGACGCTTGAGGGCCTGGTGGTTCAGCGGGGCCTGCGCCAGACACAGCACCAGGTCCGGCCCGAAGGTTTCCACCTTGGCCAGCACCGCCTGCGAGACAACTTGAAGAAACGAGTTCTCCAGGTACTCCAGCCGGTCCGCCGTGACCTTCAGTTCCTTCAGCGCCGTGAACGCGCCGAGGAACGACGGAGCCTCGAAGGTTTCCACCGCGTGGCCCAGGTCGCGCAGGGCATCCACGCAGTAGCGCCCGATGGGCAGCGAGCCGCCGTACATGGGCAGCACCACCAGCACGCGCAGGCGGGGCATGCCGGAGGCGGCGGGGCTGGCGCCGGGCGCGGGAGAGTCAACGGTGCGGGAGGCCGGAGCGGTGTCGATGGACTGGGTCATGCGTGAACCTCATACCGGTGAACCGGCGGGCGTGGAGACGGAAACCTTAAAGTTGAACATCAACCTTCAACCTGCACCCCTCTTCATGCACGACGCGGCGGCTCGTCGGCAAAGGGGTCGAACGCGGCGAACGCCGCGCCCTCCGGGCCGGGCAGCATCCAGTCCGCCTCGTGGTACAGCAGGCGGGCCAGTTCGTGGTCGGCCAATTCCTCGCCCGCGAACAGGCCAAGGTACTCGCCCACCAGCGCCCGCAGTTCCACCCGGCGCGGCGCGGACGGGTCCTCCCCGAACACGGTGAGCCAGGTGGAGCCCACGTCGTCGAGGGTGGAGACCATGCCCAGTATGTCCGGGGGGTGGCGGTCGCCGGGGCGTCCGGCCAGAAAGGACAAAAACTCGCGCGACCGGAAGGCGTCGAGGCATTTCACGTCGATGGGGCACGGCCGTGCTTCCAGGCAGGGCAGGCAGTCCAAGGTGGCCTGCCATACCCGGTGGCCGGGGCCGTAGGGACCGGTCTCGTGACACCATGCCGAAGACAGGAAAAAGCCCTGCACCGGCACGCCCAGGTGCGCGGCAAGGTGCATGGTGCCGGTATCGGGCGTGAGCAGCGTATCCAGGCCGGTGAGCGCATCCGCAAGGTCGGTCCAGCCGGTGCGGCCCACGAGGTCGTCGTAGTTTCCGGCCACGGACGCGGGCAGGTGGTCCAGCACCTTGCGCAGCAGCGGCCGTTCCGCCTTGGTCCCGAAAAAGGTCACACGCGGACCGCCCATCCCCTCGAATACGGCGCGCAGACAGGCAGCCAGCACGTCCGGCGGCAGCGAACGGCGCGACATGCGCCCGGCCAGCACCACCCCGATGCCCCGCCCGCCGCGCAGGGCGATGGGGTTCACCCGCGCCGGGGCCACGGGCCGGGGGGCCAGCGCCGCCCAGAAGTCCACCAGATTCACCGGCGACAGACGGCGGTGGGCCACCCAGCGAAAGGCCATACGCATCCAGCGGTCGCGCAGGGGCTGGCCGTTCAGGGTGCGGTAGCCGCGCACCGCATCGGGGGGGAACAGCGCGGCAAGGGCCGTGTTCAACCCGGAATTGTTCAGGTTGTAGACCGTGTCGAAGCGTTCCGCCGCCAGCGCCGCGAAGGCGCGGGCGTTGTGCGCCAGCACGTCGGCTTGCGGCACCCCGCCATGGGCGCGCACCGCATGCACGGTGACGCCGGGATGGACCAGCCGGGCCAGTTCCGCCAGCGAGGCGTCCACCGCCAGATGAACTTCCTCCGCGCGTTCCCCTTGCCCGTCGCCATCCAGTAGGGACAGTATCAGGCGCTTGGTCTGCACGAGGTCGCCGAAACGGGCCAGTTGGATGACGAGGTGTTTGGCCATGCGGGTGCCTGCCGGATGATGGGATGGCGCAAGGGGTTGGCGTCGTTAGGGGATTTGGGCCGTTTTGGGCAGACTAGCCCAAGTGCGGCGCGGCGGCAAGGCGGGCCGGTTTTACTTTGCCCGCCCCTCGTGTATACGACCCCAATGCGTTACTATCCCCTGCTGCTCGACCTGCACGGCCGCGCCTGCCTGGTGGTGGGCGCGGGGGGCGTGGGACGCCGCAAGCTGGCCGCGCTGCTGGCCTGCGATCCGGCCCGCGTGCTGGTGCTGGACGCCAACCCCGAGGCCCCGGCCGACCCGGAACTGGCCCCCCTGCTGGACCACCCGGCCGTGCGCTTCGCGGCGCGTCCCTTCGTCCCGGCCGACGCGGAGGGCTGCGCCCTGGTCTTCGCGGCCACGGGCAGCCGCGCCGTCAACGCCGCCGTGGCCGATGCCTGCCGCCAGCGCAACGTGCCCTGCAACGTGGCCGACGCCCCGGACGAGGGCGCGTTCATCGTGCCCGCCCACTTCGCCTGCGGCGACCTGACGGTGGCCCTGTCCACCGGGGGGCACAGCCCCGCCCTTGCCCGGCGCATCCGCATGGACCTGCAACAGTGGTTCGGCGCGCGGTACGACGGCATCACCGTGCTGCTGGGCCGCCTGCGGCCGCTCGTCCTTGCGCTTGGGCACGAGACAGGGCAGAATACAGCGCTATTCCGCGCCATCGTGGAATCGCCGCTCATCGACGCACTGGCCGCGCGCGACCGCGCCGGGGCCGAACGCATCCTGACCGAACTGCTGCCCGCGGAACTGCATCCGCGCATCGTGGAGTTGCTGCATGAGCTCGCTTGAGCTGCTTTCCATCGCCATCATCATGCTCTACGTGCTCGGCACGGTGTGCATCGCCGTGGGGCTGCTGGCCCGGCGCGACAGGCTGAAGCGCCTTTCGCAGTGGCTGACCCTGGCAGGTTTCGCCCTGCACACCGTCATGCTGGGCCTGTCCATGCAGGGGCAGACCTGGCAGATTCTGGAAAAAGCCTACTATTTCCGCATGCTCTCGTGGAGCCTGCTGCTGATTTACTTTTTCGTCTGGTGGCGGCTGCGGCTGGAATTCCTGGGGCTTACCGCCTCGCCGGTGGCCCTGGTGTTCTACGTCTCGTCGTTCATGCTGGCCGACGTGCAGAGCAAGCTGCCGCCCGCCATGTCCGGCCTGTTCTTCGGGCTGCACATCGGCACGCTGTTCCTCAGCTTCAGCCTGATGACCATGGCCTGCGGGGCCGGGATGCTGTTCCTGTACATGGACCGCAAGCTGAAGCACAAGACGCGCCTTTCCGGCTTCGACCGCGACCTGCCCGCGCTCTCCGCCTTCGACAAGGTGAACCATCTCGCTGTGATGGCGGGCTTTCCGCTGTTCACGCTGGGCATGGTCTCCGGCTTCGTGTGGGCGCGCATCGCCTGGGGCAAGGTGCTGTCGTGGGATCCCAAGGAAATCATCTCGCTGGTGGTGTGGTGCATGTTCGCCGTGCTGTTCCACCAGCGCCTGGCGCTGGGCTGGCGGGGCCGCAAGACCGCCGTCATGGCCATCTGGATCTTCGCGGTGTGCGTGTTCTCGCTGCTGGGGGTCAACTTCCTGATGACCACGCACCACAGCTTCAACCCGCAATAACGGCCGCGCCCCGCAGGAACCATGACCCGCAACCCGGAACAGGCGCCGCGCGCCGCCCGCCCAGCGGACCACAAGACGCACCCCGCGAAGCACAGAGTTCACATGGACCAGGAAATCTATCTCATCGGCCTCAACCACCGCACCGCCAGCGTCGAAGTGCGCGAACGGTTCGCCCTCACCGACTGTACCGTCCTTGAACAAGGGGTGGTGCCCACCGGCGACGGCATTTCCGAAGTGGTCATCCTGTCCACCTGCAACCGCGTGGAAATCATGGCTGTGGGCAACGGCCCCGGCGTGCCCGCGCGCGTGCTGGACTGCTGGGCCGCCGCGCGCGGCCAGAAGCACCGCGACCTGGAACCCTTCGTCTACGTGCACAAGGGCATCGACGCGGTGCGCCACCTGTTCAGCGTGGCCTCCAGCCTCGATTCCATGGTGGTGGGCGAACCGCAAATCCTCGGCCAGCTCAAGGACGCCTACCGCAAGGCCGTGGGCCGCAACGCCACCCGCGTGGTGCTGAACCGCCTGCTGCACAAGGCATTTTCCGTGGCCAAGCGGGTGCGCACCGAAACCGCCGTGGCCTCCAGCGCCGTGTCCATCAGCTACGCGGCGGTGGAACTGGCCAAGCGCATCTTCGGCGAGATGTCGCAGTACAAGGCCATGCTCGTCGGCGCGGGCGAAATGGCGGAACTGGCGGCCACCCACCTGTTGAACTCCGGCATCCGCGAGATCATGGTGGCCAACCGCACCTTCGAGCGCGGCCTGCAACTGGCCCGGCAGTTCAAGGGCGAGGCGGTGCTGTTCCAGGATCTGTTCGTGCGGCTGGCCGAGGCGGACATCATCATCAGTTCCACCGGCGCGCACGAGCCCATCATCCGGGCGCGCGACATCAAGGACGTGCTGAAGCGCCGCAAGAACCGGCCCATGTTCTTCATCGACATCGCCGTGCCGCGCGACATCGACCCCGACGTCAACAACCTGGACAACGTCTATCTGTACGACATCGACGACCTGAAAGAGGTGGTCGAGGAAAACATGGCCCAGCGCCGCGAAGAGGCGGCCAAGGCCCGCGCCATCGTGGAGGAGGAGGCCGAGACCTTCGCCAGGTGGCTGAAATCGCTCGACCTGCAACCCACCATCGTGGATCTGCTGCGGCGCAGCGAACGCATTGCCCAGGACGAACTGGCCCGCACCATGAAACGCATCGGCCCGGTGGACGACGCCACCCGCGAGGCGTTGCAGGCCATGCTGTGCGCCATCGTCAAGAAGGTGAACCACGAGCCCATCACCTTCCTGAAACGCCGCTTCCACGAGGAAGAGGCCGGCACCCGGTACATCGACATCACCCGCCGCATGTTCAACCTGGACTGTGACGACGTGCCCGAAGACGCCCACAGCGACCGCAAGCACCACGCATAAGAGATCCCATGCGCACCTACCGCATCGACGACCTGACCTCCGCCGACATCGCCGCCGTGCGCGCGCGGCTGCACGACATGGACCTTGGCGCGGGCATGGATGGCCTGTACTGGCTGCCCGTGCCCCAGCACATGCTCAACCCCGTGCAGGTGGCCCACAGCGACAGCTGCGGCCCGTTCTGCCTGGCCCTGGAAGCCGACGAGGACGCCCTGCGCATGGAACTGCTGGTGCGGGCGCGCGGCATGCTGCGCTGCGAATGCATCGCCTACGCCTCGCCCGAACTGCGGGCGCACATGATCGACTATCTGGACGGCCTGCTGGCGGACCTTGGCATAGCCGTGTAGCGTCCCGTGGCGAACCGCGCCGTGACGCGAGGGGCGTTGTCCCCGTTGCCCGTTCCGTTGGCCTCCGCTGTTTCCCTGCACCGTCCTGCCTTGCCGTTCCCGGCCTTTCGGCCGGGCGCGCCCCTCCCGTCCGCAGGCCAGCCATGCCCCATTTCTCCGCCTTGCAAGCCCCCCCTGCCCTCACGGCGCATCCCCGGCTGCCCGAACGGCTACCCCTGCGCTTGCAGGATCTGCCGCCGCGCGCGGCGCGGTTCTGCCTGCGCGTGGCGGACTTTCTGACGGCGGAGTTCCGGCGTTTCGCGGCGTCGGGCGGGGAACCATCCCCCACTTCTCCTCCCGGCGGCGCCACGGTCCCCGAGCCGGACGCCCCAAGCGGCACAACGCTGCTGGTGGGCGTCTCTGGCGGGGCCGACTCGCTGGCCCTGCTGCTGGCCCTGCGCTGGCTGGCTCCCCGGCTGAGGCTGCGCCTGCACGCCGCCGTGCTGGACCACGGATTGCGTCCGGAATCTGCGGCGGAAGGCCGCGCCGTGGCCGCGCTGTGCCGCCGTCTGGGCGTACCCTGCCGCGTGGAGCGGGCCGACGTGGACGCGCTGGCGGCGTGCCAGCGGTGCGGCCTGGAAGACGCCGGGCGTCGCGCCCGCTATGCCTTCTTCGAGGCGGAACGGCAACGCACGAACGCGGACTGGATCTGCACCGCCCACCAAGCGGACGACCTGTGCGAGGACATGCTGCTGCGGCTGGTGCGCGGCACCGGCTGGCCCGGCCTGGGGGGCATGTCCGCCCTGGACCCTGCCCGGTGCATCCTGCGCCCGCTGCTGATGACCGAACGCACCGACATCGACGCCTTTCTGGCGGACCTTGGTGTGCAGCCCGTACGCGACCCCTCCAACGCCGACCCGGCCTATCGCCGCAACCGGCTGCGCCATCAGGTGCTGCCCCTGCTGCGCGCGGAAAACCCGGCCCTGGGCGATGCGCTGCGCTCGCTGTGGGAACTGGCCCGCTGCGATGCGGACTACTGGACGCGCCGACTCGGCGGGCTGGACCCCGAAACGGCACCTGAAGCGGTACCTGAAGATTCGCCCCCCACGGCGGGCACCGCCCCGCCCCAATGCATCGTCCTGCCCGCCCGCACCCTGCGCGGCCTGCACCGCGCGGCGCGCCTGCGCCTGTACAAGCGCCTGCTGGACAGGCTTGGTCCCGGCCAGCCGCTGGCCACCGGGCTGATGGCCCTGGATACGGCGTGGCGCGCCGGGCATGGCGGGGCCTGCGTGCAGTTTCCGGGCGGCAAGACGGCGCGGGTGGTGCCCTTGGTGGTGCCCATATCCGCATCCGCCACGGACGGCAATGGCGCTGACGGGGCCGGGGGCATCGAATTCCGCGCGCCCGCCAGCCCCGTGTCTTTGCCGGAACCGGAATAGCCCGGACCATCCTTCCTCGCCATTCCGTCTTTTTTCACAAGGGCCACGAGCGATCTTCCGCCGTCCATTCCCGCCCCGCGCAATGCCCCCGCATTTCGCGCATTTCTCACGAGCTTGCGGGGTCTTCGATTGACAGGGGGCTGCCTTCGCGGTATGCCCTCGTGAAAATTATTACAAGGAGGTTCGGGGTGAATATCCTCATCTTCGGTCCCAACGGTAGCGGCAAGGGCACCCAGGGGGCGCTCGTCAAGAAGAAGTACGATCTTGCCCACATCGAATCGGGCGCCATCTTCCGCCAGCACATCGGCGGCGGCACCGAACTCGGCAAGAAGGCCAAGGAATTCATCGACCGCGGCGACCTGGTGCCCGACGACATCACCATCCCCATGGTGCTGGAAACCCTGAAGGGCGCCGGCCCCAACGGCTGGCTGCTCGACGGCTTCCCGCGCAACATGGTGCAGGCCCAGAAGCTGTGGGACGCGCTGAAGGCCGAAGGTCTGAAGCTGGATTACGTCATCGAAATCCTGCTGCCCCGCGAAGTGGCCAAGAATCGCATCATGGGCCGCCGCCTCTGCAAGAACGACAACAACCACCCGAACAACATCTTCATCGACGCCATCAAGCCCAACGGCGACGTGTGCCGGGTGTGTGGCGGCAGCCTGTCCGCCCGTGCCGACGACCAGGATGAAGGCGCCATCGGCAAGCGCCACGACATCTACTACAACACCGAGGACGGCACCCTGGCCGCCGCCTACTTCTACAAGGATCTCGCCGCCAAGGGCGTGACCAAGTACATCGAGCTCGACGGCGAAGGCTCCATCGACTCCATCAAGGAAACCCTGCTGGCCCAACTGGCCTAGGCGGGATTCCTCCCAGTCCGGACGCACAGCGCCCCGGCCGCATGGCCGGGGCGCTTTTCGTTGCAGCAGTGGCCGCCATCGCGCGCGCAAACGCGAAAAGCCCGCCGGACGAATCCGGCGGGCCGACGCGCAAACGGTAAAGGTGGGACTACTCGACGGAGCCCACGGCCTTGGTCAGGCGGGAAATCTTGCGGGCCGCCTTCTTCCAGTGGATGACGCCCTTGCCGGCGGCCTTGTCGAGCACCGACATGGCCGCGGTCAGGGCCTGGGCGGCGGTGTCCTTGTCCTTCTGCAGGACGGCGGCGCGCACGGCCTTCACCACGTTCTTGATTCTGGTCTTGGCGGCGCGGTTGCGCGCGGCGCGCTTCAGGCTCTGCTTGTGCCGCTTGATGGCAGACTTGTGGTTAGCCAAGGTAACTCCTCCGAATGGCTTCGCAATATATGGTCAATTGAATTCTGGGCTGGAACACGGGGAACCAGTCAATACCCGCATGGCAGGGGCTTGTCAAGCCCGCGCCGCCGCATTCCGCGCCGATGTCGCGCAATCCCGCGGGATTTCGCCACCCGGCACGGCACCGTCGCCGGGGACCGGGGCGGCTGCCCCATGTCCCCTGCCCCCGTTCCGGGGCAAACTACATCTGCAACGCGCCGAAGTCGGCCAGGCGGCCCAGCCGCAGCACCAGCGCCTTCAGCAGGTTCAGCCGGTTGGCGCGCAGCGGGGCGTCGTCGCACATGACCATCACCCCGTCGAAGAAGGCGTCCACCGCCGGGCGCAGTTCGCCCAGCAGGCCGAACAGGCTGGCGAAATCGTCCGCCGCCCACAGGGCGTCGAAGCGGGGGGCCACCTCTTCCAACCGGGCGGCCAGGGCCTTTTCCGCGTCCTCGGCCAGCAGGGCATGGCTGTACGCGCCGTCGAGCACCGCGCCCCCTTCCTGTCCCTGCTTGCGAATGATGTTGGCCGCGCGCTTGAAGGTCAGCACCGCGCCGCCGAAGTCCTCGCGGCGGCTGAAATCGGCCAGCGCCGCAAGGCGCGCCCCGGCGGCGCGCACGTCGATGCCCGCGCCCTCGGGCGTGTCGGCGGCCAGGGCCGCCTCCACCAGCAGCGTTTCGTACCCGGCGGCCATGAAGTGGTTCTTGAGCCGGGCCATGAAGAACTCTTCCAGCTTCGCCTGCGCGTCCGCCGGGGCCAGCTTCCAGGCGCGCTCGCCGTACAGGGCGAGCGCCGTGCGGAACAGTTCGCGCACGTCGATGCGCAGGCCGTGCTCCAGCACGATGCGGGCGATGCCCAGGGCGCAACGGCGCAGGGCGTACGGGTCGGCCGCGCCGGTGGGAATCATGCCCAGGCCGAAGCACCCGGCCATGGTGTCCGCCTTGTCGGCGATGGACAGCAGCGCACCGGCCAGGGTGGCGGGCACCGGGCTGTCCGGCCCGGCGGGCAGGTACTGCTCGGCCAGGGCGGCGGCCACGGTTTCCGTCTCACCCATGCGGCGGGCGTAGATGGACCCCATGATGCCCTGCAACGTGTCGAACTCGCCCACCATCTCGGACACCAGGTCGGCCTTGGACAGACGCCCGGCGCGGGCGCAGGACGCCTCGTCCACCCCATCGGGCGTGCCCGAGGCTTTCGCCAGCCAGGCGCACAGCGCTTCCAGGCGGCGGGTCTTGTCGCCCATGGACCCCAGCGGCCCCAGGAAGATCACGTTGTCCAATTCGGCCAGCCAGGCGTCGAAACTGGAGGCGAGGTCGGTCTTCCAGAAGAAGCGGCCGTCCTCCAGGCGAGCGCGCAGCACGCGCTCCCAGCCCTTCTTGACCAGCGCGGCGTCCTGCGGGGTGAGGTTCAGCACGGTGAGGAAGTGCGGCAGCAGCGCGCCGTCCGGCCCTTCCACGCCGAAGCTCTTCTGGTGGCTTTCCATGCTGGTCAGCAGCACTTGACGCGGCAGTTCCAGGAACGAGGGGTCGATGTCGCCCATGAGCGGCACCGGGTGCTCCACCAGGCCCTGCACTTCGTCCAGCAGGCTTTCCTTCCACAGGATGCGCCCGCCCACGGCCTCGGCGGCGGCGTTGCCGCCCGCCAGGATCATGGCGCGGCGCTCGGCCGGGTCGGGCGTGACGCCGCCCTTCTCGGTGACCACGTTCAGGTAGTCCTCGGCGTCCTTCACCACCAGCGGACCGGCCCCATGGATGCGATGGCCCCAGGTGACCCCGCCGGAGATCACGCCGCCCACCTCGAAGGGCACCACCCCGTCGTCGAACAGGGCCAGCAGCCAACGCAGCGGGCGGCCGAAGGTGAAGTCGCCGCTGCCCCAGCGCATGCGCTTGGGGAACGGCAGCGCGGCCACGATGGCCGGACAGGCGGCGGCGATGAGGTCCGCTGATCTGGCTCCGCCGGTGCGCTTGCGCACGGCGATGTACTCGCCCTTGTCCGTGGTCAGGGTAAAGATGTCGGCCATGTCCACGCCCTGGGTGCGGGCGAAGCCCTCGGCCGCCTTGGTGGGCTTGCCGTCCGCGTCGTAGGCCACGCGCACGGGCGGGCCGGGCACCACCTCTTCCGCCTCGCGCTGCACGGGGTTGATGCCCTCGATGAGCACGGCGGCGCGGCGGGGGGTGGTCAGCACCCGGATGGACTCATGCTCCACCCCGTCGTCGTCCAGCGCGCGGGCGAAGCGTTCCGCCAGTTCCCGCTCCAGGCCGGGCAGGAAGCGGGAAGGAAATTCCTCGAAGCCGATTTCAAGCACGAATTGCGACATGCTCACGTCCCTCTTCTTAGCTGGCGGCCAGCATGGGATAGCCGAGTTCCTCGCGCTGGGCGGCGTACAGCCGCGCCACGGCGGAGGCCAGGGCACGCACGCGGCCGATGTAGCCGGTGCGTTCGGTGATGGAGATGGCCCCGCGCGCGTCAAGCAGGTTGAAGGTGTGCGAGCACTTCAGGCAATAGTCGTAGGCGGGCCACAGCAGCCCTTCGTCGCACAGCCGCCTGCACTCGGCTTCGCAGGCGTTGAAGAAGTCCAGCAGCATCTGCGGGTTGCTGGCCTCGAAGTTGTACTTCGACTGTTCCACCTCGTTCTGGTGGTAGATGTTCCCGTAGGTCACCCGGTCGTTCCACGACAGGTCGTAGACCGATTCCTTGCCTTGCAGGTACATGCACAGCCGTTCGAGCCCGTAGGTGATTTCCACGCTGGTGGGGGCAAGGTCGATGCCGCCCACCTGCTGGAAGTAGGTGAACTGGGTCACTTCCATGCCGTTCAGCCACACTTCCCAGCCCAGACCCCACGCGCCGAGGGTGGGCGATTCCCAGTCGTCCTCCACGAAGCGGATGTCGTGGGCGGCCGGGTCGATGCCCAGCGCGCGCAGGCTGTCCAGATAGATATCCTGCACGTTGTCGGGCGAGGGCTTCAGGATGACCTGGAACTGAAAGTAGTGCTGGAGCCGGTTGGGATTTTCGCCGTAGCGGCCGTCGGTGGGGCGGCGCGAGGGCTCCACGTAGGCCACGTTCCACGGTTCCGGCCCGATGACGCGCAGGAAGGTCGAGGGGTTGAAGGTACCGGCCCCGCATTCCACGTCGATGGGCTGCATGATCACGCAGCCGCGCTTGGCCCAGAAATTCTGCAAGGTGAGGATGACGTCCTGAAAATGCATGCTGTACCCCTGATTGTCCTGGCTTGGCCTGTCGTTCCCTTGCGGGCCGGGCCGCCGGTCCCGAATGGCGGCCCCGCGCTACAGGCGGCGGAACCGCCCGTTGTCCCACGCAAGGCCGATGTGAAACTGTATGAAGCCGTCCACCGCGCGGGTGCACTGCCGCCGCATGGCGGCCCTGCCCCGTGCGCCGGACATGCCGGTCGTGTCGATCCTGTCGGACGGACCCGGCGCGGCCGGTATGGCCTGCGCTGTCTGCGCGGCGGGGGCCACGGGTGGCGCGGGCGGAACCATGTCTTCGCTGTCCATGTCCTCGCTGCCGGACACCGGGCCGAACGGGTCGCTCTCGAACACCGCGCTGCCGTTCCATAGGGGACGGCGCTGCTGATCTGGAGGCGTTGCGGACGCGGGTGCGAAGTCGTCGCCCCGGCCCGGCTGCGCCGGTCCGGCCTGCGTCGCGGCATCCTCCGCCAGCGCGCTGTCCGGCAGGCGGCACAGGCAATCGTCCAGCGAACCGTGTCCGCCGTCGCCAAAGGCAAGGCCCGACAGGCTGCCCGGAAAACGCCCGTCCAGAAAGCGTGGAGACGCCTCGCCCGCGAAACCGTTGCGCGTGGAATCGGCGCGGGGGCTCAGGTCCGGCGTCGCTCCGTCCTGCCCCGGCGCCGGGGGCAGTACGCCCGGCCACAGAAGCGGCGAATTCTCCTGCACAAAGCGCAACACGTCAAGCGCTTCGCGCTCCACCCGCACGCGCGGCCCGGGCAGGGGCGCGCAGGCGTCGCACTGGGCCGCGCCCTCCTGCACCAGAAAGGCCGCGCCGGGGGCGTGGGTCAGGTCCGCGCCGCAGGTGGCGCAACTGTCCATGCGCGGGGCGTAGCCCTGCTCCGCCGCCAGGCGCAGCCGGAACAGCACCGGCAGCATGTCGGGCACGGGACCGCCGCCTTCCAGCAGGTCCAGCACGTCCTCGACCAGTTGGTGCGTGGCCGCCGCGCCTTCCGGGCCGCAGCCCAGGGCTTCGAGAAATTTCAGGCAGTTCACCGCCGCGCCGAAGCGCGGCCAGTCGCGGCGCAGCCGGTCCGGCCCGCGCAGCAGGGTGCCCTCCTGGATGGACAGGTACTGCCCGCCGCGCGTGGACTTGACCCGCAACAGCGCACGGTTGAACAGGTCGAGGCAGCCGCAGAACCGCTTGCGGCTGCGGCAGCCGCCAAAGGCGAAGGCGGTGAGCAGGCCGCGCGTCGGAGACAGGAAGCGGACCCAAAGGTCCGCCTCCCTGAACCGTCCGGTGCGGACGATCAGCACCTGTTCCGAAAACTCCATGCTGTCCTGCCCAGAGGGGCGTGGTTGCCACGGCGTGACGGCGGCGATGCGGCCTGCCGCCCGGTCCACGGATCCGCGCCGTGGCCGGAACCAAGGCCGCTACTGCGCCTGCGGCGGAAACACCAGCGTGCGCACCTGGCCCGGTTCGCCGGCCGCGGGCTGTTCCTGCCCGTTGTAGCGGATGCGCACGCCGCCCGCGTTGCCGAGCTTGAGCGTGAGGCGCTTGGAAAAGGTCAGCGCAAAGGTCTGCCCTTTGTGCAGCGAGAACTGCCGCACGTCGGAATCGTCGGCGCTGGAATGCACCCAGCAGTCGGCAAGGGCGATGACCACGATGCGGTGCGTGCCGCCCGCCAGCACGGAGCCCTCGGTGTCGGCCCCGCCCGTGGCGGCGGCCTCGCTGTCGAACACGCCGTCCTGCGGAGCGACCTGCACGGCAGTTGGCGCCGGAGCGGGGCTGGCGGACGGCGCGGCTGCCGGGGCCGTGCCGTTGCGGGCGGGCTGCGTTGCGGGAACGGTGGCGTTGGCCGCCGGAAGCGTGCCGTTTGCGGCGGGAACAGTGGCATTGGCCGCCGGGACTCCATCGGGAGCGGGAGCCGCGTCCTGCGCCGGGCCGGACTGGACATCGGCTGGCTGGGCATCGGCGGGCTGCGGCTGCGAAACCGGCGGCACGGCAGGCTGCGCGGGCTGGGCCACCTTGGGCATGTCCGCCTCGCGCGCGGCCTGCTGGCGGTAGTACCAGCCGCCGCCCAGGGTGGCCAGCAGAACCAGCACGGCCAGCGCCAGCACCACGGGCGCCATCCCCCTGCGCCCGCGCGCCTGAGGCTGCACCGCCACGGTTTCCGGCAGCGGGTCTTCGGGCACCTCGTAGGGATAGGCCTCGTCCACGGCGCGCATGACCAGGTCGTTATCCACGCCCAGCAGAGACGCATAGGACTTGATGAACCCCCGCGCGTACACCGCGTGCGGCAGTTCGTCCTGCTCCCCTTCCTCTATGGCGCGCAGAACGCGGGCGGAAACCTTGATCCGGACCGCCACGTCGTCGATATCGAGGCCTTTCGCCTCGCGCGCCTCGCGCAGGGCGATGCCGAGTTCCTTGAGTGCCATCTCCTCTCCTTGTCTGGGACAACCGGCGGCAACGCATCCCGGCCGGGCCGCACGCACCGGCCGGGAGCGTTGCGGAACCTAGATGCGAATGTCGATGACGGCCTTGTCGCGCAACTGCTTGGTGTATTCCGTGAAGCGCTCCTGCAGCTTGGGCTCGCGCAGCAGGTTTTCGATCTCGGGGGTGGCTTCCTCCACCGACTGGGAACGGCCAGCCGAAACCTCCACCAGCTTGAGCATCGCCTTGCGGCCTTCCACCAGCATGACCTTGCTCACCTCGCCTGCCTTCAGGCCGTCCAGGGCCTCCTTCCAGGCAGGGGCGAGGTCGGTCCACTTCAGGGTGCCGATGTTGCCGCCAGCGCCGGGGTTGGGGCCGATGGACTCGGCGGCGGCCAGCTGTTCGAAAGTCATCTGGCCGGTGCGTACCTTGTCGGCCAGCCCTTCGGCGTCGGCGGTGGGGGCGAAGATGACCAGGCCCAGGCGCACGGTGCGGTCGGTGACGAACTGCGACTTGTGCGTCTCGTAGTATTTCTTGACCTCTTCCTGGGTGATCACGATCTTGCGGGCGATCATCAGGGTGAGCAGGCGGTGGCGCAGGATGCCCTTGCGCACGCGGTCGCGCATGACGTCCATGGACAGGCCCTGCTGCACCAGCTGGCGCTCGAATTCCTGCTGCGAAAGCTGGCTGCGCTGCACGAACTTGCGCAGTTCGTTGTCCACTTCGCTGTCCTGCACGGTGATCTTCCAGCGCTCCGCCTCCTGGTTCATCAGGATGTCGGTGATCATGGAATCGAGCACCTGCAGGTGCACCTTGCGCACCGCCTCCTGGTGGGCGGGGTTGTTGCGGTCGAGGCCGAGGCGCATCAGGTCGGGGGTGGCCTGGGCCTGCACGTCGAAGAACGTTATCATTTCGCCGTTGACCACGGCTGCGATCTTGTTGATCTGTTCGGCCCGGACCGCCACGGCGGCAAGGCAGACAAAAAGGACGGGGGCGGCAAGGCAGAGGGTGCGGAGCAGCGGACGCAAGGGGCACTCCTGTTTGGTGGTTGGGGGACCGGCCCGGAATCGGCGCCGGGAAGCGTTGCGTACCTAAAGGCCGGTGCACTCCGGTTCGAGAGTCCACGGGGGACGCGTGGTGCCGGGGCGCGCAGGCACGGCCCAACGGGCTTGACCGGACGGGGACGCCGGGCTGGTACCGCCTCGGCAAACCCGGCATGTAATACCTTTTTCCCGTTTATGCAATCAGCCGCAACACTACGTATTATTTCGTCTTTGCCGTGGGTTGCCTGCCGTTTGCCGGGGCCGTGCGCGCGTCCTTGCCGTCCTCGGGGGCGGCGGTCGGCGCGTCCATCCGGGCTCCGGCGGCCGCGCCATCGCCGGGCCCGGCCTCGTCCAGACTGTCCATGGGGCTGTCCACGGGGCCGTCCTGGAGGCCGTCTGGGGGACCGTCTGGGGGCTGCATGCCCTGCCCAGACATGCCCGGCGCACCGGCCGCTCCGGTGGCGTTGCCGCCGTCGGCGGATGCGGAGTCCCTTGCGGCGCCGCGCGCCTCGGGCAGCAGGTGCGTGGACACCCTGATCCGCGCGGTGCGCAGTTCCGCGTCTATCCAGCGGGCGTACGCCTCGTCCATCTTGCGTTCCAGCAGCACCCGTTCCACCAGCGGATAGGCGTGGGAAAGCTCCAGTTGCTTCTCGGGTATCTCGCCCACCAGCAGGAACGACTGGTACCCCCATTCCCCCTGCTTCACGGCGGAGGCCTGCCGGGGCGCAAGCCCGGCCAGTTCCTTGCTCCACAGGGCGGGCAGGCGGTCGCGGCGCATCTTCACCTCGCGCACGGTCACCGTGGGCTGGGCGGCTTCCACGTCGGCGGGCCGGGCTCCGTTGACGGCCATGGCCCTGGCCTTGTCCACGGCGGCCTTGTCCGGCCCGGCCACCACCAGGAACTGCACCCGGCGCGGCAGGCGGTAGTCCTGCCGGTGCGCGGCATAGTAGCCCTCCACCTCTTCCAGCGGGATGCTGATGGCGGGGCGCAGGATCTGGCGCATGAACTTCTGCATGGCGATGCGCGCCCGCAGGCGCGAACGCCACAACTCCAGGTCGATGTATTCCTCGACCAGCGATTTTTCGAATTCCCCCGCCGGGTAGTCGGCGCGCACCTCGGCCTCGGCCTCGGCCACTTCGGCGTCGGTGACCACGATGTTCTCGCGCGCCAGCGCCTGCGCCACCAGTTCCTGCACGATGAGGTCGGACAGCACGTTGCCGTACTGGGCCTGCAACTGCTCCACCGAGGGGGCGTGGCCGGACCAGCTCATGCTGCTCATGTCGTGCACCGCCTCCAGCGTGCGCAGCATGATGGGCCGGTCGTTGACCGTGGCCACCACGCCCTCGGGCAGGGGGTCCTGGCCGCAGCCGGACAGCAGCAGAGACAGCAGCGCCGCGCACAGCAGCGACAGCACGCCCCGCGCACGGCGGTGGCGGGGCTGCACGGAATGGCCGGACCGGGCACGAAAGGGCATGAGCGGGCAAGGGACCATGTGCGGAAGTGCTCTCCGGTTGCGGTGCATGGGCCGGAACGGAAATCGGCCGGGCCGCGCCCTGTCGGCTGGCGCTATGCCTGCGCGGACGGGGCCGCGGCGGCCAGCGCGGCCAGTTCGGTGCGCACCCTGTCCAGCCGCGCGCCCAGATCGCCCTGGGCCTCGGCGGCGGAACCGGGCGCGGTCTCCAGGCGCACCTCCAGCGTGGCCGGGGGCACCAGCCGCGCCCTGCCCTGCCGGGCCGCCACCCATGCCACCAGCCGGTCCGGCGCGATGGCGGTTTGGCGCTCGTCCCAGACCAGCCGCAGCCGTTCGGGGTGGATGTCGGCCCGCACCACCTGCAACGAGGCCAGGAAGCGCTTCAGCACCAGCACGGCCAGGAAGTTGCGCAATTCCGGCGGGCAGGGGCCGAAGCGGTCGCGGAGTTCCATTTCCACGTCCTGCAACGTGGCGGCGTCCGGCGCGGACGACAGGGCCTTGTAGAACTTCAGCCGTTCGCGGGCGTCGCCAATGTACGTTTCGGGGATGTGCGCGGCAAGCCCGATGTTCAGTTCCGGCTCCACCGCCTCGCGCGGGGGATCGCCCTTCAGGCGGGCCACTTCCTCTTCCAGCATTTCCAGATACAGGTCGAGGCCCAGGCGGGTCATGTGGCCGGACTGCACCTCGCCCAGGATGTTCCCCGCGCCGCGCAACCGCAGGTCTTCCATGGCCACCTGGAATCCCGCGCCCAGGTAGTCCAGTTCAAGGATGATGCGCATGCGCTGGCGGGCCTGCTCGGGCAGGCGGTCGGCGTCGGACACCACGAACACCGCGTAGGCCTGCCGGTCGGAGCGACCCACCCGGCCGCGCAACTGGTACAGCTGCCCCAGCCCGAACATCTGGGCCTGGTCCACGATGAGCGTGTTGGCGCGCGGAAAGTCCAGCCCCGATTCCACGATGGCCGTGCAGACCAGCACGTCCAACTCGCCGTGCCAGAACTTGTGCATGGTGTCTTCAAGCTCGCGCTCGCCCATCTGGCCGTGGGCCATGCCCACGCGGGCCTCGGGCGCCAGCCCCCGCACGAACTCCGCCACCCGTTCCAGCCCCTGCACCCGGTTGTGCACCCAGAACACCTGCCCCTGACGGGCGATCTCGCGCTCCAGTATCTGGCGCAGGGCGTTCTGGTCGCGCTCGATGAGCGCGGTGGCCACGGGCTTGCGTTCCGGCGGCGCGGTCTCGATGACCGACAGTTCGCGGATGCCCGACATGGACAGTTGCAGGGTGCGCGGAATGGGCGTGGCGGTCAGGGTCAGGGCGTCCACGTTCTTGCGGAACTTCTTCAGCTTTTCCTTGTGGCGCACGCCGAAACGCTGCTCCTCGTCCAGCACCAGCAGGCCCAGGTTGGGCAGTTGCACATCGTCGGACAGCAGGCGGTGGGTGCCGATGAGGATGTCGATCTGCCCACGCGCGGCGGCGGTCAGCACGTCCTTCTGCTTCTGGCGCGGCACGAAGCGGCTCAGCATGCCCACGTTGACCGGGAACCCGGCCAGGCGGCTGCGGAAGGTCTGGTAGTGCTGCTCGGCCAGCACCGTGGTGGGACACAGCAGGGCCACCTGGCGGCCCTCGGCGGCGGCGCGGAAGGCGGCGCGCAGGGCCACCTCGGTCTTGCCGAAGCCCACGTCGCCGCACACCAGCCGGTCCATGGGCTCCGGCTTTTCCATGTCGTCCAGCACATCCTGGATGGCGCGGGCCTGGTCGGGGGTCTCCTCGAAGCCGAAGGACGCCTCGAACTCGCGGTACAGCTCGCCCAGCGGGCCGTAGCGGTAGCCCTTGGCCACCTTGCGGTAGGCGTACATCTCCACGAGGTCGGCGGCGATCTTCTCGATGGCCTTGCGGGCCTTGTCCTTGCTGGCCCGCCAGCCGGAGCCGCCCAGCTTGTCCAGCGCGGGCGCGGAATCGTCGGCGCCCCCGCTTCCCTTGAAACGCTGGATGAGCGAAAGCCGGTCCACGGGAAGGTAGAGGCGGTCTTCACCCGCGTATTCCAGCAGCAGGAAGTCGTTGGCCACCCCGCCAAGATCCATGCGGTGCAGCCCGCCAAAGCGCCCCACGCCGTAGTCGCGATGCACCAGCAGGTCGCCGGGCGAAAGGTCGTCGTAGCGGTCCAGCCCCAGGAAGGCCCCGGTGGGCACGCGGGGCTGGCGGTCGGCCTTGGGTTGCAGCACGTCCTCGCCGATGACCAGCACGTTGTCCCACGCCAGGTCGATGCCCGCGCGGAACGGGGCCACCAGCGCGTACAGGCCCCGGTCGGCCGGGGAATAGCGCAGGGCCGGGCGCACCCCGTCCTGCTCGGCCAGCTTCAGGAACTTGCGGCGGCTGCGGTCGTTGGCGAAGCTGAGCACCACCTGCCGCCGCTCGGAGGTCCACTGGCGCAGGGCGGTCACCAGCCGCTGCCAGGGCCTGTCTTCATCCACAGGCACCGCGGGAGCCGCGGAAAACAGGTCGCGGAAGGCGTGCAGCCGCCGTTCCGGCAGGTCCACGCCGGTGCGCTCCACGCCCATGACCAGCCGCTCGAAATGGGCCACGGACCGGCCGCGCCAGGCCGTCTCGGCCTCGTCGGCGTCGCGCAGCACCAGGGCGCGCGGCTGGCGCAGGCGGTGCTCGTCGTACTGCCGGTCCAGGAAGGCGTCCCAGTTGGTGCGGGCGGCCTCCAGCGCCGTGGACAGGTCGGCCCGGTCGGGCAGCAGCCACACGGCGTCGCGGGGCAGCCAGTCCTCCATCCAGGTGGCGTTCTCGTACCAGGCGCCGGGCAGAAGCCCGGTGACCTCGCCCTCGGCCATGCGGGCCAGGGCGGCGGCCTGCTCGCCGTCGATGACGCCCTCCTTGCGCAACTGCTTCCAGCGGCGGGCGGCGGCTTCGCGGTATTCGCGGCTGCCCACCACCGGGGCCACGGGCAGCAGGCGGAACTCCTCCAGGCTGGCCAGCGAGCGCTGGCTGGTGGCGTCGAACAGCCGGATGTCCTCCAGCGTGTCGCCGAAGAATTCCAGGCGCAGCGGCTTTTCGTAGCCGGGGGGGAAGATGTCCAGGATGTCGCCGCGCCGGGCCGCCTCGCCGGGGCGGCTGACCATCTGGGCGCGCTCGAAGCCCCAGTCGATGGCCTGGTCCAGCACCAGTTCGGGCGACATGTCTTCGCCACGGGCCAGGCGCAGTTCGTGGTGCTCGAAGATGTCCACCGGCGGCAGCTTGGGCAGCAGGTTGTCCACCGAGACGATGATCCCGCGCGGGTGCTCGCGGCGGCTCAGGGCGTACAGGCTGGCCATGCGCGCGGCCCAGGCCGCGCGGCCGCGCGTGCCCGCAGGGTGCTGCGGAAAGACGATCCACTGCGCGTCCCAGCGGGCCTGGGTCACGGACGGGTCCGCGCCGGAAAGCTCGGGCGAGAACAGGGTGGTCAGGGCGCGGGCCTCGGCCAGTTCGGCGGCGTCGCGCACCACCATGACCACGTCGCGCCCGGCGCGCATCAGGGCCAGGGCCAGGCGGGCGGCCCCGCCCATGCCGCTGCGGGCCACCTCTATCCGCAGGGCCCCGGCCGCCGCAAGGGCGTGGGCTCCACCGGCATGGCTCGCGGCGGACGCAGGCACGGCAAGGCCGGACGCGGCCAGGCGGGATGTCAATTGCTCGAAATTCACGGTGCCTCCGTGCTCCCGCGCGGCCAGTGCCCGGCACGCCCCGACACGCCCGGCAGGCGGGCGCGGCAAGGGCGCGGGTGCGCAGGTGAACGGCAAAAGGCCGCTCCGCCCCTTTTGCCGACGCGGGCGCGGGGGAAGACGGCATGTTTTCGTTGTGGCGCGTGCGGCGCATGCCGCGCGCAGGGCGGGACCTTACCCGGTTCGGCCTTGCGGTGCAATGTCCCCGCGCCGGTCCGGTCCCGGCACGCATTGCCCGGACCCGGCATGCCGGAGGCCCCAATGCGCAACGCCCCGGGGCCTGGGCCGCCGGGGCGCGTGCGAAAACGGGGGAAATGCCTAGATGTGGCCGAGGACGCTCATGTCGTCGTTGGACAGCAGCTTGTCGAGGTCCAGCAGAATCAGCAGACGATCCTGCAGCTTGCCCACGCCGCTGATGTACTCCGACTCCAGCCCCGCGACCACCGGTGGCGGCGGCTCGACCGTGCTCGCGGGAATGCGCAGCACTTCCGAAACGGAATCCACCACGAACCCGACGATCATGTTGTTGATCTCGATGACGATGATGCGGGTATGCTTGTCGTGGCTCTTGGAGTCGAGACCGAATCTGCGACGCAGGTCGATGATGGGAATGACCTTGCCGCGCAGGTTGATGACGCCCTCGACGAACTCCGGCGCGCGGGGAACCTTGGTGATCTCCATGGTGCGGATGATTTCCTGCACCTTCAGGATGTCCACCCCGAATTCCTCGTCGCCGATGCTGAACGTGACGAGTTGCAGCAGTTCATCGTCCTGCTTCTTCTGCGTTGCATCCATGATCAGCTCCTTGGTGCGGGTAGCTACAGTTGCGGCAGTCCGGGCGACGAACGCCGCGACCGCACGCATGATTCTATGCGGAATCACCCGTCAAGGCAAGTGACGCGCCGCTGGTATATTCCTTCGCGCAGCCCGCATTCCCGCCATGGGGCTTGATAATCACGACGCCGTGGCGTAAAAGGTGGCTGCACAGCCCAATGCCAGTCCGTCTGCCCGTGAACCGGCGCGTGAACAGTCATCGTGAACCGTCATGTTGACCCGCGCGGTGGCCGTGCGCCTTGGCGCACGCCCCCCGGCAGGAACGCACCGCACGGGCGCCCGCACCGCTGGCCAGAAACGCCCGAGAGAGGCAGGCGGCCGGCCCGGCGACCGCCCCGGCACCACAACGTCCACCGACGCGGAGGAATGCGGCCCATGGCGCATATGTTCCCCTTCCCCGACGACCTGCCCCTCGCCCTGCAAATCAAGGCTCTCGGAGACGAGGAGTTGCTCGACTTCTGGGAGGAGACCCAGTTCCTCGAAAAATTTCTGGAAGAAGACTTCAACGTGCAGCCGCAGCACTCCGTGGAGTACGAACGGCTGATCCTGCAGGAACTGCAACTGCGTTCCTGTAGACGCAGCCTCGACCGGCGCCCCTAGGCGGGCAACGGCCGAAGCTGCCCGGCACCGCCCCCGGCGGCTGCGTGGAAAGGGCCGCACCCCAACGCAGGGTGCGGCCCTTTCCACATGGTGCGGCCCGCGTGGCCGCAAGCGGCGCACCATGCGCCAGACACCGCGATGGTGCGCCACACCGCATGCAAAGGCCCCCCGCCGGAAGTTCCGGAGGGGGGCCGGGTGCATTCGGGCAGCGGGGTTACAGGCTGGCGGCCCGCCCCACGCAGAAGTAGGCGAAGCCCTGCTCGCCCATAAACGCGGGCGAGTACAGGTTGCGGCCGTCGAACAGCACCGGCGCGGTCAGCAGGTCCTTTACCCGCTCGAAATCGGGGTTGCGGAACTGGTTCCACTCGGTGACCACCAGCAGCGCCTGCGCGCCCCGGCAGGCTTCGTACTGTTCGGGCACGATCTCCACCAGCGGGTTGTCGCCGATGAGCCTGGCCGCGTTTTCCGACGCCACCGGGTCGAAGGCCCGCACGCGCATGCCGTGGGCGGTCAGGTCGGCGATGATGGACAGGGCCGCCGCCTCGCGCATGTCGTCGGTGTTGGCCTTGAAGGCCAGGCCCCACAGGGCCAGCGTCTTGCCCGCCACCCCGCCCTGCGGCGCGAAGTAATCGCGGATGCGCCGGGCCATGGAGACCTTCTGGCGGGCGTTCACGTCCTCCACGGCGTCCAGCAGTTGGGGCAAGGCCCCGGCTTCGCGCGCGGTGTGGATCAGCGCCTTGACGTCCTTGGGGAAGCACGAGCCGCCGTAGCCCACGCCGGGGTAGATGAAATGGTAGCCGATGCGCTGGTCCGAGCCGATGCCGATGCGCACCTCGCGCACGTCGGCCCCCACCTTTTCGCAGATGCCCGCAATCTCGTTGATGAACGAAATCTTGGTGGCCAGCATGCAGTTGGCGGCGTACTTGGTCATTTCCGCGCTGCGGGTGCCCATGACGATGAGTTTGTCGCGGCTGCGGGCGAAGGGCGCGTACAACTGGCGCAGGTATTCGGCCGAGCGCTCGTCTTCCGTGCCGACGACCACGCGGTCCGGCTTCATGAAGTCGTTCACCGCGTCGCCTTCCTTGAGGAATTCGGGGTTAGACACCACGTCGAAGGCGATGTCCGCGCCGCGCGCGGCCAATTCCTCGCGGATCAGCCCGCGCACCCGGTCGGCGGTGCCCACCGGCACGGTGGACTTGTCCACCACGATGAGCGGACGGTGCATCAGGCGGCCGATCTCGCGGGCCACCTGGTCCACGTAGGACAGGTCGCACGAGCCGTCGTCGCGCGAGGGGGTGCCCACGGTGATGAACACGAACTGGGCGCGCGCAAGGCCCTGTTCCAGGCTGGTGGTGAAGACAAGGCGGCCTTCCGCGTGGTTGCGGCGCACCAGGTCTTCGAGGCCGGGCTCGTAGATGTGCACCTTTCCGGCGGTCAGGGTTTCCACCACGGCGGGGTTCACGTCCACGCAGCAGACGTTGTTGCCCATTTCGGCAAAGCAGGCGGCGCTGACCAGGCCGACGTAGCCGGTGCCGACGATGCAGACGTTCATGCGATCCTCGTTATGTTTCGTGCGGGATATGCGGATGTTCGGGAAATGGCGAAGCGGCCGCGCGCTGTTCGAGCGGTCATCTTATATACGCACCCTGCCCTACATCGGTGGCCCGCCGTTCGTCAACGGAGAGGCCGGTGACGCTCCCTGCCCGGCCTCATCCCCCTGCGCGCCCCGGCCAGCAGACCCCGAACAACGTGCCCCAAACAGCGCGCCCTTGACTTCGCGCCCGCAGGGGTGTGAAAATCCCGCACATTCGGTATGTTCACCCCAAGGAGCCGCCATGCCCGTTCTCGTCGTCAACGTGGACCACGTCGCCACCCTGCGCCAGCAACGCCTCGGCAAGGAGCCGGACCCGCTCACCGCCGCCCACATGGCGGAACTGGCGGGCGCGCGCGGCATCATCGTGCACCTGCGCGAAGACCGCCGCCACATCCAGGACCACGACGTGGAACTGATGGCCCGCACCCTGAAGACCCGCCTGCACCTGGAAATGGCCGCCACCGAAGAGATGCGGTCCATCGCCCTGTCCTGCGAGACCCGCCGGCCGCACATGGTCTGCCTGGTGCCCGAAAAGCGCGAGGAGTTGACCACCGAGGGCGGCCTTGCCGTGGCCGGGCGCGAGGCGTTCCTGAAGGACTACCTCGCCCCCATCCACGCAGCGGGCATCCTGTCCAGCCTGTTCATCGAGGCGGACGAGGCCCAGGTGCGCGCCGCCGCCGCCATCGGCTGCCCGTACGTCGAACTGCACACCGGCCACTTCGCCGACGCCCCCACCCGCGCCGCCCAACGGGCCGAGCGGGACAAGATCATGCGGGCCATCGGCCTTGCCCGGTCGCTGGGCCTTTCCGTCAACCTGGGGCACGGCCTGAACTACGACAACATCTACGATTTCGCGGAAGTGCCGGGCATCAGCGAGTTCTCCATCGGCCATTCCATCGTCGCGCGCGCGGTGCTGACCGGGTTCGAGCGGGCCGTGGCCGACATGGCCGCCATCATTGCCCGGTTTCCGGCCTGACGGGCGTATCTTCATGTTGCAGGGACCGGAGGACGCCGCATGATCGTGGGCCTCGGCATCGACGTCGCGGAGCTTTCCCGCATCGCCAGGGCCTGGGAACGCCACGGCCGCCGCTTTGCCGCGCGCGTGCTGCACCCGGCCGAACTGGCCTGCCTGCCCGCCGCGCCCGTGGCGTTCCTGGCCGCGCGCTTCGCCGCCAAGGAGGCCGCCGTCAAGGCGCTGGGCACCGGCTTTTCGCAGGGCATCGGCCCGCGCGACATCGAGGTGCGCCCCCTGCCCACCGGGCAACCCCGGCTGGTGCTGCACGGCAGGGCCGCCGACCGCTTCGCCGCGCTGGGCGCCACCACCGCCCACGTCTCGCTGACCCACGGCCGCGACACCGCCGCCGCCGTGGTGGTGCTGGAGCGGTAGCCCTGCTCGGTCAGCTTCAAGGGGCTGACGGTATCCATCCATGCTGCACAGGAGCCTTCCATGACCCCGAACGACAGACCTGACCGCTGGCGCCTGGAGTACGTGGACCTGCCCGCCCCGGAAGAGATGGCCGGGTGGGACCGCGCCGCCATGGCCGACTTCGGTCTGCGCGAAGAACTGCTGATGGAAAACGCCAGCCGCGAGGCGCTGCACGCGTTGCGCGCGGAACTGGCCGACAGGGCGGGCCGTGCAGGCCAGACCGGCGCGCCAGCCCCCCCCTCCCCTGCCGCCCCCTTCTCCCTTTCCGGCCTGCGGGTGCTGCTGTTCATGGGCGGCGGCAACAACGGCGGCGACGCGGCCGCCCTGGCCCGCCACCTGCTGGACGCCGGGGCCGAAGTGCTGGTGCTGCACACCCGTCCCCTGGGCGGGTATCGCGGCGCTGCGGGCTATCACGCCCGCCTCGCCAAACGCTGCGGCGTGCCCTTCCGCCCGGCCGGAGCATGGCCGCGCAGCCTGCCCGACCCGCGCTGGCTCACGCCGCACGTGGTCGTGGACGGCCTGCTGGGCACCGGCTTCACCGGGACCCTCCGGGAACGGGAAGCGGGGCTGGTGGCCGCCATCAACGAGCTTTCCGACCGGGCCCTGGTGCTGGCGCTGGACATCCCCTCCGGCCTCGGCGGCCTGACCGGCCGCCCCCGGCCCGACGCCGTGCGCGCCCACGCCACCGTCACCTTCGAGGCGGCCAAGCCCGGTCTGGTCCTGCCCGAGGCCGCCCCCTTCACGGGCCGCCTGCACGTGCGGCCCATCGGCATCCCGAAGGCGGTGCGCGCGCTGCATCCCGCCTCGTACCGCATGCTGGACGACGCCTGCCTCGCCGCCCTGCCCGCGCCCGCGCCCTGCATGCACAAGGGCACCGCCGGGCACGTGCTGGTGGTGGGCGGGTCGGAAGGGCTCACCGGCGCGCCGCTGCTGGCGGGGCTTGGCGCGCTGCGCGGCGGCGCGGGGCTGGTCACCGTGGCCTGCCCCGGCGGCCTCGCCGCAGAGGTCAAGGCCGCCACCCCCGACGTGATGACCCTGCCCCTGGGCGAACGCCGCGCCTGGGACCCCGCCGCCCTGCCCGGCCTGCTGGCGCTGGCCTCACAGACCGGGCGCTGCAACGCGCTGGTGGTGGGTCCCGGCATGGGCCGCTCGCCCGAGGCGGCCGAGGTGCTCTCCGCCCTGCTGGCCCTGCCCGGCCGCCCCCCGGCGGTCATCGACGCCGACGGCCTGTTCCCGCTGGCGGAAGGGCTTGTTTCGCTTGATTTGGTGCGTGAAATGGATATTGTTACCCCCCACCCCGGCGAAATGGCCCGCCTCGCGGGCCTTACCACGGCGGACGTGCAACGCGGCAGGGCGGCCACGGCACGGGCCTTCGCGGCGCACTGCGCGGGGGTGCTCGTGCTCAAGGGCGCGGGCAGCCTCGTCACCCGGCGCGACCGGCCCATCACCCTCATTCCCCTTGCCGCACCCACGCTTGCCGTCGCCGGTTCGGGCGACGTGCTCTCCGGTCTTGCCGGAGCCCTGCTGGCGCAGGGCGCGCCGTCCGAGGTGGCCGCCTGCCTTGCCGTGTACCTGCACGCCAAGGCCGGTCAACTGCTGCTGCACGACTACCCCGCGCGGGGCAACACCCCGCGCGAAATCGCCGACGCCATCCCCCGCGCGCGAAAGGAGCACTCCCCATGCTGCTAGCCAAGGACATCATGACCGCCGCCCCCGTCACCGTCACCCCGGAAACCGGCATCGCCGAAGCGGCCCGCCTCATGATCCAGCGCAAGTTCAACGGCCTGCCCGTGGTGGACGGAAAGGGAACCCTCGTCGGCGTCATCTGCCAGAGCGACCTCATCGCCCAGCACAAGAAGCTGAACCTGCCCACGCTGTTCACCGTGCTCGACGGCTTCATCCCCCTGCGCTCCATGAGCGACCTTGACGAGGAGATGCGCAAGATCTCCGCCACCAACGTGGGGCAGGCCATGACGCCGGACCCGGTCACCGTGGGGCCGCAAACGCCCATCGACGAAGTGGCCAGCCTGATGGTGGACTCCAAGTACCACACCCTGCCCGTGGTGGACGCGGGCAGGCTGGTGGGCGTCATCGGCAAGGAGGACGTGCTGCGCACCCTTGCGGGGGCGTAGCCGTCGGGCGCATGGCCCCAGCGAATCCCGTCCGGCCCGTTAGGCCCGACCGACCCATTCGGCCCGTCCGTGATGACACGGTCCTGACCCTGCGGCTGCCGGGCCCCGGCGACACCCTGCGCCTGGGGCGCGCCCTGGCGCTGGCCCTTGCGGCCCGGCCCGGCGCGCGCACCCTGCTGTTGTCGGGCGGGCTCGGCGCGGGCAAGACCACCCTGGTGCGCGGCCTGGTGGAGGCGCTGCCCGGCGGCGAAGACGCCGAGGTCAGCAGCCCCAGCTTCAATATTTGCAACATGTACCCCACGCGGCCGGAAACGGCCCATTACGACCTCTACCGGCTGGAGCAGGCGCCCGGCGCCGCCCTGCCGGTGGCGGACGACGCCCTGCTGGACCTTCTGGAGACGGAAGGCCCCCGCCGGGCGCTGGTCATCGTCGAATGGGCCGAACGCCTTCCGGCCGACGCGCTGCCCCCCGACAGGCTGGAGCTTACCTGGCTGCCAGCCGCGCACGGCAGGCTCATCACGGCCATTGCCCGGGGAGAGGCGGCACGCCGCGTACTGGATGCGACGGCGCGCGAGGTCGCGGACCTCGTGGCGCCGGAAACGGCGGCGGCCCCCGCCACTCAGGCCGCCGCCCGGAAAGACCGGGAGAACACGTAGCGACGCGACCGGGCTCCGGCCCGGAGCACGACCCCACAACGCTGGGCACAACGCTCGACACAACGCACGATAAGGAAGCGGTATGCGTATTCTGGTGCAGAAGTTCGGCGGCACGTCCGTCGCCAACCTCGAATGCATGAAGCAGGTGCGCGAGAAGGTCAGGCGGGCGCTGCGCGACGGCTACAAGCCGGTGGTGGTGCTTTCCGCCCGCTCGGGCGAAACCAACCGCCTGCTGGCCCTGGCCGACGAATGGTCCGCCGACCCCGACCCGGCCGAGGTGGACGCCCTCATCGCCACCGGCGAACAGGTCTCGGTGGCGCTCTTCTCCATGCTGCTCAAGGATTCCGGGATCAAGGCCCGCTCCATGGCCGGGTTCCAGGTGCCCATCACCACCAGCGACGCCTTCGGGCGGGCGCGGATCATGGACATCGACGCCACGCGCCTGCGCAAGGAACTGGAAACCCACGACGCCATCGTGGTGGCCGGGTTCCAGGGCGTGACGCCCGAAGGACGCATCACCACCCTGGGGCGCGGCGGGTCCGACACCAGCGCCGTGGCGCTGGCCGCCGCCCTGGGCTCCGTGGAATGCGAAATCTACACCGACGTGGACGGCGTCTACACCACCGACCCCAACCTGTGCTCCACCGCCCGCAAGCTGGACCGCGTCTCGTACGACGAGATGCTGGAAATGGCCAGCATGGGCGCCAAGGTGCTGCAAATCCGGTCCGTGGAGTTCGCCAAGAAGTACAAGGTGCCCGTCCACGTGCGCTCAACCTTCACCGACACCCCGGGAACCATGGTCACCCAGGAGGATTGCGAGATGGAAGCCGTACTCGTTTCCGGCATAGCATATGACAAGGATCAGGCGCGGGTGACCCTGCGCAGCGTGCCCGACAGGCCGGGCGTTTCCGCCGCCATCTTCGGCCCGCTGTCGCAGCAGGGCATCCTGGTGGACATGATCGTCCAGAACCCCAGCCGCGACGGCGTGACGGACATGACCTTCACCGTGCCCCGCAAGGACCTGAAGAAGACCCTGGCGCTGATGGAGGAAATCCGCAGCCGCACCGGCGCGCAGGAAGTGCTGCACGACACCCAGGTGGCCAAGGTTTCGGCCATCGGCGTGGGCATGCGCAACCATTCCGGCGTGGCGGCCAAGGCGTTCGCCGCGCTGCACGCGGAAAACATCAACATCCTGATGATCAGCACGTCGGAAATCAAGATTACCTGCCTCATCGAGGAAAAGTACACCGAACTCGCCGTGCGCACCCTGCACGACGCCTTCGGCCTGAATCGCGATCTCGGCGACGCATAGGGCCACCGTCATGACCCGGCGCATACAACTGTACGACACCACCCTGCGCGATGGCTCGCAGTCCGAGGACATCAACCTCACCGCGGCCGACAAGCTGAAGATCGCCCTCAAGCTGGACGAACTCGGCATCGACCGCATCGAGGGCGGGTGGCCGGGGTCGAACCCGGTGGACGTGGCCTTCTTCAAGGAGATAGCGAACTACCACCTGAAGCATGCGATGATCAGCGCCTTCGGCAGCACGCATCATCCCAACTTCACGGCGGACAGCGACCCCAACCTGCGCGCCATCGCGGAATCCGGGGCGCGGGTGGCCTCCATCTTCGGCAAGTCGTGCGAGGTGCACGCGGCCGAGGCCCTGCGCCTGGACGCCGCGCGCAACCTGGAGATCATCGGCGACTCGGTGGCCTTCCTGAAGGGGAAGCTGGCCGAGGTGTACTTCGACGCGGAGCACTTCTTCGACGGGTACAAGCACAACGCCGCCTACGCGCTCAGCGCGCTGCGCCGCGCCCACGAGGCGGGCGCCGACGTGCTGGTGCTGTGCGACACCAACGGCGGCACCCTGCCGCACGAGGTGGCGCGCATCGTGGCCGAGGTGCGCGAAGCGCTGCCCGGCGCGGCCGTGGGCATCCACGCCCACAACGACTGCGAACTGGCCGTGGCCAACTCCGTCGCGGCGGTGCAGGCCGGGGCCTCGCAGATCCAGGGCACCATCAACGGGGTGGGCGAACGCTGCGGCAACGCCAACCTGTGCTCCATCATCCCCACGCTGGAACTGAAGTTCGGCGGCGACTACACCTGCCTGCCCCAGGGGAGGCTGCAACAGCTCACGGCGGTGGCCGCCTACGTCTCGGAGGTGGCCAACATCCCGCCGTTCAGCCGCCAGCCGTACGTGGGCCGCTCGGCCTTCGCCCACAAGGGCGGGGTGCACGTCAGCGCGGTGAACCGCAAGTCGTCGCTGTACGAGCACATCAGCCCCGACGTGGTGGGCAACCGCCAGCGCATCCTGATCACCGAACTGGCCGGACGCAGCAACATCGTCTCGCTGGCGCGGCGCTTCGGCTTCCACCTGGACAAGGACGAGCCGGTGGTCAAGGGCCTGCTGACCGAACTGAAGAAGAAGGCCAGCCTGGGCTACGACTATGCCGCCGCCGAGGCATCGGTGGAGCTGCTGATCCTGCGCAAGCTGGCCCGGCGCGGCGTGCGCGAGTTCTTCCGGCTGTTGCAGTTCCGGGTGCTGGAAACCAAGCACGACAGCGAGGGGGATCCGGTTTCCGAAGTCTCGGTGATGGTGGACGTGGAGGGCGTGACCGAACACACCGCCGCCACCGGGCGCGGCCCGGTGAACGCGCTGGACAACGCCCTGCGCAAGGCCCTGATGGGCTTCTACCCGCGCCTGAGCGAGATGCGCCTGCTCGACTTCAAGGTGCGCGTGCTGACCGGCGCGGAAACGGGCGGGGGCACGGCCTCCACCGTACGGGTGCTCATCGAGTCGGGCGATTCCGACAGCCGCTGGGTGACCGTGGGCGTCTCGTTCAACATCATAGAGGCAAGCTGGCAGGCCCTGGCCGATTCCGTCACCTACAAGCTGTACAAGGACGAGCACGCCCGCAGGGCGGGGACGGACGGCGAATAGAGTCGAACACGCCCGCAGGAGCCCCTCCCCGCCGCCGTCCTCCCGGCTGCATCACGACCAGCAACGCCCCGGCCATGTGGCCGGGGCGTTGCAGACTGCTGACAAACCCAAATTCTTCCGGGGGAGGGACCCTTTTGGAAAAGGGTCTCCTCCCCCGGCCCCCCTCCCCCCAAAACTCTTATTTGTGTTCTCCGTGCATTATGAGAATGCAAAACACGGGGTTCCAAGGGGCCACAGCCGCTCTGCGATCGCCATCCGTAATGCTCGAAGACTCGCATAACGGCTGCCGTCCTTGGCCGCCGGAGGCGTCCAAAAACAGACGTTGTCAACGACCAGCAACGCCCCGGCCACATGGCCGGGGCGTTTTTGTATGTAGAAAACCCCGCGCTATGCGCGGGGTTCTCGTATGCTTACAGCTATGGTGGTGTAAGAAAAACTCCTTTTGATTTGTTATGGAAGACC
>NZ_JBPGNZ010000008.1:0-176591 GCF_051133415.1 Nitratidesulfovibrio sp. D1 | reverse complement strand
TTTACGCCCAGTGATTCCGATTAACGCTCGCACCCTCCGTATTACCGCGGCTGCTGGCACGGAGTTAGCCGGTGCTTCCTTTGGAGGTACCGTCAGACCACGGCTGATTAGCACCATGGCGGTTCTTCCCTCCTGACAGAGGTTTACGACCCGAAGGCCTTCATCCCTCACGCGGCGTCGCTGCGTCAGGCTTTCGCCCATTGCGCAATATTCCCCACTGCTGCCTCCCGTAGGAGTCTGGGCCGTGTTCCAGTCCCAGTGTGGCCGATCACCCTCTCAGGTCGGCTACCCATCGTCGCCTTGGTGGGCCATTACCCCGCCAACAAGCTAATGGGACGCGGACTCATCCATGAGCGGTAGCTTGCAAGCAGAGGCCACCTTTCCCCCGAACTATGAAATCGGAGCGTATTCGGTATTAGCGACCGTTTCCAGCCGTTATTCCCAACTCATGGGCAGATCATCCACGCGTTACTCACCCGTGCGCCGCTTTACTCAGGCCGAAGCCCTTTCACGCACGACTTGCATGTGTTAGGCACGCCGCCAGCGTTCAATCTGAGCCAGAATCAAACTCTCCAGTTGAAAAACTGAAGTCGCACGAACGCACCGTAATTGGCGCACCCGCACGATTGATTATATCGTAAAGGCTGATTCCTTCCCGACTCGCTATTTACTTGTCAAAGAACCATGGTCTGTTCAGACCGCCGGCCGGGCCAGTGCCCGAGCCTTTCCGCCGTGCACATTGAGCGTGCGGGCGGACTTTCAGATATGCTCCTTTCGGAGACATCCGTCAACACCCTTTCGCGTTTTTTCCGCGACGGTCATGCTGACCATTTGCCCCGTCCGGTCCTGCGCACCCCCCTTGCAGGAGGCGTTGCCGGTTCCGTTCGGCGCGGAGGTGGTTTCTACGCGAAACCCGGATGAAGTCAACACCGTTTTCCAATTTTCTTGAAATTCATATTCAATCCACTGAGAATACAGGCATAAAAAGCACATCTCCCCCGAACGAAAAACCCCTTGCAGGGGTACTCGCGCCCCCGGCGACATGCGTGGTCGCTTCCGGAACCACGACGACGGGCGGCATTCACCCTCTGCTCGAAGACTTCGGACAGGCTGCCGCCCCCCGTAACCATGCCATCCGCCCGTCCCGTCCTGCGCACCATGCCCACGGGGTGGCGCGCCACGACAAGATAGGCTAGGTATGTGCCCAATCCGCAACCAAGGGAGACACCAATGGGTTTTCTCAACGCCAGCAGCAGCTTCACCCGGTTCCGCATTGCGGACCCGGTGCCCGCCACCCTCTGGCCCACCCTGCCCGACAAGCTGAAGCAGTTCTGCTTCCGCGACATCGACGCCACTTCCGACGAGCGCTCGTGGGGCTGGGTGTGCTTCGACGACATGCTCGACACGGCCTGGCGCACCGCCCCGCCCGAGAAGGGCGGCTACATCGCCTTTTCGCTGCGGCAGGACACCCGGCGCATTCCCGCCGCCGTGCTCAAGAAGCACCTGTCCCTGGCCCTGCGCGAGGAAGAGGCCCGCAACAAGGAGCAGGGCAAGAAGTTCGTCTCGCGCGAGCGCAAAAAGGAACTGAAGGAGCAGACCCGGCTGCGCCTGATGTCGCGCTTTCTGCCCATCCCCGCGGAATTCAACGTGCTGTGGGCCATCGACACGGGCATCATCTACTTCGCCTCCACCCAGTCGAAAATGATCGACCTGTTCTCCGACTATTTCACGCTGACCTTCGACCTCCACCTGGAGCCACTGACGCCGTACGCGCTGGCCGCCTCCATGCTGGACGAGGCCGCCATGACCCGGCTGGACACGCTGGAACCCACCCGGTTCGCCGGGTAGGCGCGCCGGACAAGGATACACGATGAGCGACACCCCCTATCTCGGCCAGACCACCGACGTGATCTTGGGCCAGGAATTCTTGACCTGGCTGTGGTACCGCAGCGAAACCGCGCCCGGCTCGTTCCGCATGCGCGACGGCAGCCCCTTCGGCGTGCACATGGAGCAGCGCATCTCGGTGCAGGGCGGCGAGGGCGAAAGCCTGGAGACCGCCACCGTGTCCGGCTCCATGTCGCCCCTGCGCGAGGCGCGCCTGGGCCTGACCACCGGCAAGAAGGTGACCCGCGCCCTGCTGCGCTTCGAGCGCGAGGCCGATTCCTGGCAGGTCAGCCTGCGGGCCGAGGACTTTTCCCTCAACAGCCTGAAGACCCCCACCGTGGAAAAGGACGGCGAGGGCGGGGACGACGACCCCGACGCCCGCCTGCTGGAGAAAATCTACCTGATCGAAACCTGCCTCGGCTTCCTGGACGAGGTGTACCGCCAGTTCATGGAGGTGCGCCTTTCGCCCCGCTGGGCCGAGGAAGTGCGCGACCTGCGCGGGTGGATGGAGCACGAGGCGTAGGGGGCATTTCTAAATTGTCCTTTCGCCCGTTGGCGTCGTCAAACTTCGCCTGCCATCTCGGTTGAATACGGGAAGAGTATACGCCCTCATGGCAGGCTTGTTTTCCTTGCCAACGAACGAAAATCCTCATTTAGAAACACCCCCTAGACGCAGCGACCACAGGCTTCAAGGACATCGACGACGTGACCAGCGATCTTCGCGACACCCCGCCACCACCGCCCGCCGCCGGAGAAATCCGGGCGGACGGCGCGCGGCCCGCGCAGCGTCCCGGCCGCATGGCCGCCACGTTGCGCCGCATGGCCCGCAAGCTGGCGTGGATGCTCTTCGTGTTCTGGGGCATCACGGTGATCAGCTTCTGGGTCATCCACCTGGCCCCCGGTTCGCCCACGGACATGCAGACCACCATGAACCCGCTGGCCGGGGCAGAAACCCGCAAGAGACTGGAATCACTGTACGGCCTCGACAAGCCGCTGCACGTGCAGTACGTGCAGTGGCTGGGCCGCCTGGCCCGGCTGGACTTCGGCAATTCCATGTCCAGCGACCCGCGCCCGGTGTGGGACAAGATCAAGGAACGATTGCCGCTCACCGTGGGCATGAACGTGGCCTCGCTGGTGCTCACCCTGCTGTGCGCCATACCCATCGGGGTGGCCTCGGCCCACTGGCAGGGCAGGCTGTTCGACCGGGCCATGACGGTATTGGTATTCATAGGGTTCGCCATGCCGGGATTCTGGCTGGCCCTGCTGCTGATGCTGCTGTTCGGCATCCACCTGCAATGGCTGCCGCTTTCCGGCCTGACCTCGCTGGATCACGCCGCCATGACGCCGCTGGGCAAGGCGTGGGACATCCTGGCGCACCTGGCCATGCCCATCTTCATCTATACCTTCGGCAGCCTGGCCGGACTTTCGCGGTTCATGCGCGCCTCCATGCTGGAAGTGCTGCGGCAGGACTACATCCTTACCGCGCGGGCCAAGGGGCTGCCGGTGCGCACCGTCATCTTCCGCCACGCGTTGCGCAATGCGCTGCTGCCGGTCATCACCATCCTGGGGCTGTCGCTGCCGGGGCTCATCGGCGGCAGCGTGATCATCGAATCCATCTTCGCCCTGCCGGGGCTCGGCCAGCTGTTCTACCAGGCGGTCATGGCGCGCGACTACCCGCTGATCATGGGCAACCTGGTGCTGGGCGCGGTGCTGACCCTGATCGGCAACCTGCTGGCCGACCTGTGCTACGGCCTGGCCGACCCGCGCATCCGGCTCACCGGGGGCACGGGCGGAGGCGGTGGTGACGCGAACGGTGGGGGCAACGCATGAGCGCGGCCGCCGCATTCTCTCCCCGCCGCTGGCTGCACTTCTGGGCGCGCCACCCCATGCTGGCCACCGGCCTTTCGCTGGTGCTGGCCATGTCGGCGGCGGCCCTGCTGGCCCCGTGGATTTCCCCGCACGACCCCACCGCTCTGGACCTGACGGCCATCCTGCAACCGCCGTCCTCCGCACACCCGCTGGGCACCGACGCCCTGGGGCGCGACGTGCTCTCGCGCATGCTGCACGGGGCGCGGGTGTCGCTGTGGGTGGGCTTCGTCTCCGTGGGCATCTCCGTCGCCATCGGCCTGGCGCTGGGGCTGGCGGCGGGTTACTTCGGCGGGCTGACGGACGAACTGATCATGCGCTGCGTGGACATCATGCTGTGCTTCCCGTCGTTCTTCCTGATCCTTGCGGTCATCGCCTTCCTGGAGCCCAGCCTGCTGAACATCATGGCGGTGATCGGGCTCACCTCGTGGATGGGCGTGGCCCGGCTGGTGCGCGCGGAAACCCTGTCCCTGCGCGAGCGCGACTTCATCGCCGCCGCCCGGCTGGCCGGGGCCGGGCCGGTGCGCATCCTGGGCCTGCACGTGCTGCCCAACGCCGTGGCCCCGGTGCTGGTTTCCGCCACGCTGGGCGTGGCCGGGGCCATCCTGACCGAATCGGCCCTCAGCTTTTTGGGGCTTGGCGTGCAGCCGCCCATGCCCAGCTGGGGCAACATGCTGCTGGAGGGCAAGGACGTGCTGGAGATAGCCCCGTGGCTGTCCATCTTTCCCGGCTGCGCCATCCTGTTCACCGTGCTCGGCTACAATCTGCTGGGCGAAAGCCTGCGCGACCTGCTGGACCCGCGCCTGAAGCGCTAGGCCATGCGCATCGCCTGCGTCGGCACGCACCTGGCAGCCGGGTTCCGGCACATGGGGCACGAGGTGCTGGACCTGCACCCGCCCGGCGGCATGGTGGACATCACCGCCCTGCTCGACGCGCGCGGCTTCGCTCCCGACCTCCTGGTGCAGCAGGAAACGTTGGGCGCGCGGGTCATCCTGGCCGGGCTGGAAACCTTGCGCTGCCGCAAGGCGTACTGGGCCATCGACAGCCACCTGAACATGCACTGGCACCGCCATTACGCGCGGCTGTTCGACGTGGTGTTCACCCCCCACCTTTCGCTGTTCCGGGCGCTGCCGCCGCAATGGCGCCACCCGCGTCCCGTGCATCTGGCCATGAGCGGCCACGACCGCCCGTGGCAACCCCACACGCAACGCGGCCACGACATTTCCATGGTGGGCGTGCTGGACAAGTACCGCCCCCTGCGCGGCTGGCTGGCGGAACTCCTGCGGGACCGGTTCGGGGTGCAGGCCCGGCAAGGCGTGCCCTTTGCCGAAATGCTGCGCCTGTACGGCGACACCCGGCTCATCCCCAACGAATCCATCGGGTTCGAGGTCAATTTCCGGCTCACGGAAGGGGCCTCGTGCGGGGCCTGCGTGCTCACCCCCGACGTGGGGCCGGACCAGGACGCGCTGTTCGACGACGGACGCGAAATGGTGGTCTACGCCGACGGCGTGGACCTGCTGGAAAAATTGCGCTTCCTGCTGCGCAAGCCGGACGTGGCCGAACGCATCGGCCGGGCCGCGTGGGAACGGGTGCGGGCGCAACACCTGCCAGACCACCGGGCGGCGACCGTGCTGGACAGCATGGACGAAGCGCCGGATGGAGCCGCCACCGGGGCGGACGGTGCGGAAGCCCTGTGGCTGGCACTGTCCCATAAGCAGCGCGGCGGCATGCTGGAACTGCCGCCCGGCGCCCTGGCCGCCGCGCTGGACGCCCTGCCCGAAACGCCCGCCAGCCTGGCCGCCCGGCTGCGCGCCGCCGCGGAACCGCCCAAGGGGCAACCGCCCCTGCCGGTGCGCGAAACGCCCGCGCTGGCGGCCCGGTTGGACCGGCTGCTGGCCACCGGCGTTCATGCCGGCGACGTGGACGTCAACGTGGCCGCCGCCGGGGCCGCGCTGGTGCGCGGCGACCTGAAGGCCGCCAAGCCCTTCTGGTACCGGCTGCATCAGGCACGGCAGGTGCGCGAGCCGGAAAAGCCGCAGTCGGTGTACCACGCCTGCCTGCTGTGGGCGGAACTGCTGCGCCGCGAGGGCCGCGACGCCCAGCCGGGGTTCACCTACGATCCGCAGCGCCACTGCCCCGAGGCCGCCTTCGAAATGCTGGTCCTGGCCCAGCGCTTCGGCGGCGGCGACCTTGAATGGATGCGGGGGGTTGAACGCTTGACTTCACGCCGCAAGGCGCTCACCTTCTACAGGCTCGGCATCCTTGCGCGCCTGGCGCTGGAACCCGGCGCGCCCTGGCGCACCCAGGCCGAATTCGGCCTGACCAGCCTGCGCGCCTACCGCGTGGAGCAAGGGCTGCACGAACTGGCCGAAGCCGGACGGCGCGCCACGGCGGACGGACAGGAGCGGGCCTTCCAGCGGCTGCTGGGCGGACACGGCCCCGGCGGACACCTGCGCCGGGGGCTGGACGCGCCGCCCGCCGCAGCGCCCCCCACGGCGCGGGGCGTGGAACCGGATGCGGGACCGGACGCCGAAGCCGACATTTCACCGGACGCCGCCTCCGCCCCCACGGCGGACGGCGACGGCCGGACCTGAGCAAGGACACCTCATGCTGGAATACCTGCGTATTCGGGACCTCGCGCTCATTGAGGACATGGAACTGGACTTTGCCCCCGGCCTCAACGCCCTTACCGGCGAAACGGGCGCGGGCAAGAGTTTCATCCTCAAGGCGCTCAACTTCCTCATCGGCGACCGCCTGGCCTCCGACATGGTCCGCCCCGGCAAGGACAAGGCCCACGTGGAAGCCCTGTTCGCCCTGCCCGACGGCGACATGGTGCTGCGCCGCGAACTGACGGCCGACACCGGCCGCAGCCGTCTGTTCATCAACGACCGGCTGAGTTCGCAGGACGCGGTGCGCGACATGCGCGCCTCGCTGGTGGTGCACACCAGCCAGCACGGCCAGCAGAAGCTGCTGCAACCCGCCTTCCAGGCCCGGCTGCTGGATGAATTCCTGAACCGGCCGGATCTGGTGGCCGCCCGCGACGAAGCCTTGAAGGGGCTGCGCGAGGTGGCCGCGCAACGCGAAGAACTGGCCGCCCGCGCCCGCAGCCTGGAAGACCGGCGCGACGTGCTGGAATTCCAGCAGCGCGAGATCGACAAGGTGGCCCCCGAGGCGGGAGAAGAGGAACGGCTGGAGGAACGCCGCCGCGCCCTGCGCGACGTGGCCTCGGCGCAGGAGGCGCAGGAACGGGCCCTGGCCGTGCTGCGCGGCGAGGGCGGCCCCGGCGTGGCCGAGACGTTGGGCTTGCTGGAACGGTCGCTGGACGGGCTGGCCCGCCTGGGCGCCGCCCCCGGCTCGTCTGGTGACGCCTCCGGCTGGTCTGGCGACGTGGCCGCCATTTCCGCCTTCCGGCAGGGGCTGTCCGACCTGGAACGCCGCCTGCGCCGCCGTCCGGCGCCCACCGCGTCCGATTCCGATGACGACCTGGACGTGGAATCCATCGAAAAGCGGCTGTACGAACTGGCCCAGTTGAGGCGCAAGCTGCGCCGCACCCTGGACGAGATCGTGGATCTGCGCCGCGAGATCGAGGAGAATCTTTCGTTTCTGGACGCATGCCGCCTGGACCTGCGCACCCTGGAGCGCGAGGAGGAAGCTCTGAAGGAACGGCTGTGCGCCGTGCTGGCCGGCCTGAACCCCGCCCGGCGCGAGGCGGCCGCCCGGCTGGCCCAGGCGCTGGAGGGCGAACTGACGGGCCTGGGCTTTTCCGAGCACGTGCGCGTGGCCTTCGAGTTCACCCCGTACGAGCCGTGGCCGGGCTGCGTGGAGGACCGGGCGCGCCTGCTGTGGGTGCCCAACCCCGGCCAGCCGCCGCAGCCGCTGGACCGCATCGCCTCAGGCGGCGAGCTTTCGCGCTTTCTGCTGGCGGTGGTGGGGCTGATGGCCCGCGACGAGGCCGCCACCCTGATCTTCGACGAGGTGGATTCCGGCGTGGGGGGCCTGACCCTGAACCGCGTCTCGGACCGCTTGGCCGCGCTGGCCGAACGCAGGCAGGTGATCCTGATCACCCACTGGCCGCAGTTGGCCGCCCGCGCGGACCGGCACTTCCAGGTCAGCAAGGAGGTGGCGGACAACGCCACCTTCACCCTGTGCCGCAGGCTGGACGGGGAGGACATCCGGAAAGAGCTGGCCCGCATGGCGGGGGGCGGCGGCCAGGGCGAAGCCATGGCCCGCGAGCTGACTTCATGATATCTGGTTGACAATCCGCCCGTCAGCGGACAGAGACGGACAGCACCCCCATGTGCGAATGGGGGATTACACCCAGTCTCGCACCGCCGAACGACGCACGCAGGAACTTGCCATGACCGACGCGCGCAACCATGATCCCACACAGGGCCCGCCGCCGGATGAACGGCTGGCCGCCTACGTGGCCTGCCTGGCCGCCACCAAGGACCGCCGCGCCGTGCGCGAGGTGGTGGAGCGCGAGGTATTGCTGTGCCTCATCCGCACCAACAGCGAGCGCATCAACGAATATCCCCTGCTGGAAACGCAGCAGCGGTCCATCATCGAAATCGTGGCCGCGCGTGGTGCGATGGACCCGCTGCACGAGCACATCCGCAAGCTGGTGGGCGAATTCGTGGCCCAGTTGGGGCAGTACGCCAAACCCGGCGGGGCCGATTCCAGCCTGCTGCGCACCGGCCTGGTGAACACGGAAACCCTGCTGCTGAAATGCGTGCAGGGCGTGGTGTACACCACGGCGCTGTGCACCGACAATTTCATCGAAACCCTGGTGCGCGCCTACGGCGAAGAGGCCCTTGGCCCCTCCGACGCCATCACCGAATCCACCGAACTGGACGAACAATACTGGCGCAAGCATTTCGCGCACTTCGTGGCGGGCCTGGTGGACGAGGCTTATGACGCCATCATGGCGCAGGAGGCGTTCACCCTGGCCAAGGAACGCTCGCTGCTGGTCATCCGCTACCCTTTCGACGCCCTGCTGGAACGGTTGTGCCGCACGCCCAGGCCCCTGGACAAGACCCGGGTGCAGAACCTGTTCGAGTACGAGACGCGCGACTTCGCCAGCCGCAAGGCGCGCAAGCTGGTGCACGACATCCTGCAGGGCATGGCCGCCCGGCCGGACTACCCCTTTGCCGCAGGCGACATCGACTTCATCAGCCAGATCGTGTGTATCGACCCCGCCGCCCGCGAGATGGAAAAGTTGCAGACCCTGCTGCTGTCCGGCGGCCTGTCCGCTGACCTGGCCGGGGCGGAAGCCGATGCGCAAGGCGCGCCCGCGCCCGACGTCAACCCCGAGCAGGTGCAGTTCCTGCGCGACCAGGTGGTGGGCATGGCGTGCAGCGTGGCCATCACCCTGAACCTGCTGCGCGAGGATTTTTTGCGGGCGCTGGACGGCTTCTCTCCCAAGGAGACGGCCATCGTGCGCCGCACCCTGGGCGACTTTTCCCTGCCCTGTCTGGGCAAGGCTCTGCAATCGCTGCTGGAATTCCAGTTCGTCACCCTGTTGCGACGCCGCGCGGGCGAGGACATGGGCAAGATCCACATCCGCACCCGCAAGGAGCGGCGCACCTCGGTGGCCGCCGTGGAAACGCTGTTCGATTCCGGGATGACGCGCATCCGGCGCAACAAGTTGTGGCAGCAGGATCCCGGCCGGGCCAACATGCTGCTGTTCCGCCCCCAGACGGCCACTGAACTGGAATCGCTGCTGCACCTGTTGCAGATCGAGCCGCAGCTGGCCCGCGAGATCGGCTCGCTGTGGACCGACGCCTCGTTCCGGGTGGAGTTCGCCCTGTACATCAGCCTGGACCTGCTGTCGCGCTCCACCACCAACCTGAACCAGCGCCTGGCCGAACTGCTGGCCCGCTTCGGCATCACCCGGCTGTAGCCGGGGCATGCCCCCGCGCCTTTCCGCAACGAAACGCCGCCCCGGAGGAGAACCTCCGGGGCGGCTTCATGTGTCCGGTATGAACGGCGAAATCTAGGCGGCGCCGTCACTGTCCTTCGGCTTCCCGGCCTTGGCGGGCTTCGCCTGGTCCGGCTTGCCCTGCCCGAATGTGGACGCCTTGGCCTTGGCGGGTTTGTCGCCGCCCGTCTTCTTCGGTGAAGCCTTGGCCGTGCCGCCCTTTCCGGATGCGGCGGCCTTGCCGGATTTGCCGGATTTGCCGGGCTTGGCGGATTTTCCGGGCTGGGCAGGCTTGGCGGCCTTTTCCTCTCCGGCGTTCTTCGGAGCAGAGGGCTTCGGGGCAGTCCCCTTGTGGGCGGCGGGCCGGGGGCCGGGTTTGCCGCCCCGCCCCTTGCGCGGCGCGTTCTCGAACGGTTCCGGCAATTCCGTGGGCATGGGGTCGTCCCAACTCGCGTCGGTGGTGGACCGGGCCTTGGCCTTGCGCGACGCGCGCCCGTCGAGCCCGGCACGATCGCGTCCGGCACGATCACGCCCGGCACCATCGCGTCCGGCGGGCCGGGGCTTCCTCGCGCCCGTGGACGCCACGGCGTCGGCACCGGCCAACGCCAGGTTCACTTCCAGCCGGGCCACGTTGACCTCGGCCAGGCGCACGGTCACGGCCTGCCCCAGCCGGAAGCTGCGGCCGGTGCGCTCGCCCACCAGTTCCTGCCGCTCGGGCAGGTAGCCGTAGTAGTCGTCGTCCAGCGACGACAGGCGCACCATTCCCTCGGCCAGCACCTCGTTGAATTCCACGAAGAAGCCGAAGTCGATGATCCCGGAAATGACCCCGGTGAACTCCTCGCCCACCCGTTCGGACAGGAACAGCACGGTGATGCGCTTGAGTATCTCGCGCTCGGCCTCCATGGCCACGCGCTCGTTGGTGTTCAGGGTGTCGGCGATGGTCAGCAGCGCCCGCTCGCCCGGCAGCGGCCCGTTCACCGGCAGCCCCAGCGTGCGGCGCAGCGCCCGGTGCACTACCAGGTCCGCATAGCGCCGGATGGGCGAGGTGAAGTGGCAGTAGCATTCCGAGGCCAGGCCGAAATGTCCTTCGTGCTCGGGCGAATAGCGGGCCTGCATCATGGTGCGCAGGGCCATGCGGCTGACCAGGAATTCCTGGTCCGAGCCCTTGGCCGCCTGCAACACGCCCTGCAACGCCTTGGCCGACGGCTTGCCGGGCAGGTGCTGCGCCAGCGAGGTGCGGGCCAGCACTTTGAACAGCCCTTCCAGCTTTTCGGTGTCCGGCTCCGGGTGCACCCGGTACAGGAAGCGGGCGTTCTTCTCGGTCAGGAAGCGGGCCACCGCCTCGTTGGCGGCGATCATGAACTCCTCGATGATCTGGTGGCCGAAGTGGCGCACCTTGCGGCCGATGTCCACCGTCTCGCCGTAGATGTTGAAGATCACCTCCGGCTCGGGCAGGTCGAAGTCCAGGCTGCCGCGCTCGTCGCGCTTTTCGTGCAGCAGGCGGGCCAGCCGTTCGGCGCGCTCCAGCAGGGGCAGCACCGGGGTGAGCAGGCGGCGCTCCTTCTCGTCCTTCTCGAACAGCGCCCGGTTCACCTGGCCGTAGGTCAGGCGGGCCTTGGACTCGATGACCGCCGCGTAGAACTTGCTGCGGCCGGGGCTACCGTCGGCGTAGAAGAAGGTTTCCGCCACCATGGCCAGCCGGGGCACGCGCGGGTTCAGGCTGCACAGCCCGTTGGAAAGGGCCTCGGGCAGCATGGGCTCCACCGACTGCGGGAAATAGTACGAGTTGGACCGGGCCTGCGCCTCGCGGTCCATGGCCGAGCCGGGCCGCACGTAGTGGCCCACGTCGGCGATGGCCACCCACAGGCGGTAGCCGGTGCCCTGCTCTTCCACGTACACGGCGTCGTCGAAGTCGCGGGCCTTGGCCCCGTCGATGGTCACGAACTCCAGGTGGCGCAGGTCGATGCGCCCCTCCATGTCGTCGCGGCCGGGCGCGGCGGGCAGGGCCTGCGCCTCTTCCAGCACTTCGGGCGGAAAGTCGGTGGGCACGTCGTGGTTGATCTTCACCAGCCGTTCCTGCACCAGCACGTTGTCGTCGGCGCCCAGCACGGCAAGCCCGGTGGCAGCCCACAGGCCGTCCTCCACCTTTTCGCCGGGGGCCGCCACCACAAGGTCGCCCTTCTCGGCCTTTTCCTCCACCGCGCTCATGTCCACCACGAAGCTCACGGCCATGCGCGGGTCGGCCGGGCGGCACAGCAAGCTGTGCCTGCCCATGCGGCGCACCACGCGGGCGGGGATTTCCTTGCGGCCCCGCTCCAGCACGCGCACGATGCGCCCTTCCGGATTCTTGCCGTGGCGGCCGGGCAGCAGGGCCACCACCACCTTGTCGCCGTGCCAGGCGTCGCCCATCTGATAGGGATGCACGTAGATGTCGTCGCGCCCCTTTTCCTCGGGCAGCACGAAGCCCATGCCGGAACGCTGGATGGACAGGGTGCCCGTGACCAGCCGCAACTGCTCCACAAGGCCCCAGGCCCCGCCGCGCAGGCGGATGATGCGGCCCTGCCGGACGAGGTCGTCCAGGCGGTCCTCCAGTTCCTTCTTCATGTGGCGGTGCAGACCCAGCATGCGCATCAGCACGTCGATCTTCAGCGGGCGGTGCGCCTCGCGGAACAGGGTCGCCAGGTCGTTCGCGTCGGGCAGCACGTGGCTTTCGTCGCGTTTCTTCTTTGTCATGTATGAATGTCCTTTCCGGCCGGGCCGGAGTGAAAGATGTCGAATGCGGGCGGGCTGCAAACTGTGGCCGGTCGTGGCCGGTTGTAGCCAGCCGGGGCCGGTCGGGACCAGCCGCCCCCGGCAAGGGGCGGTCAGTTCCGGCGGGCGGCGGAAAGCCCGGTCCAGCGGGCGGCCCACCATTCGGGAAAATTCGTCGCGGACCACAGCGCCGGTCCGAATTCGGTCACCAGGTCGAAGGCCCACAGGTCCGGCGGGCTCGCGCCCTCCCCCGAACCGTCATGACGACCGTCACCTTCGCCGCACAACGGCGCCAGTTTGACGGCGTCCTTGGGGGTGCACACCACCGCGCACCCTTCGGCCGCCAGCGAACGCACGTCGCCGGGGCCGTACGGATGATGGTCCGGAAAGATGCGGTGGCGCAGCGGCGGATAGCCGAAGAAACGCGTGGCCGTGGCATGCACCTGCGCCGGTTCGCCCACGCCCGAGGCCAGCACGTAGGGCGCGCCGTCCAGATGCGCACGGGTGGCCGCCCCCTGCTCCGCCGGGCGCGGGTCCAGCCCCCGCCCCACCCGCACCAGGCCGCGCGGCGCAAGGCGAAAGCCGAACACCGGCACGCCATAGTGGATCAGGCGGCGTTCCATCTGGGGGCCCAGGGCGTCGAACAGTTCCGGCTCGGCCTTCACGCAGAAGGCGTGCGCCCGGGCCAGCGCCCCCGCGCCCTCGCGCCACGAGCCCGCCGGGATGGTCCGGCCCCACTCGCCGGTGAGGTCCGCCGGGCGCAGCACCACGATGTCCAGGTCGCGGCGCACGGCCAAGTGCTGAAACCCGTCGTCCAGCAGGTACAGATGCGGGGAAAGGCGCGCTTCCGCCCAGTGCCCGGCCCGCCGCCGCACCGGGTCCACCAGCACGGCCGCATCGGGGTTCTGGCGGGCCAGCATCAGCGGTTCGTCGCCCGCCTCCGCCGCCGTGTGGCCGGGCCGCACCAGCAGGGGCAGTCGGGACGGTTTTGCGCCGTAGCCGCGCGTGAGCACGGCGGCGGACAGCCCGTGCGCGCCGCACCAGCGCAACAGCCAGTGCACCAGCGGGGTCTTGCCCGTGCCGCCCCAACAGATGTTGCCCACCGACACCACCGGGCGCGGCGGCGAAAAGCTCGGCAACAGGCCCGCCTCGTACGCGGCGCGGCGCGCGGCCATGCACGCGGCGTAGGCCGCGCCCAGGGGCCGCAGCAGGGGGGCGAGGGCCTTCTGCACGGCGGCGGCGTTCATGACGCCACCCGGACTGATCCGGAAACAGGCAACGGTGTGCACATGCACACAAGTCTATCATGCGCGGGCGCGCTTGTCGCCGGGGGAATGCGGGCGGGGGGCCGGGGCGGGACGGGGTGGGGCTTGCCGGGCGGACGGGTCGGGCGGACGGGCCGGGGCCCGCACCGCCGCCACGAAAAAGGGGAGCTTGCGCCCCCCCTTGGCAGTCACTTTCGGTCACGCAAGCCATGCGTGCGGCTAGTCACGCGAGGAGCCGAACAGCCGCAGCAGCATCAGGAACAGGTTGATGAAGTCCAGGTACAGCGTCAGCGCGCCCAGGATGGTGCCGCGCCGGATGGCGGTGGCGTCGTCCATGGGGGCGGTTTCGCCCATCATGCGCAGCTTCTGGCTGTCGTAGGCGGTCAGGCCCGTGAACACGATGACGCCGATGGCGCTGATGACCAGCGACATGGCCGAGCTGCCCACGAAAATGTTCACCACGCTGGCGATGAGAATGCCGATGAGGCCCATGAACAGGAAGCTGCCCCACGAGGTGAGGTCCTTCTTGGTGGTCAGGCCGTAGAGGGACATGGCGCCGAACATGCCCGCCGCCGTAGCGAAGGCCTGGAACACCGTGCTCATGGTGTAGGCCAGCAGCACCGCGGAAAGGGTGATGCCGTTCAGCGCGCTGTACAGCACGAAAAGCCCGGTGGCCGCGCCGGCGGAAAGCCTCGCGATGCCCGCGCTGATGCCCATGACCAGGCCGATTTCGGCGATGATCAGGCCGATCAGCACGAAGCTGTTGCCGAACACCAGTTGCAGCATGGCCGGGCTCGACGCCGTGAACCACGCGGCGGCGGCCGTCACGGCAAGCCCCACGAACATCCAGTTGTATACACCGCGCATGAAGGCGTTGACGGTTTCTGCCCGCGCCCTCGTGGGTGCGGAGACCGTGCGTCCGAGCATGTCGAAACCTCCTGTAACGTTTGTGCGGAACGGCCGTTCCGGCGGGGCCGGTGAAGCATCCAGATTATAGTACGCCGCTCCAGCCAAGATAAATAACAATCCTTTGCTGCCCTGACAAGGGCGCGGACGCCATCTCCACGCGGAAACTCCTCCCCGCCGCATCCGTGAGTCGCCCCATGCCCCCTGCCTTTCCCCGCACCGGCCGGGCACGCCGCATGACGCCGGACGCCAGCGCCCCGCAGCGACCTATGGCGCCACCTGCACCGCCACGCGCCGTTCCATCACCGTGCGGGCCTTGGCCCCGCCGCAACTGGACCGGGCCACCAGGGTCACCGTCACATCCAGTTCGTAGCGGCCCGGCGCGCTGAAGCGCACCTCCGACTCCGGGTACCCGGTGGTGGAGGACACCCGCCCGCCGTCCGGCCCGACTGCCCCGTCGATGTTCACCACGGGGAACACGCCGGAGGGCAGGGGCGGCCCCTCCAGCGCCACCGCCACCGGCAGGGGGGTGCCCACGCTGGCGGTGGCGACGGCTGTGCCGCCGTGTTCCGCCACGGCGGGGGCCACCAGCCGGGCGGTGTGTTCCGGCGAAGTGAGCGGACACGGCTCGACTGCCGGATTGGCGGCGGCAGGCGCAACCCCGCCCGGCGCCCAGATGAGCGCCACCGCAAGCAGCCCGGCAAGCACCCTTGCAAGCAGCCCGGCAAACAGCCAGACCAGCGGCAACGAAACAACGGATGCCCGCCGGACGCCCCACCGCTCCGCCGCGTTCGAGGCGCGCCCCGCGCCGCCACGCTCACCGTGTTCCGCCATCATGGCCTCCGAAGGATTTCCGCCAGACACGCCCTTGTGTCCACGCGTGACTCGGGTAAAGAATAGCATAGCCGCACGGGGAAGCAACGCACCGGGTACCCATCGGGTATGCCACGCGCTTTCCCGGCGTCAACGCGGCGCATTCCTCCCCCGCTGTCCGCCACTCCGCCCGGCATCCGTCCGGCAGCATGACGGGCGCAGACCTTCCGGAGTTCCCATGGCCGTCCGCACCCCCCGTACCTCCATCGCCGCCCCGGCCATTCCCGAGACCGGGCGCACCACCGAAGCCGGGCGTTCCCCCGGTCCGGGCACGTCGGCCCTCTTCGCGGCGGCCCGCCCGGTGCTGCTGGGCATCGAAGGGCAGATGGACCTGTTCCTGGCCCGCTGGTCCGAGCACATGCGCGAGGCGGGCTACCTGCGCCACACCACGGCCAAACGGCAGGACTGCATCGATTCGCTGCTGGGCTTCCTGCACCCCCTGCGCGCCGCGCTGCACGCCGGGCTTGCCCCCTCCTTCGGCGACCTGGTGCGCGAGATCGAAAACGGCGCGACCACCGGCGCCCCGCACGGCTGGGGCCATGAACTGCTGGCCTCGGCCCGCCGCCACCGCATGCGCGGCGTCACCGAGGCCATGTTCCTGGGCTGCTTCCATACCCTGATCCACGCGGTGTTGGACGTGGTGGAGGTCATGTCCGCCCCCCGCCGCGCCCGCGACGCTGCGGTCGAGGTGGTGCGCCTCTACGGCGACGCCTTCTCGGTGCTGTTCACCCGCCACTGGGAAACCCGCCGGGCAGAGGTGGACACCTCGCAGTTGGACGAGGCCAACCGCCTGCTCACGCTGGAAAAGTGCAAGGTCGAGAACTTCCTGAACTCCACCTCGGACATGGTGCTGGCCATCGACGCCTCGGGCATCATCACCAGCGTCAACCGCGCCGCGCGCCAGCACCTGGCCGGGCGCGCGGTGCCGGGCCTGCCCATCTGGGCCGCGCTGGGGCTGGAGGGCGAAAGCATGCAGGACCTGCTGCGCTTCTACCCGCTGGGGGTGTCGTGCGAGATCACCCCCGCCGCGCCCGTGGACGTGGTCCCGGCGGACATGACTCTTCCCGCAGCCGCTCCCGGCCAGCCGGAAGTGGGGCCGCCCCACGCCGCGCAGGTCTTCCGCATGCGCATCTCGCCGCTCAACGCCGTCAGCCTGGCCAGCGACGGGTACTTGGTCATGCTCACCGACGTGACCAGCCACGTGCACCAGCGCGAGGCGCTGGAACGGGTGGTGGCCGAACGCACCGAAGCCCTGCGCGAGGAAAAGACCCACCTGGAGGAAATGAACATCACCCTGCGCACGGTGCTGCGCAACATCGACGGCGAACGCGCCGAGATCAACCGCGAGGTGGCGCGCAAGGTGCACGCCATGCTGCTGCCCGCGCTGGACCATCTGGAGGCGGACATGGAACCGGAGGTGCGGCGCGGCTACCTGACCGTGATCCGCGACCAGCTGATGCGCCTGGCCCCCGACGACGCCGGGCCGGACCCGCTGCTGCTGCGCCTGAGCCCGGCGGAAATGCGCATCTGCCAATTCATCCAGGCGGGCAGCCCCACCAAGGAAATCGCCAGCGCCCTCAACCTGTCCGTGGAAACGGTGCAGACCCACCGCAAGAACATCCGCCGCAAGCTGGGCCTGCACGGCAAGGACGCCAGCCTGTGCGCCTTCCTGCGCAGCGCCCCCGGCCCCCGCTCCGCCCCGCCCGGAGAATAGCTCCGGGCCGATTCCCCCGGAAAGGCGACGCCCCGCGAACCGGACTTCATCCTCCTTCCGCCATGCCTTCAGGCTCCACGCCCGAAACCCGCCGCGTCTCCATCCGGACGTTTCCACTCCGCATCGGGTAGGCAGCACTACCCATTATCACCCCATTTCATAGCCTTGTGGCAACCGTGCTCCTCGACTAGCCTGCATATATCCAAAAACAGGCCACTGTCCGCGCGCCCGCGTGGCGGCGCGGACGGTCCGAGGAGACACCATGGACATCAGCCCTACCCAGACCGGTTCGGCCCCGCCCGACGCGGGGGACGCACGGGACGCCCTCGCCATCCCGGAGGGACACCCCGTGGGCGGCGCGCGCCAGGCATGCCTGCTGCGCGGCCTGCGCGACCTGTTCGCCGCGCGTGGCGCGGACGGCCTGCGCGCGGCCTCGCTGGCGCTGGATGCCTACGTCGCGGAACATGGCGGCCCCGCCTCCCTTCCGCCCAACGCTTCCGCCCAGCATGGTCCGGCCCCGGAACATGCATGCCCGCCGGGCGCGGACCCGTGGAGCGAAGCCGAATACGCCTTCAACCGGCTGTTCGTGGGGCCCATGGCCGTGCCCGCTCCGCCCTACGCCTCCGCATGGCTGGAAGCCGAGCCCCGCCTGATGGGCGAATCCACCATGGACGTGCGCGCCCTGTACCACGCCCTCGGGTATGCCGTACCCGGCGAAGGGACCACGCCCGACGACCACCTGAGCTTCGAACTGGACGCCGCGCTGGCCCTGCTGGCCCTGCGCGGCGCGGACCACTCCGCCGACCCCGCCGACCCCGCCGCCGTGCCCGCCGAAGGAGGCGAAGAGCCCGGACTGGCCGTGGAGGACGCCTGGCGCTGGCTGGTGGCGGAACACATGGGCGCGTGGATCCCCCGCTTCGTACAGCGGGCCCTGGCCGAACCCGGCGTGCCCCCGGCCATCGCCCGCGCCCTGGCCCTGCTGCTGCGCTGGCAGGAAGGCGCAGCCGCCGCCTGCGCCCGCCACGCCGCCCATGCAACGGACGCACCGGCAACCCATTCCCGCAGATCATGAAACCCACGGAGGTCATCATGTCCAACAGAACCGGCACAACCGGCAAAACCGGCCCCAACGGCCCCGGCGGCATCCCCTCGCGCGGGGCGCCGTCCTGTTCCATGAGCAGGCGGAGCTTCCTCAAGGGGCTCATCGCATCCGGCGCGCTGGCCACGCTGCCCTGCGGGCTGCTGCTGCCCCGCAACGCGTCCGCCGCGCCCTTCAGCAAGTCCGATTTCCAGATCTTCCGCAACGCCTGCCCGCGCAACTGTTACGACACGTGCAGCATGGTCACCTACGTCAGGGACGGGGTGGTCAAGTGCGTGGAGGGCGCGCCGGAATCCACCTTCACGGCGGGCGGGCTGTGCGTGAAAGGCTACAGCTACCCCCGCCGCGTCTACAGCCCGGACCGCATCAAGTACCCCATGGTCCAGGACGGGCGCGGCAGCGGCAACTGGCGGCGCGTCTCGTGGGACGAGGCCATGGAGCGCATCGCCCGCAAGCTGCTGGAGATCAAGGAAAAGGACGGCAACCTGTTGGGCCTTGCCCTTACCAAGTATTCCGGCAACTTCGGCATCACCAACTACGGGGTGGAGGGCATGATGTCCTCGCTGGGCTACACCACCCGTCTGGTGGGCACGCCCTGCTGGCCCGCGGGCATCGACGCCCAGAACTACGACCTGGGCGACATGTGGTGCAACGACCCGGAAGACATGGAAAAGTCGCGCTACATCATCATCTGGGGGGCCAACCCCGCGTGGTGTTCGGTGCATTCCATGAAGTACGTCTACGCCGCCCGCGACCGGGGGGCCAAGATCGTGGTCATCGACCCGGTGCTGACCCAGACCGCCGCCAAGGGCGACGTGGCCTGGCAGCCGGAAACAGGCAGCGACGGCGCGCTGGCCCTGGGCATGGCCCGGCACGTGCTTGACCTGGGCCTTGTGGACCGCGACTTCGTGGCCAACAACGCCGTGGGCTTCGAGGAGTTCGCCGCCTATCTGCGCGGCAACGTCACCGTGGAATGGGCGGCGGAAAAGTCCGGCATCCCCGCCGACGACATCCGCCACGTGGCCGAGGAATTCGCCACCGCCAAACCCGCCACCATCTGGATCGGCTACGGCATGCAGCGCCACGTCAACGGCGGGGCCTCCGTGCGCGCCATCGACGCGCTGGTGGCCATGACCGGCAACGTGGGCAAGGTGGGCGGCGGCGCGCGCTACGGCCATTTGCAGACCTGGGGCTTCAACTACCACGCCATGATCCAGAAGGCCCCGGCGGGGTCCACCGGCTTCACGGGCAAGTCCGGCCCCAAGGGCGAATTCGACGTCACCGCCGGGTCGGCGGCCCCCGCCGCCTACACCGACCGCGCCCTGAACATCAACAGGACCGCGCAGGAACTGCTGGACGCACAGAACCCGCCGGTGCGGGTGCTGTGGTCGTCGTGCAAGAACCCCTTCGCGCAGGACTTCGACCGCAACAAGATGCTGCGGGCCTTCGAAAAGCTGGAGATGGTGGTCAGCGTGGAGCAGTTCTTCACCGAGACGGTGCGCCATTCCGACATCGTGCTGCCGGTGACCACCCTGTTCGAGGAATGGACCGTCAACGCATCCTACTGGCACTACTGGGTATCGCTCAACGAGCAGGCCATCGCCCCCCTGCACGAGGCCAAGTCGAACATCGAGATCGCGGCGCTGCTCTCCCGGCACATGAACCGCCTGTCGCCCGGTTCCTGCACCTACCCGCAGGACATCGACACCAAGGAATGGATGGAGAAAGAGTTCAACAAGGGCGTGTACGACCTGCTCGGCATCAGCCACTGGCAGGACCTGCGCAAGGGACCGGCCAAGGCGAAGCTGGCCTCGTCCGCCTCGTGGAGCGACCGCACGTTCAAGACCCCGTCGGGCAAGTACGAGTTCAGGTCCGACCTGTGCGCCAGCCACGGCCACAAGGCCCTGCCGGAGTACAAGGAAGGCCGCAAGGCCTACGCCCCCTACCGCCTGCTGACCCCGCACAGCAAGTTCGCCATCCATTCGCAGTTCGCCAACCTGGACTGGATGGAGGAGTTCCAGACGGAACCCTTCGTCTACCTGAGCCCCGCGCTGGCCAGGGCCAAGGGCATCGCCGACCTGGACACCGTGCGGGTGTTCAACCCCGTCGGCGAGGTGAAGCTGCGCGCCAAGATCACCGACACGGTGCCCGGCGACTGCCTGCTGATGTACGAGGCGTGGTTCCGCAAGCTGGACTTCAACGTGCAGAACCTTGTGGATGACGAACCGGCCGACATGGGCGCTTACAAGACCGGCGCGCCCGGCGTGGCCATTCACGACCAGTTCGCCGACGTGGCGAGAGCGTAGGAGGCGGCCCATGACCACACAACACGCACCTCTTCCCAAGAAGCGCGCATTTCTTGTCGACGTGGAGCGCTGCATCGGCTGCTTCACCTGCGCCATGGCCTGCAAGAACTACTACCATCAGGAAACCGGCGTGGTCTGGCGGCAGCTGTACCCGCTGGACGAGGCCATCTACCCCCACCGCGAGCGGGCCTTCTATTCGCTGGCCTGCAACCACTGTGAAAACCCCGCCTGCCTCAACGCCTGCCCGGTGAAAGCCTACGAGAAGCGCGAGGACGGCGTGGTGGTGCACCATCAGGACCGCTGCATCGGCTGCGGCAACTGCATCCGCTCCTGTCCCTACGGCGCGCCGCGCTACAACCCGGTGCTGAAGAAGGCGGAAAAGTGCAGCCTGTGCCACGAACGGCTGGACGCCGGGGAGCAGCCCGCCTGCGTGCAGAGCTGCCCGGTGCGGGCGCTGCGGCTGGTGGACATCGCCGCCATGTCCACGGCCGATGCCGCCAACGCCGTGCAGTACCCGGCAGGGTACCCGGAAATGCCGCAGGTCAATCCGTCCACCCGCTTCATCATGCCCAGAACACCCCGCGTGGTGAGGAGGTAGCCATGCAGAACATCGAACTTCCCCTGGTGCTGTTCACCGTGCTGTCGCAGGCCGCCGTGGGCATTGCCCTGTTCCTGGCGTTGCGGGCCGTGCGTTCGTGCGGCTGCGCGGGCGGGGCCTGCGCGGCCACCCCCGGCACGGGCGCGGACAACGGCGCGCCCTCCAACCGGACGGAATGGCTGGCCGCCACCGCCGCCATGGCCGTGGCCCTGCTGGCCTCGCTGTTCCACCTGGGGCATCCGGAAGGGGCGGTGCGCACCCTGGCCCATCTGGAAAAGGCGTGGCTCAGCCGCGAAATCCTTGCCTTCGGCGCGTTCGCCGTGCTGCTGGCCGTGGCCGCCTTCACCGGCAAGGCGGGCGCGGGCCTGCGCGCCGCCGCCGCGCTGGCGGGCCTGGCCGCCCTGTACACCTCGGGCATGACCTATGCCCCGCCCGCCATGCCCGCCCTGCACAACGCCGCGCCGCTGGGGTTTTTCCTGCTGTCGGCGCTGCTGCTGGGGGCATCCTTCGGCAGCTGGTTTGCGGGCGAGGCCAGCCAGCCCATGCTGCGCACCGTGCTGCTGGGCAGCCTTGCGGCGGCGCTGGCGGTGTACGTCATCGTGCCCTGCGTGTGGGCGTCGGGCGGCACGGTGATGCAGATGACCTCGCGCGCGTGGCTGGCGTCGCCCCTGTACTGGGCGCGGCTGGTGCTGGGCATCCTCGTGCCGCTGGTGGCGCTGGCGCGCAGCCCGCGCATCCCCCGCTGGATGGGGCCGCTGCTGCTGCTGGGCGAACTGGCGGGCCGGGCCGTGTTCTTCGCGGCCACCGTGCATGCGGCCGTGAACCTGGGCGCGCCGTACTAGGCCGGGTGACCAGACCGGGCGATTCCCTCGCCTGAATGAAAACGGGGCGGCGTTCCGAAGAACGCCGCCCCGTGACATGTATTTTCGCAGGCAAAATATCCTGGGCCAACAGCCCTTAGTAGCCTTCGACGGAATCCGCCAAAACCTCCGGCACATCGCACGGGTCGTTCAGCAGAAGTTCCTGCGGCATGTCCGTGGGGTGTCCCACCTCGCGGCCCTTGCGCACGGCGATGACCGCGCGCAACTGCTGCCCTTCCTCCAGCCGGGGATTCAGGGTCAGGGCGCGGCACAGAAAGCCGTTGGCCCGCTCGTAGTCGCCGGACTCGAACAGGGTGCGGGCGATGTTGTACAGCAGGTGGTCGTCCCTGGGCGCCAGTTGCGCGGCGCGGGCGTAGAAGCGCAACGCCTCGCCGAACATGCGGCTTTTGCGCAGCTTGATGCCGAAGTCGTTGAACATGTGCTTGTGGCGCGGGTCGAAGGCGCCGGGCAGGGCAATGAGCCGCTGGAACACCTCGCGGGCCTTGTCCAGGTCTTCGCGGGCAAGGTAGGTGAGTCCCAGCCCGAAGGTGGCGCGCACGTTCTGCTCGTCGATGGCCAGGGCGTTCTGGAACTCGAACTCGGCGCTCCAGGTCTCGCCCCGCTCGCGGTGGCGTTCGCCGCGCGCGATGTGCCCGGCCAACTCGCGCATGGCCGGATACACCTTCTCGTGGTAAATGGCGGGTTCGGGGATGTAGTCCAGCACCAGGTCCTCGTAGGTGAGGATGGTGGACTCTCCGGTGGGCACGTGGCTGTCGTTCAGCGCCTGGGCGTCGTAGCACCCGTCGTCGCGGCGAACCACGTAGATCATCACGTTCTGCTGCACGGTGCGCCGCGTACCGCCGAAACCGATCTTCATGTCGGCCGTCGTGGAAAAGACCCCGCGCATGGGCTTTTCACCCATCACGGGAAAATCTTTCACCATTTCCGTATCGACGTTCACGGCAACCCCCCGGTTGACTACGGCATGATGATAGCCTCGCATCGTTCCCCCGTAAACCCTGCCTGCACCCCCATCATCAACCAATCGGGGGGTGGGGCACCTTTCCCCGTTCGACCGGGCGGTGTATCCTGCCGGAAACCAGGAGGTTCCCATGTCCCGCAGCCTGTGCATCCACGGCCATTTCTACCAGCCGCCCCGCGAGGACCCGTGGCTGGATGATATCTTGCCCGAGGGCAGCGCAGCCCCCGCCCCGGACTGGAACACCCGCATCCTTCGGGAAAGTTACGCCCCGCTGGGCTGGGCGCGCAGGCTGGACCGCGAGGGGCGCATCGGCGACATCCTGAACTGCTACGAATGGACCAGCTTCAACGCCGGGCCCACCCTGCTGCGCTGGATGGACCGCCACGCCCCCGACACCCTGCGCCGCATGGTGGAGGGCGACCGGACAAGCGCCGCGCGCTGGGGACACGGCAACGCCATGGCCCAGATATATCACCACCTCATCATGCCCCTGGCCACGCCGCTGGACCGCGAGGTGGAAACCACGTGGGCCGTGGCCGACTTCACGGCGCGGTTCGGCCGCGCGCCCGAGGGCATGTGGCTGCCGGAGGCAGCCGTGGATACGCCCACGCTGGAAACCCTGGCCGCGGCGGGCATCGCCTTCACCGTGCTGGCCCCGCGCCAGGCCCGGGCCGTGGCCGCGCTGGACGGCATCGCCCCGGCCAACGCCGCGTGGCAGCCGGTGCACGAAGGCTCGCTGGACATCGGCCTGCCCTACCGGGCGGAACTGCCCTCGGGCCGGTATATCGACATCTTCTTCTACGACGGCCCCATCTCGCGGGCCGTGGCGTTCGAGCAACTTTTGCGCGACGGCGAAATCTTCTGGCGGCGGCTGGCCGACGCGGCCCGCGCCCTGCCCGTGCCCCCCGGCGGGGAGCGGGGCGAAAGCGGCCCCGGCGACCGGCTGCTGGCCGTGTGCACCGACGGCGAAACCTACGGCCACCACTTCACCTTCGGCGAGATGGCCCTGGCCCACGTGCTGGCCCAGGGCTACGCCGGGCGCGACGGGGTGGCGCTGACCAACTTCGCGGCGTTCCTGCACCGCAACCCGCCGCGCATGCGGGTGCTGCTGCACGAGCCCTCGTCGTGGAGCTGCGCCCACGGCGTGGAACGCTGGCGGTCCGACTGCGGCTGCACCGACGGCGGCCACCCCGGCTGGAACCAGCGCTGGCGCGGCCCCCTGCGCCAGGGCCTGGACGCGGTCAAGCAGGGGCTGGACGCCCATTTCGCCGTCGCCGGGGCCGCGCTGTTCCGCGATCCCGCAGCCGCCCTGCCGGCCTACGGCCAGGTGCTGGCCCACAGCGGCGACCCGGCCGCGCGCGAGGCCTTCGCCGCCGCGCATCTGGCCCCCGGCGTCGCCGGGCGGCAGGCCGACGCGGCGTGGAAGCTGCTGGCCATGCAGGAAGCGGGGCTGGCGTCCTTTGCCAGCTGCGCCTGGTTCTTCGACGAAATCTCGCGCATCGAGCCGGTGAACGCCATGACCTGCGCCCTGCGCGCCATGGACCTGTGCACCGCCACCGGCGGGCCGGACCTGTTGCCGCGCCTGGCGGAACACCTGGCCCGCGCCGCCTCCAACAAGCCGGAGGAAGGCACCGGGGCGGACATCCTGTCCCGCACCGTGCTGCCCCGGCGCGGCACGGACGCCAGCCTGGTGCTCCAGGCCCTGTGGCGGCTGCGCGCGGAACACGGCCTGCCCGCTCCGGGCCGCACGGCGACCCACGCCTGGCCGGGCGCCGAAGTGGACGTGACCCTCGATGCCTCCAACGCCCCCGATACCCCTGACGCTCCCGACGCGCACGCCGCGCACGCCGCCGGGCCCGTCACCGGCACCGCCGCGCTGCGCCTGCCGCAAGAGGCGGAAGGCCGCGCCGTGCGCTTCACCTGGCAGCCGCCGGGACCGGACACGCCCGCCCGCGCCTCGCGGGTGACGGTGCGTCCGGCCACGGAACCCGACGCCGCCGAAACATCCCTTTCCGTGGCCGACCTGCCGGTGAACGCCCGGCAAGCCCTGCTGCTGGCCCTGCTGCGCGGCGAGGAGCAACATCAGGCCCCCCGGCGCGCCGCCCTGGCCCGCCAGGCCCTGGCCCTGGTGGACCCGTGGGAGGAGGCCCAGCACGACATGCCCGCCAGCCACCTGTGGGCCGACCTTGCCCCGCAACTGGGGCTGGCGCTGGTGGCCGAGGCCCCGGCTCCCGGCCTTCCCGGCGGCGGCGAAACCGCATGGCGGCAGGGCCTGGAACTGCTGCGCTCGCTGCAACCGACGCCCAGGCAGCGGCGCGGGCTGCACCTGCTGGTGCAGGAACATCTGCTGGACCTGCTGGCGGCCCCCGCGCCGGACTGGACCGGACTGTGCGGGGCCGTGGAACGCACCCGCGAAGTGGCGTCCGACTTCGACTGGTGGACCGTGCAGAACCGGATGTGGGAACGCCTGCAATACAACGGCGCGGCGGAAGGGGCACAGGCCCGGCAATGCGCGGCCCTGCTGGGTTTCCGGGTGTAGCGTATCCTTTCGCCGGACAACGGAGCGGCCTTGGGGCACCATGCGTGCGCCAAGGCCGTTGTGGCTCAGTTGATAACGAATGTCAATTGCAGAATAAAGCAACGCAGCCCATGACAAGGGCAAGTCGCCCCTACACGGCGGCCTGGATCATGGACGGACGCTTCACCAGCGAGGCGGAGCGGGCATAGGCGCGCGCACCAGCGGCGGGGGTGCGGGTGGGGGCGGCTTCTCCGGCCAGCGCGGCCTGCGCGCCGCCAGCTCCGGCAGTCCCGCCAGCTCCGGCAATCCCGGCAGTCCCGCCATCGAGTTGCGCCGTGGGGGCGGAGGGCTGCGCCAAGGCATCGGCGGGTGTCAGTTCCGCCAGCAGTTGCTGTGTTTGCAGGCTGTCGGCGAAGTTGAAGGCCCGCATCCGTTGCAGCGATTCGGCGGCCTGTACGCCCGCGTCCTCCGCGGTGGGGGCGGTTTCGGTCTCGTAGCTGACCGTCAGCGGGCCAAGGGAAAAGGCCGTCTTCGTGCGTTTGGCGGCAAGCAGCCCCAGCGCATCGCCCGCATCGCGGGTCAGTGCGCGGCTGTACGCGGCAAGGCCGCGTGACGAGGTTGCGTCGCCGATGTCCATGGCCGGTCCCTGTGCAGATATTGGGCAACTGGGTCTTGGCAACTGGTGCCGTGCGCGCCGCAATGCGCTGCTGGTCTGATACAGTAATTTACATACGTATTCGCGCCCGCGCAACCCGCATTTTTCTTGCATTGCGCGGGCGCAGAACTTACGAAGGTCGCTGACCGTTCAGCCGGTTGCGGCCGTTCCCGCGCGGCGCCCCGGCAACCGTCATCCGCCAATCCCCGCAAGGAAGGAAGCACGCGCATGCCCTGCAAGATACTGGAAAAAGAGCGCCTGATCCCCGGCCAGACCAGCAAGCTGGTCATCGACGCGCCGCACATCGCCAAAAAGGCGCAGCCGGGCAACTTCGTCATCCTGCGCGTCTGCGAAAAGGGCGAACGCATCCCGCTCACCATCGCCGACGCCGACCCCGAACGCGGCACCATCACCATCGTCTACCTGGTCATGGGCAAGTCCACCGCCCTGCTGGAAACCCTGGACGCGGGCGACTCCATCCTCGACCTGTGCGGCCCGCTGGGCAAGCCCACACATATCGAGAAGGCGGGCACGGTCATCTGCGTGGGCGGCGGCACGGGCATCGCGGCCATGCACCACATCGCCAAGGGGCACCACAAGGCGGGCAACCACGTGGTGGCGGTCATCGGCGCGCGCAGCAAGGACCTGCTGCTGTTCTACGACGAACTTTCGTCCTTCTGCCCCGAGGTGCTCGTGTCCACCGACGACGGCAGCTTCGGCCACAAGGGGCTGGTCACCGACCTGCTGCGCCAGCGGCTGGAAACGGACAAGACCGTGTCCGAGGTGGTGGCCGTGGGCCCCGTGCCCATGATGGCGGCGGTGGCGAAAACCACCGAGCCCTTCGGCGTGAAGACCACGGTCAGCCTGAACTCCATCATGGTGGACGGCATCGGCATGTGCGGCGCGTGCCGCGTGAGCGTGGGCGGAGAAACCCGCTTCGCCTGCGTGGACGGCCCCGAATTCGACGGCCACAAGGTGGACTTCAACGAACTGCGCCAGCGCCTGGCGGCCTTCAAGCCGCAAGAGAAGGCATCGTACGACCACCACTGCAAGTGTACCTGCGCGGGGGAGAAATAACGCCATGAGCGCGACCGCCGAACGCAAGCCCGCCGGGGGCAGGAAAATCGCCCCGCGCGTGGACATGCCCTGCCAGCCCGCCGGGGAACGCATCCGCAACTTCGACGAGGTGGCCCTGGGCTACACGCAGCAGATGGCCACGGAAGAGGCCAAACGCTGCCTGCAATGCAAGAACCCCAAGTGCGTCAAGGGCTGCCCGGTGGAAGTGCCCATCAAGGACTTCATCGGCCAGCTTGCCAAGGGCGACCTTGAGGGCGCGTACCGCACCATCAAGTCCACCAACAGCCTGCCCGCCGTGTGCGGCCGGGTGTGCCCGCAGGAAAACCAGTGCGAGGGCGCCTGCGTGCTGAACGCCAAGGGCCAGCCCGTGGCCATCGGCCGCCTGGAGCGCTACGTGGCCGACACCTACATGGCTCTCGACGCCTGCAACTATCTTTCGGCCAAGCTGACCTGCCCGGCGGTGGACCCGGACCTGCGCGTGGCCTGCATCGGCAGCGGCCCGGCCAGCCTGACCGTGGCGGGGTACCTGTCCTCGCGCGGGATCAAGGTGACCGTGTTCGAGGCCCTGCACGAGGTCGGCGGGGTGCTGGTGTACGGCATTCCCGAATTCCGCCTGCCGAAATCGGCCATCGTGGAAAAGGAAGTGCAGGCCCTGCGCACCCAGGAGGTGGATTTCGTCACCAACTGGGTGGGCGGCCGCACCTTCTCGGTGGACGACCTGTTCGCGGAAGGCTACCGCGCCGTGTTCATCGGCGTGGGCGCGGGCCTGCCGCGCTTTCTCGGCATCCCCGGCGAAAACCTGACCGGGGTGTTTTCCGCCAACGAATACCTTACCCGCGTCAACCTGGGCCGGGCCTACGCGTTTCCGGACTACGACACCCCGGTCTACCAGGGCCGCAACGTCACCGTGTACGGCGGCGGCAACGTGGCCATGGACGCGGCGCGCACTGCCCAGCGCCTGGGCGCGGAATCGGTGCGCATCGTCTACCGCCGCACCCGCGACGAACTGCCCGCCCGGCACGAGGAACTGGAACACGCCGAGGAAGAGGGAGTGATCCTGGAACTGCTGGCCAACCCCGTGACCTTCCACGGCGACGAGATGGGCCGCCTGACCGGCGTGACCCTGCAACGCATGCGGCTTGGCGAGCCGGACGCCTCGGGCCGCCGCAGCCCGGTGCCGGTGGAAGGCGACACCTACGACCTGCCCACCGATCTCGCCATCATCGCCGTGGGCACCCGGCCCAACCCCATCCTGCTGGAAGCCACGCCGCAGCTGAAGCTGAGCAGGCGCGGCTACATCGAGGTGGACGAGGAAACCGGCGAGACCTCCATCCCCAACGTGTTCGCCGGGGGCGACATCGTCACCGGCGCGGCCACGGTCATCCTGGCCATGGGCGCGGGCCGCAGGGCGGCCAAGGAAATTCGCCGCCGCATCCAGGGCGACGGCTAGCACCGGCATCCACCGGCCCGCCCCTTCGCCCGCACGAAACGCACGCCGCCGCCCTTCCGCCCGCACGGGCCGGAGGGGCGGCGGTTTCACATGCGGCGTACGGCACGCATGCTTGCGAGCGGCCCGCGCCGTTGCTATGTTCTTCGGGGCGGCACGCGCCGCCCGCATGGCGAGGGGCCAGCCCCGCCACCGGACACCCATCCCCCCCCCGCAGGAGGCCCGCCCATGGCGCCCAGACGCGAGAAGCACCGCATCGGCGACATCGACCTGACCGACATCCGCAACCGCAACGAACTGCGGGTCATCAAGGCCATCGAGCAGGTGCTGCGCGAGCCCCCCGTGTACACCCCCGACCCCAAGGACATCCAGGACATCTACGCGCTGGCGCTGAACAACCTGGCCCCGCGCTACGCCCAGACCGGCACCATCGTGCTGCGCGACCCGGTGCGCGACGACCAGATCGTCGAGGCCGTGCGCAACGCCTTCGTGCGGGTCATGGAACGTCCCAAGGAATAACCCGCCGCCCGCCCGCTCCGTCCGGACGGCCTTTCACCGCAACCCGCCCCGGCACCGCGGGGCGGCCATGGACACACCGCCGTGATCACCGTCGATCTGCACGCCCACACCAGCCATTCCCACGGGCAGGCCACCGTGGAAGAGATGTTCGCCACCGCCATGGATCGCGGCATGGAAATCTTCGGCTTTTCCGAACACTCGCCCCGTCCCCTCGCCTATTCCTATCCCAGGGACTACCGCGACAAGCTGACGGCGGGCTTCCCCCGCTACGTGGACGAGGTGCGCGCCCTGGCCGATGCACGGCAGGACGGCCGCACCGTGCTGCTGGGCCTGGAAATGGACTGGCTGCCGGGGCAGGAGCCGTTCACGGCGGAAACCATCCACCGCTACCCCTTCGACTACATCATCGGGGGCATCCATTTTCTGGGCACCTGGGGCTTCGACTGCACCCTGGACGACTGGAAGGACCTTTCGCCCGAGCAGGCCCACGACGCCTTCGTACGCTACTTCGACAGCCTGCGCCGCATGGGGGCGTCGGGCATGTTCAACATCGCCGCCCACCCGGACATCATCAAGATCTTCGCGGTGGATGCCTTCCACGAATGGCTGGAGCGGCCCGAATCGCGCCAGCAGGTGCGCGACGCCCTGGCCACCCTGCGCGCGGCGGGCATGGCCATGGAAATCTCCTCGGCCGGGCTGCGCAAGCTGTGCAAGGAAATCTACCCCTGCCCCGCCATCATGGAGATGGCCCGCGAACTGGAACTGCCCATCACCTTCGGCTCGGACGCGCACTGCACCTCCACCGTGGCCTGGGGCTTCGACCAGCTGGAGGAATACGCCCGCCGCTTCGGCTACACGCACAGCGTGTGGTTCCGGAAGGGCGTGATGCATCAGAGGCCGTTCTAGGGACGCGCCGAATGGTCCTTTCGCCCGTTGGCTACGTCCAACTTCGCCTGCCACTCCGGTCGAATACCACAAAAGTATACTCCCTCCGTGGCATGCTCGTTGTCCTTGCCAACGAACGAAAAACCTCATTCGGCGTGCCCCTGTGACCAAACGACGTTCCGTTGTTTCCAGCTTTTCCTGCACCATGTTCCATTTCTCCCATTATCCCCAATCATCATGACCACCACACATCTACCCCCTGCCGACCATGCCGCCCCGCTGGCGGTGCTGGACAACGTCCGCGTCAGCTTCGCCGGACGCCGCGCCCTGGACGGCGCAAGCTGGACCCTGCGCGCCGGGGAATGCTGGGCCGTGTTCGGCCGCAACGGCGCGGGCAAGTCCACCCTGCTGCGCGTGGTGCGCGGCACCACCCGGCCGGACCAGATCGACGGCGGTCGGGTGACCTGGTTCCCCCCCGCGACCGCTGACGGAACCGCGCCGCACCCGGAAACATCCCCCCTCGTCGGGCGCGCCCTGTGCGCCAGCGTGTCCTCGGCCCAGCAGGAACGCTACGTGCGCCAGGGCTGGCTGCTCACCGGCCAGGAACTGCTGCTCACCGGCTACTTCGACACCCCCCTGCTCTACGAGGACCCCGGCGCGGAACGGATTACCGCCGCGCGCGACCTGGCCCGCAGCCTGGGGGCCGCCCACCTGCTGGACGTCAAGGTGCCCGCCATGTCGCAGGGGCAGTTGCGGCTGATGCTGGTGGCCCGCGCCCTGGTGCGCCAGCCCGCCGTGCTGCTGCTGGACGAGGTGTGCGAAGGGCTGGACGCCACGGCCCGCGCCGCAGTGCTGGGCGCCGTGGACCAGGCCGCCGCGCTGGGCGTGACCGTGCTGTTCGCCACCCACCGCACCGGCCAGTTGCCCGCCTGCCTCACCCGCGCCCTGCTGGTGCAGGGCGGACGCATCACGGCGCAAGGCCCGCTGGCCGAGGTCATGGCCAACCTGCCCGCCGACTCCGGCGTATGCGAGGGGGATGGCCTGGACACCCCGGACATCGCCGCAGCCGCCAACGGCAGTGCCGTACCGGCCCGCCAGCCCGGCGAACCCGCCCCGGTGCTGGCCCGCATCGAGCGCGCCGACGTGTACGTGGAGCGCACGCACGTGCTGCACGCCATCGACTGGACCATCCGGCGCGGCGAGAACTGGTGCGTCATCGGCCCCAATGGCTCGGGCAAGTCCACCCTGCTGCGCCTGCTGCACGGCGAGGAAAACGTGGCCGTGGGCGGCGACATCGTGTGGTTCGCGGACGAGGCATCCTGCGGCGTGGCCCGGCGTGAACCGCCCGCGCAGGCCTCCCTGCGCGACCTGCCCCTGCTGCACCGCCGCGTGGCCCTGGTGTCCGACCAGTTGCAGGCCACCTACGGCTACGACCTGACCGCCGAGGAACTGGTGCTCACCGGTTTTTCCGGCACCATCGGCCTGTACGAGGAACCCGACGACGACCAGCGGGCCGAGGCTGCCCACTGGCTGCGCATGCTGGGCGCGGCGGGCCTTGCCGGGCAGCGCATCCGCACCCTGTCCACCGGGCAGTTGCGTCGGGTGCTGCTGGCCCGCGCCCTGGCGGGCGCGCCGGACCTCCTGCTGCTGGACGAGCCCTGCTCCGGGCTGGACCCGGCCAGCCGCCCCGCGTTCCTGGCCCTGCTGGGGCAACTGGCCCGCGCGGGCGTGCAGATGGTGCTGGTCACCCACCACGAGGGCGACATGATTCCGGAAATCACCCACGTGCTGCGCCTGGCGGACGGCCGCGTCACCCGATGCGGGCCGCGCGACGATGGCAACAGCGGGCGCGACGACGGCAATGGTGGGGGCGACGGCGGCGATGCCGCGCGGGACAAGCCCGCATGACCGTGGCCCCGTCTTCCGCCCCTCCCCGGCTGGAGCGCGGCGCGCCCTTTTCCGGGCTGATCCAGGTGGCGGGCGTGCACGACCTGGCCGAAGCCCTGGCCCTGCGCGCGGCCGGGGTCCACGCCATGGGCCTGCCCCTGCGCCTGCCGGTGAACGCGGAAGACCTGACCGAGCCCGAAGCCGCCCGGCTGGTGGCCGAGGTGGAACGCCTGCCCGCGCCGCCCCTGCTGCCCGTGGGCATCACCTACATTGCCGACGGGGCCGAAGCGGCGGAATTCTGCCGCGTGCTGGGCCTGCGCCGCCTGCAACTGCACGGCCCGGTGGCGGCCACCGAACTGGCCCGGCTGCGGCGCGAGCTTCCGGACCTGTTCCTGATCAAGAGTCTGGTGGTGCGTGCGGAAGGCAACCTGCCGGAACTGCTGGACACCGTGCGCGAACTGGCTCCGCTGGCCGACGCCTTCATCACCGACACCCACGACCCGGCCACCGGCGCGGACGGGGCCACCGGCCGCACCCACGACTGGGCCGTGAGCGCGGAACTGGCGCGCCGTTCGCCCCGCCCGGTGATCCTTGCCGGGGGCTTGACCCCGGACAACGTGCGCGCGGCCATCCTGCGGGTGCGCCCGGCCGGGGTGGACGCGCACACCGGCGTGGAAGGCCCGGACGGGCGCAAGTGCCCCGAGCGGTTGCGCCGCTTCGTGGACGAGGCCCGGCGGGGCTTCGCGGAGGCAGTGACGGCCCACGGCCCACGCCGCGCGGCCCATAGCCTTCTCTTGCGGCAAGCCCCTTGAACTTCCTGATTCTTTCCGGTACACCTCGAACCGAGGATTGGGAAATTGCGCACAACCCGCGCGCGTTCCGCGCCGGGGCACCAGAAGGAGGCTGTCATGGATTTCGCATGGTTCTTCGCGGGCATCATCGGCGTGGCCATCGGTCTGCGCTACATCAAGTGCACCACCCCCAACGATCCGCACCACCACTAGGGGCTGTTTCTAAATTAGGGTTTTCGTTCGTTGGCAAGGAAAGCGAGCCTGCCATGAGGGAACATACTCTTATTGTATTTGACCGAAATGGCAGGCAAAGTTTGACGCAGCCAACGGGCGAAAGGACAATTTAGAAACAGCCCCTAGGACACGTTTTTCACCCCAACGGGCATGCGGCCTGCGGCGGGCTCACCCCCGGCCACGGCGCGCGCAGAAAACGGACGGCCCCGGCCGTCCGTTTCGCGTTTTCCGTCCGGTCCGCCCCAGCCTGGTTCAACTTCGCCCCGCCCTCCGGTTTCTCTTTTGCCCCCTTGCCCTGCGGCTTCAGCCGACGTTTTTCGGCACGCTTGACGGCGGGCCGATTTGGCTGTTGGTAGAAGACAGCGTGAGCGCACACTGCCGCGCGGCATGCCGGACCAGCCGGGCCACGCCGCGCACAACAGGCCACGTGATCGGGAGCCCCCATGGAACCGCTGGTGTTCGTCGCCGTACTCTCGGCGGCCATACTGCACGCCGGGTGGAACGCGGTGGTCAAGGTGGGCGCGGACCGCCTTCTGGCCATAACCCTGGTGGCCGTGTCCGGTGCGGCCGCCGCGCTGCTGGCCGTGCCCTTCGTCGCGCCCCCGCCGCCATCGGCCTGGCCGTGGCTAGGCACCTCGCTGCTGTTCCACACCGGGTACAAGCTGTTTCTGGCCCAGGCATACCGCACGGGCGACCTGGGGCAGGTCTACCCCATCGCCCGAGGCAGCGCCCCGCTGGTGGTGGCCGTGGTCATGGCCATCGCCTTCGGCGAGACGCTCTCGCCGTCAGCGGCCACGGGCGTGGGCCTGCTGGCCTCGGGCATCTGGCTCATGTCCCTGCGCGGCGGGCGCGCGCAGGCCAGGCCCGACCTGCGCGCCCTGGCCTTCGCCCTGGGCACCTCGCTGTTCATCGCCAGCTACACCATCACCGACGGCATCGGCGCGCGCACCAGCGGATCGCCGCACGGCTACTCCGTGTGGCTGTTCCTGTTCGACGGCCTGGTCATGCTGACCATCCTGCTGGCCCGGCGCGGCCGGGAAGGGCTGGCGGCCATGCGCGCCCACTGGCGCGGCGGCACGGCGGCGGGCCTCATGTCCGTGGGGGCGTACTGGATCGTCATCTGGGCCATGACCCTGGCCCCCATCGCCCTGGTGGCCACCCTGCGCGAAACCAGCGTGCTGTTCGCCGCCGCCCTCTCGGTGGTGGTGCTGAAGGAACCCCTGACCCGCTGGCGCACCGTATCGGCCTGCATCATCGTGGCCGGGGTGGTTCTGACCCGCGCGGGATAGGCGCTCCATTTTCCAAAGGCTCCAGCGCGAAAGCCGGTGGACGCAACGCTCCGCGCGGTCCACCGTGACCCAGGTCACGGACGTTTCCTCCCCCACGGGTCACGGTAGCGGCGGGCATCCGCCCTGCCACGTCCTGTCGCGCGCCGCAACTGTCGCCTGCCCGACGGACACCCCCGCCCGCAAGGCGCAGAATGGCCGCGCGGGGTGAATCCCGCCCGCCAATCCAGAGGCCAGACGGCCCCGTTTCGCCAGTCGCAGCCCCAAGGAGCATTCCGTGCCGCGTTCCCGGTCCCGCCTGCTGTCCCCCGCCCGTGTCCGCCTTGGCGTGCAGGCCGCCTACACCCTGTTCCTGCTCTACGCCGGATGGCGCTTTTTCCTGTACGTGCGCTGGGCCATGGGCGAAACCGAAGATTTCACGCCCAAGCCCCCCTCCGTGGAGGGCTTTCTGCCCATCAGCGCGCTGATCGCCTTCAAGCGGCTGCTGTTCACCGGCCAGTGGGACCCGGTGCACCCGGCCGGGCTGTTCATCTTCATTGCCGTACTGCTGATGGCCCTGCTGCTGCGCAAGGGCTTCTGCGGGCACATCTGCCCCGTGGGCTTCGTGTCGTCGCTGCTGGCCCGGCTGGGCGCGCGGCTTCGCATCGCCCGGCGCACCGGACCGCGCGCGTCGCGCCTGCTCTCGCTGCCCAAGTACCTGCTGCTGGCGGGCTTCGCGTGGATTTCCGTGGTGTCCATGGATGTGGAATCCATAGAGGGCTTCCTGCTCTCGCCCTACAACTTCGTGGCGGACACCCGGATGCTCCAGTTCTTCCTGGCACCCAGCACCACGGCGCTCACGGTGTTCGCCGTGCTGGGCGCGGGCTCGCTGGTGCTGCCCTACTTCTGGTGCCGGGTGCTGTGTCCGTACGGCGCGCTGCTTTCGCTGCTGGCGCGCCTTTCTCCGGTGGCGGTGCGGCGCGACGCGGCATCCTGCGTGGACTGCGGACGCTGCTCGCGCGCCTGCCCTGCCGCCCTGCCCGTGCAGCGGCTGGAGCGGGTGTCGTCCGGCGAATGCGTGGGCTGCACCGAATGCATCGCCGCCTGCCCCGTGGATGGCTGCCTGTCGGTGACCCTGCCCGGCAGGCAGCGCATGCCCGCGTGGTCCATCGCCGCCGGGTGCGTGCTGGCGCTGCTGGGCGCGTGGGGCGTGGCGCAGGCGCTGGGCATGTGGGAATCTCCCCTGCCGCAGGCCATGGTGCGCCGCTTCCACATGATGTTGCAGGTGGGCATGATCACCCACTAGATGATGTTGCGGCGCATCCGTGCGGCATGCCGGTGCTCCCCCCCCTTGCCATCTCCCGCTGCGATATTACATAGTTGCGCAGGCGGCAGGACGTGCCGCGCGGCCATGCGGCCCGGCGCGTCCACCCGTATCGGCCACCGGACTTTTCCAGACCACCGGCCGGTCCCGGACCAGCCGCCCGACATCCAACCGCGCGGAGCATCCCGCGCCTACCCACGCAAGGAGCACAGACCGTGACCAGTCAGATCAAGACCGCCATGCTGCTTGCCCTTCTTTCGGGCATCATCATCGTCCTTGGCGGGGCCATGGGCGGCAAGACGGGCATCATGATCGCACTGATCCTGGCCCTGGTGATGAACGTCGGCAGCTACTGGTATTCCGACAAGATCGTCCTTTCCATGTACGGCGCGCAGGAGGTGGCCCCCCACGACGCCCCCATGCTGCACGCCATGGTCGAGGAACTGGCCGCCCGCGCGGGCATTCCCAAGCCGCGCGTGTGCGTCATTCCCGAAGACGCCCCCAACGCCTTCGCCACCGGGCGCGACCCGGCCCACGGCGTGGTGGCGGTAACCCACGGCATCATGCGCATCCTCTCGCCGGAAGAACTGAAGGGCGTGCTGGCCCACGAGATCGGCCACATCGCCAACCGCGACATCCTGGTGCAGACCGTGGCCGGGGTTCTGGCCTCGGTCATCGTGTCCATCGCCAACATGATGCAGTGGGCGGCCATCTTCGGCTTTGGCCGCGGCGACGACGAAGAAGGCGGCACCAGCCCGCTGGTGGCCATCATGATGGCCATAGTGGCGCCCATCGCCGCCTCGCTGATCCAGTTCGCCATCTCGCGCTCGCGCGAATATCTGGCCGACGAGACGGGCGCCTCGCTGTCCGGCAACCCGCTGTACCTGGCCGGGGCGCTGGGCAAGCTCCAGGCGTGGTCGCAAAAGGTGCCCATGCAGCACGGCAGCCAGGCCACCGCGCACATGTTCATCGTGAACCCGTTCAGCGGCGCGCGCATGGCCAGCCTGTTCAGCACCCACCCGCCCATGGAGGAGCGCATCGCCCGCCTGCAGGCCATGGCTGCCCGGCGCTGACAGGACCGCCCGGCGCTGACAGGACCGCCCGGCGCTGACAGGACCGCCACCCGGTGGCGCGCGCGGCACGCATCGGATATACAAAGGGGCGGGACATGGTCCCGCCCCTTTTCCTGCCAACGTCCTCTGGAGGCCCCGTGAGCACCGTCCATGAAGACCTCGTGTCCTTCGTCGAGCAGCACGTGGACTGGCACCGCCACCTCGGCATCCGGGTGGAGGAGGTGCGCACCGGCTACGCCCGGCTGCGCCTGCCCTTCCGCGAGGAATTCGCGGGCAACAAGTCGCGCGGGGCGCTGCACGGCGGGGTCATCTCCACCCTGGCCGACATCTGCGGCAACGTGGCCCTGTGGACCCACTTCGGCCCCAACGACATGGTCTCCACCGTGGACATGCGCGTGGACTTCCTGCGCCCCGCGCCCTTCGCCGATCTCATCGCCGAGGCCGACGTGCGCTTGCAGGGCTACCGCATCGGCAACATCTTCGTGCGCATCGCGTCGGAATCCGCGCCCGGCGTGGCCGTGGCCGAAGGCCGCATCGTCTGCTACGTGAAGCGCGCCGAATAGCCCTTCCGCCCTCCGCCAGACCGCGTCAGCGGTCGTCCCCCCTCTCCGCGTCAGCGGTCGTCCCCCCTGTCACGCTCCAGTATCCCCAGCATGCGGGTGATCTCGCGGCGCTTCACCTGTTCCGGGGCGGCGTCCAGCCGGGTAATGTCCCTGCCCTTGGCCCAGTCCCCGCCGGGCCGCTCCAGTTGGAAGGCCCGTTCCGCCCGCGCCTCGAAGGCCGCCAGCGCGGCCGGGTCGTCCAGCACCGCCGGATGGCCGAAGCGGGGCGCGCCCTCGCCTCCCAGTTCACCGGCACCCTCCAGCGGTTCGCGGTATTCCACCACCACCTTCACGTGGCGCAGTTCCGCAAGCCCGGTGAACCTGCGCACCAGCGCGCCGGAACGCCAGGGGGCGGGATCGTCGCCGAAGGCCGGGGCCAGAGCGTCCCTGTCCGGCGGCAGCGCGAAGGTGGCGGCGCGCATGGTCATGCCCGCCAGTTCGCCGGTGGCGGTGCGCACTTCGGTCAGGCCCGACGACACGTCCAGCGGCCAGCGGTATTCGCTGGAGGCTTCCGCCAGCAGGGCCGCCAGGCGGGCCGGTTCACCGCTGCCGTCCCTGCCCGGCGCGGCGTGCAGGGCGTAGTACACCCTGGCCGAACCGGTGGCGCTGGCCGTTTCCGGCGCGATGTCCGCCACGCCCGCCCCGGCGGACGCCAGCCCCGCCGCCGGACGCACCAGCAGCGCGGGCCGCGCCGACGAGGCCAGCATGTCGCCCGCCAGCCCCCGCCGGACGGGGTTGCGATACATGAGCGCGTAGACGAATCCGGCCAGCAGCAGGACGACGGCGAGGGCTATCAGCTTGGGCATGGGGTTCCCCTGACGGTTCCGGGCGCACGCGAGGCGCACGGAGGCAAAAGAATCGGCGGCGGACGAGGCTGGCGGCGGAGAACGCCGGAGAATATCCGGGGGCAGGATGCGGCGCGCGGCCGTCCCTGCCCCGGTTGCCGCCCTCGGTTACTTTTCGCTGGGCAGGTTGCGGATGGGCTCCATGCGCCCGGCCATGCCGGCCAGATTGCGCACGTGCACCTTGCTGGCGTCGAACACGAAGTTATCCGCCGTCACGCCGCCCTCGGGATAGGCCACCACCGAGAAGGCCGCGCGCGACCGCGCCTCGAACTCGCCCAGCAGGGCCGCGGCGCGTCCCGAGGGCTGCTGCCCGGCATCCAGCGCATCGGCCAACTGTTCGCCAGCGCCCGCAGGCACGGGCTCGCGGTATTCCACCACCAGCTTCACGGCGCGGAAGTCGGACAACTGGATATAGCGCCGCACCAGCCAGCGCCATTCGCCCTCGTCAGGGGCCAGCTTCGGAGGCGCGGGCAGCATGGCCGCGAACGGGTCGGCCGAGGCGGGCATCAGGAAGGTGGCTCCGGCGAAACGGGCGGGGCCGGTGGCGTACCCGTCGCGCCGCACTTCTCGCCAGGGGCTGGAAACGTCCAGTTCCCACTGCCAGCCGCTGGGCACCTCGCTCAGCAGCACGGCCAGTTGCCGCTCGCGCGTGGCATCGGCGTAGAACGCCCAGCCCGCGTCAACGTGGCGCAATCCCAGTTCGGTATCCAGCAGGGGCGATGCCGCCCCGTTGCCCAGCAGGGTGAACCCGGCGGCCGGACGCACCAGCACCGGCGGACGCGACGATGAAACCACGGCGTCGCCGCTCAGCCCCCGGACAAGCGGGGCGCAAGCGGTGGCCAGCAGGGCCGCCACCAGCAGAAGCAACGGGAGAACCAATGAAGGCCGTGAGGCATGGGTAGTGGGGCGAACCCCGGAAAGACGTTGCGTCAGCATGGTTGTCTCCTTTGCGGGCAGTCACGCACGGCATACAGCGTAACCACTGCCGTGAAAAAATCCAGCCCCCGCAACGAGAAAAGGCCGCCCCGTTGGGGGCGGCCCTCCCGTAAACCGTGCCCGGGATGGAGAGGCGTCTTCTTCGTCCCGTGCGCGGGGTCTATCGTGCGTATCGTGCGAGCAGGGCGCGTGCACACCCGGCGCCCGCAGAGTCCCCCCCGGTTTGCAACGCCGGTTCCGCTGGGCCGGGCGGCCCGCATCGCCCTTTCCGCGCGGCGCGGAGAAGGGACGCGGGCCGTGGAGCTTTTTCCCGCTAATCCGCCTGCTTGCGGATGAAGGACGGAATCTCGAACTCGTCCTCGTCGAAGATGAAATCCTCTTCGCCGGGAGCGTGGTTGTTGACGCGGTTCACCGTGGTCTGCACCTGGCCCTGCTTGCGCAGGTAGGCGGGAATGTTGCGGTCGTCGTCCGAGAAGCCGCCCAGGCCACGCGGCTGGGTCATCGGCTGCGCCGACTGCGCGGCGGGCTTGGCCTGCGCGTGCTCGGCGCGCGGCTGCGCGGCCGAACGGGGTGCGGGCTGGGCCAGCGAGCCGCCCTTGCGGAACGGGGTGACCGTGCCCGACTTGCCCGCGCCTTCCACGCCCACGATGCCCGCGTCGATGCCGGTGGCGATGACGGTGATGCGCATTTCCTCGCCCGCCGCGTCGTCGAACACGGTGCCGAAGAAGATGCGCGCGTCCTCGTGCGCCGCTTCCTGAATGATGCCCGCGGCTTCGCTGACCTCGTCGATGGTCAGGTCGGGCCCGCAGGTGATGTTCATGAGCACGCCGCGCGCGCCGTCGATGGACACGTCTTCCAGCAGCGGGCTGGTGATGGCCTTCATGGCGGCCTCGCGGGCGCGCGATTCGCCGCGCGCGATGCCCGCGCCCATCATGGCCAGGCCCGATTCGCCCATCACCGCCTTCACGTCCGCGAAGTCCAGGTTGATGAGGCCGGGCACCATGATCAGGTCGGAAATGCCCTTCACCGCGAAGTACAGCACTTCGTCGGCCTTCTTCAGCATTTCCACGAAGGTGGCCTTCTTGGGGGCCAGCGACAGCAGGCGGTCGTTGGGGATGGTGATCAGGCTGTCCACGTGCTCGCGGAATTCGGAAATGCCGAGTTCGGCGGCTTCCAGGCGCTTCTTGCCTTCGAAGAAGAACGGCTTGGTTACCACGCCCACGGTCAGCGCGCCCATTTCCTTGGCGGCCTGCGCGATGACGGGGGCCGCGCCGGTGCCGGTGCCGCCGCCCATGCCCGCGGTGACGAAGACCATGTCGGCCTCGCCGATGGCGTCCTTGATGGCGCCCATGCTTTCAAGGGCGGCGTCGCGGCCGATGCCGGGGTTGGCGCCCGCGCCGAGGCCCTTGGTCAGCTTGTCGCCGAGCTGGATCTTGAGTTCGGCGGAAGACCGGCTGAGGGCCTGGATATCGGTGTTGGCCGCGATGAAGGTGACGCCCTTCAGCGCGGAGGATATCATGTTCTGGACCGCGTTGCCGCCACCGCCGCCGACACCGATGACCTTGATCTTCGCAGTGCTTTCGGCATCGATCTCGTGAAATTCCATACGCCTCTCCTTGTCCGAATGACTGGTCCGCTGGACCCACGGTTTACGAGATGTCGGAGAACCACTTGCGCATGCGCGACAGCACGCGGTTGAACACGTTTCCGTCGCGGATGCGGAACTTGAGCTCGAGGCCCTCCTTTTCGGCGCCGTAGCGCAGAAGCCCCACGGCGGTGGCGAACTTCGGGCTGTTCACCACGTCGCGCAGCCCGCCCACATTGCGGGGGTAGCCGATGCGGGTAGGCATGTTGAATATCTGCTCGCCAAGTTCCTGGCACCCGTCGATGAGGGCCGTGCCGCCGGTCAGCACCACGCCCGCCCCGATCATGCTCTTGAAGCCGGAGCGGACAAGTTCCTGGTCCACCAGCGACAGGATTTCCTCCATGCGGGGTTCGCAGATTTCGGCAAGCACCTGGCGCGACAGGCGGCGCGGATCGCGCCCGCCCACGCTCGGCACCTCGATGAGGTCGTCGTTGCGCACAAGGTCGGCCATGGCGCAGCCGTACTTGACCTTGATCTTTTCGGCCGAGACCATGGGGGTGCGCAACCCGAACGCGATGTCGTTGGTCAGGTTCTGTCCGCCCAGCGCAAGCACGCCCGTGTGCTTGATGGAATCGTTGGAGAACACGGCGATGTCGGTGGTGCCGCCGCCAAGGTCCACGAGGGCGACGCCAATCTCCCTCTCTTCCTCGGTGAGCACGGCCTTGCTGGAGGCCAGGGCCTCGAGCACGATGTCCGACACGTCGAGCCCGCTCCTGTGGCAGGAACGCACGATGTTCTGGGCGGACGTCACGGCGCCCGTCACGATGTGCACCTTGACCTCGAGCCGCACGCCCGCCATGCCGAGCGGGTCGGCGATGCCGCGCTGGTCGTCCACGATGTATTCCTGCGGCAGGATGTGGATGACCTCGCGGTCCAGCGGAATGGCCACGGCTTTCGCCGCGTCCAGCGCGCGTTCGACGTCTTTCGGGCCCACCTCGCCGCCCTTGACGGCGATGACGCCATGACTGTTGAAGCCCTTGATGTGGCTGCCCGCGATACCCGCATAGACCGAACGGATTTCGCAGCCGGCCATCAGCTCGGCTTCTTCGAGAGCTTTCTTGATGGACTGGACGGTCTGCTCGATGTTGACCACCACGCCCTTGCGCAGGCCGGTGGAGGGACTGGTGCCGATGCCGACGATATCGACCCCGTCGGGCGTGGCTTCGCCCACGACCGCGCAGATCTTGGTGGTACCGATATCAAGGCCGACAATCAGATCCGACTTGGGCATCTGCTACTCCTGTTTACGCGATGCCGAACGGGTGCCATGGGGGCTGCCCGTGCGGTTTCGCACTGCCGGGTCAGCCGCCGAGGGCGGCGTCCTTCTGTACCCAGACGTTGACGCCCCCCGCCTTCACCTCGCGCACCTGCTTCAGTTCGCCCCGACGGGCAAGGTCGTCGAGCACCTTACCCAGCCTGTCGAGGTTGCCGCGCCAGTCTTCCAGCGCGACGCTGAGCCGCAGGTCGCTGTTTTCCAGATATAGTTCCACGCCCTTGCCGGGGCTCAGGCGCACCCACGAAACCAGGGCGATGTCCACGGGCAGCCTGGCCCGCTTCAGATCGCCGGTTATCTCGGGCAATCGCTCCAGCGCTTCCTCTGCCCCCGTCTCCACTTCCAGCGTGGGCAACGAGGTGAACCGGCCCGCCCCCACCGGGGCGATGATGTTGCCGTGTTCGTCGGCGTAGAGAAGCTCTCCTCCGCGCTGTACCCAGAACTTCGGCTCCCGTTCAGCGACTTTTATCGCAAATCCGTCCGGAAGCAACCTTTTTACGGATACTTCCGTAATCCAGGGGTTGCGCAGCAGGCCCGACTCCATGTCCGCGATGTTCACCGCAAGGCTGTTCGAGCCGGGGGCAATGCCCGCCAACGCCAGGATTTCCTCCTGTCTTAACCTCAAATTGCCGGAGACTTCAATAGATTTGACTGCAAAATATTCAGAACTCGTCGCATATCTGTAGACATACAGCAAACCTATGCTTATTCCGACCAGAAGGGACACGGAAAGCAGCATGGTGAAGATCCATTTGACGAACGACAGCACTCCGTTGCTCGGATTCAGCGTAGGCTTCTGCGGCTTCACGCTTTTTCTGCTGTACGCATTCTTCGCGCCCTTCTTTCCGCGCGACAATGCTACCACCATGACCAGACCTTCACTTCAAGTTCAAGATCGACTCTGAAACGTTCACTCACGGCAACTCTTGCCAACTGCAATAAACTGAAGGCCTCTTTTGCAGTGCCGTTTCCTTCGTTGATCATGAAGTTGGCATGCATTTTCGAAAATGCCATTCCGCCGATACGGTATCCTTTTAAGCCCGCCGCATCCAGCAACTTTCCAGCGGGGTTCTCCGCCGAGGGATTGCGGAATACGCACCCCGCACTGTGGGCCAGCACCGGCTGCGTCGCTTTCTTCTTCAGGTAATTGCCGCGCATGGCCGCATGCACCACCGCGCTGTCGCACCGCGCCAGGGCGAAGGTGGCCGAAGTGACCAGGAACCAGCCGCCCAGCGGCGCGCCCGAGGCGTCCAGCACCTCGAACTGCCGGTACCCGTACCGGAACCGCTCGCGGCCCAGGGTCACATGGCCCAGCGCGGGCGAGAACACCGAGACGGAATGCAGCGCGGCGCCGCATTCGCAGCCGTAGGAACCGGCGTTCATGGCCACCGCGCCGCCCACCGCGCCGGGTATCCCCGCCAGCCCTTCCATGCCGCAAAGGCCCCACGCGGACAGGCGCGACACCAGGCGCGGCAGCCGCTGCGCCGCGCCCACGCGCACCAGCACGCGGCCGTCCTCCGTCTCGCCGGTCACTTCCGGCGCGGCGTCGAAGGGGCCGCCGTCCGCCAGCGTCACCACCACCACGGGCAGTTCGCCGTCGTCGGCCAAAATGTTGCTGCCGCAGCCCAGCATGCGTGGCTCGCCGCCAAGGCGCGCCAGCGCTTCGGGCAGGCCGTCCAGGTCCCCGGGCCCGGCCGCGCGCGCCTCCGCCAGCGCCCTGCCGCCAAGGCGGAGCGTGGTGCGGTGCGCAAGCACGGGGCCGTCGAGAACCTTGAGCATGCTATTCCCCTTCCAGGTAGCGGGGACCGATGGTGGTCACGTTGCCCGCGCCCAGCGTCAGCAGCAGGTCGCCGGGTTGCAGCACTTCGGGCAGCGCCGCCAGCACGGAATCGAAATCCTGATGGTAGGTCACGTCGGTCTTCGACACCTGGCGGATGCCCTGGGCCAGGCTTTGCCCGCTCACGCCGGGGATGGGCTTTTCCGACGCGGGGTAGATTTCCGTCAGCAGCAGCTTGTCCACCCCGTCGAACACCTTGCAGAATTCGCCGAACAGGGCCTGGGTGCGGGTGAACCGGTGCGGCTGGAACACCACCACCAGCCGCCGGTGCGGGAAGCACTGGCGCGCCGTGGCCAGGGTGGCCGCGATTTCCGCCGGATGGTGGCCGTAGTCGTCCACCACCAGCACGCCGTCGCGCTCGCCCTTGCGCTCGAAGCGCCGCCCCACCCCGCCGAACCGGGCCAGGCCCGACACGATCTTCTCGGGCGCGATGTCGCACTCCAGCGCCACGCCGATGGCGGCCAGGGCGTTCAGGATGTTGTGGCGGCCCGGCTGGACCAGGCGCACCTGCCCGATGTCCTCGCCGTCGACGATGACGTTGAACAGGCTGGTGTCCGCGCAGGCCAGCACCTCGGCCCGGATGGCGTTGTGCTCGTCGAAGCCGTAGGTGACCACCGGGCGCTTCACGCGCGGCAGCAGGCGGCGCACGCCGGGGTCGTCGCCGCAGACCACGTTCATGCCGTAGAACGGCACCTTGTTCATGAAGTCCACGAAGGCGTCGTCGATGGCCTGCTGCGAGGGGTAGTGGTCCATGTGGTCCATGTCCACGTTGGTGACCACGGTGACGATGGGGAACAGGCACAGGAACGAGCCGTCCGATTCGTCCGCCTCGGCGATGAGGTAGGCGCCGTCGCCCAGGCGCGCGTTGGCCCCGTAGGCGTTCAGCCGCCCGCCGATGATCACCGTGGGGTCGGTGCCCGCCTCGTCGAAGATGGCCGCTGTGAGCGAGGTGGTGGTGGTCTTGCCGTGCGTGCCCGCAATGGCAATGCCCGTGCGCAGGCGCATCAGTTCGGCCAGCATCTCGGCGCGCGGAATGATGGGAATGCCCCGCTTGCGCGCGGCCGCCACCTCCGGGTTGTCGTCGCCGATGGCCGTGGACTTCACCAGCACCTGCGCGTCGGTCAGGTTGCCCTCGCCGTGGCCGATGTAGATCTCGGCCCCCAGCTTGCGCAGGCGGCGCACCACAGTGCCGTCGGACATGTCCGAACCGCACACCTCGTACCCAAGGTTCAAGAGCACCTCGGCAATGCCGCTCATGCCCGAGCCGCCGATGCCGACCATGTGTATTTTCTTGATCTTGTTGTTATTCATAATTTTTCATGTTGCCTTTCGCGTTATTGCGGCCGCTGGCGAAGGCAGGTTCTGTTTTTTACGCCTCCGGCGGGCAAGGACGGCAGCCGTTAGACGAGTCTTCGAGTCTTACGGATGGCGATCGCAACGCGGCTTCGCCCCCTGCACCCCCTTCAATGGGCCATTCTTACGCCTTGCAGTGTGCATCCGAGCTATCAACGAATGCTGAAAAAAACTTTCTCATCGGGGTGCAGGGGGCGAAGCCCCTTGCCCGCCGGAGGCAAACAAAAAAACCGACTCCCCCCTCGCGATGAACACACGAAAAACTCCAACCTACTTGCGCCCCGCGAGGATGGCTTCCATGCCGTCCACCACGGCGGCGGCAGCCTGCGGCCTGCCCATGGCGCGGGCGGCGCGGCCCATGCGGGCCAGACGCTGGCGGTCGGACAGCAGTTCCACCAGCACGCGGTCCAGAGCCACGGCGGGCCTGCCGTCGGGGCCGGGGGTGACGTTCTTCTGCTCCACCACCAGCGCGGCCCCGGCGTCGGCGATATGCCGGGCGTTGTGCAACTGGTGGTCGTGGGTGGCGAAGGGAAACGGCACCAGCACCGAGGGCTTGCCCGCCACGGCCAGTTCGGCCACGGAAGTGGCCCCGGCGCGGCACAGGACAAGATCCGCCCAGGTGTAGGCGCTGGCCACGTCGTCGATGAACGCCTCGACGCGGGCCTGGGAAATCCCGGCCTGCTTGTAGCCCGCGCGCACCCGTTCCCAGTCGGCGGTGCCGGTCTGGTGCCACAGTTCCACTCCGGCGTCGCGCAGGGCGGGCAGCGCGGCCACCACGGCATCGTTGACGGCGCGGGCGCCAAGGCTGCCGCCCATGACCAGCAGGCGGCGCGAATGGGCGGAACGCGGGGCGTCCCCGGCTCCGTGGGCCTCGTCCCCGGCACCTTGGGCCGCACCCTGCGCCCCGGCCGCGACGATGGCCGCGCGCACCGGGTTGCCGGTGGCCACGCAGCGCCGCGCGGGGAACACGCCCGCCGTGTCCGGCAGGGACAGGAACACCCGCTGCACCACGTGGCCCAGCAGGCGGTTGGTCAGTCCGGGGATGGCGTTCTGCTCGTGAATGGCGGCGGGCCTGCCGCACAGCCGCGCGGCCAGCACCCCGGCGAAGGCGGCGTAGCCGCCGAAGCCCACGGCGATGTCCGGGTCGAACCGGCGCACCACGGACACCGCGCGCCACACGCCAAGGGCCATGGCCCCGGCGGCGGCCACCGCGCGCAGGCCGCGCCCCATCACCCCGCGCACCGGCAGGCCCACATACTCGAGCCCGGCGCGGGCCGCAAGGTCGGCCTCCGGCCCGTATTTGCCGCCCAGGAACAGGATGCGGGCCTTGGGATGACGGCGGGTGATCTCCTCGGCCACGGCCAGCGCCGGGAAGATGTGCCCCCCGGTTCCGCCCGTGGTGAGGATGACGCGGCGCATGGTGTTTCCTCCGGTGTCTCGTGCGGTGGTGAAAACGCGCGAAGGCACGCCGTCAGCGTGCCGTGCGCGAATAGTTCAGCAACAGCCCCACGCAGGTCAGGGTGGTCAGCAGGCTGCTGCCCCCGTAGCTCAGGAAGGGCATGGGCACGCCCTTGGGGGGCGCCACGCCCATGACCACCGCCATGTTCAGCACGGCCCCCAGCAACAGCACCAGGGTCACCCCGAAGGCGGTGAACCGGTCGCGCAGATCGTCCTGCCGGGCGGCGATGCGGAAGCTCCGCCAGAACAGCATGCCCATCAGCACGAAGACCAGCGACATGCCGATGAAGCCCAATTCCTCGCCCAGCACGGCGATGATGAAGTCGTTGTGCGCTTCCGGCAGGTAGAACAGTTTCTGGCGGCTGGCGCCGATGCCCACGCCGGTGATGCCGCCGGACCCCAGCGCGAACAGCGACTGCACCAGCTGGTAGCCGGAATCCTGCGCGTCGGCGAAGGGGTCGAGGAAGGCGGTGAACCGGCGGAAGCGGTACGGCGAATGCACCACCAGCATGACGGCGCCCGCCACGGCCGCCGCCCCGGACACGGCCAGGTAGAAGAACCGCGTGCCGCCCACCAGGCACATGAAGAACAGGATCATGGCCAGCACCGCCGCCCCGCCGAAGTCGGGCTGGCGCAACAGCAGCGCGCAGAACACCCCGGTCACGGCGAACGGCGGTATGACCCCCCGGCTGAAGGTCTTGATGATCTCCTGCTTGGTGCTCATGAAGTAGGCCAGGTACAGGGCCAGGGCGATCTTGGTGAACTCCATGGGCTGCACGGCCACGGGCCCCACCTGGATCCAGCGGCGCGCGCCGTTGACCTTGTTGCCCAGCGGCGTCAGCACCAGGATGAGCAGGATCAGCACCCCGAACAGGATGGGGTATTGCAGCTTGTACAGCAGGTTGCGCGGCATCAGCGCGGCGGTGAACAGGGCCACGCCGCCCACGCAGGCGAACATCAGCTGGCGCTTGAAGAAGTAGTACTTGTCGCCGTTGAAGCGCTCGGCCACGATGCCGCTGGCGGACAGCACCATCAGCAGACCGATGCCCAGCAGGGTCAGGGCGATGGCGAACAGCCACCAGTCCACACCGTTCTGCGGGCCGTGCTCGCCGTGGGCGATGCCGCCGAAGCTGCCGTAATGGCCGGACCCGTCGTGCCGCAGGTCGGCCAGCGCGGCCGAGGGATGGGCGTCCGCTTGCGCGCCGAACCTCATGGCAGGGCCTCCACCGCGCGGCGGAAGGCGTGGCCGCGCTCCTTGTAGTTGGCGAACAGGTCGAAGCTGGAAGTGGCCGGGGCCATCACCACCGCGTCGCCGGGCCGGGCCAGTACGGCGGCCTCGGCCACGGCGGGCTCCAGCGTGTCATGCCAGGACATGGGCCAGGACATGGGCCAGGACATGGGGAAATCCCCCTGCCCCAGCCACGCGGCCTCGAAATGTTCACGGCTGGCGCCAAAGCCCACCACGGCCCGCACCCGCCCGCGCATCAGCGGCAGCAGGGACGCAAGGTCGCCCCCCTTGAACTTGCCGCCCACCATCAGCACCACCGGCCTGTCGAAGGCTTGCAGCGCCACGCGCAACGCCTCCACCGTGGTGCACTTGGAATCGTTCACCCACAGCACGCCGTTCCGTTCGGCCACGGCCTCCAGCCGGTGCTCCAGCGGGGCGAAGTCCGCCACGGCCCTTTCCGCCGCCTCGGCCGTCACGCCGAACTCGCGGCAGGCCTGCCATGCGGCCTCGATGTTGGCCTGGTTGTGCCCGCCCAGCAGGCGGGTACGCGGAAAGCGCCTGGCCCCGACGTCGAAGAACAGCGTGCGGGCCTTGGGCGCGCGGGCGGCCACCAGGTCGCGCACGCCCTCGCCGAAGATGGCCAGGTCGCCCTCTTCCATGCACCGGAACAGCCGGAACTTGGCGTCGATGTATTCCGCCATGTCGGCGTGGTAGTCCAGGTGGTTCTCGCTGATGTTCAGCAGCATGGCCACGCGCGGGCGAAAGGTGGTGCACGCCTGCAACTGGAAGCTGGAAATCTCGATGACCAGCGCATCCACGCGCGGCCCGCCATCCGCCACGGACAGCACGTACTCGCTGAGGGGGGTGCCGATGTTGCCGCCCAGGAACACGGAAAGGCCCTGCGCGCGCAGCATGGCGGCGCACAGCGAAACCGTGGTGGTCTTGCCGCTGGTGCCGGTGACGGCCAGCACCGGCTCGTCGGCAAGCTGCCGCCAGGCAAGCTCCATCTCGGCCAGCACTTCGGGCGCGTCCGGCCCTGTCGCAAGCAGGGGGTGCAGCGCGGCCACGGCCATGCCGGGGCTGGGCACCACGGCCCGCGCGCCCTCGAACTGCGCCGGGGAATGGTCGCCGGTGGCGATTTCCACCCCGGCCCCGGCGGCCCAGTGCGCGAAGTCGGCGGGCACCCCGCCGGCGTTGCGTTCCAGCAGACGCACGCGCGCGCCCATGCGGTGCAGCAGCCGCGCGGCCGCCATGCCGGAGCGCCCCGCGCCCACGACCACCGCAAGGTCGCCCTTGCCGATGGTCCGCGCCATGTGCTTGTCGCAGGTCATTGCCGTATCCTTGTCCTAGCGCAGCTTCAGTACCGACAGCGCCATCAGCCCCAGCAGCGCCGACATGATCCAGAACCTGATGATGATCTTCGACTCGGGGATGCCCTGCAATTCGAAGTGATGATGCAGCGGGGCCATGCGGAAGATGCGCTTGCCGCCCGTGAACTTGAAGTAGCCCACCTGAAGGATCACCGACAGGGTTTCCACCACGAACAGCCCGCCCACGATGAGCAGCAGCAGTTCCTGCTTGCACAGCACGGCCAGGAAGCCCAGCGCGCCGCCAAGGGCCAGCGAGCCCACGTCGCCCATGAACACCTGGGCGGGATAGGCGTTGAACCACAGAAAGCCCAGGCTCGCCCCCACCAGCGCCCCGCAGAACACGGTGACCTCGCCCACGCCGGGCACGTAGGGCACCTGCAGGTAGCCGGACATCTGCACGTTGCCCGCCACGTAGATGAACACGGCGAAGACCATGCCCGCGATGATGGTGGGCCCGATGGCCAGGCCGTCCAGCCCGTCGGTGAGGTTCACCCCGTTGGACGAACCCACCATGACCGTCACCGCGAAGGGGATGTACAGCCAGCCCAGGTCGGGCGCGAGGCCCTTGAAGAACGGAAAGGCCAGCCGCGTGGAGTACACCGGCTCGCTGACCACCAGGTACATGGCCACGGCGGCCACCGCCACCTGCCCCGCGAACTTGGCGCGGGCGGACAGGCCCTTGTTGTTGCGGCGGCGGATCTTGATGTAGTCGTCCAGAAAGCCCACCAGCCCGAAGCCCAGGAAGATGAGCATGGTCAGCCAGACGTACTTGTTGGTCAGGTCGGCCCACAGCAGCACGCTGACGGACAGGGAAAAGGCGATGAGCAGGCCGCCCATGGTGGGGGTGCCCGCCTTCTGCACGTGGCAGGTGACGTCCTCGTGGATGTGCTGGCCGCACTTGATGCGTTGCAGCCATCCGATGAACCACGGTCCCATGAGGATGGACAGCAGCAGCGCCGTCAGCAGCGCCCACACCGACCGGAAGGTGATGTAGCGGAAGACGTTGAGGACCGTGAATTCGGAACTGAGGGGAAACAGCAGGTTATACAGCATGGCGCCCCCCGGTGGTGCGTGAGGAACCGGCCTGACCGGCCCGACTGGCCCAACTGGCCCAACTGGCCCGGCTGGCCTCATGGGACACGGCGCGGACCCGCGCGGCGTGGCGCGTGGTGGTGGACATCAATTGCACCCAAGTATCTCCCGGATGACCTGCTGGTCGCTGTACGGCACCTTGCGGTCGCCGATCTGCTGGTAACTTTCATGCCCCTTGCCCGCCACCAGCAGCGCGTCGCCCGGCCGCAGCAGCGCAAGGGCCTTGCCGATGGCCCTGGCCCGGTCGGGGTCGCTGACCACCTCGCGCGCACCGGCAAGGCCGGGCAGCACGTCGGCCATAATGGATTCGGGGTCCTCGTGGCGGGGGTTGTCGGACGTGAGCACGGCCACGTCGGCATACCGCGCCACCGCCTGCCCCATCAGCGGGCGCTTGGTGCGGTCGCGGTTGCCGCCGCAGCCGAACACGGTGACGATGCGTGCAAAGCCCACCGCTCGCAGCGCGCGCAGCACGTTTTCCAGCGCGTCGGGGGTATGTGCGTAATCCACGAAAATGTCCAGCCCTCGCGGGTTCACGATGCGCTCCAGCCGCCCCGGCACCCCGGCGAAGTCGGCCAGGCTGGCGAAATCTTCGGGCGCAAGGCCCATGCCCAGGCACACGGCCTGTACGGCCAGCAGGTTGGAGGCGTTGTGCGCGCCGATGAAGTGCGAGGAAAGCTCCCACTGCCGCCCCTCGAAGGTCATGCGCAGCGTGAGGCCCGAGGTGTCGTTGCGGACCATTTCGCCGTGCAGGTGACGGCGGCCCGGCACGACCTCTCCCCCATCGGGCGCCGCCTCCAGCCCGAAGCCGATGGCATGCGGAACCTCGCCCAGCAGGCGGCGACCCCAGGCGTCGTCGGCGTTGACGGCGCAGGCCTTGTCCGCGTCGGGCAGTTCGGTGAACAGGCGGGCCTTGGCGGCGTAGTAGCGTTCCATGTCGCCGTGGTAGTCCAGATGGTCCTGCGTCAGGTTGGTCAGGATAGCCCCGGCGAAGCGGATGCCCGCCACCCGGCGCTGGTCCAGCGCGTGGGACGAGACCTCCATCAGCGCCACGTCCACCCCGGCGGCTTGCATGCGGGCCAGCATGGCGTGGGTCTCGATGCAGTCGGGCGTGGTCAGCGGCGCGTCCATGGCGAAGCCCGGCCAGCGGTAGCTGACCGTGCCCAGCACCCCGGCCCGGCGGCCCAAGGCGGAAAACACGTGTTCCAAAAGATAGGTGATGGTGGTCTTGCCGTTGGTGCCGGTGACGGCCACCACCGGAAAGGACAGCGCGTCCGTGCCGTACCGCGCCTGGCCCAGCAGTCCGATGGCCGCGCGCGGGTCGTCGTGGACGGCGACCACGGAACCTTCCGGAGCATCGGCAAGGGCGGCATCCACCCGGCCGGGCAGGCAGACCACCGCCCCGGCCCCGGCGGCCCACGCCTTGGGGATGAAGTCCGCGCCGTCCACGCCCGCGCCGCCGTTGGCGGCGACGCCGGGCACGGCCACGAACACGTCGCCCCGGCCCACCCTGCGCGAGTCGGTGCGTATTTCCGGCCTGTCCGTGCCGGTGCGGGTCTGGCGGACGCGGGCCAGAAGGTCGTCAAAGGAAATGCGGGTCATGCGGCGATGCTCCTACGAATTCTCGGAAAGCCAGAGGACGCACTGCCCCGCGGGCTGGCCCTTGGGCCATTCGGCGCCCGGTTCCGGGGTCTGGCGGATCACGGTCTGCCCCACGCCCTTGAGCACGGGCACCATGCCCTGCCGGGCGAACACCTCCACGGCCCGGCGCACCGACTTGCCCACCACGTTGGGCACCCCGTCGGGGGCCTCGCGCACGGCCTCGGCCACCTCGCGGCGCACTTCCACCGGGCCGGTCTTGCCCATGGGCGTGGCGTAGGTGGGGGCCTCGGGGTCGGGAGCGTCGGGCAGCAGGCCGTGGTAGGCCATGGTGCGCATGGCCACGTGCTTGAACACGGGCGCGGCGACCACGCCGCCGTACGAATTTTTCTGCGGTTCGTCCACCATGACCAAAATCAGGTACTTGGGCCGGTCGATGGGGGCGAAACCCACGAACGAAGCCAGCCGTTCGTGGCCGTAACGCCCCGTCTCGTCAGCCTTTTGCGCGGTGCCGGTCTTGCCGCCCACCATGATGCCGGGGATGCGCGCGCGGGTGCCGGTGCCGTCTTCCTCCACCACTTCGCGCAGCATGGAGATGACCTGCTTCACCGTCTTGTCGTTGTACACCTTCTGGCTGGCCGAGTTGGCCGGGGTGTCGTCGCCGGAATCCACGATCAGCCGCAGCGGCTTGCGTTCGCCGCCGTTGGCCAGGGTCAGGTAGGCCTGGGCCATCTGCACGCCGGTGGCGGCGATGGACTGGCCGAACGAGGTGGTGATCAGGTCCGGCTCGGACCAGTGGCGCGGGTCGCGCAGGATGCCCTTGCTCTCGGTGATGGGCAGGCCGGTGCGGTCGCCGAACCCCAACTGGCTCAGGTATTCCCAGTAGCGTTTGGACCCCAGTTCCAGGCCGATCTTGGCCATGCCGATGTTGCTGGAGTAGCGCAGCACCTTGTTCACGGGCAGCACGTCGTAGCTGTGCGTGTCGCGGATGGTGATGTAGCGGGTCTTCCAGCGACCCTTTTCGCAATTGAAGGAGGTGTCGCCCTTGACCACGCCTTCCTGCAACGCGGCGGCCACCAGGAACGGCTTCAGCGTGGAGCCGGGCTCCAGCGCGTCGGCGGCCAGGCGGTTGCGCCAGCGGTCGGCCTTGTAGTCGCGGTAGGCGTTGGGATTGAAGAACGGATATTGCGCCCAGGCCAGGATGTCGCCGGAGTCCACGTCCACCACCAGGCAGCCGCCCCAGGAGGCGTCGAACTGGTCCACGGAGCGGGCCAGGGCTTCTTCGGCAAAGAACTGGACCTGGGTGTCGATGGTCAGGCGCACGTCGCGGCCGCGCAGGGACGCGCGGCCCGCGCCGCCGTCCATGTCCAGACGGCGTCCGGCGGCGTCGCGCTGCACCACGTTGCGGGCGGAATCGCCGCTCAGCACTTCCTCGAAGGCCAGTTCTATGCCTTCCAGGCCCTTGCTCTCCATGCCCACGAAGCCGAGCAGTTGCCCGGCCATCTGCTTGAAGGGATAGATGCGTTCGTACTCGCTGGTCAGGTACACGCCGGGCAGGCTGGCCTTGCGCACGTTCTCCGCGGCCAGGTCGTCCACCTTGCGGGCCACCCACGAAAAGCCCCGCTTGGCGACAACGGCGTCGCGCACCTGCTTGGCCGGGGCTTCCAGCGCGGCGGCCAGCGCGTTGACCGTGGAGTCCACGTCGCGCACCTCGCCGGGGCGGACGTAGACGGAGCGCACCTCCACGCTGCGGGCAAGGATCTGCCCGTTGCGGTCAAGGATGGCCCCGCGCCTGCCGGAAACGGTCTCCGCCGCCATGTGCTGGCGCCGGGCAAGCCCGGCCAGCCGTTCGCCGTCGTAGACCTGGACGTACCAGGCGCGCGACCACAGCAGCACCCACAGCAGCGCGAACATGCAGCCCACGCCGTACAGGCGCACCTTGCTCCAGTCCGTCCCGCCGAAGCGGGCAAAGGGATTGAAGCGCAAGCCGCCGCCGAACGACGAGCCGGGGGCCTTCCTGTTGCGCAGGGCGCGTGCGGCGCGGGGGGCGCGCGCCTCGAAAGAGGGACGCGCGTCGCGCGCGGTGCGCGGCGCGGGCCTGCCGAGAATGCGTGACTTCCTGTCTGCTCGCAGCATGACGCTCCGGGGCGCTAGCGCCCCGCCTCCTCGATGCGGCGGATCTGGCCGGGGCGCGCCCCCCGCATGCCCATGGTCTCCGCCTTCCTTCCCAGTTCATACGGCGACATCAGCCGGTCCCGCTCCACTTCCAGCTTGGCGGTCAGGGCCGCCCTGCCGTCCAGTTCGCCCTGCAACTTGCGCAGGGTGTAGGCCATGTCCATGCGTTCGATGTTCAGCCACACCAGCGACAGCCCCAGCACCAGGCTGGTCAGCACCGACAGGATCATGGCCAGCACCCAGCTTCCCACGCCGTGGCTCATGACGCGCCCCCTTCCTCTGCATCGCGGTCGCCGGGGGCGTACTTGTTGCGCCGCCGGGGGCGCGGGGCCTGCCCCTGGGCCAGCCGCACGGCCGCGCGCAGCTTGGCGCTGGCGGCGCGGGAGTTGCGAGCCAGTTCCGCCTCGGTGGCGGTGACCGGCTTGCGGGTCAGCACGTCCACGCGGGCCGTGTGGCCGCATTCGCAGCGGGACACGGTACGCGGGCACACGCAGCCCTGCGCTTCGTCGCGCAGGCGGTGCTTGACGATGCGGTCTTCCAGGGAATGGAAGGTGATCACCGCCAGCCGCCCGCCGGGGCTCAGCCGGTCCAGGATGCGGTCGAGAAAGCGTTCCAGCTGGCCCAACTCGTCGTTGACGGCCATGCGCAGGGCCTGAAAGGTGCGGGTGGCCGGGTGGTTGCGCGAGGTGGCGCGCCACTTGGCCGGGTAGGCCCTGTCCACGATGGCCGCCAGTTGGGCCGTGGTCTCGATGGGGCCTGCCGCGCGGGCGTCCACGATGGCGCGGGCGATGCGCCCGGCCATGGGGTCCTCGCCGTAGCGGCGGATGATGTCCTTGAGGACGTCCACTGTGGCCCGGTTCACCAGCCTGGCGGCCGGGTCCTCGTCGCCGCCCTGGTCCATGCGCATGTCCAGCGGGCCGTCGGCATGGAAGCTGAAGCCGCGACCGGCGGTGTCGATCTGCATGGACGACACCCCGATGTCGATGAGCGCGCCGTCCACCTTGTCCCAGCCCAGCTGGTCCAGCGCGGCTTCGAAGTCGGCATAGCGGGTGTGGAAGAAGTGCACGCGGCCGCCCCACGGGGCCAGGCGCTGGCGGGCCAGTTCCAGGGCGGTGGCGTCGCGGTCGAGGCAGCACAGCTCGCCGTCCGGGCCGATGCGCTCCATGATGGCCGCCGAATGGCCGCCAAGCCCCACGGTGCCGTCCAGGTACCGGCCGCCGGGGCGGGGCGCCAACGCCTCCAGCACCTCGTCCAGCAGCACGGGCACGTGCAGCGCGGCGGCGCGCGCCCCTTCCGTGGGGGCGGTGGCGGCCTGCGGTGCGGTGGGAACGGGTGCGCCGGTCATTGCGGTGTCCTGCGGCCCCTGGGGGCCGTGCCTTGCTGGCTAGAGGGAAAGTTCTATGCCGCTGTCGGCCAGTTCGGCGGCCACGTCGTCGAAGTCCTGCGCCACGATGCCGTCAAAGCGGCCCTGGTCCCAGATTTCGAAGCGGCTGCCCTGGCCCAGCAGCACCACGTCCTTGGTGATGCCCGCGTAGTCCATGTGCGAACGCGAAATGCGCACCCGCCCCTGCCCGTCCAGGTCCATGAGTTCGGCGCTGCCGATGACCAGGCGACGGAAGTCGCGCATCTTGCGCGAGGGGTTCTTGAGGTTCGAGAACTTGCGCTCGAAGTCTTCCCAGTCCGGCAGGGGGTAGCCCATGACGCAGTCGTCGAAGCTGGTCAGCACCAGCTTGCCGCCCTCGGCGCGCGACACGAGGATGTCGCGGAAATCCGGCGGCAGCATCAGTCGGCCCTTGGGGTCGAGACTGCGGTGGGAACGGCCTCTGAACAACACGGGAACACCACTTGCCTTTCATCTCGCGCTGTTGCGCGAAGCGTCGAGGATGCGCGCCCGCTTCCGCCGTTTCCCCCGCGTGGCGCGCGGGGTGCTTTCCGTCCGGGGAAGGGGCCTTTCCTGAGAAGACTCTACCACCTTTTACCACAATTTCCCACTTTCTCTATGATATGTTTGGCACTGTCAAGCCGTGGCCGCCAGGCGAGTCTAGAAAATTTCTAACGGCAACCGACGCACAGGCAACCGCACAACAATATCACATGATTCCAACATATAACCGGCATGCTGCGGGATGCCGCGCCACCACAGTCCGGCACCCGCGGCACGGGCCGCGCGTGCGCTGCCGCACGGGATTCGCGGCGCCGCGCTACGGCATGCGCCCCGCTCCGGCGCACCGGGACATGGCCTGCCCTGATATTTTTACGGAATGCAGGGGGACACGAAGGGTGTCGGCACGATATACCGGTGTATCCGCCACGGCGCCCCCGTACGGCCGTCGGCCCCCTCCGCGACGCACAAACGGCTTGACAAGATACAACTTATTGCACAGGGGTGGAGCATGAGAACGAAGATAATCGCCACCATAGGACCGGCCTCGCGCTCGCGGGAGGTGCTTTCGCGCCTCATCGCCGCCGGAGTGCGCATCTTTCGCCTCAACTTTTCCCACGGCGGCGCATCCATGTTCGTGGATCTGGTGCGCACGCTGCGCGAACTGGAAGCCGAATGCGGCTGCCCGGTGACCATCCTTCAGGACCTTTCCGGCCCCAAGATCCGCATCGGCGAGATTCCCGACGGCGCCGTCTCCGTGGGCAAGGGCGACCGCGTGCTGCTGGGTCCCAAGGCCCCGGCGGGAGCGGTGCTGCCGCTCATCCCCTTCTCCAACCAGGCCGTGCTGAACGGGCTGGAAGCCGGTGACCGGGTGGTGCTTTCCGACGGCGGGTTGCAGTTCCGCGTACTGGGCACCGCGCCGGAGGGGTGCTTCGAACTGGAGGCCGACAACAGCGGCATCATCACCTCGCGCAAGGGCCTCGCCCTGCCCGGCAAGTCGGTGCGCCTGCCCGCCCTGACCGAAAAGGACCGCAAGGACCTGGCCGACGGCCTGGAACTGGGCGTGGACGCCGTGGCCCTGTCCTTCGTGCAGACGCCGGAAGACATCCGCGACGCCAAGGAAATCATCGCGGCCAGCGGCCGCAAACACATCCCGGTCATCGCCAAGCTGGAACGGCAGAACGCCGTGGACCGGCTGGAGGACATCCTGACCGAGGCCGACGTGATCATGGTGGCGCGCGGCGACCTGGGCGTGGAATGCCCCCTGCCCGCCCTGCCCGCCATGCAGAAGCGCATCATCCGCGCCTGCAACCGCGCGGCCAAGCCGGTCATCGTGGCCACCCAGATGCTGCTGTCCATGGTCAACAGCCCTTCGCCCACCCGCGCGGAAACCACCGACGTGGCCAACGCGGTGCTGGACGGGGCGGACTGCGTGATGCTTTCGGAAGAAACGGCCATGGGCAACTTTCCCGTGGAGACCGTGGAATTCATGAAGGAAATCGCCACCAAGGCGGAAGAGTTGCACTTCGAGACGCAACGCCTCGTGGAACCGGCCGAGGAAAAGGGCACGGCGGAATTCCTGGCCTACGCGGCGTGCCTGCTGGCCGAGAAGACCGGGGCCAAGGGCATCGTCTCGCACAGCATGAGCGGCGCATCGGCCCGGCTCATCTCGTCGCGCCGCCCGCGCCAGATGGTCTGGGCCCTGACGCCCGACCCGGCGGCCCTGCGCGCCCTGAACTTCTCGTGGGGCATCGTGCCGCAGGACATCCCGCAGGACATCCCCAGCCACGTGGCCCGGGCCGAGCGCTTCGTGGACACCGCGCCCGACTTCGAAAAGGGCGACAACGTGGTCATCACCGCCGGGCAGCCCAAGTCGGGCCGCAAGCCGCGCGGCACCAACATGGTGAAGATCTACAGGAAATGACGGCAGGCGGCGGCGCCGGGCTCCCGTGCGGGCCGGGCTCCGCCGCGCCCCCGCCGCCCACGACGCGCGCGCCACAAGGGAGCTACCCACGGTGAAGGCAACCATCCCCGACAATATCTCCGAGGAATACTACCAGATCAGCACGGAGATATTGTCGAGCTTCCCCAAATACCGTCCCCCGGTGGACCTGTTCCGCTTCCGCGAGGACATCGCGCAGTTGCAGCCGTACACCCGCAAGGGCGCGCGGCTTTCCAACGAGCAGGTGGAAGAGGTGCAGCGGCTGTGCGAGGCGGGCGACCTGTTCGTGTCGCGGTCGGACCACCCCATCTATTCACAGCACATCGTCCACCAGCTCGACCTCGTGCTGGTGGACAAGAACCTGAAGGAAGGCGAGGTCGCGGACATCTTCCAGCAGGCCCTGACCCTGCGGGTGAACGGGTTCATCGAGCAGCCGGTGAAGCCGGTGTTCGAGGTGTTGTACCGCGACGTCATGGTCCTCACCGAATACCTGTGGCAGGACAGGCACCGGGTGAAGCAGTTCATGCGCCGCCTGTACCGCGAACATTCGCTGGCCAGGCACTCGCTGAACACCCTTTCGGTGGGGCTGTGGCTGCTGGTCACCTCCATGGGCGACAACCTGAAGCGCCGGGACATGGACCGCTCGGCGCTGGCCCTCTTGCTGCACGACCTGGGCATGGCCAAGGTGCCCGCGTTCATCCTGTCCAAAACCTCTCCGCTGAAGCCCGACGAAAAGGACAAGATTCCCCTGCACCCGCTGGTGGGGGCCAAGATCATGCACAAGATGGGACTGGCCTTCGACGAGTTGCGCCAGTGCACCCTGGAGCACCACGAACGGCTGGACGGCTCGGGCTACCCCCAAAAGCTCAAGGGCGAGCAGATCAGCCGCCTGGGCCGCATCTGCGCCGTGGCCGATTCATTCTCGGCCATGATCAGCGCACGCCCCCACGCCCCGGCCAAGGACCTGGTGCCCGCGGCGCAGGAACTGGCGGCGGACAAGACGCGCTACGACACGCGCTACACCTCGCTGCTGCTCAACGCGCTGGTGACCAACGCCTTCGGCGCCGCCATCAAGCCCAGGGGGGAAGCGCCCAAGACCGAGACCCCGGCCAGGGGGTGACGTCCGGGGAGTGGCGGTGCAGTCGCCCCTCTCGCCACCCGACCCACGCGCAACGCAAACGGGCCGCCCCCTTCCGGGAGCGGCCCTTGTTCGTCGGCATGCATCTGTTGCGGATTCAGGCGCGGCTGATGATCTCGCCGCTGATCTCGCGGAACACGTCGTTGATCATGATGACGCCCAGCACCTTGCCCGCCTCGGTCACCACGGCGTAGCTGCGGCCCTTCTTCACGAAGCTCTCCAGCACCACCAGCAGCGGGTCGTCGGGGGCCACCTGGGTCATGTCGCGGTCCATGACGTCGCGCACCTTGGTGGACCCCGCCACCTTGCAGGCATTGCGGTAGATGCGGTCGAAGCCGTCCTCCTCGATGCCGCGCAGGGAACCGCTGCGCAGCAGCGAATCCTCCATGAAGCGCACGGTGTCCCACACCGAAAGCGCACCGCGCAGCATGTCGCGCTCGTCATACACCAGGGCGCACAGGCAGCCCGCCCCGCCCCCGCCGCCGGGCCCCACGCAGGAACTGAGCTTGCGCATGGCCTCGGCCAGCGAATCGTCCTCGCGCAGCTTGGGGAATTCCTCCCGCACGATGTCCCAGGCACGCTTTCGCAACAGCATGTGTACTCTCCTCGCGGTGTGTGGTGGGGCAATGGGTCTCGTCTCCCGCCTCGGGCCGGGATCGGGCATGGCGTTACCGATAGCAAAATCCGCCCCGCTTGTCTTCTCTTTCACAAGCCCTGCGGATGGATACGGAGGGGAAACGCGGCGGCACTCCGCGCATGCGGCGCGGCTTCATGCCCCACGGAAAAAGGAAGCCCCTCGGCCAAGCCAGCGCTACAGGCGATGCCGGTGCAAGCGGGGGTTTTCCCCCGGCGCTCGCCGGACGGTTGCCAAATTAGGATTTTTGTTCGTTGGCAAGGAAAACGAGCCTGCCATGAGGGAGTGCCTCAGCCGTTAGGCGAGCGCGTAGCGCGAGTCTTACGGATGAGGACCGCAGAGCGCGGCAGCCGTTAGGCGAGCTTGCGAACCTTACGGATGGCGACCGCAGAGCGTACTCTTATCGTATTCGACCGAGCCTTAGCCGTTAGGCGAGCGCGCAGCGCGAGTCTTACGGATAAGGACAGCAAAGCCATGGCAGGCGAAGTTTGACCGCGTTGCGCTCGATGCCCGTAACGCTCGCAAACTCGCGTAACGGGCACGCTTCGCGCCCTTCGGGTCGGTCAGCCAACGGGCAAAAGGACAATTTGGCGGCGGCCCCTAATCGAAGTCGGCGAAAAGCGCCCCCACATGCAACGGCCCCAGCGTCACCCGGCGGTACTCGCCGCGCAGCCGCGCGATGGCCTCCTGGAGGTGGCTGGAGGTTACCCCGTTGCGCACCGAGGTGTGCGCCTCGATGAACGCGGCCAGGGTGTCGCAGGCTTTCACCAGGCGGCCGTCCTTGGGGTCCAGTTCGTCGATGTTGCAGGTGTTCTGCAACTCGTCGAAGGTGACCTTGCGCACCGCGTCCGGAGCGCCGTCGGGGCCGGGTTCGCGCACGGTCTCGTCGAATTCCGAGCCGGTGGCCAGCCCCAGAAAGTAGCCCAGGCGGCTGGCCACGTCGCCGTAGCCCGCCTTGTCCAGCAGCGAAAACACCCGCTCCTGCATCTCCTGCTCTTCGTACTGGCGAATGAGCTCGGGAAGCTGCTTCACGGAGCGCTTCACCGGCGAAATGATGTCGCGGGTCAGCACTTCGGGCAGGTCGTGGAACAGGCCGCAGAAGAAGTTGTTCAACCGGCGGGCCGGGCACGCGCCCACGGCGATGCTGAAGAAATAGGCGTAGCAGGCCACGATGAACATGTGGCCGATGACCGAGGTTTCGGGAATGCGCGGGGTCTGCGACCAGCGCTTCTGGAAACGCAACTGGCCGCACAGGTTGGCGAAACGCCCCAGCGCGTTGCTGGAGCCGCCGATGAGTTCGGGCACCCCGGCCAGGTCGGCCATGGCGGTCAGGCGTCTCTGGAACGAGCCGTCGATGTCGGGCATCTCGTCGTCGAACCCGTTCAGCGGCTTGATGAGGTTGAATTCCCAGCCGCTGGCGTAGAGGTGCGCCGCGGTCAGGATGCGGTCGGCCAGGGTGTCCTTTTCGCGGCGGCGGATGTACGTCAGCAGCCGCTGCCAGAAATCCTCGTCCAGCGGGCGCACGATGTGCTCCAGTTCGTCCGCCACCCACTCGGTGAGCTCGCGGTAGTGGGCCTCGTTCTCTTTTATGCGGTAGAACACCGGCGGCTTCACGTCGGTGATGACCAAGCGGTAGAAGTAGTCGAACAGCCCGCCTTCCACCACTTCAGCGCCAAGGCGCAACCGTTCCTCGGCGGGCAGGCCGCGGGTGTTCAGTTGCAGCAGCAGCCACGCGACGATCATCTTGTGGGCCTGCTTGTCCACCTCCATCAGTTCCACGGGCCGCAGCTTGTCGTTCCACCGCTTCATGTACGCACCGGAAAAGACGAACTGGAGCAAGCTCTTGCGAATGCTGGGCATGGGGCCTCCCGCCGGGGTTCAAGAAAAGCTCTTGGCAATGTATGCGGTCGTGGTGTAAAGCTCAAGAGTTTGAAGCGATACGCTTCGGGTTCACGCCACGGAAGCCCGCCGGACGGTCCAAGCCAACCTTCCGGCGCCTGCCCGGTGCAGCCCCGCCCTGCCGCTTCCGGCAATCCGGCGGGGCCAGCCGTCCGCTCCCCAGGCCAGCCGCCCCGTTAGGCGCGCCAGTGGGAACCGAAGTGCGGACGGCCGCCAGGCGAACCCCGCGTCACCGCGACATGCGCCAGGGGCCGCCATCATCGACGCCTGTCCGTCAGGCCGATGTGGCAGCCCGGCCCAGTGCAGCCTGGCCAGTCCGGTTCCGTCCGGTACGGCAAGCATCGCACGCATGACGCCAGCCTTTGGGCGGGCGTCGTCCGTCGCGCGTTCCCACGCCCTTTTTCTGTTGACAGGGGGCGGGGAACCCAATACATAGACCGTTCTTTCGAGCTCGCACAGGAGTACGCTCTGATGAAAACGTTCAGCCCCACGCCCGAGAACATCAACCGCGAATGGTTCGTGGTCGATGCCTCCGACCTGGTTCTCGGCCGCCTTGCCACCCAGATCACGCATCGCCTGCGTGGCAAGCACAAGCCCGAGTTCGCCCCGCACATGGACAACGGCGACTTCATCGTCGTGGTCAACTGCGAAAAGATCAAGGTCACCGGCAACAAGCTTGCCGACAAGAAATACTACCGTCACTCCGGGTACGTCGGCGGCCTTCGCGAGATCACCCTCGAGAAGATGCTCGCCTCCCATCCGGAACGCGTGCTGATGAACGCCGTGCGGGGCATGCTGCCCAAGAACCGGCTCGGTCGCGCCATGCTGAAGAAGCTCAAGGTCTACGCTGGCCCCGAGCATCCGCATGCCGCCCAGAACCCGCAGACGCTGGTCATCAAGTACTAACCCGATCGAGCCGGAGAGAATCATGACCAACGAATTCAACTACGGCACCGGTCGCCGCAAGACCGCCACGGCCCGTACCCGTCTGTACGCCGGTTCCGGCCAGATCGTGGTGAACGGCCGTCCGTTCGAAGACTACTTCCCGCGCAAGTCGCTGCAAATGATCATCCGCCAGCCCCTGGTGCTGACCAAGACCCTCGAAAAGTTCGACGTCAAGGTCAACGTGTGCGGCGGTGGCGTGAGCGGCCAGGCCGAAGCGGTGCGCCACGGCATTTCCCGCGCCCTGCTCGAAGTCGAGCCGGAACTGCGCGGCGCCCTGAAGCGCGCCGGGTTCCTGACCCGCGACGCCCGCAAGAAGGAACGCAAGAAGTACGGCCAGCGCGCTGCCCGCGCCCGGTACCAGTACTCCAAGCGTTAATCGCTTCCATACGATGCCTTTCAGGCAGGTCCGCTTCGGTGGGCCTGCCTGTTTGCGTTTGGGGCGGGTTCCCACGTCTCTCCGCGTACCAGCGGCCGCCGCATCAGGTTGACACGGCACGCCGCCGCCGACTACACAGGCACACGCGCCGGGCCTGCGCCGCAAGGGATCGGCCCCGTATCCCCGCCGCCCACGGCGCGCACGTACGCCCCCCGTCCATCCAGCGCACAGGACTTCCCCACAGGACTTTCCATGACCACTCCTCCCGCCCCCCTCCCGCTTGACCCCGCACGCGTCGCGCCCGACGGGTGCGTCAGCATCATCGGCATGGCAGGCGCCGGCAAGACCACCGTGGGCCGCGAACTGGCCCTTCAACTGGGCTGGGCCCACGTGGACACCGACAACCTCATCGAGGCCACCTACGGCACCCGGTTGCAGGCCGTGGCCGATTCCATGAGCAAGGAACGCTTCCTGGACGTGGAGGCGGGCGTCATCCGCCGCATCGGCGCGCGGCGCACCGTGCTGTCCACCGGGGGCAGCGTGGTCTACCGCCACGAGGCCATGGTCCACCTTGCCGCGCTGGGGCCGTTGATCTACCTTGAGGTGTCCCTGCCGCTGATCCTGAAACGCATCGCCATGAACCCGGAACGGGGACTGGCCATCGCGCCGGGGCAGACCATCGAGGACCTGTACAACGAGCGCATCGCCCTGTACCGGCGCTACGCCAGCTTTACCCTGGCCGCCGACGACCTGGCGCCCGGCGCGTGCGCCGAGCGCATCGCGGCCTGGCTTGCGGGCGGGGAGGCGTGATGTCCGCCCGCAAGCCCGCCCCCCTCGCGTCCACTCGCATTTCCGCCGCGCTGAAGGCGGCTGGTCGCATTTCCGCCGCCCAGAACGCGGCTGGCCGCACCGCCGCCGCGCCGGACGGGGCTGACCGCACCGCAGCCGCACCGGACGGGGCTGTCCCCTCCCAACCGGGCCAACCGGCATCGAAGGGTGGCCGGAAAGGCCCCGGCGTCTTCGCCCGCCTGTCGGAACTGTACGCCGACATGGAGCGGACCTACGCGGAAACGGCCCGCGCCGCCGGGCTGACCTGCGCGGGCTGCGAGGACAACTGCTGCCGCACCCACTTCAAGCACCACACCCACGTGGAATGGGCCTACCTGTGGAAGGGCATGCTGGCCCTGCCCGAGGCGCGCCGCGCCGAATACGTGCGCCGCGCCCGCGAGGTGGTGGCCCAGTGCGCAACCGCACAGTCCGCCGGGGTGGTGCCGCGCGTGATGTGCCCGGTCAACGACGACGGGTTGTGCGGCCTGTACGCCCACCGGCTGATGATCTGCCGCATGCACGGCACCCGCAACGTCCTGCTGCGGCCCGACGGGCAGCGCCAGGTATTTCGCGGCTGCCACCGCTTCTGCGGCCTGACCGACGGCCAGCCCGACGAGGCGGTGCCCACGCTGGACCGCACCCCCTTCTACCGGCGGCTGGCGGAACTGGAGATGGAGCACTGCGCAGGCAAGGGCGCGGGCCAGCGCCCCGCCCCCCGCGTATCCTTGACGCTGGCGGAAATGCTGGTCTATGGTCCGCCCAAGCCGTAAGACCCGTTGAACGCACCATTTCGCGCCGGAAACGCTTCACCCGCGCGGCAGGACCCACCGCCCCGCCACGGCGCACCATCTTGCAGCGCACAGCGCGCGTCCCGCAACCGCCGGAGATGTCATGCCCGTGTCTTTCCTTTCGCCGCGCAGTATTCCGCCCCGTTCCTCCGGCTGTTCCGGCCGCCCGCCCCGGCAGGCCGCCGCACTGACGGCCGTGCTGGTCGCGGGCTTGTGCCTGGCGCTGCTGGCGGGCTGCGCCAGGCAGACCGTGGGACACCTTGCCCGTGCGCAATTGCAGAGCGACACCCCGCAAACCGTTTCCATGCAGTACCTGCGCTTCACCTACCGCGTGGTGCCCCTGCGCGAATCGGTGGGCGTGCGCGGCCAGGCCAGTCCCGTGCCGGGCGCCCTGCCCGCCTGGGCCAGGTGGTACGAACAACTGACGGTGATGGTCTACCTCAGCGACGCCTCGGGCCGGGTGCTGGACGCCGCGGAATACGACTACCTGCCCCGCGCCGTGGGCGACGAGGGGGCCATCCCCTTCGAGACGCGCTTCTACCTTGACCCCGAGGACAAGGGCCCGCTCTATGTCAGCTTCGGCTACCGCATGGTGGCCACGGAGCGCGAACCCCGATCCGACGGTTCCGACGACGGCGGCCGCTCGCTCATCGTGGGCGAAGGCGCACTGGACAACTGAGCGCCCACGCTCCTTCCCGGAATGGCGAAAGGCCGCCCTGCCAACGCAGGACGGCCTTTTTCCGTCGCGAATTCTCGGCGGCGCCGCTGCAACACGCGGCCCTCCCGAGGCTGTCCGGCACGCGGCCGTCGCCCCCCGCCTAGGAAGCAACGTGCTTGCGCCGCTTCTCCCAGAGCTTCATGTCCTTCATCTTCTTGCGGCGTTCGCGCTGCAACGCCTTGCACACCAGCGGGGTGCTCTTCTTGAGGCCCCACTTCTCGCGATAGGCGACGGCGTCGAGGCCATGCGAGGCAAGATGCTTGCGGGTGAGGATCTTGAACGACTTGCCGCATTCAAGGCAGGTGATGGACTTTTCCTTCACGGCCTTGCGGGGGTCGCCGCAGGTTTCGCATGCCTCTTCCGGTTCGGCCTCGCCGAGGCTGATGGCACGAATGCCATTGGCCAGCGTCTGCACCATGGAGGTGATCTCGTCCTCCGTCATGGTCCGCACGCCGGCCTGCGCCTTCACGATTTCCAATGCTTCCTTCAAAAAGTCATCCATACTGGACCTCCGCGGGAATTGAACGACGGGGCCGAAGCGACGACGCCGAAACATCGGCACCGGTTACGGCACATCGCCGCTCTTACATCCGCCACTACAGCAAGTCAACAGCAGCGTAGCAAAAAAACGGAAACGGAAACGCAAAATGGACGCAGCGCCACGCACCCTTGCTGCACGCCACGACGAAAACCTGCGTCAATGGCCGCTTTCATCCGGTCCTGCCCCCGGCGGCACGCGCAGCGCACGCACGTTGCGCAGCACGATGCGGCAACGTACCGGCGGCATCCGCGGCGGCGATGCAATGCAACGGCCTGGGCCTTTTCTCCCCCCTGCCCTTCCCGTCCATCCGACGTATACGCCCGCGCCCGAGAGGTGCGGAGCGTTGGCGGAACATCCACGCCGCGCCCCATGCAGTGCCCCGGCGTGAAACGTCAACGGCGCGCTCCCGTTGCCGATGGCATCAGCCACCGGACCAACGGAAACGCGCCGCGTGAAACACATGGCGCGGGCCGCCGCACCCACGGGATTGCCCGCAGTGCGCCGGCGCTCGCCCTACCCTATGCTAGCCCTTGCCGGAACGTTCCTCGAGCACGGCCACGGCGGGCAGGGTCTTGCCCTCCAGAAACTCCAGGAAGGCCCCGCCCCCGGTGGACATGTACGAGATGCGGTCCACCACGCCGTACTTCTCGATGGCGGCCACGGTGTCGCCGCCGCCCGCCAGCGAGAAGGCCGGGCTGTCGGCCACGGCCATGCACAGGGCCTTGGTGCCCTGGCCGAACTGCTCCACCTCGAACGCGCCCACCGGGCCGTTCCAGACGATGGTGCCCGCCTGCATCAGGATGTCGCGGTACAACGCGGCCGTTTCGGGGCCGATGTCCAGGATCATCTCGTCCGGCTTCACCTCCGACACCTTGCGCACCGTGGCCGGGGCGGAGTCCGCGAATTCCGGCCCCACCACCACGTCCACCGGCACGGGAATCTCGCCCCCGGCGGCCTTTGCGGCGGCCATCAGGCGGGCGGCTTCCTCAACAAGGTCGGGCTCGTACAGTGAGCGGCCCACCTCGTACCCGGCGGCCCTGATGAAATTGTTGGCGATGCCCCCGCCCACGATGAGCCGGTCCACCTTTTTGGACAGCGTGTCCAGCAGGGTGAGCTTGGTGGACACCTTGGAGCCGCCGATGATGCCCACCATGGGCTTGGCCGGGGCATCCAGGGCGCGGGACAGGGCGTCCAGTTCGGCCGCCAGCAGGGGACCGGCGCAAGCCACCTTGGCGAAGCGCACGGCGGCGTGGGTGGAGGCCTGGGCGCGGTGCGCCGCGCCGAAGGCGTCCATGACGAAGATGTCGCACAGGTCGGCCAGCTTGCGGCCCAGGGCCTCGTCGTCCTTCTTTTCGCCCTTCAGGAAGCGCACGTTCTCGCACAGCACGCACTGCCCTTCCGCAACCTCGATACCGTCGATGTAGTCGCGCACCAGCGGCACGTCGCGCCCGAGCGCCCTGGAAAGATGTTCGGCCACCGGGGCCAGCGAGAAGGCGGGGTCGAACTCGCCTTCCGTGGGGCGGCCCAGGTGCGACACCAACAGCACGCGGGCACCGGCCTTCAGGGCCATTTCGATGGAGGGCAGCGCGGCGCGGATGCGCTTGTCGCTGGTCACCTTGCCATCCTTGAGGGGCACGTTGAGGTCTTCGCGCAGCAGGACGCGCTTCCCCTTCAGATCAAGGTCGGTCATCTTGAGTACGGCCATGGATATCCCTCTACTGCTCGATTGGCTTGATTTGGTTGGCAAAAGAAAAGGCGCGAACGCGGCATTTGCATCCTACCACGTTCGCGCCCGGTGTCCAGACCGGGGGGCGGGGGCCGCCTCCCGTGCTCTTCGCGTCCATGCGGGCAGCAACGTCCCACTTGGCGATACTGCCACAAGAGGGGTTTTTGTCTGTGCCAAGGAAGAACGCCTTTTTATGGAGGGAGCGTGCCGCAGCCGTTACGCGAGCGCTTGCGCGAGTGTTACGGATGGGGACAGCAGCGCACTCTTCTCGTACGTGACCGGAATAAAAAGGCATTCTGACGTAGGCAGAGGCAAAAAGACCCTTGTGGGTTCCTAGATCAGGGATTCCACCGCCTCGATGACCTTCTCGGCCGTAATTCCGAAGTACTCGAACAACACCTTGCCGGGGGCCGACTCGCCAAAGCCGGTCATGCCCACGGCCTTGCCGTCCAGGCCCAGGTACTTCCACCAGCCGTCCACGGCGGCGGCCTCCACGGCCACGCGCGCCCGCACGGCGGAAGGCAGCACCGATTCCCGGTAGGCGGCGTCCTGACGGTCGAACTGGGTGGACGACGGCATGGACACCACGCGCACCCTGCGGCCCTTGGCGGCCAGCGCATCGGCGGCGGCCAGGGCCAGTTGCACTTCCGAGCCGGTGGCCATGACGATGGCTTCCGGCGTGCCCGCGCAGTCACGCAGCACGTAGCCGCCGCGCGCGATGGCGGCGCGCTGCTCGGGGGTGCGCTCCACGAAGGGCACGTCCTGCCGGGTCAGCGAGATGCAGGTGGGGCCGGTGGCGCATTCCACGGCGGCCTGCCACGCGGCCAGGGTTTCCACGGTGTCGCAGGGACGCCACACCTGCGCGTTGGGGATCAGGCGCAGCCCGGCCAGCTGTTCCACCGGCTGGTGGGTGGGGCCGTCCTCGCCCACGCCGATGGAGTCGTGGGTGAGCACCCAGACCACCCGCGCGCCCATGAGCGCGGACAGGCGGATGGCGTTCTTGGCGTAGTCGGAGAAGATCAGGAAGGTGCCCGCGTAGGGGATGAACCCGCCATGCAGGGCAAGGCCGTTCATGATGGCGCCCATGGCGAACTCGCGCACGCCGTAGGAGATGTAGTTGCCGGACCAGTCGCCCGGGGTGACCAGCTTGGACCCCTTGTGCCAGGTGCCCACCGAGCCGGTGAGGTCGGCCGAGCCGCCCACCAGTTCGGGCAGCAGCGGGGCCACGGCGTTGAGGGCGTTGCGCGAGGCGATGCGGGTGGCCAGCGTTTCCCTGGCCCCGTCGGCAGCGGCAAGGGCAGCGGCCACGCCCGCCTGCCAGTCGGCGGGCAGGTCGCCCGCCATGCGGCGTTCGAATTCAGCGGCCAGTTCGGGATGGGCGGCGCGGTAGCGGGCGAACAGGTCGTTCCAGGCGGCCTCGGCGGCCGCGCCGCGCGGGCGGGCGTCCCAACCGGCGTAGATGTCGGCGGGCACCTCGAAGGGCGGATGCGGCCAGTGCATGGCCTCGCGCGCGGCGGCGATTTCCGCCGCGCCCAGGGGCGAGCCGTGGCAATTGTGGCTGCCCGCCTTGGTGGGCGCGCCCTGGCCGATGCGGGTCTTGCAGCAGATCAGGCTGGGCTTGCCGGGCACGGCGCGGGCGGCCTTCACCGCCGCGGCCACGGCCTCGCCGTCGTGGCCGTCCACGTCGCGCACCACGTGCCAGCCGTATGCCTCGAAGCGGGCCGGGGTGTCGTCCGCGAACCACCCGGCGATGTCGCCGTCGATGGAGATGCCGTTGTCGTCATAGAAGGCGGTCAGCTTGCCGAGGCCCAGGGTGCCCGCCAGCGAGCACGCCTCGTGCGAGATGCCTTCCATCATGCAGCCGTCGCCCAGGAAGACGTACGTGGAATGATCCACCACCTCGAAGCCGGGACGGTTGAACTGCTGGGCCATGAGCCTTTCGGCCATGGCCATGCCCACGGCGGTGGCGATGCCCTGCCCCAGCGGACCGGTGGTGGTCTCCACGCCGGGGGTGATGGAGTATTCGGGGTGGCCGGGGGTCTTGGAATGCAGCTGCCGGAAGTTGCGGATGTCGTCCATGCTCACGTCGTAGCCGGAAAGATGCAGCAGCGAGTAGATGAGCATGGAGCCGTGCCCGTTGGAAAGCACGAAGCGGTCGCGGTCGGCCCATTTGGGGTTGGCGGGGTTGTGCTTCAGGCAGTCGTTCCAGAGCACTTCGGCGATGTCCGCCATGCCCATGGGCGCACCGGGGTGCCCGGACTTGGCCTTTTCCACGGCGTCCATGCTGAGCACGCGGATGGCGTTGGCGAGTTCCTTGCGAGACGGCATTGCAACCTCCAGCGGGGTTCGATGCGGCGGCGGGCGGGCGCCCGGCGCCGTTGGCGATGCAGCGGTACGGCGCGGCGCGCCGGAAAACACACAAGGGACGGGCGCGGCGGGATGCGCCGCAGACACGAGAGATGGGCACTGCCCTGCGGCGGCGCCCACACCCGACTAGTCCGTTCCGCGCCTTCTGGCAACGGGAAAATGAATGGAGCGGAGCGCATTGGACGTTCCCGGCCACGGGAACTCCCCGCCCGCCCCGGTTGCGCTTACAATACGGAATTGGCCGCCGCCTCGAACGCCTTCAGACGCTCGGCATACGGCGGAAACTTGAAGAAGGCCGAGCCGGAGACCAGCACGTCGGCCCCGCTGCGCACCAGTTGCGCCGTGTTGGACGGGTCCACCCCGCCATCCACCTGGATGAGCGTGGACAGGCCGCGCGCGTTGATCATGGCGCGCAACTCGCTGATCTTGCGGTAGCTGGCGGGCAGGAACGACTGGCCGCCGAAGCCGGGGTTCACGGTCATGATCAGCACCATGTCCGCGTCGTCCAGCACGTAGTCCAGCACCGAAAGCGGGGTGTGCGGGTTCAGCGCCACGCCCGACTTGACGCCCAGGCGGCGGATTTCGGCCAGGGCGCGCTGCACGTGGGGGGTAGCCTCGGCGTGGACCACCAGCATGTCCGCCCCGGCGTCCACGAATTCGTGCAGGTAGCGTTCCGGGCGTTCCACCATCAGGTGCACGTCGAAGAACAGGCGGCTCTGTTTCCGCAAGTGCCCGATGACCGGCTGGCCGTAGGTGATGTTGGGCACGAAGGCGCCGTCCATGACGTCCCAGTGCACCCAGGACAGCCCGGCGGCCTCCAGGGCGGCCAGTTCGTCGGCCAAGCGGCCGAAGTCGGAGGACAGCAGCGAAGGGGAAAGGATCATGCGGTGCTCGTGGCGCGGATGCGCGGTTGCGGGAAACCACCGTTGCGTCCGGTTGCGCGGCGCGCGGCCGGGAACGGCGGAAACGGGACGGCGGGCGGCGCTGCCGGGCCTCGCCAGCCGGAAAAGAGGGGAACGGTCAGTCCGCACCGACCAGCAGGCGCCGCATGGCCTCCAGTTCCGCGATGATCTCGCGCACCGTTCCGGACGCCGCGCCGGAACCCGATGCGGCCTCCGCCGATTGCGGATTGGCATGTCCGTTCCGGTCGCCTGTCGGGACAGGTTCGCCTTCCTCGGGCAGCAGCAGGCCGTGCAGGTACTGGTCCCACGCCTGCACCCGCGAGGCGGATGCGGACAGGATGCCGCCCTGCGCGCCGGGATGGGCCGGGCCGTCGGCATCGAAATCGCCGTCGAGATCGGCGGCTGCATCGGCGTCGGCGGGCGAATCGTCGTCGCCGGGCAGATCGGACATGTCGGGTGCGGGTGCGGCCCCGCGCTCGGCCAGCATGCGGCGCGCCCCCTCGATGGTCAGGCCGCGCTCGTGCAGCAGGAAACGGATGCGCCGCAGCAGAGCCAGGTCCGCCTCGGTGTAGAGGCGCTGGCCCTTCTCGGTGCGCAGCGGAACCAGCTGGGGAAACTCCGTTTCCCAGAACCTGAGGACATAGGTCTTCAGGTTCAGCAGCGACGCCGCCTCGCCTATCCGGTATGTCCGCTCCGCCATGCCGTCTCCCGGTTTGTTCGCGCTTGCCCCCGCTCACGGGCGGGCACGCGGCGCTCCCCGCCCGGTTTCTAGAGCCGGACTGAAAGCGCCTGCTGGAGCGAACTTGCCACTTTCTCGCGTTCCTTGTCCACTTCGGCGTCCTTCAGGGTGCGCCCGGCGTGGCGGAAGGTCATGCGGAAGGTCAGGTTGCGCTCCTCGCGGTCTTCGGGGGCAAAGACATCAATGAGTTCGACGCCTTCCAGCAGCGGCAGCTTCATCCCGCGCACGTGGTCCAGCACCGCCCCCGCCTGCAACGCGGCGGGCGCCATGACCGTGATGTCGCGGCGCACCGGGGGGTACACCGGCAGCGCGGCGAAACGCACCGCCACCGCGTCGTGCAACTGGCGCGCGGCGTCGAGGTCGATGTCGGCCAGCCACACGTCCTTGCGGGCGTGGTAGGCGTCGGCAAGGTCGGGCTTCACCCGGCCCATGACGCCCAGCGCCCTGCCCTGCACCGTCACTGCGACGCACGGGGCCAGGAAGGGGTGCGGCGCGTCGGCCATCTCGCAGCGCGGCTGCCCCAGGTGCAGGAAGGCCGCGAAGTGTTCCACCACGCCCTTGAGGTCCAGGTAGTCGGCGTCGGCTTCCGGGTTGGGCCAGGCGCTGTCGTGGCGCGCGCCGTACATCAGGATGCCCAGGCGGCCGCGTTCGCGGGCGGTGGTTTCCGAGGTGTCGTCCGCCGTGAAGATGCGCGCCAGTTCGAACAGCCGCAGGCCCGCGTTGCCCTGCGCGATGTTGTGGCGCAGGTTGTTCAGCAGGCCGGGGGCCAGCGCCGTGCGCAGCACGTTCTGGTCCTCCGAAAGCGGGTTCATGATCGGGATGCGGCCTTCGGCGGGCAGCCCCAGGTGGTCCAGATCCTTCTGGCCCACGAAGCTGTAGTTGACGGCCTCGTTGAGGCCGAGGCCCCGGCCCCAGCCCTTGATGCGCGTCCAGAAATCGTACTCGGACACGGGCGCGCCCGCCTGGTCCAGGGGGCGCATGACCTTGGGTAGCACGGGCGGGATGGCGTCCAGCCCGTACACGCGGCCCACTTCCTCGATCAGGTCGGCCTCGCGCTCGAAGTCCAGGCGGTGGCTGGGGGCGGAAACCTTCCAGTCGCCGCCGCCGGACTTGTCCACCACGCAGCCGAGGCTGGTCAGGGTGTCGGCGCAGAACCCGTCGCCGATGGCGTCCTCGCCAAGGCCCAGCAGCATGCGGGCGCGCGCCGGGCGGAAGCGCAACGCGGGGCTGGCCCACGGGCGCGGTTCCGCGCTGCACACGCCGGGGCGCAGCCGCGCGCCGGAAAGTTCGGCCATCATCTGGGCGGCGCGGTGCATGGCGTACACCGCCCCGGCCTGGTCCACGCCGCGCTCGAAGCGGTACGAAGCCTCGCTGGAAAGGCCCAGCCTGCGGCCCGTGCGGCGCACGGTGCCGGGGCGGAACACGGCGCTTTCCAGCAGCACGCGGGTAGTGGCGTCGGAAACTTCGGAGTTGGCGCCGCCCATGACGCCCGCCAGGGCCACGGGCTTCACCCCGTCGCGAATCAGCAGGTCGCCCGCCACCAGCGCGCGGTCCTGGCCGTCCAGGGTCACGATGCGCTCGCCCGCCACCGCCGGGGAGACCACGATGCGCCCGCCTTCCAGCAGGTCCAGGTCGAAGGCGTGCATGGGCTGGCCCAGTTCCATCATCACGTAGTTGGTGGCGTCCACGATGTTGGAGATGGGACGCACGCCGATGGCCGTGAGACGGTGGCGAATGCGCGCCGGGCTCTTGCCCACGCGGATGTTTTCAAGGATGCGGCCGTGGTAGGCATGGCACAGCGCGGGGTCCGCGATTTCGATGGCCACCTCGCCGGAGCAGTCCGGACCGTCCTCCACCAGATTCAGCCGGGGCAGGGTCAGCGGCAGGCCGAAGCCCAGCGCCACCTCGCGCGCAAGGCCCAGCACCGAGAGGCAGTCGGCGCGGTTGGGCGTGATGGAGATGTCGCACACCTCCATGTCCAGTTGTAGCTCGTCCACCAGCAGCCTGCCCACCGTGAAGTGCTCGGGCAGGACCATGATGCCTTCGTGGTCGTCGCTGAGGCCCAGTTCGCGCTCGGAGCAGATCATGCCGTGCGAGGGCTGGCCGCGCAGCTTAGCCTTCTTGATGACCATGCCGCCGGGCATGGCGGTGCCCACCAGGGCCACCGGCACCTTCTGGCCCGCCGCCACGTTGGGCGCGCCGCACACGATGTCCAGCAGTTCGCCCTGGCCCGCGTCCACCTTGCACACCGACAGCTTGTCGGCCTCGGGGTGCTTGGCGCGTTCCACCACGTGGCCCACCACGATGGTGCGGATGGCGTCGAACGGGCGGCGGATTTCCTCCAGTTCAAGGCCGAGCATGGTCAGACGGTCGCCGAGCTGTTCGGCGGTGCCTTCAAAGGGAACGAATTCGCGCAGCCAGGCAAGGGACAGCAGCATGGGGCTACTCCATGAGAAAGTTTGCGAAGGGGCAGGCGTCGCCAGGCGTTCTTACGCCTCCGGCGGGCAGGGGACCTTGTCCCCTGCACCCCTTCCGGGCGGGGCAGGACTACCCCGCAGAAGCATTCGAAAAACGGTGGTCATGACAGCAGCAACCCCGGATGAGGGATTTCGTTCGCTGGCAAGGAGGGCAAGCCTTGGCCGAGGCGAGCGTACTTTTCCCGTACGTGACTCTCGCGCAACCGGGGCACAAGACGCGCCCGACGCCGCCAGCGGGCGAAAGACCCATCCGGGGCCAGTAGCTACGTAAACTGCGACAGGAACCGCACATCATTCTCGAAAAACATGCGCAGGTCGCCGATGCCGTACTTGAGCATGGCCACGCGCTCCACGCCGAGGCCGAAGGCGAAGCCGGTGTACTCTTCCGGATCATAGCCCACGGCGGTGAACACGGCGGGGTCCACCATGCCGCAGCCCAGGATTTCGACCCAGCCGGTGGTCTTGCACACCCGGCAGGGTTCGTTGCCCAGGTGCCCCTTGCCGCCGCAGATGCAGCACGAGATGTCCACCTCGGCGCTGGGCTCGGTGAAGGGGAAGAAGCTGGGGCGGAAGCGGACCCTGGTGTCGCCGCCGAACACGGTGCGCAGGAACGAGGTGAGCGTGCCCCGCAGGTCGGCCATGCTCACGCCCTTGTCCACCATCAGTCCTTCGATCTGGTGGAACATGGGGGTGTGCGTGATGTCCGAGTCGCGGCGATAGACCTTGCCGGGGGCGATGATGGCCACCGGGGGCTTGCGCGCCAGCATGGTGCGCACCTGCAACGGCGAGGTGTGGGTGCGCATCAGGATAGACTCGGTGACGTACAGGGTGTCCTGCATGTCGCGCGCCGGGTGTTCGGCGGGCATGTTCAACGCTTCGAAGTTGTAGTGGTCCATCTCCACTTCCGGCCCGGTCACGATGTCGTAGCCGAGGCCCCGGAACACGGAGCAGATTTCCTCCATGACCAGGGTGTCCGGGTGCAGCGAACCGCGCCACGGCGCGCGGCCGGGCAGGGTCGGGTCGAAGCGCGAAAGCGCGGCGGCCTCGCTGGCGGCTTCGAGGGTGGCCTTGCGGCCTTCGAAGCGCTCGGTGAGGGCCATCTTGACGCCGTTGGCGGCCTGCCCCAGGCGGGGCCGGTCCTCGGGCGAAAGTTCGGGCAGGCGGCCCATGATCTGCGCAAGACGCCCCTTGCGGCCAAGGAAGGCGACGCGCAGTTCCTCAAGCTCGGTCAATGACGAAGCCTGGTCCAGGCCTCTTTCGAGTTCCGGGACCAGGCTTTCCAGTTCCTTGAGAAGGTCCATGCGTAGAGACCCCGTGGGGGGTTAGTTGAGTTTCGAGGCGGCGAGTTGCGCCAGCTTCGCGAAATCTTCCTTCTCGCGCACGGCAAGGTCGGCAAGCACCTTGCGGTTCAGGGAGATGCCGGCAAGGGTGAGGCCGTGCATGAACTTGCTGTACGACAGGCCGTGCATGCGGGCGCCGGCGTTGATGCGCAGGATCCACAGCTTGCGGAATTCGCGCTTCTTCACCTTGCGGTCGCGGAACGCGTACATCCACGAACGTTCCACGGCCTCGCGGGCGGTGCGGTACAGCTTGCTGCGGCCGCCACGGAAACCCTTGGCCGCGTCCAGATACTTCTTGTGACGCCTGTGGGAGGCGAGACCTCTCTTCACGCGCATGGAATACCTCCATCGTGATCTTGACTCCGCGAGGCGAGAGACCGGGCCAGCGGAGCGGATAAGTGTAAAGTGCGGGAGATGCGCTCCCATGACGGGAGCCTGCCCTGCCGGGGCGCGAGCCCCGACGAAGGCGATTCAAAAAAAGGAATTTTGTTCTCCGGCAAGGAGGACGAATCTTTTGCGAAGGGAGTGTACTCTTGGGTACTCGACCGGAGCAAAAGGCGAGTCCGACGCAGCCGGAGGGCAAAAGTACTTTTTTGAACGCCTTCGTTAGGCGTAGGGCATCATCCTGCGCACAGCCTTCTCATTGGTGCTGTCCACCGTGGCGGACTGGCCGAGGCGCATGCGGCGCTTGGCGTTCTTCTTCGTGAGGATGTGGCGCAGGTTCTGCTTGCGGCGCTTGAACTTGCCGCTGCCGGTCACGGAGAAGCGCTTGGCGGCGGAACGCCGGGTCTTGATCTTGGGCATTGGATACTCCTTGCCGTTCTCTGCTCGCGCCGTAGCCGCCAAGGCGGCGACGGACGCATGACGAAGCCCCCCGCTGGGCGGAGGACCCGGTGTGCCTTCTCAAGGACTGGATCGTCGAAAATTCCCGGTCGGTTGCAGCGGCGCAAGCGACCGCACCCCCGGCGAGAGGGGGCATAATGCGATAAAAACGCGCCGGAAGCAAGGGCCGAAACGGCCTATTTCTTCGGCAGCGGAGCGAGCATCATGAACAGGGTGCGGCCTTCGGCGCGGGCTTCCTGGTCGACCTTGGCGATGTCCTTGGTGTCCTCGACGATGCGGTCGAGAATGGACTGGCCGCGGTCCTTGTGGACGATTTCGCGCCCGCGGAAGAACACGGTGACCTTGCAGCGGTCGCCTTCCTCGATGAAGCGGCGGATGTGCCTGACCTTGGTGTCGTAGTCGTGGTCATCCGTCTTGGGCCGGACCTTGATTTCCTTTATCTGGATCACGGTCTGGTTCTTCTTCGCCTCGGCCTTCTTCTTCTGCTGCTCGTACTTGAAGCGCCCGTAGTCCATCACGCGGCACACGGGCGGGTCGGCCGTGGCGGCCACCTCGACGAGGTCGAGACCCTGCTCCTTGGCAAGCGCGATGGCGTCGTTGCGCGACAGGATGCCGAGCTGTTCGCCGTCCGCCCCGATGACCCGCACCTCGCGGGCCCGGACCTGTTCATTGCGCCGCACGCTGTCCTGCGGGATATCGCGGCGCATCCTGTTGTTAGGAGAAGCTATAGCTCATTCCTCCACGTTTGAATGGTTCCTGGCAGTCCGCCCTGATCATATCCGCCACTTCGGCAAGTGTCTTGAGGCCAAGGTTCTCGCCGGTGCGCAGGCGCACGTTGACGCCCCCGGCCTCCACTTCCTTGTCCCCCACCACGAGGATGTAGGGGATCTTTTCCAACTGGGCTTCGCGGACCTTGTAGCCCAGCTTTTCGTTGCGCGTATCGGCCTCCACGCGAAGACCGGCCGCCGCAAGCGTTTCACGCGCGCCCTGGGCGAAATCGTTCTGGGCGTCGGTGACGGTCAGCAGGCGCGCCTGAACCGGGACGATCCACGTGGGGAAGGCCCCGGCAAAGTGCTCGGTGAGCACGCCGATGAAGCGTTCGAGCGAACCCAGGATGGCCCTGTGGACCATAACCGGGCGATGACGCTCGCCATCCTGCCCGATGTACACCAAGTCGAATCGGTCAGGCAAGGTGAAATCGACCTGAATGGTGGACAGCTGCCACTCGCGGCCGATGGCGTCGGTCACCTTCACGTCGATCTTGGGGCCGTAGAAGGCGCCGTCGCCCTCGTTGACGGTGTACGACAGGCCCGCCGTGGCCACCGCGCCGATGAGCGCGTTGGTGGCGCGGTCCCAGTCCTCGTCCGAGCCGATGGACTTTTCCGGCCGGGTGGAGATGACGATGCGGTAGTCGAACCCGAACAGGCCCATCAGGTCGCGCACCAGCGCGATGACCCCGATGATCTCGGCTTCCAGCTGGTCGGGGCGGCACAGGATGTGCGCGTCGTCCTGGGTGAACTGGCGCACCCGCAGCAGGCCGTGCAGCACGCCCGACTTTTCGTGGCGGTGCACCACGCCCAGTTCGAACATCCGGCGCGGCAGGTCGCGGTAGCTGCGCAGGTGGCTCTTGTAGATGAGCATGTGCGAGACGCAGTTCATGGGCTTCACGCCATAGGCGTTGTCGTCGATAACGGTGAAGTACATGTTCTCGCGGTAGTTGTCGTAGTGGCCCGACTTTTCCCACACCTCGCGGCGCAGCAGCTGCGGCCCCTGCACCAGTTCGTACCCGCGCTTCAGGTGTTCCTTGCGCAGGAAGTCCTCGAGGATGGTGCGCAGCAGCATGCCCTTGGGATGCCAGTAGACCATGCCGGGGGCGACATCCTCGTGAAAGGCGAACAAGTCCAGCTGCTGGCCCAGCTTGCGGTGGTCGCGGCGCTTGGCCTCTTCGATCTGGTGCAGGTACTCCTTCAGCGCCTTGGGGTCGGCGAAGGCGGTGCCGTACACGCGCGAGAGCATGCGGTTCTTCTCGTCGCCGCGCCAGTAGGCCCCGGCCACGGACAGCAGCTTGAACGCCTTGACGAAGCTGGTGTCCGGAATGTGCGGGCCGCGGCACAGGTCCACGAACTGGCCGCTGCGGTACACGGACACCGTGTCCGCCGGGATGTCGCGCACGATCTCGACCTTGTAGGTCTCGCCCATGCCCTCGAACAGGGCGATGGCCTCGTCCTTCGACATTTCGGTGCGCGTGAAGGGAAGCGCGGCGGCCACGATCTTCTGCATTTCCGCCTCGATGGCTTCGAGGTCGTCCACGGAGAAGGGGCGCTCGTAATCGAAATCGTAGTAGAACCCGCTGTCGATGGCGGGACCGATGGTCACCTTGACGCCGGGGAACAGCTTCTGCACCGCCTCCGCCATGATGTGCGCGGCGGAATGGCGGATGAGCTCGAGCCCTTCCGGCGAATCGGCGTAGACCGGCTCGATGGCGGTGGTGTCGGCGGGCACGGTGGCGGTGAGGTCGAGCGGGGCGCCGTTGCAGCGGCAGGCCACGACATTCTTGAATTTCTTCCCGCTCAGGGCGCCCTTGAGGGCGTCACGGCAGGAGACGCCGGACTGCACGTCGAACACCTGTCCTTCGATGGTCACGTTCACGCCGAATCTCCTCGGTGAGTTTGTTGTTGCCGCCGCGCGCACCATAACAAGAAAGGGAGGCTGGAACCTCCCTCTCTGGGCTTTCGGTGTGGTAGGCACGAGCAGATTTGAACTGCTGACCCCTTCCGTGTCAAGGAAGTGCTCTCCCCCTGAGCTACGCGCCTACACCTGCGAGGCAGGAGGGGTATCTACATGGGCACGCCGCCACCGTCAAGCGGTTTCTTCGGCGAGGCCCGAAAAAACGGCAGAAACGCCCGCCGGGGCCTGCCCGCGCGCGGCGCCCCGTACCGGGCAAGCGGCGCCGGAGCATGCCGCGCCACGCGCGTGCGCGTTCCATATATATCCGGATAGATCCGGACTGGGCAGCAGGCAATGGCGTGATCCGCCCCTCCCCCGCCCGCCCCTCCGTTCCCGGCGGCGGTCTTTGGGCGATACGCCCGCGACGCCATGCGGCACATGGCGTTCGCCCCCCATTGACAGCATGCCCGGACAGGCGTAGCCCCTCGACGAAATCGCCGAGTTCCGCCCTGGGGGCGGAAGCGGGGGACCCAACAGCCGGTCACCCGGTACGGGGCGCATCGCCGCAAGGCGTAGGGCAATCTCTTCGGCCCGAGCCCGTCAGCTAACCTCGCAGGCGTCGAAGGGAGAGCACCCCTCCGAGCACCTTCCGTGCACCCGTCCGTTGCGCCGCAGCGGGCGGCCGCCGCCGGACGGCGGGCCTCGGGGTGGGGGAAGCTTTCCCCACCCTTTTCGGAGGCCCAATGTCCACCGGTCCCGTTCCGTTGGGCAAAGCCGCGTCCGGCACCACGCCGGACGGCGACGCGCGACCCGCCGCGCGCGCCACGGCCGCGCCCGCTTCCACCGCCACCCAAGGGCAGACCGCCCCGCAAGCCTCCGCCACCGGGGGCGCATCGCCCGCGCCCTTCGTCGAGCCCGGCGCCACGCCGCCCACCCACGCTGCCAACCGCCTGCTGCCCATGGCCCTGGCCGCGCTGGGGGTGGTGTACGGCGACATCGGCACCAGCCCGCTGTACGCCATCAAGGAATGCTTCCACGGCCTGCACGCCCTGCCCCCGACGCCCACCAACATCCTGGGGGTGCTCTCGCTGGTGTTCTGGGCGCTGACCGTGGTGGTCACCATCAAGTACGTGCTGTTCATCATGCGCGCCGACAACGACGGCGAGGGCGGAACCTTCGCCCTGCTGGCTCTCTTGCGCGATGGCTCGTCCAGACAGGACCATGCCGGGCGGGAGGATGGCGAAACGCCCCCTCCTTCCCCCGCGCCTTCGCTTTTCCGGCGCATGCTGCCGCTGTTCGCCATTTTCGGGGCCGCGCTGCTGTATGGCGATGCGGTGATCACCCCGGCCATTTCCGTGCTCTCGGCCGTGGAAGGCCTGGAAGTGGCTACCGAGGCCGCCGCTCCCTTCGTGTTGCCCATCACCATCGGGGTGCTGGTGGGGCTGTTCATGGCCCAGCGGAACGGAACGCAGCGCATCGGCAGGGTGTTCGGCCCGGTGATGCTGGTGTGGTTCGTTTCCATCGCCGCGCTGGGCATCGTGGCCGCGCTGCGAAACCCGCTGGTGTTCGCGGCCGTCAGCCCCGCCTATGCCGTACGGTTCTTCATGGAAAACCACCTGCACGGCATGGTGGTGCTGGGGTCCGTGGTGCTGTGCATCACCGGGGGCGAAGCGCTGTACGCCGACATGGGGCACTTCGGCGCGCGACCCATCCGGCTTTCGTGGATGTCCGTGGTCTTTCCCGCACTGATGCTCAACTATTTCGGGCAGGGGGCCATGCTGCTGGCCGATCCGGGCCTGGCCTTCAACCCCTTCTACGCCCTGGTCCCGCGCCCCCTGCTGTATCCCATGGTGATGCTGTCCACGGTGGCCGCGGTCATCGCCTCGCAGGCCATGATCTCCGGCGTGTACTCGCTGACGCAGCAGGGCATCCAGTTGGGGTTCGTGCCGCGCATGCGCATCATCCACACCTCGGAGGAAACGCGCGGGCAGATCTACCTGCCCACCGTGAACTGGATGCTGATGATCGCCTGCCTGGGGCTGGTGCTGGCCTTCCAGGAGTCCAGCCGGCTGGCCGGGGCCTACGGCATCGCCGTCACCGCCACCATGACCATGACCTCGCTGCTCTACTACGCCGTGGCGCGCCAGCGCTGGAACTGGCGGGCCTGGCAGGCCGTGCCGCTGGTGGCGCTGTTCCTGGCCTTCGACGGCGCGTTCCTGTCCGCCAACCTGCTCAAGATCATGGACGGCGGCTGGTTCACCCTGCTGCTGGCCCTGTGCGTCATGACCCTGATGCTCACCTGGCGCGACGGCCGGGCCGCCCTTTCCGTCCGCTTTGCCGCCGCCTCGGTCCCCTTCGGCACCTTTCTGGAGGGAGTGCGCCGCACCAAGCCGCTGCGCGTGCCGGGCACGGCGGTGTTCATGTCCGTGAACCCCACGGGCACCCCGCTGCCCCTGCTGCACCACTACAAGCACAACCACACCCTGCATGAAACCGTGATGCTGCTGACCATCGTGGCCGAGCCCATGCCCTTCGTGCCCCGGCCCGACCGGCTGGTGGTGCACAAGCTGGGCGAAGGGTTCCACCGCATGGTGGCCCGCTACGGCTTCATGCAGACCCCGCGCGTGCCCGAACTGGTGCAACTGGCCGCCGCGCGCGGCCTGCCCATGCGCATGGAGACCACCACCTTCTTCGTGGGCCGCGAAACCCTGCTCACCAGCGGCACCTCGAACATGGCGGGCTGGCGCAAGGGGCTGTTCGCCTTCATGTCGCGCAACGCGTGGAACGCCACCACCTTCTTCGGCATCCCGCCGGGGCGGGTCATCGAAATCGGCGCGCAGGTGGAATTGTAGCACCGCGCCGTACGGCGCGGCCCAGCGAAGCACGACGAATCTTGGGGTGCGGCGGTCCGCAACGCCACACCCCCGCCGGGACGGGCATGCCGCGTGCACGACGCCCTCCGCCGGAGGCATGCCGCTCCTCGCCTCCGCCGGGTGTCCGTCCCGGCCCCATCGCAGCCCCCGCCGGGCTCGCGCAACGGTCGCCAGACCCGCGCGAGTCCGGCGGGGGCCACGTCGACGGCGGCACGGCCACGCGAAAGGGGCCGCCCCTGCGGACGGCCCCCCTTGCATGCATACCCGCGCACCGGCCATGGGCCACCGCCCGCGCCGATGCCGCTTTCCTTCCTGCTTCCTACGCGCCTACCATCTCCAGGAACGCCTCGATGCGCACCTTGAGCTGTTCGGCGTCGGCCTCGGAGTAGTCCGTCTCGATGTGCAGGCTGGGCAGGTCGAACCTGTCGCGCAGGAAGTTGCGCACCTTGTACGCCTCCACGTTGTAGGTGTGGCAGGCCTGCCAGGTCAGGTCCACCACGCCGTGCGGCCTGAAGTCGGCCACCAGCGTTTCCAGCAGGTCGAAGCGGCCCTGGTTGGGCGCCATGACCGAGCACGGCGTGGCCAGATACCGGCGGGCCAGCGCGGTGAGCGGGTCGCCCGTCTCGTCCACCAGATCGGCCTTCTTGTAGCCGGTACAGTTTTCCATGCACACCACCTGGCCGCCGCATTCCTCGATGAGCCGCACCACCTTGTGCGAACCCATGCCCACGGGCACGCCGGTGAGCAGTATGCGCGGGCCGCCCGCACGCGCGGGCAGGGTTCCGGCCTTTGCCGCCGCCTGCACCTCGTCCACCACGCCTTCGGCCAGTTCGATGACGGTCTCGCGGTCGGCAAAGAACCCCAGCTTGAAGAGCATTTCCAGCATCTGCATGCCGGTCACCGGGGCCGGGTCCATCTGCGGCAGGTCCATCAGCGCCTTCAGTGCGCGGCGCTCGCGGTTGGCCAGCCTGATGGCGTCGGTCAGGTTCTGGTCGGTGATGGTCACCCCGAAGTCGTTTTCCACCCGCTTCACCAACCCCTCCAACTGGCCGCGCCAGAAGGGCAGCGCCTCGTCGCCCGGCGTGGACGGCAGGTGCAGGAGGTGCACGGGCTTCATCTCGCCCAGCAGTTCGAACATCTTCTTCTTGCCGTCGCATGTGGTGTCCGCCACCACCAGGTCCGCCGCCGACAGGTACGGGCACGAGCCCTCCATGGCGAACCCGAAGCTGCTCTTGATGAGCGGACACAGGTTGCGCGGCAGCACCTGCTCGGCCGTGGCGATGGGGTCGTTGCGCGTGCCGCACAGCACCACCGGCACCGCGCCCGCCGCCAGGGCGATCTCCGCCGGGGAATACAGACAGTACAACCCCACCACCTTGCGCCCCGCCGCCTTGACCTCGCTGATGGCCAGGGCATTGCGCTCCGCCGCCGTCTTCAGCCGTTCGATGCTCTCCCACGTCATGTGCCTGCTCCTTAATGAGTTACGGGATGAAGAGAGACCGGGGAGGGGACCCGGACCCCGCGTTGCTGTCTTCATCCGTAATGCTCGAAGACTCGCATAACGGCTGAAGCTCCCCCCAAAACTTTTCAATCGGGCCACCTCGTTGCCCAAAACATTCCAGCATTCTCGCTTCGATCAGCAGGACCGACCATCACGCGCAACACCCCGCAATTGAAAAGTTTGGGGGGAAGGGGATGGGGGGTCCGGGGGGAAGGGGAAACCCCCTTCCCCCCGGCAGGAATTCCCGCCACCACTACCCCGCCGCCCCGCCATGCGTGATGTCCTGCGCGGCAATGAGCGCGGCGCCGAGGGCACCGGTGGCCTGGGGCATGCGGGAGACGGTGACGTCGAGGCCGAGGGTGCCGGAAAAGATGCGGGCGAAGGCGGGATTGGTGGCGAGGCCGCCGGTGAAGGCGCAGCCGGGCACCAGGGGCACGCGCCCGGTGAGGGCCTTGAGCCGCCGCGCCACGGAGGCCACGATGGAGGCGGCCAGGTCGTCCTTGGAGACCCCTTGGGCGATGAGCCCGATGACTTCGGTTTCGGCGAACACGGCGCACATGCTGTTGAGGGGCACGGGGGTGCCGCGCAATGCGGCGTCGCCCAACTCGTCCAGGGTCATGTCGAGCACGCCGGTCATGACTTGCAGGAAGCGGCCGGTACCGGCGGCGCACTTGTCGTTCATGACGAAGTCGCGCACGCTGCCGCGCTCGTCCACGGCCACCACCTTGCTGTCCTGGCCGCCCACGTCGAGCACGGTGCGGGTTTCCGGCGCAAGGTGGTGCGCGCCGCGCGCATGGCAGGTGATTTCGGTGACGGTGCGGTGCAGGAAGGGCAGCGAGATGCGGCCATAGCCGGTGCCCACCACGCGGGCCACGCCGTCCATGCCGGTTCCGGCCTCGCGCAGGGCGGCGTGCAACACGGCCTCGCCGGTTTCGCGGGGGTTCCAGCCGGTGGGGGTGACGGCCACGCCAAGCACGGCGCGCGAGTCGCCGTCGAGCACCACGGCCTTGGCGGCGGTGGAGCCCACATCGACGCCGACAACCAGACGGGCAACGGGCATGGGGCCTCCTGCGGAAAAGCTGCGGCCACGCGCGGTGGCTCGCCACTGGATAGCCCACCTGCCAAGTTCCGGTAAAATCGATACTTTCTATCCGAAGCGCCCCGATGCATAGACGCCTGTCCACCGCCCGCGCACGTGAGGCGCGCGGCGATGGCGGGCGGTCCGGTTGACGGTCCGGCGGTTCCGGCTGCCGTGTCGCGGCAAAAAAATACTGCCTTCGGCGGCGCATCCTGCTATACTGAATGAGATACCCCATCGCCCTTGTGCGGGAAGGCGAAGACGGGACGAAAAAAAAATCGCATTCCGCGCGAAATTCCCCGCGGTTTTGATGCCCGTCACATCGCGCATCCGCCCCCCGGACTATTGTGCACTCAACGACGGGGCAAAAGGCCCGGCAACGATGTGAGCGTACCGGATGTGCCCGATGCGCCAGACGCGTCAAACGCGCCAGACGCGCCGATCCGGCGACGCCGCCCCGCCGAACCGCAACCACGACGGAGCGAGCCCATGGTCCTTTCGAAACTTTTCGGCCTGTTCGGCCTGTCTGGTCAGTCCGGCCACAAGAACGAACCCCAGAAAAAGGAGAGCCCCATGTCCATGTTCTGCAACCAGTGTGAACAGACCGCCAAGGGTACCGGCTGCACCACCATCGGCGTGTGCGGCAAGCAGCCCGAAGTCGCCGCCCTTCAGGACCTGACCGTCTACGCCCTGCGCGGCCTGGCCCTGGTGGCGCTGGAAGCCCGCAAGAAAGGCATCGTGGACCCGACCATCGACCACTACGGGGCCAAGGCCCTGTTCACCACCCTGACCAACGTCAACTTCGACCCGGCCCGCTTCCAGGCGTACATCAACGAGATCGTGAAGCACCGCAACGCCCTGGCCGCCCGCGCGGGCGTGTCCCTCGGCACCGGCAGCTCCGGCCCGGCCTCGTTCCAGCCCGCCGCCACCCTGGACGGCCTGGGCGCCCAGGCCGAAATCGGCGCGCTCACCGCCGACAAGAGCGACCCGGACATCGTTTCGCTGAAGCAGACCCTGCTCTACGGCATGAAGGGCCTGGCCGCCTACGCCGACCACGCCGCCGTGCTGGGCCAGACCGACCCCGAAGTGTTCTCCTTCCTGTTCAAGGGCCTGGCCGCCGGGTACGACGGCGTGCAGCGCGATCTTGGCCAGTGGGTGGAGCTTGCCCTGGAATGCGGCAAGACCAACCTGCGCGCTATGGAACTGCTGGACGCGGGCAACACCGGCACCTACGGCCACCCCGTGCCCACGCAGGTTCCGCTGGGCCACCGCAAGAACAAGTGCATCCTGGTTTCCGGCCACGACCTGCGCGACCTGCACGAACTGCTGAAGCAGACCGAAGGCAAGGGCATCGACATCTACACCCACGGTGAAATGCTGCCCACCCACGGCTATCCGGAACTGAAGAAGTACCCCCATTTCTACGGCCACTTCGGCACCGCGTGGCAGAACCAGCACAAGGAATTCCCGGCCTTCCCCGGCGCCATCCTGTTCACCACCAACTGCATCCAGAAGCCGCAGGAGTCGTACAAGGACCGCGTGTTCACCACCGGCCTCGTGGGCTGGCCCGGCCTCGTGCACTGCGAGAACTACGACTTCTCGGCCGTGATCAAGAAGGCGCAGGAACTGCCCGGCTTCACCGAAGACGCGCCCGGCAAGAACGTGCTGGTGGGCTTCGGCCACAACACCGTCATGAGCGTGGCCGGCCAGGTCATCGACGCGGTGAAGTCCGGCGCCATCCGCCACTTCTTCCTGGTGGGCGGCTGCGACGGCGCCAAGCCCGGCCGCAACTACTACACCGAGTTCGTGGAAAAGACCCCCAAGGACACCGTGGTGCTCACGCTGGCCTGCGGCAAGTTCCGCTTCTTCGACAAGGAACTGGGCGACATCGGCGGCATTCCGCGCCTGCTGGACGTGGGCCAGTGCAACGACGCCTACTCGGCCATCCAGATCGCCGTGGCCCTGGCCGGGGCCTTCGAGTGCGGCGTGAACGACCTGCCTCTGTCGCTGGTGCTCTCGTGGTACGAGCAGAAGGCCGTGGTCATCCTGCTCACGCTGCTGGCCCTCGGTATCAAGGACATCCGCCTCGGACCGTCACTGCCCGCGTTCATCACCCCCAACGTGCTGAACTTCCTGGTGCAGAACTACAACATCAAGCCCATCACCACCCCGGACGAAGACCTGAAGGCCATCCTGGGGTAAACCGGGCTCACGCGGAAACGACGAGAACAGGAGGGGACGGCACGGGCCTCCCCCTCCCCCGCCCCCCGCTCCGGACATACCGCACCGCTCCGGCGTCCCCGTACATGAAGACCACGGGGGCAACGGGGCCGCAGCGACCGCAACGACCGCCGCAACGACCGCCGCAACACCCGGCATCACCGACCAGCCCCGCGACCGGCAACCGGCGGGGGGCCGCCACCCGCGCTCCAACCCGCGGACAAGGACCACAGACATGGACACCACCCGGAACATCCTGGAAATCGACGAGGAACGTTGCGACGGCTGCGGCGCGTGCGTGCTGGACTGTGCCGAAGGCGCCATCGCCATCGTGGACGGCAAGGCCAAGATCGTCTCCGACAGCTTCTGCGACGGCCTCGGCGCGTGCATCGGCAGTTGCCCGCAGGGGGCGCTGCGCATCATCCAGCGCGAAGCCGTGCCCTTCGACGAGGAAGCGGCCATGGAGCACGTGCGCACGCGCGACAGCGCGCAGCCGCGCTCCGGCAATCATCACGCCCCCCACGGCAGGCCCGACGGGCACGGCGTGCACGGGCACTACGGCCTGGCCCGTCAACCGGAAGGGGCAGAAGGGGCAGAAAGGGCAGGACAGGCCGGACGGGCCGGGCACGGACACGGTCATAGCGGCGGCCACGGCGGTTGCCCCGGTTCCATGATCCGCAGCTTCGCCAAGGCCGACACGCCCCTGTTCGGTGTGTCCGCCATGGCCGAAGGCCCGGTATCCGGCCCCGGCCACTGGCCGCTGAAGATCCGCCTGGTGCCGCCCACGGCCCCCTACCTGAAGGACGCCGACGTGCTGGTGGCGGCGGACTGTGCAGCCGCGGCCTCGCCCCTGTTCCACAGCCATTTCGCCAAGGGCAAGGTGGTGCTCATCGGCTGTCCCAAGTTCGACGACACCGACGCCTACGCCCAGCGCCTGGCCGACATCCTGGCCACCAGCGGCATCCGGTCCATGACCGTGCTGCGCATGGAAGTGCCCTGCTGCCGGGGCCTTACCGCAGCCCTGGCCAAGGCCCGCGAGCTTTCCGGCACCAACGTGCCGCTGAACGAAATGGTCATGACGTGCCAGGGCGCGCCAGCGCCTACTCCGCTCGCCTGACGCGCCAGCGCCCACTCCTCTGGCCTGACGCTCCGGCGTCCGCACCCCGAGTCTGATGCACCAGCGCCTCACCAGACCAGACTGCCCACGACGCACGGCCCGCAACGCGGGCCGTGCGTCGTTCCGCGTGTTGGTAAACCCCGGTCACAAAAAGGATGACGAAACGGCCCCGCCTTGCATACAGTGCGATACGGGGAAACACTGGCGGCGTCCTTCAGGGGAAGGGCCGTCGCACGGCGGCATCGGGGGCGTTCCATGAGCGACTACGAACTGCGCAAATTCGTCGCGCCTGAATTCGTGTTCGGCTACGGCGCGGCCGGTCTGGCGGGCCGACATGCCCGCAACCTCGGCGCATCACGGTGCCTCGTGGTGTCCGACCAGGGCGTGGCGGCGGCGGGACATACCGAGGCGGTGGTCCGCACCCTGCGCGACGAAGGCATTGCCTGCGCGACCTTTCTGGGAGTGTCGGAAAACCCCCGCGATACCGAAGTGATGCAGGGCAGCGAAGTGTTCCGCGCCGAAGGGTGCGACGCCATCGTGGCCGTGGGCGGCGGCAGTCCCATGGACTGTGCCAAGGGCATCGGCATCGTGGTGGCCAACGGCGGCCACGTCCTGGACTACGAGGGGGTGGACGCCATCCCCAAGCCCATGCCCCCGCTGGTCTGCGTGCCCACCACGGCGGGCAGTTCCGCCGACGTCTCGCAGTTCGCCATCATCCGCGACACGCCGCGCAGGGTGAAGATCGCCATCGTCAGCAAGGCCAACGTGCCCGACGTGGCCCTGGTGGACCCGCTGACCACCCTGACCAAGGCGCGCAACCTCACCGCCGCCACCGGGCTCGACGCCCTGACCCACGCCGTGGAGGCCTATGCCTCCAACGCCCATTCGCCCGTCACCGACATGTTCGCCCTTGAGGCCATCCGGGGCATCGGAACAGCCCTGTTCGACGTGCTGGACGACCTGCGCGACAGGGACGCCCGGGCGCGCATGGCCCTTGGCAGCATGAACGCGGGGCTGGCCTTTTCCAACGCCATCCTGGGCGCGGTGCACGCCCTGTCGCACAGCCTGGGCGGCCTGCTGGACCTGCCCCACGGCGAATGCAACGCCCTGCTGCTGCCCTTCGTGGTGCGCCGCAACTTCACGGCGGCGCCGCGGCGCTACCGCCGCGTGGCCGAGGCGCTGGGCGTGGACGGAGCGCTGGGCGCGGGCGGGACCCTCGCAGCTCCGGACGACGAGGTGCGCGACGCCCTGTTCGCCCGGCTTGGCGACATGCGCCGCCGGGCCGGGTTCGACAAGGGGCTCGCCCAGTACGGGGTCACCCGGGGGCAACTGGCGGAACTGGCGCGCCTGGCGCTGGACGATCCCTGCCTGTCCACCAATCCGGCCCCGCTCGACGCGCGCGAACTGGAAGAATTGTATGCCGAAGCGCTCTGACGACCTGCGGGAAAAGCTCATCGGGCTCGGACAGGCCTCCACGCGCAAGAGCTACTACCCGGAACTGAAGGAGCGCCTCCAGCAACTGGAACTGTTCCGCGCCCTGCTGGAAAGCGCGGGCGACGGGGTGCTGCTGCTGGACGCCGATACCCTGGTGGTGCTGGACGCCAACGGCGCGGCCTGCCGCTTCGCCGGGTTGCCGTGGGAGGCCCTGACCGGCCGCCCGCTGGCGGCGGCGTTTCCCGAACTGGCCGGGTGGAAGCCGCGCCTGACGGGCGGCGCGGAGGACGCCGAGCCGCAGGACGGCCCGCGCACCGGCGCATGGCACATGGCCGACGCCGTCCCCACGGCCACCGGCGAGGAACGCCGCCTGATCCGCCAGCCCTCGCAAGGGGGCGGCCTGTGGCTGGAACTGGCCCTGAAGCGCCACGACATCGGCGGGCGGCCCTACGTCTCGTGCATCGCGCGCGACGTGTCGGAACGGCTGCGCGCCGAAGAGGAACTGCGCGAGAGCGAGCGCAAGTACCGGGCGCTGTTCGAGGCGGCCAACGACGCCATTTTCCTGATCCGCGACGGACTGGTGCGCGACGCCAACCGCCGGGCCTGCGAGCTGTTCGGCAGGCCCTTGGACCAGTTGACCTCCATGGCCCCGCGCGACCTTTCGCCGCCGGAGCAGCCCCGCTCCGGAGACACCCGGCTGGTGGAGGAGATGCGCCTGGCCAAGGCCCTGGGCGGCGAGCCGCAGTTCTTCGAATGGACGCACCTGCGCGCGGACGGCTCCCCCTTCGACTGCGAGATTTCCCTCAGCCGGTTCACCCTGCGGGGGGAACCGTGGCTCATCGCCATCATCCGCGACGTGACCGAGCAGAAAAAACTGCGCGAGATCATGGTGCAGACGGAAAAGATGATGTCCGTGGGGGGCGTGGCCGCGGGCATGGCGCACGAGATCAACAACCCCCTGTCGGCCATCACCCAGTCGGCCCAGAACCTGCAACGCCGCCTTGCCCCCGGCGTGCCGGACAACGAGGCCGCCGCACTGATGGCGGGCGTGGACCTGGAGCGCGTGCAGCATTACTTCGAGTTGCGCGGGCTGGCCAAGCTGGTGACCAACATCCGCGAGGCCTGCGCCCGCGCCGCGGACATCGTGCGGCACATGCTGGATTTCGCCCGGCGCAGCGACGCCGAGCGCAGCGAATGCGACCTGTCGGTGCTGCTGGACCGGGCCGTGGAACTGGCCGAAAACGACTACGACCTCAAGAAGCGCCACGATTTCCGCAACATCCGGATCATCCGGGAGTACACGCCCGGCACGCCCAGGGTGGAATGCGCCCCCACCGAGATAGAGCAGGTGCTGTTCAACCTGCTGAAGAACGCCTCGCAGGCCATCTCGCGCAAGACCTACCCGCAGAGGGAAAAGCCGCGCGTCATCCTGCGCGTGGGCACGCAACGCGGCGTGCCCGGCCTGCCCGAAGGGGCCGGAAGGAGCGATGGAAGCGGGGAGCCCGCCACTCCGGGGGCCGACGCCGACTACGTGCGGGTGGAAGTGGAGGACAACGGGCCGGGCATGGACGAGAGGACGCGGGTACGGGCGTTCGAGCCGTTCTTCACCACCAAGCCGCCCGGCGAAGGCACGGGACTGGGCCTTTCGGTGTCGTACTTCATCGTCAGCCGCAACCACGGCGGGCACATCATGGTGGAATCGCAGCCGGGCCTGTGGTGCCGCTTCACGGTGCTGCTGCCCGCCGTGCGGCGCGGCGCGTAGCGTCACGCCGCCTTCGCCCCCATCGTCAGAGCGTCTCGTCCCCGTCGGCCAACGCCTGCAAATAGTCGCGGTCCACGATGGTCACCTCGCGCCCGTCCACGGAAACGGCCCCCCGTTCGGCCAGCTTTCCGAGGCAGCGCGAAAGCGTCTCGCGCGCGGTGCCCAGCATGCCCGCCAGCACCCCCTTGGCCATGTCCAGCCGGAAGGTGTCGGCGTCGCCCTTCAATTCGCTGGCGTGCAGCAGGTAGGCGGCGAGGCGCTGCGGCGTCTCGTGCAGGGTCAGGGATTCCACCTTGGTGGTGAACACGCGCAGCTTGCGCGACAGCGCGGCCAGCATGTTCATGGCCAGGGTGGGGTCGCGGGTGATGCGGTCCACCAGGCCCTTGCGCGGCAGGAACAGCACCCGCGCATTCTCCACGGCCATGGCGTGGGCGGGAAAGGTGCCGCCCTGAAACACCGCCACCTCGCCGAAGGTCTCGCCGGGGCCCATCACGTGCATCACGGCCTCGCGCCCGTCGGGCGCGGTCTTGAATATCTTCACGCGGCCCTCGGCCACCACGTAGAAGCCCTCTGCCGGAGACGATTCGAAGAAGATCATCTGGCCCTTGTCCACGCGGCGGTCCACCACGATGCCCGCAAGCCCTTCAAGCTGGGCGTCGGAAAGCCCGTCGAACAGGGGCAGGCGTTCGATGATGCGGCGGTTCTGCTGGGTCACTGGCGTACCTCTGGTTGTTGTCGGGCGATGTCGGCCGGATGCGCCGCAGCATAGGCCACGTCGGCCCGCCGGGCAAGAACGGGCCGCATCCGCAACCAGCCCGCGCATCCCTGTTGCGGCCGTGCGCGGGGTGCGGTAAGCGACGGCGAGCGAAGGACGACCACGGGCGCCCGCGCCCCATCCACAGGAGACGATTCCATGAAATACGGCAGCAAGGTGGCGGCCCGCGTCGAGGAACTGCTGCGCGAGCAACTAGAGGAACTGGGCGAGAACCCCGGCGCCATCGGCGCGCACGACATCGCGGCGCACATGCGCTGCGAGATATGGCCCGACGACACCATGATCTACATCTGGAAGGAAACCCCCATCCTGCGCGTGTCCTCGGAACAGCACGACGACGGCAGCGTGACCTGGCGCATGTTCACCCGCGACGACGAAGGCGACGGCTTCGCCTCCGACCCGGCCGGCAGCCTGACCCGCGATGACGGCCCCCTGCTGGACATGGACCGCGCCTACGCTTCCCGCGCCGCCGCCCGCGACCTGGACGGCGACGAGGAGGACGACGACGATCTGGACGAGGACATCCTGTCCGCCCTGCTGGACGACGAGGATTCCGGCAACGACGACCTCGGCGACGAGGATGACGAGGATGACGGCAACGGGAACGAACGCCGCAACGGCGGCTACCCGGTCCAGTAGCACGCAGGCAGGAATGGCCGGAAACGGAAAGAACCGACCGAAACGGACGGCAATGGAAAGGGGGCGCCACATGGCGTCCCCTTTTGCGTGCTTCTTCGGCCCCCGCGTTGCGGCAATGCCGATGCCTCAGCGCCCGATGTGGCGGGCGAACTTGCTGCGCGCCTTGCCCTGCGCCGCCGCCGCAATGTCGATGATCTCGTCGCGCCGCGATTCCAGCGTGGCCACCACGGCCTTGTCCAGCAGCCCCCGGCGCACGCCGTCGCGCAGCACGTCGACGATCTCGTCGCGGCGCATGCCCGCCCGGTAGGGCCGGTCCTCGGCCAGGGCGGTGCACATGTCGGCCACGGCCATGATCCGCGAACCGATGCTCAGCCCGCCCGCCCCGATGCGGAAGGGATAGCCCGAGCCGTCGAGCTTCTCGTGGTGGAAGGCCGCCCATTCGGCGATGCCGCCAAGCCCCTTCATGGAGTTGAGCACCAGGTAGGTGTGGTAGGTGTGCTGGCGCATCACGGCGAATTCCTCGTCGGACAGGGGGCCCGCCTTTTCCAGGATGGCGTTGGGCACCACCATCTTGCCGAGGTCGTGCAGGTTGCCCGCGATTTCCAGCAGGCGCGCCTCGGGCTCGGGCAGGCCGAAGGCCCGCGCCAGCGCCCCGGCTGAGGCGGAAACCCCGGCGGAATGGGTGGCGGTGAACGGGGAGCGGAAGTCGATGATCTCCCGCACCAGCAGCGACCACATGCGCACGCCGTCCAGGTCCAGTTGCAGGCGGCGGCAGGGATTGCGTTCGCTGAGAAAGGCGAACAGGCGGGGCGAAACGAGGTTCAGCCAGAATTCGTCGCGGCCGGAAACCAGCAGAAAGGCCTCCACCACCCGGCGGTCCATGGCGCAGCCCGACATGCGGCGGATTCCGGCGGTGAGGTCGTCGTGCTGGTGCAGCACGTAGATGCCCCGGTCCATGGACCGTTCCAGCGTGTCGGCCAGCAGGACGATCTGGGCCAGCAGGCCCACGCGCGGGTCGGGGCCGTGCGCCTCCAAGTCCGGCAGGGTGGCGTGATGCAGGCGCACCACCTCGGCGGCCTCGGCCAGGCCCGGCCCCTGGGCCAGCAGCCCCGCGCCCACGGCGCAGTGCTCGTCCATGTTCTCGACGCGCGAGGCGCGCACGTCCAGCTTGTCTTCCGGCGACAGCGCGCCCACGTCGTGCAGCAGCGATGCGATGAACAGCGTTTCCTTGTCCTTCTGCGGCAGGTCCAGCGCCTCCGCCAGTTCCCATGCCACGAAGGCGACCCGCAACTGATGCTGCGACAGCGAAGGGCTCGCAAGGTCGAGCGCCTCCGAAATGGACAACAGCATGTCCGACAGGTCGACCGTAATCCCCGAATACATGGTCCCCCCGGCACTGTCCCGGCAACACGGGCCACGCCGGCCCCCCGTTGCGCGTGCGGCCGCCGCGCCACGATCCCCGGCGGCGGCCGACAACATTGATGGTCATATACTTTATCGACGAGCAAATGGCGGTGTCAACAAGCAAATGACGTTTTACCGGATTCATCGCCCCCCGGCCGGGCAATGAAGAGGGGCCGGAAGCTATCGCTTCCGGCCCCGTTGCAGGCGCGGTTCCATTGCCGGTGCGGCGGGCTTCTAGCCCAGCGTCGCCGCCCGGTCGAGCCTGGCCAGGGTTTCGGCCCGGCCCAGCACTTCCATGATCTCGGGCAGGCCGGGGCCGCCCAGCGAGCCAGCCAGCGCCACGCGCAGCGGCGGGCCCACCTGCTTGAACTTCAGGCCGCCCTGCTCCACGTAGTCGTGCACCACCTTCTCCAGCGCGGCCTTGTCGAAGGGCTCGGCCTTTTCCAGCAGCCCGCGCAGGGCGGCCACGTGGGCCTTGCCCTCGGTGGTCAGGGCCTTGGCCACGGCGGCGGGGTCGTGGTCCAGCGCGGCGGCGTCCACCAGCATGAAGCGCATCACCTTGGCGAGGTCGGCCAGGTTCGAGGCGCGCTCGCGGAACAGGGGCACCAGCGCGGCCAGCCGTTCCGGGGCCGCGTCGAAGCCTTCCGCCTTCACGAAGGGCGCGGCCAGGCGGGCCAGTTCGTCCACCGGAGTCTCGCGCAGGTAGTGGGCGTTCAGCCACTGCAACTTGTCCGGGTCGAAGGCGGCGGGGGCGCTGTTCAGGTTGTCGGTGGTGAACTTTTCCACCAGTTCCGACAGCGCGAAGATTTCCTGATCGCCGTACGACCAGCCCAGGCGCACCAGATAGTTCACCAGCGCCTGGGGCAGCAGGCCGTCCTGCTCATACTCGATGACCGCGCGCGCGCCGTGGCGCTTGGACAGCTTCTTCTTGTCCGGACCAAGGATCATGGGCACGTGGCCAAACACCGGCAGCGGCAGCCCAAGGGCTTGGTAGATCAGCACCTGCTTGGGCGTGTTGGACACGTGGTCGTCGCCGCGCAGCACGTGGGTGACGCCCATGGCGGCGTCGTCCACCACCACGGCCATGTTGTAGGTGGGCGTGCCGTCGGCCCGGCGCAGCACCATGTCGTCCAGTTCCGCCGCATCGAAGGCCAGGGCGCCCTTGACCACGTCCTCGAACACCACGCGGCCGGTCAGCGGGGCCTTCAGGCGCACCACCCGGCCGGGGCCGGGGCCAAGGCCGCGCTCGCGGCAGCGGCCGTCGTACTTGGGCTTCAGCCCGCGCTCGCGGGCCGTTTCGCGCATCCGCTCCACCTCTTCGGGCGAACATTCGCACCAGTAGGCGTGGCCGGTTTCCAGCATGCGGTCGATGTAGCCGTTGTAGATGTCGAAGCGCCTGCTCTGGTAGATGGGCTCGCCGTCCCAGTCCAGGCCCAGCCAGCGCATGGAGGCCAGGATGGAGTCGGTGTACTCCTGCAGCGAGCGCTCCTGGTCGGTGTCCTCGATGCGCAGCAGGAAGGTGCCGCCGAAGTGGCGGGCCAGCAGCCAGTTGAAGATGGCGGTGCGCGCCCCGCCGATGTGCAGGTGCCCGGTGGGGCTCGGCGCAAAGCGCGTAACGACCTTGGTCATGATGTTCTCCCCGTTCTTCGGGTATCGTTGATGGCGTGGAATGCCGCACGCGCGGCCGGGAAGACGAAAGAAACTGAGGCGCGGCGCGGAGGCTACACGGCCTCGACGCGCTTCACCTCGGGCACTTCCTTCAGCACCATGCGTTCCACGCCGCCCTTCAGGGTCTGCTGCGACATGGGACAGCCCTTGCACGCGCCGGTCAGGCACACGCGGACCACGCCGTCTGCGGTGATATCCACCAGTTCGACGTCGCCTCCGTCGCCCTGCAGATAGGGACGGACTTTGTCGAGGGCGGCCTGCACCTTTTCGCGGATGGCATCGGACATGGAAACCTCCTGAAGTTCATGGCGCGCCCCGCACGGGGCGGCGGACGCCGCGCCCTTCTACTGCCTTCGGCGGCGGGGTGTCAAACCACGGGGGGATTGGCGCAGCCATGCGGAATCCGGGCACCGCTGCATAATGGGCGTGCAGGGGACGCCGGAGGCGCACACAAGGCCGCCCCTACGCCGGGGCCACGTCCACCGCGAACTTCTTCAGGAAGCCCACGGGATTGTAGCTCTCCTTGGCCTGCCGCAGGCCAAGGTCGTCCAGATCCTGCTCGCGGTTGATGTACCGGAAGCTCATGGCGTGCTCGCGCGCGTACAGGTTGTTGATGGCCTGGTACACGCCGCGATACTCCGGCTTGGCCTTCTCGAAATGCACCACCAGGGTCTCGTCGTCCAGCCGCTCGCCCACGGTGTAGGCGATCATCTTTCCCTCCACGTACAGCGCCCCGCCGGAAAGCCCGGGAATCCTGTCCCAGTGCTCCAGCACCCTCCGCACGGCGGTGTTCTCAGCCACCAGCGCGTGCGATTCGTCGCACTCGCGCCACTTGCACCATTCCTCCTGCATGTCCAGAACCGCCTCAATGCAGTCCGGCGTCATGGGATGGTACTCGTGCGGATAGGCCTTCAGGAAGCCGTTCACGTGGTTCTTCTTCTTGTGGAACTTGTTGCCCTTCAGTTCCGCCAAGTCCTGCGCGGCATACAGATAGTCCCACTGGCCGCGCGCCTCGGCCAGCGCCACCCGGCCGCCCAGGGTCCGCTGCCAATGCACGGCCAGCGACTCGGGCACGCGGATGAACCGGGCGCCCGCGCCCAGCAGCGCGCACCGGCTCCAGTCCGCATCCAGCCACGGCCCCACGGGCGCCCACCATACGGGTTCCGGCCTGGTCTGGCGCAGCCAGCACAACCCGTGCGCAAAGGTCCATTCCAGGCCATAGTATTCGGCCCAGCCCCAGACGTTGGTGAAACTGTAGTCCGACGCGTGCTGCGGCGTGCGGGCGAAAAGGTCGAGATACTCGGCCATGCGGTCGAGCGAGACGGGCCGGAACTCTCCGGGGGTCAACTCACTGTCGGTCATGCGAGGCAGCTCCTTGTGGCGCGGCCTTGCGGCCGTTGCGCCGGATCATGCTGAACCGGCTCCAGTCACGCGTGCAGAACAGCCACAGCATGACCGAAGACTGGAACACCTGGGAAACGAACATGGCGAGAAATATCCCCGCCGCATCCCGCCACACCACGTGGCCCATGACCCATGCCAGCGGCAGCCGCACGAACCACGTGGCCGAACCGTACACCAGGAAGGAATACAGGGTGGCGCCCGCGCCGGTCATGACCCCGCCAAGGGTCATGCTGGCCACGGTGAAAGGGATGGAGACGAGGTTGTAGCGCAGATAGCTGACCACCTGGACGGCCACGGCGGGTTCCGGGGCCAGCCAGGCGGCGATGTCGGACGTCCATGGCCAGAGCAGCACGGCGAACACGCTCATGGAGGCGCAGCCGACGCCCAGCAGGCGCAGGCTGACCCGGAAGGCTTCCGGCTTGCGGCCCGCGCCCAACAGATGGCCCACCAGCACCGAGGCGGTCATGTTGAAGGCCAGCGCAGGCAGGAAAATGAACGATTCCACGCGCATGCCAGCCGTCATGCCGGCCAGGGCCGCCACGCTGCCCGCAGGCAGCGAGGCGGTGATGGAAAACAGCACCAGGTAGCCGAGGTTCCACATGATCTGGAGCCCGGCGGCGGGCGCTGCCACGCGGATGAGATAGGGCGCGCCGCGCCGCATCCAGCGCAGGGGAGGGAAGGAGGCGCGTTGCAGCAGTTCCCGGTCGCGGACCAGCATGCCCACGTTCAGCGCGGCCCCGATCATGATGGCGACGAAGGTGGCCCAGGCCACCCCCGCGTACCCGTAGGCGGGCAGGCCCCACAGCCCGAGGCCGAAGCCCAGGGTGGCCCCGGCGTTGACGATGCAGACCACCACCATGGACACCAGCGGCGCGATCATGCGCTTGCGGGCGCGGAACACCGCCCCGGTGATGGTGAACAGGTAGTTGGCGGGCAGGCCCAGCAGGTACACCTTCCAGAAGTACGAGGCCACCGGCATGATGGGCTCGGGCACCTGCAACAGGCGCAGGAAGGGCTCGATGGTGGCGAGGCCCAGCAGCATGATGCCCACGCCCACCGTGCACCCGCCCGCCAGCACCATGCCCGCGTAGCGCCGGGCGCGCGGCAGCAGGCCCGCCCCCAGCGCCTGGCTGATGGCCGCGACCCCCGCGTTGGCACCGGCCACGGCGACCACCAGCAGAAAGAACAGGCACTGCGAGACAAGGCCGATGGCGGCCTGCACCTCTGGCTGGATGCGGCCTGCCACCCAGACGTCGGTGAACCCGATGAGGAAATGGAAGACCATCATCAGCATCTGGGGCCATGTCAGCCGCCAGATGCCGCGATAGGATGCGTCGTCGCCCTGCGGGCGCGCGTGCTGCGACATCTCGTGCCGTCCGTTCGGTTCGGTGGTGGGCGTCGCACCCGCCCGCAGGCATGATCCGGCGCGGGCCAGGGGATGCGGCGTGCCGGCCGTGCCCGTGGCCGGACGCGCGAATCCCGTGGCCGCACCGGAAAACCGGGAGCCGACGGGAAGGCGCGCCGCCGCGTCCGGCGCCGGTGCGTCACACCGGCCGGGCGCGGCCACGAAGAGATAGGCGCTTACGGCCTGCTGTCAATGACGTCGCCCGCATGCAGGCGATGTTCGTGGCCCTGGGCGTCCACCAGGCGCAGCAGGCCGTCGGGGTCCACGTCGGCCACCAGCCCTTCCACCACGCCGTGGGGCGTGCCCACCCGCAGGGGGGTGCCCACGATGGCGGAAAGCTCCTTCCAGCGGGCGATGACCGGGCCGGGGTCGCCCTCTCGCAGGGCGGCGTACCAGTGTTCCGCCCGTTCCAGAAAGGCGCGCAGCACGTCCACCCGCGATACCGGGCGGCCCAGTTCGGCCGCCAGCGAGGTGGCCTTTTCCCGCAGGTCTTCGGGCAGGTCCCCGGCCCGGGTGTTCACGTTGATGCCCGCGCCGGTGACCACGTGGGACACCGTGTCGGCCACCAGGGCCACCTCGGTCAGGTTGCCCGACACCTTGCGGCCGTGCACCAGCACGTCGTTGGGCCATTTGGCGCGCGGGGCAAGGCCGGTGACCTCGGCCACCGCCTCGGCCACGGCCACGGCGGTCATCAGGGTGACCAGCGGCGCGGCCTGCGGGGCAAGGCGCGGCCGCAGCACCAGCGAAACGTACACTCCCACCCCGGCGGGCGATGCCCAGGCCCGCCCGGCGCGCCCGCGCCCGGCGGTCTGTTCGGAAGCCGCCACCACGGTGCCTTCGGGCGCCCCGCCAAGGGCCAGCAGCGCGGCCTCGCGGTTGGTGGAATCGGTGGAGCCGTGCAGGACGAAATCGCCCCGGCCGAAACAGACGGTGCGCAGCCCCTGCCGGACGGCGGCCACGGTGAGCACGTCGGCCTCGGCCAGCAGCCGGTAGCCCCGGCGGGTCATGGCCTCGATCTGGTGCCCTTCCGCGCGCAGCGCCCGCACGTGCTTGGCCACGGCGGCCCGGCTCACGCCGAGCAGCCGCGAAAGTTCCTCTCCGGATCGCCAGTTGCCGCCCGCTTCGCGCAACATGGCGAACACACGTCCCTTCGTGGTCGTCCTGTCAGTGTCCACGGCGATTGTAAACCATCAGGCAATTGCTTGGTTGACAAAAAGGAACACGCCCGCTACTCGCCCTGAACTGCCATTCAACAGGAGCGATACCGGTACATGAACCCCCTGCTGGAACGTCTGAGCGCGCGCCTTTCGGACACCATTCCCCCCGGAACGGAGACTTCTTGCGCATCGCCATGCCGCGCCCACGCGGCCCAAGGCTCCCCGGCCGGCATCACCGGAGAGGAAGCGCTGGCCGTGGCGCGGCTGCCCGCGTCCGACATCCTGGACATCCTGGCCGTGGCGCAGGCCGTGCGTTCGGCCCGCAAGGGACCGCTGGCGACCACCTGCGGCATCGTCAACGCCAAGTCGGGCCGCTGCGGCGAGGACTGCGCCTTCTGCGCCCAGTCGTCGCACCACGACACGGGCGCTCCGGTGCATGGGCTGCTCGGCCCCGACGCACTGCTGCGCCATGCGGAGGAACTGGCCCGCGCGGGCGTGCGCCGTTTCGGCATCGTGACCAGCGGCAACGCCCTTTCGGAGCGTGAATTCGACGCGGTCTGCCATGCGGCGCGCCTGTTGCGCGAACGGGTGGACATCGGCCTGTGCGCCTCACTGGGGCAGCTCGCCACGGGGTCCGCCGCATCGAAAGGACCGGACGGACGGGGAGAACGAGCGCGCCGCCTGAAGGACGCAGGCATTTCCAGCTACCACCACAATCTGGAAACGGCCAGAAGTTTTTTCCCGCAGGTATGTACCACGCACTCCTACGACGACGATGTCGCCACCGTGCGCGAGGCCGCGCGGGCGGGGTTGCGTACCTGTTGCGGCGGTATCCTGGGCCTTGGCGAAACGTGGGAACACCGCGTGGAACTGGCCCTGACCCTGCGTGAACTGAACGTGGACTCCATACCGCTGAACTTTCTGCATCCCATTCCGGGCACACGGCTGGGCCATCGCAGTCCGTTGCCGCCCATGGAGGCGTTGCGGGCCATCGCCGTATTCCGCCTGCTGCACCCTGAGCGTGACATCCTGGTGTGCGGCGGGCGCGAAACCACGCTGGGCGCGTGGCAGCCGTGGGTGTTGGCGGCCGGGGCCAACGGCCTGATGGTGGGCAACTACCTGACCACGGCGGGCCGCGCCCTTGCCGACGACATGGACATGCTGGCCACGCTGGGCGTGGGCGGGACCGTGGACGATGGACAAGGCGGCGGGGAGGCGCGGGCATGAGCGGACAGGTTGCGGAAAACGGCGCGTCCGGCAGGTCAGGGGCGTCCGCCGCCCCCGCGGCAACGGACGCCACCCGGCGGTTGCGCGCGCTGGACAAGGCCCACGTGTGGCACCCCTTCACCCAGATGCGCGACTGGCTGGCCGCCGACCCGCTGGTCATCGCCGCCGCCGAGGGCAACCGGCTCATCGACACCGACGGCGTGTCCTACCTGGACGGCGTGTCCTCGCTGTGGACCAACGTGCACGGGCATCGCCACCCTAGGCTGGACGCGGCCGTGCGGGCGCAGTTGGACAAGGTGGCCCACACCACCCTGCTGGGCCTGGGCAGCGAGCCGTCCATCGAACTGGCGGCGCGGCTGGCCGCCATCGCTCCGCAGGGGCTGACGCGGGTGTTCTATTCCGACAGCGGGTCAACGTCCGTGGAAGTGGCGCTGAAGATCGCCTTCCAGTTCCACCGCCAGGCCCCGGCGCATCTGGGCGGCGACGCCCGGCGCACCCGCTTTCTCAGCCTGCGCAACGCCTACCACGGTGACACCGTAGGGGCCGTGGCTCTCGGCGGCATGGACCTGTTCCACGCCATCTACGCGCCGCTGCTGTTCGACACGCTGAAGGCGGAAAGCCCCCACTGCTACCGCTGCCCGTTCGGGCGGCAGGCCGGGGACTGCGGCCGGGAATGCATCGCCCACGTGGAAGATCTGTTCGCGCGCCACGGGCACGAGATGTGCGCCGCCGTGGTGGAACCGCTGGTGCAGGGCGCGGCGGGCATGCTGTTGCAGCCGCCGGGCTGGCTGCGCCGGGTGCGCGAACTGTGCGACGCGCACGGCGTGTTCCTGGTGGCCGACGAGGTGGCCGTGGGCTTCGGCAAGACCGGCACCCTGTTCGCCTGCGAGCAGGAAGGGGTGACCCCCGACTTCCTGTGCCTGGCCAAAGGCATTTCCGGCGGCTATCTGCCGCTGGCCGCCACCCTGACCACCGAGCGGGTGCACGACGGCTTCCTGGCCCGCCACGAGGAGTTGCGCACCTTCTTCCACGGCCACACCTACACCGGCAATCCGCTGGCCTGCGCGGCGGCCATCGCCTCGCTGGACGTGTTCGAGGAAGAACAGGTGATGGAGCGGCTGCAACCGAAGATCGCCCGGCTGGCCGCGCGGCTGGAAACGCTGCGCGACCTGCCCCACGTGGGCGATATTCGCAGGTGTGGCGTGATGACCGGCATCGAGATGGTGCGCAACCGGGAGACCAGGGAATCCTACGACCTGGCCCAGCGCATGGGCCACCGGGTGACCCTGGAGACGCGGCGGCGCGGGGTGATCGTCCGTCCGCTGGGCGACGTGATGGTGCTCATGCCGCCGCTGTCCATCACCGACGAAGAAATCGACCTGCTGGTGGACGCCACGGGCGAGGCCATTCGCGCCGTGACCGAACGCGGGGCCACCGGTGGATTGGACGGGCTGGCGGGAGCATAGCAGGCATGTCCGGCAACAGGGATACGGCAACACAGGCTTCCGCCTGCGCGCACCGCACCGTGCGCCGAGGGGTGTTCCGGTTCGACCCGGCCCACCCGCTGTTCGCGGAGCATTTCCCCGGCGCTCCCGTGGTGCCGGGCTCGTGCATCGTACAGGCATTCGCGGACGAAGCGTCGCGCTGGGCGGGCGGCCCGGATTTCCCTTTCGACGGGCCGCCGCGCCCGATACGCCCGATATGTGAGATACGCGGGTTCCGCTTCCGGCGTTTCGTACCGCCGGGGGACTACGCCTTCCGCATGGAGCGCACCGGTGACGGCCTGCGCTGTTCGCTGCACGCGCTGGACGCGGAGGCCGGAGAGGAGGGATGCGTCGCCACGCCCCCCGCCCCACTGGTGACCGGGGTGCTGGCATGGTAGCCCGCGCCGCCCTGGCGGATTCCGCCCTGCGCGGCCCGGCGCTCATCGCGGGCGGCTCGTGCGACCTGGGTCTGGCCCTCGGCGCGGCGCTGGCCGCCGACGGGGTGGCCGTGGCCCTGACCGCGCGCGACGGGGCGGGTGCGGCGCGCATCCGCGCCGTGCTGCCCGACGCCGTGGTGCTGCGCCTGCACGCGCGCGGGCCGGAACGGGGCGGCGCGCACGAAGATTTCGCGCCCTCGACGGCAGCCGAACGCCATGCCGAAGACGACGCGCCGGAAGCCCTGCCCGAACGCGCCCGCGCCGCGCTGGGGGCCGCGCCCCGGCTGTTCGTGGACCTGCTGCACTCCCGGTTCGAAGCCTTGCTGGCCGGGGCGGACCCTACCGACATCGACCTGTGGGCCGCGCGCGACATCGCCTTCCGCGCCCGGCTGCTGCGCGCCGTAAGCCGGTCCATGCTGGCCGCGCGGGACGGACGGTGCGTGTTCGTCTCGTCCTCGGCGGCGGAACGCGCCGCGCCGGGGCAGGGCTATTACGCCGCCGCCAAGCTGGCCGGAGAAGCACTGTACCGCGCCGTGGGCGTGGAACTGGCCCCGCGCGGGGTCACCGCCTGCTCGCTGCGGCTGGGCTGGCTGGAGGCGGGCCGGGGCGCGCCGTTCCTGCAATCGCGCGCCGCCGGTGCCCCCCTGCCGCCCACCGGGCGCGTCGTGACCGTGGCCGAGGCCGTGCAGACCCTGCGCTTTCTGCTCTCCGCCCCGGCTGCGGCCATCAACGCCACCACCCTGACCTGCGACGGCGGCTTCGGCGCGCTGAAACCGGCCTGCTGATCCCGCATCGGGCAGGAATTTCCATCAATACATACAGGCAGGATGCCATGACCTCACATACCCCCCAGGAGCCGCACGACATCGCGGTCACGGTGGCCGCGCTGGTGGCCCCCATCTTCGACGTGGACGCCGCCACCCTGTCCCCGACCACCCGGTTGATGGCCGACCTGCCCTGCGAGTCCATCGACCTGCTGGAAATCGGCGCCGGGCTGAACCGCCGCTTCGCCGTCCCGGTGCGCGACGCCGCCGCCTTCCTTACCGACCTGCGCATCCACGTGCTGGAGGCGGAACGCCATGGCGAATCCCCGGAAGCCCGGCTGGCGCGGGAGTACCCGCACCTGTCCGCCGCGCGCGTGGCGGAAATCCTGGCCAACGTGCGCGTGCCGGGCGCGCCGCCGGTGCTGACCATCGGCGACGTGGCTGCCTACGTGGTGTGGGCGCTGGCGCGGCATGCGGGCCGACAGTCCTGACCGGCCCCGCAGCAGTGGCCGCCAGACACATGCAGCCCTCTTTCCGTCCTCCCCATTCCCCCCGCCGCGTGGTCATCACCGGCGCGGGCGCGCTGACGCCCTTGGGGCACGCCCCGCAGGACATTGCCCGCGCCATCCGCGACGGGTACAGCCCGTTCCGCCATGCCGTGGCCCTGACCGGCGCGGCCTGCGCGCCCGTGCGGGACTTCGACGAGGCGGCGGCCACCGGCCGCTGGCGGCACCGCCGCTACCTTTCGCGCGGCGGGCTGCTGGCGCTGGCCTCGGCCCAGGCCGCCGCCCGGCAGGCCGGATACGCCTGCGGCGATGCGACGGATGCCGTGATGGACGCTGACGCCCCGCCTCCTCCCCCCTTCCCGGACGATACCGCGCTGGTGGCCGCCAGCGGTCCCAACCTGGACGTGGGGGCCGACTTTCCGGCGGCCTGCGGACGAATCAGGCCGCCGCACGACACCCTGCCGGGGCTTGAGCACCCCGGTCTGGACGCGCTGTGGCTGTTGCGCTGGCTGCCCAACACCGCCGCCTCGGCCGTGGCCATGCGCTGCGGAATCCGGGGCGAAGGACTGGTGCTGGGCACGGCCTGCGCCGCCTCGTTGCAGGCCGTGGGCGAGGCCGCCCGGCGGGTGCGCTGGGGCCTTGCCCCGGCGGCGCTGGCCGTGGGCGGCGACTCGCGCCTGTCGGAAGGGGGCCTTCTGGGCTATGCCCGCGCCGGAGCCATCCAGCGCGACCTGGACCCCGCCGATGCAGCCGCCCCCCACATGGCCTGCCGCCCCTTCGACGCGGCGCGGTGCGGCTTCGTACCCGGAGAAGGGGGCGCGGCCTTCGTGCTGGAGCCGCTGGAGACGGCGCTGGCGCGCGGGGCCACGCCGCTGGCCGAAATCCTGGGCATGGGGGCCACGCTGGACGGACACGCCCTGACCGCGCCGGAACCCGACGCCCGCCGGGCCGAGGCAGCCGTGCGCGGCGCGCTGGCCGAGGCGGGGCTGACGCCCGGCGACATCCGCTGGGTGGCGGCCCACGGCACCGGCACAGCCCTCAACGACGCGGCGGAAATCCGCCTGCTGGAACGGGTCTTCACCGATGCGGGCCACGCGCCCGCCGTCACCGCCGTGAAGTCGTGGACCGGGCACTGCGCCTCGGCCTGCGGCGCGGTGGAACTGGCCGTGCTGCTGGCCTGCGCGGCGGACGGCTTTCTGCCGCCGGTGCGCAACCTGTCCGCGCCGGAAAGCGGGCGGCTGGACTTCGTGCGCGAAATGCGCCCCCTGCTCCCCCCGTCCCCCCTGCCCCCCCCTTCCCCCCTGCCCACTCTGCCCACTCTGCCCCCTCTGTCTGACACCGGGGATGGTTCCGTCGGGCTGCTGCTCAACTTCGGCTTCGGCGGGCAAAACGCCGCGCTGGTGGTGCGGCTGTGACCCTTTTCCGCCATGCCCTTCCGGGGAAGACCCCTGCCCGCTTCCTGCTGCTGGACCGGGTGGACCGCTGCGACGCCACGCAGGCCACGGCTTGCCGCGCCTTCGCCAGCGCACCCCCATGGCAGGGACTGGAAGCCATGGCCCAACTGGCCGCGCTGCACGCCCGCCGGGCATCCGGCTTTGTCCTCCACGCCTTTCTGCTGACCGTACAGGAATGCAACTGGCCGTTTGCCGACGCCCTGCACGGCACCCTCCGCATCCGGGCCAAACTGCTGGCCGAAAGCGACCGCGCCGCCACCTACGCCACGGCCATCACACCCATTCCGCAGGCATCCGACGCAGACGCCGCGCCCGTGCCCCCATGCATGGCCGCCACCCTGATCATCGGCCGCACGGCCTACGACACCCGCTTCAACGGCGACGTACTCGCCGCCCGTTATCGAGAGATATTCGCATGGCTGACCACAACCCCCTGACCGCCGGACCCGCGCCCGGCTTGCTGGCCGCGCGCCTGGCCCTGCGGGTGGAGGAGTTGCGCGCCGCCGGTCTTGGCCGTAGCGCCCCGCTGCTGGACGGGCTGCCCGCCTCCGCCGCCGTCCCCGCTTCCGTTCCCGACGCCACTCCATCCGGCGGTGCCGGCGATTCCACCTCCCCGGCGCTGGTGCATATGGACGGCCGCCCGCTGCTCCATTTCGCGGGCAACGACTATCTGGGGCTTGCCGCCGACGGGGCGTGGCGGGGCACGGTGGCCGCCTGCTTCGCGCGCCATGCGCCCTCGGGCACGGCCTCGCGCCTGGCCGCCGGGCACACCGCGCTGGCGGCGGAAGCCGAGGCCGCGTGGGCCGACTACTTCGGCTATGCGGAATGCCTGTTCCTGCCCAGCGGCTACCAAGCCAACCTGGCCCTGCTGTGGGGGCTGCTTGGCCACGGCGACGCGGTATTCCTGGACCGCAGGGTGCACGCCAGCATGGCCCACGCCCTGCCCCCCACCGGGGCGCGGCTGCACACCCACCGCCACGCGGACATGGACGACCTGTCGCGCCGCCTGGCCGCATGGCGGGCCGCAGGCAACGACGGCCCCACCGCGTGCGATACCGCCGCCGACATGGGAACGATGGGTGCGCCGCAGCCCGTGGTCCTGGCCGAATCGCTGTACAGCATGGATGGCACCCTGCCGGACATGGCCCGGCTGGGCGCGGTGGCGCGCGAGCACGGGGCCTTCGTCATCGTGGACGAGGCCCACGCCTTCGGCGCGCTGGGCGCTGGCGGGCGCGGCCGGGCGCACGGCGTGGCCGACGCCGCCGTGGGCACGCTGGGCAAGGCGCTGGGGCTGTTCGGGGCGTTCCTGCTGCTGCCGCGCGGGGCGCGCGCGGCGCTGGAAAACCTGGCCTCGCCGCTGATCCACTCCACCGCCCTGCCGGAGGCGCACGCCGCCTGCTGCCTGGCCCTGCTGGACCTGCTGCCCCGGCTGGACGACCGCCGCCACCACCTCGCCGCGCTGGGCGCGGCCCTGCGCGCCGGGTTGCGCGCCGAAGGGATGCCGGTGCGCGAAGGCGCGCACGTGGTCTGCGTGGACGTAGGCGACGAGGACCGCTGCTCCCGCCTTGCCGCGAAGCTGCGTACACCCGCTGACGACGGCCCCGGCGTGCTGGCCCTGGCCGCGCGCCACCCCACGGTACCGCGCGGCGCGGCCGTGCTGCGCCTGGGCCTTACCGCCCTGCACCGGGTGGACGACGTGGCCCGCTGCGTGGACCTGCTGGCCCGCGCCTGGAGAAAAGAGGAAGAGCAGGGCGGGGCCCCCCACCACACGACCGGAGAAACCTCATGAACAACGCATACGCACCCCCCACCCGCGCCCTGTTCGTGGTGGGCACGGATACGGGCGTGGGCAAGACGGTGGTGTCGATGCTGCTGCTGCGCGAGCTGTTCGCGCGGGGAGAGCGGCCGTTCTACGCCAAGCCCATGCAGACCGGGTGCAAGGACCCGTACGACACGGACAGCGACGCGGCCTTCGTGTACCGGCACGTTCCGGAACTGGCCGGGCGCGACCCGGCGGAGGCGGTGGGGTGGTGCTTCGCGGCGCCTAAGGCTCCGCTCCACGCCGCGCGGGACGAACTGCGCGGCGTGGAGACGGAAGACCTGGTGCGCAGTCTGGCATGTCTGCGCGGTGAACACGCCTCGCTGGTCCTGGAAGGCGCGGGCGGCCTGATGGTGCCGTTCACGCCGGAAGCCCTGTGCATCGACTGCATCCGGGCCGCCGACGCCCGTCCCGTGCTGGTGGCGCGGGCGGGGCTGGGCACCGTGAACCACACGCTCCTCTCGGTGGAGGCGCTGGTCCGGAGAGGGATGGAACCGGCAGGGATCGTTTTCGTTCACACCAAGGAACGTTCCGCATCCCCGGACCTTGTGCGGGACAACATGGAGGCGGTAGCCATGCTGTCCGGTTTTCCGGTGAGCGGCATGGTGCCGCCCATCGAAAATCTGCTGCATCCGCCCGACGCCGCCTTCGCGCCCTTGCGGCGCATGCTCGACGTGCTGGACGGGGTTGTATCGCCCGGCTAGCCCCGGACGGGACTAGGCGTCAGGAAAAAGGGCCATCAAGTCCGAAAGCTCTTCCCTGCGGCGGATCAGCCGGGGCTGCCCGTCCAGTCCGATGAGCACCTCGGCCGGGCGCAGCCGCTGGTTGTACGTGGAACTCATGGCGTAGCCGTAGGCCCCGGCGTCCAGCACGCCCAGGATGTCGCCTTCCTGCACGGCGGGCAGCGCGCGTTCCCTGGCCATGATGTCGCCGCTTTCGCAGATGTTGCCCACCACGGTCTGGGGGTGCAGGGCCGCGTCGGGCGCGCCGCCCGTGCGGTAGACCTCGATGTCGTGGTGCGCGTCGTACATCACCGGACGGGCCAGTACGTTGAAGCCAAGGTCGGTGCCCACGTAGCGGGTGGGGCCGTTGTGCTTGGTGGCGTGCACGGTGCCCAGCAGCAGGCCGCATTCGGCCACCACGTAGCGGCCCGGCTCGACGTAGAAGCGGCCCTTGTACCCGGTGCGTTCCGACCAGGCCGAAATGAGCGCGTGGAACCGCTCCGCCGTGGCGGCAAGGTCCAGCCGGGGCTGGTCCTCGTACTTGCGGTAGGGAATGCCGAAGCCGCCGCCGAAGTCGATGACCTCCACGGTGTCGAACTTCTCCGCCACGGACAGCAGGAAGTCCGCCGCCGCCACGTACCCGTCCGGCTCCAGGAACAGCGAGCCGATGTGCTGGTTGACGCCCGCCAGGGTCATGCCGTGCTTGGCCAGGATGGCCCGCAGTTCGGCCAGCGAGGCCTCGGAGGGGTCCACGCCGAACTTGGTGACCTTGCCCGCCGTGACCACCTTCTGGTGGTGCCCCGCGCCGATGCCGGGGTTGAAGCGCACCATGGCCTTGCCGTCCCGGTTCACCTTGCCCAGCAGGTCGAGTTGCGACAGCGAATCCACGCTCACCAGCAGGCCGTGCGCCACGGCGTTGGCCAGTTCCGCCTCGGACACGTTGTTGCACACGTACAGGATCTGGTCCGGGGTGAACCCGGCCGCCATGTTGACGTGGAGTTCGCCGGGCGACATGGCGTCCACCACCAGCCCTTCGTCGCGGATGATGCGCAGCAGCGAAAGGTTGGTGTTGGCCTTGGCCGAATAGTTCACGAAAAAGCCGGGGTGCGACGAAAGGGCCTTCATCTCGCGGCAGCGCGCGCGCAGCAGGGCTTCGCTGTAGACGTACAGGGGGCTGCCGTAGGCGGCCGCAAGTTCTTCGGGCGTGGTCCGGCCGAAGAAGCCGACCGCGTCGGTGTAGGTGGAACGGACGTTGGGCATGAAGGTCTCCGTCGTGTTTCCGGCGTGCGGGCCGCGTGCTGCGCGCGCCCTGTCCGGTGGTCCGTCAGTTGTCCGGAACGGGGTCCGCCCCGGCGTCCGGCATAGCGTTTGGCATAGCGTTTGGCATGGCGGCGCGGATGCGGATCAGTTCCATCTCGTGCAGTATGGCCTCGCGCATCAGGTACACGAGGTGCTCGTTGCGCGAATACAGACAGCGCCCGCTCACGCCCGGCTCCAGCAGGCCCGCGATGACCTCGCTGGTGTCGGCGATGAGCTTCACGTGCCCACTGCCCGCCTGGTTCTTCAGGAAGGTGGCCCCGGCGATGCCCGGATCGGTGTTGGACAGCAGCACCACCTTCAGCCCCCGCGCCACGCAGTCGTCGAACTCGCGCCGGAACAGCGCCACGTTGTCCGCGTGCATGGATGCGTACACTCGCAGCCGCGCCAGATGCAGCATGTTGCGGATCTTGTCCTCGGTGTTGCGCAGCCCGGCCACGGTCAGGTAGGGCGTCTCGTCCGGCTCGCTGTCCGGCAGGTTGGCCTCCAGGAAGGCCAGCGTGCCTTCGGCGTCGCGCCGCAGGTTCAGCAGCAGTTCCTCGCGCGGCAGCGCCATGTAGCGGCTGGTGTCGCCGCTGGCCACCACGGCCCCGCCCTTCTCCACCAGGCTCGACAGCGCCGCGTAGGCGTTGGAGCGCGAAATTCCGGCGGCCTTGGCCGCCTCGTACCCGGTCATGGGATTCTGGGGAGTTTGGGGGTTCTGATGGGACGCCTGGCTGCCGTGCCGCAGCAGGGTGAGGTACATCAGCGATTCCTGCTGGGTGAAACCGAACTTGCGCAATGCCTGGATGAGTTCCATGTGCTTCCTTCCACAAGCCCGCCGGGACAGGCGGGGTACCGGTGCATGAGGGCCGTCGGATGTCCGGATACGGGATAACCGCACAACCATACGGTGGCGGGGCTGACGGCGACGCCGCCTTGCGCTACACTGGCCGCGCTGTCGACCCTGCTATCCGGCGGCCATCCCTTCGCCCCGCTCCGTGCGCCCTGGCCTGTTGCTGGCCGAGGCGCACCGGGTCCCGTGCGCGGCGGGGGAAACCTCATGCGTGGTACTGATTGGTACTACTAAGGTAGCGTCCACGAATTGTCAACAGCCGGAGCGCGAAATCCGGCCACCTTCACGACCCGCGCGGCAGGAGCACCCATGGATTCCCTTTCCGACCGCATCCGCGCGGCCGCACCGCATATCGTGGAGGTGCGCCGCCGCCTGCACCGCATCCCCGAAACCGGCTTCAACGAGGTGCGCACCGCCGCCCTTGTGGCCGGTGAACTGGCCGCGCTGGGCCTGCCCGTGCGCACCGGCATCGCGGGCACCGGGGTCACCGCCCTGCTCGATTCCGGGCGGCCCGGCCCCACGGTGATGCTGCGCGCCGACATGGACGCGCTGCCCATCCCCGAGGCCACGGGGCTGGACTACGCCTCGGAGCACCCCGGCTGCATGCACGCCTGCGGGCACGACATGCACATGGCCATGCTGCTGGGCGCGGCGCGGGTGCTCGCGGCCCTGTCCGCCGAAAACCCCGCCGCCCTGCGCGGACGCATCCTGTTCTTGTTCCAGCCCGCCGAGGAAGGCCCCGGCGGGGCGCAGCCCATGATCGATGCGGGCGTGCTGGACGACCCCAGGGTGGACGTGTGCCTTGGCGCGCATGTCTGGCCGGAAATTCCCGCCGGTTTCGTCGGGGTGAAGCCCGGCCCGCTCATGGCGGCCATGGACCGCTTCGAACTGACCGTGCTGGGCAGGGGCGGCCACGCCGCCAACCCGCACCTGTGCGTGGACGCGCTGGAAACGGCCGCGCAGGTGGTGGGCGCGCTGCAACGGGTGGTCAGCCGCATGACCAGCCCGCTGGAACCGGTCATCCTGACCATCGGCGAACTGCACGCGGGCACCGCGTACAACGTCATCCCCGGCGAGGCGCGCATGGCGGGCACGGTGCGGGCCTTCGCGCCCGAAGTGCGCAACCTGTGGGAGCAGCGCATTAATCAGGTGGCGGGCGGGGTGTGCGCGGCCATGGGCGCGACGCACCGGCTGGACTTCAGGTGGTGCCACCCGGCGGTGATCAACGACCCGCGCGCGGCCGCCCTGGTGCGCCGGGCCGCGCTGGACGCCGTGGGCCCGGCCCGGGTCATGGAGCCCGTGCCCACCATGGGCGGCGAGGACTTTTCCATGTTCCTGCAACGCGTGCCGGGGTGCTTCTTCTTCGTGGGCTGCGGGGGGCCGGGCGTGGCCCCGGTGCACAACCCGGCCTTCGCCCCGGACGAATCCTGCCTGCCCGTGGGCACGGAGGTGCTCTGCCGGGCCGCCGTGCAGTTGTGCGCCGGGTGGGACGTGCCGCAGGCCGGGGCGTAGCCCGGCGGCCGGGCGCGCCGCCTGCCCCCCGCGCGAAACGCCGCGCATGTGACGCATCCCCCAGCCACCGAATAATCTTTGACTTTCCGCACGGGGCGGGCGATGGTCCACGGGTCTGCCCGGCCGCGGCGGCCGTTGCCGCCCCATCCGATTCCGGCTGGCGGGCGTCCATCACAGATTCTCCCCCAAGGAGCCCCCAATGGCACTCAAGAACGGCGATACCGTCCGCGTCCACTATACCGGCACGCTGGACGACGGCACCGAGTTCGATTCCTCGCGCGACCGCGAACCGCTGGAATTCACCCTGGGCGAAGGCATGCTCATCCCCGGCTTCGAGAAGGCCGTGCTGGGCCTTGGCAAGGGCCAGTCGGTGAAGATCACCATTCCCGCCGACGAAGCCTACGGCGAACACGTGGAAGAAATGGTCATCACCGTGCCGCGCGACCAGGTGCCCCCGCATATCGAGCCCGAGGTGGGCCTGATGCTGCAACTCATGACCGACGACGGCGAGCTTGACGTCACCGTCACCGACGTCACCGAAGAGCACGTCACCCTCGACGCCAACCACCCCCTGGCCGGCGAAGACCTGACCTTCGACATCGAGTTGATCGAAATCTGCTAGGGGCTGTCTCCAAATCGTCCTTTCGCCCGTTGGCATCGTCAAACTTCGCCTGCCATGTCGGTCGAATACGATAAGAGCGCGCTGCGGTCCTCAGCCGTAAGGCTCGCAAGCTCGCCTAACGGCTGAGGCATACTCCCTCATGGCAGGCTCGTTTTCCTTGCCAACGAACGAAAACCCTCATTTGGAAACAGCCCCTAGGGACCGCCGCCCCGGCCCCGAATACGTGAACGGATACGCGAACGGCGCCCCCCTGACGGGAGCGCCGTTTTTGCATTTCGTTGTCGCCTGAACAGCCGCGCAGGCGTGGTGTCAGTCCCTGTCCGGGGGCTCCGCATCCGTCCTTTCCACCGGGTCCTCCGGCGCGGGGTGAACCGTTTCCTCCCACAGCACCACCCGGTTGCGGCCCGCCTGCTTGGCCCGGTACAGCGCGTGGTCGGCCCTGGCCAGCAGGTCCTCCAGCGGTCCGGAGCCATGGCGGGGCACGGCGGCAAGCCCCGCCACCCCCACGCTGATGGCCACCGGCACCGGCATGCCCCCCTGGCGCAGGTCGATGCGCTCCACGTTGCGGCGGATGCGCTCGGCCAGGGCCATGGCCCGGACGGCGTCGGTGTTGGGCGCGATGATGGCGAATTCCTCGCCGCCCATGCGCACCACGAAATCGGACGAGCGCACCGTGGACATGATGATGGCGGCCAGCCTGCGCAACACCTCGTCGCCGGTGGCGTGCCCGTGCACGTCGTTGATGTGCTTGAAGTGGTCCAGGTCCAGCATCAGGCACGCGCACGGCTGCCCGGCCCGGCGGCAGATGCCCACGACGCGGGCGCCCTCCTCGGCCAGCAGGCGGCGGTTGGCCAGCCCGGTCAGGTCGTCCGTGCCGGAAAGGCGCTCCAGCTCTCCCACGTGGATGCCGATGCGCTCGGCCATGCGGCAGAAGTTGCGGTACAGCCGTTCCAGTTCCGGGGTCATCTGCGCGGCGTCCAGGCCCGGGCAGGCGTTGCCGTATTCGCCCGCCATGATCCGCTCGGACATGGCGGATATGCGTTCGATGGGCTCGGTGACGCGCCGCGCGAGGCGCAGCAGGAAGGGCGTGAGCACGGCCATGGTCAGGCCGGACACCGCCAGCAGAAGCAGCAGCAGGCGGTGCATGTCGCCCAGCACGTCGGACACGGCGCGCTCCTGCACCAGCAGCCATTCGCCGTTCTTGAGCGGCAGCCCCATCCCCAGCACCCGGTGGCCGTCGCGGTTGAGATAGGGAACCGGGCCGTCGATGGCCGTGCTGTCCGCGGGCAGCGGAATGGCCGGTGTGCCTTCCGGGGCCAGCAGGGGCAGGCCGGTGGCGGCCTCCACCAGGAAAGGGGGGTCCACCGGGGTGCGCCGCAGGCTGCTGACCATCTCGTGCAGCGCGTCGATGCGCACCGCGCCGAAGACCAGCCCCGCGAAGTCGCCCTGCGGGTTCATCACCGGGGACGAGAAGATCACGATGGCCTTGCCCGAGGTGCGCCCCACCAGCGCCCGCGAGATGAACGGCTGCCCCTGGCGCGCCCGCAGGAAGTATTCGCGGTCGGAAAGGTCCACCCCGCCCTCGGGCGTGTCGAAGTCGACCACCGTGCGCCCGTCCGCGTCCACGTAGACCAGCGACCGGAAGTCGCCGTGCGCGTCGAGAAAGGCGTGAAAATCGCGCGTCATGGCGGGCAGGTCCACACGGCGCACCGCATCGGTGCGGGACACGTGCACCACGTCGGCCAGGCGGTAGCCCAGCCAGCGCTCCACGTCGAAACGGTGATGGCGCAGTTCCGCATGCATCTCGCGCTGGGCCCTGTTCAGCCCTTCGGTGCGCAGCACGCCGTAGAACGCCGCCAGCGAGAGGGCGCAGGATGAGCAGCAGCGAATAGAACCTGAGTTGCGCCTTGATGGTACGGCCACGCCGCATGGCGTCAGTCCCCCCGATGGCCCGTGGGCCGTTCGGCTTGTCCCCCGCGTCCCCGGCCCATGCCGGTCCGATGCCGGGCTTGCGCCCGGCCGCCGCCGCGCGCGGCACGCCCCCCGGCGTGCCGCGCATGATGAAGGCCCCGCCAATGTAAACGGCGAGATACAGGTACGCAAGCGGACGCCGACGCGGGGGGGATGCCCGGCGTGGCCGGACGCCCCGCCAAACGCGAACGAGGCGCCCTTGGGGGGCGCCTCGTGTGGTTGCGGATGAGCGCGGATGATGCGCGCGCGGACTGGGCCCGCCGGGGCTACCCCCCGGCCAGCATGGAGGTGCCGATCTGGTAGACGGCCACCGCGAGGCCGAAGGCCAGGATGGTGCTGAACACGGTGCTGAAGATGGCCCAGCGCCACGAGCCCGATTCCTGCTTGATGGCCACCACGGTGACGAAGCAGGGGGCGTACAGCAGCACGAAGACCATCAGCGCGGCGGCCACGGCCGGGGTCCAGTGCGGGTCGGCCTTGATGCGTTCGGCCAGCGGCGCGGCGTCCTCGGCGTCCACCTCGCCCAGCGAGTAGGCCGTGCCGAGGGTGGAGACGATGACTTCCTTGGCCGCGAAGCCGCCCACCAGGGCGATGTTGGTGCGCCAGTCGAACCCGGCCGCGCCGGTCACCGATTCCAGGGCGATGCCCACGCGGCCCGCGATGGAGTATTCCAGGCCCGCGGCGGCTTCCTCGGCGTCGATGGCGGCAAGCTGCGCCTCGAACGGATCCTCTTCCTCGCCTTCGGCGGCGGCTTCACCGGCTTCGTCGGCGGCTTCGGCGCCAGCCTCGGCGGCGGGAGCCTCGGCCACGGCCTCGCCGGGGGCGGCCTCGTCCGCGGCTTCCGCACCGGCGGCTTCCGCCGCTTCCTTCTGGGCGGTGACGGCGGCGCGCTGCTCCTCGAACGCGGCGGTGCGGTCCTCCGGCAGCTGCGGGAAGGTCATGGCCGCCCACAGCAGGATGGAGATGGCCAGAATGACGGTACCGGCCTTCTTGATGTACTGCCAGGTGCGCTCCCAGGTGTGGATGAGGATGCCGCGCAGGGTGGGCAGGCGGTACGGGGGCAGTTCCATGACGAAGGGGGTGGATTCGCCCTTGATCACCGTGGAGCGCAGCAGGCGCGAGACGATGAGCGCCATGCCCCAGCCCAGCAGGGTGAGGGCGAACATGGCCTGGGCCTCCTGATCGGAGAAGAACACGCCCACGAACAGGATGAACACCGGCAGCTTGGCGCCGCAGGTCATGAACGGCGCGGTGAGGATGGTGGCCAGCCGCTCGCGCGGGCTGCGCAGGGTGCGCGCGGCCATGACGCCGGGCACGGCGCAGCCGCCCGCGATGCCGCCGGACACGATGTAGGGCATCACCGAGCAGCCGTGCAGGCCGAACAGCCGGAACACCCGGTCCAGCATGTAGGCCACGCGGGCCATGTAGCCGGAGTCCTCGAGGAAGGCGATCATCATGAACATGAGCATGATCAGCGGCACGAAGCCCATGACCCCGCCCACGCCGTCGATGATGCCCGAGACCACCAGCGACTTCAGCAGCCCGTCGGGCAGCGCGGCCGATGCCGTCTCGTTCAGCCAGCCGAAGAAGGCTTCCACCCAGCCCATGGGATATTCGCCGATGGCGAAGGTGATTTCGTAGATGCCGTACAGCACGGCCAGCATGATCACCGGACCCAGCAGGCGGTGGGTGAGCACGCGGTCCATGCGGTCGGAGGCGGCGAGACGCTCCGAAAGTTCGTCGTGGCGGGCCAGCACGCCCTGGCGCAGCACACCGGAAATGTAGCCGTAGCGGTAGTCGGCGATGACGGCTTCGGGGTAGCTGTTCAGGGTGGCTTCCAGGTGGCGGGCCACCTCGGCGGTCATGGCTTCCAGTTCGGCGGCCAGCGGCCCTGCGGCGCGGCCCATGGCGCGGATGTCCTCGTCGCTTTCCAGGTACTTCAGGGCCACCCAGCGGGCCGGGTACTTGTCGGTAAGGAACCGGGCGGCCTCGATGCGCTCGACCATGCGGGCCAGCACGGGGTCGAGGTCCGGACCGTAGGAAATCTCCAGCGGCTTCCAGGGGGTGCCGCGCCTGGCGTCGCCGTGGCCGACGGCGGCGGACAGCAGGTCCTTCAAACCTTCGCCGGTGCGGGCCACGGTTTCCACCACGGGCAGGTCCAGCAGTTGCGACAGGCGCGCGGTATCGATGCGCAGGCCCTGCTTGCGGGCCTCGTCGATCATGTTCAGGCCGAGCGCCACGGGAATGCCCAGTTCCATCAGCTGTACGGCCAGGTACAGGTTGCGCTCCAGCGCGCCCGCGTTGATGACGTCGATGACCACGTCGGGGCGGTCTTCCACCAGCACGCGGCGGGCCACCACTTCTTCCTGGGAATAGGCGGTGAGCGAATAGGTGCCGGGCAGGTCCACCACGCGCACTTCGCGCCCGTCCACGCGGGCGATGCCTTCCTTCTTTTCCACCGTGATGCCGGGGTAGTTGCCCACGTGCTGGCGCGAGCCGGTATACTCGTTGAACGCGGTGGTCTTGCCGGAGTTGGGGTTGCCCGCAAGGGCGACGATGACGTTGGCGGACATGGCTACTCCTGCGGACGGGGCTTGGCGTCGGTCTCGACGGCGATGTAGTCGGCCTCGTTGTTGCGCAACGAGAGGGTGAACCCCTTCAGGCGCAGGGCCACCGGGTCCATCAGGGGCGCGCGCCCCATCACCTCGATCTCCGCGCCGGGGATCAGCCCCATGTCGCGGATGCGCCGCCCCATCTCGCCGTGCGCGCTCACCGTGGCGATGCGCGCCCGCTGGCCCACGGCCAGTTGCCGCAGGGGAATGGTTTTGCCCATCTTCGTGTCTCCTCCTCGCTGTGCGAGGGCTGGCTGCCCCCGCGAAATTGAAAATCTTTCTCATCAATCGGTGTTAAAAAAAGGCGCGACCCGAGGGCCGGCCATCTCCAGCTCTTTTCGCCGCTACTTGCCGCAGCCGCAGGAGTCGCCGGGCTTGGAGGCGTTGTGCCCCCCGCCGCCGCAGCAGCCCGAACCACCCGAGCCGCCCGAACCGCCGGAGCAGCCGCAACCGCACCCGCCCGACTTGCGGAACAGGTACCGCCACGCGACATACCCTGCCGCCGCCAGCACGATGGCGACGACTACGAGGGTGTCCCAACTCATTGCATTCTCCTTTTCGATGACCGTGGCGGGAACGCGCCATCGGCGCCGGGCTCGGCGTCCGTCAGGCACGACCCGTCAGTCACACTCCATCAAGCACAACCCGTGAGGCACAGCCGGTCAGCGCAACCCGTCAGTCGGGAACCCGCTGGGCGAGTTGCACCGGCTCGCAGTAGACGTCGCAGGCCAGGGCGTCGCCCAGCACCAGAGAGGCGTCGCGCACCCTGACGCAGCACGCGCCCGACTGCGAGCAGACTTCCAGTTCCGTGCCGGGCGTTATGCCCAGCGCACACAGCCTGCCCCGCTCGCCCTGCTTGTCGCAAAGGCGACGCACCCGGACCCGGCATCCGGCGGGAACATCACTCAGCTTGCAACAGGGCATATGCGTCTCCTTGACCTGGGGACTCCGGGGCGGCTGCCGCCGCGTCCCTTGCCTCGCCTGTACCGATACGGACACTGGCGCTGGCACGGACACGGCGCGAAAAGCAGGGCCGACGCCGGGCGTGCACGCCCGACACCCCGTTTCTGCACCTCCTGAAAATGATTGTCAAGTTCCTTCTCGATAAAACCGGCGCCTCGGTTCCGGCCAGTACGCGCTCTCCGATGGCCGCGAACCGTCGCTCCCTTCGGGGACGCCCCGGCGAACTGGACGCGCCCCGTCCGGTGCGGTAGCCTTGCGGCCCGGTTTCGATCCGGCCCTGAACCGGCGCCATCCCGCCTCTTCCGAAGCCGGGGCGCGCCGCCCATCATTTTCTCCAGGAGCCCATGTCCCATGCCCCAGTCCGCAGCCGACCCCGCTGCCACCCCCGCCCGGTTCGCGGAGCAGGCCCGCGCCTGCCTGCCGTCCGGCCTGGACGGGGCCACGGCCGAAGACATCGCCGACATGGTGGCGCTGACCGCCCGGCTCATGGCCATCCGCTCCACCGCCTCGCGCCCGGCGGAGGTCGCCCGTTGCGCGGACGTCATCGCCGCCTGGCTCGCCGACAACGCAATCCCCTGCATCCGCATGGAGCACGAGGGGGTGCCCTCGCTGCTGGCGGGCAACCCCGCCCACGCCGCGCCGCTGGCCCTGCTGGTGCATTTCGACGTGGTGGACGGCGCGGACGAACTGTTCACGCCGCGCATCGACACGGCGGCCGGGGTGCTGCACGGGCGCGGGGCCATCGACGACAAGTACGCCGTGGCCCTGGCGCTGGTGCTGTGCCGCCGCTGCCTGCGCGATCTCGCGGCGCGCGGCCGGGGGCCGGAGGCCCTGCCCCTGGTGCTGGTGATCACCGGCGACGAGGAAACCGGCGGGCGCAACGGCGCGTTCCGCGCCCTGCCGCACATCCGCGCCGACTTCTGCGTGGCCCTGGACGGCGGTTCGCCAGGCTCGGTCATCGTCAAGGAAAAAGGCGTCATCGACCTAGTGCTTACGGCCAAGGGCAAAAGCGCCCACGGCGCCCGCCCGTGGCTGGGCGAAAACGCCGTGGACGCGCTGGTGCGCGACTACGAAGCGCTGAAGCCCCTCTTTCCCGGCCTGTATCCGGCACTGGCGACGCCGGGCACGCCGCCGCCCCCGCAACCGGATACTCACTGGCACCGCACCATGAACCTGGGGCTGCTGCACGCGGGCACGGCGGTGAATCAGGTGCCCGCCGAGGCCGTGGCCCATCTGGACGTGCGCTACACCGAACACGACGATCCCCACCGGATCGTGACCGACATGCGGGCCACCGTGCGGGGCGAACTGGCCGTCACCCGCCTGGAACCGCTGTTCGTCACCGGCGACACCCCGTGGCTGGACAGGCTGCTGCGCCACGCACCCGGCGCGGCCACCGGCTGCGCCCACGGGGCCAGCGACGCCCGGTTCCTGACCGACCTTTCCATGGCCGGGGTGGTCTGGGGCGCGGAAGGCGAAACCAGCCAGCACACCGACAGCGAACACCTGCTGATCCCCAGCCTGGCGCCGGTGTACGAAGCCCTGCTGGCCCTGGCGCGGGAAGCGGCGGAGACGGGGGCGTAGCCCCGCGCCGCGACGGCGACATCATCAGAAGAAACAGTTACAGGCGGAAACAGCCACAGGCCAGACATGACCGACACCACCAGCATCCCCACCGCCGGGCGTCTGCCCGACCACCCCGCCGGACAGTTATTATTGGATGTGCGCGACCTGACCGTGGAATTTCCCGGCCGCGCCGAAGCCGACGGACAGCCGGGCGCTCCCCTGCGCGCCGTGGCGGGAATATCCTTTTCCATAGAGCCGGGGCGGACGTTGTGCCTGGTGGGCGAATCGGGCTGCGGCAAGAGCATGACCGCCCTGGCCCTGCTGCGCCTGGTGCCGGAACCGGGCCGCATCGCCGCCGGGTCGGTACGGCTGGAGGGGCGCGACCTGCTGCCCCTGCCGGAGCAGGACATGCGCGGGGTGCGCGGACGCAGCATTTCAATGATCTTTCAGGAGCCCATGACCTCGCTGAACCCGGTGTTCCGGGTGGGCGAGCAGATCGCCGAGGGGTTGCGGCTGCATCTCGGGCTTTCCCGGTCCCAGGCGGCGGCGCGCGCCGTGGACCTGCTGCGGCAGGTGGGCATCCCCTCGCCGGAACTGCGCGCCCGCGACTTTCCGCACCAGATGAGCGGGGGCATGCGCCAGCGGGTGATGATCGCCATGGCCCTGGCCTGCGATCCGCGCCTGCTCATCGCCGACGAGCCCACCACCGCGCTGGACGTGACCATCCAGCGCCAGATACTGCGCCTGATGCGCGACCTGGCGGCCCGCCGGGGCGCAGCGGTGCTGCTGATAACCCACGACCTGGGCGTCGTGGCGGAAACCGCCGACCACGTGGCGGTGATGTATGCCGGGCGGATCATGGAGTACGCGCCGGTCGGCGAATTCTTCGCGCGGCCGCTGCATCCCTATGCCCAGGGGCTGATGCGCTCGGTGCCGCAGGCGGTTTCCGGCCCGCGCGCCGAACGGCTGTCGGCCATTCCGGGCACGGTGCCGCCGCTGTGGGCGCTGCCCTCCGGCTGCACCTTCCGCGACCGCTGCCCGCACGCCTTCGCCCGGTGCGCCGAACAGGAGCCGCCCCTGCTTGCCGTGCCGCCGGAGGTCGAGCCCTCCGCCATGGCGGCCCCCCACCCTGACGGTGCGGCACCCGCGCACGGCGTGCGCTGCTGGCTGCATGCCCCGTCCGCGCCGGACACGCCAAAGGCGCCCTGACCCGGCCATGATCGGGTCAGGTCATGGTCGGGCTGACGCGCAGGGGCCGGACATGCCCCTGCCCGCCATGCCGGACGATGCCGCCCCCGCAGTGCGCCCCCCGTGCATCCACAGAGGGCCGGAACGCGCCATGCACACTCCCCGTGCCGCATGCCATGGCACAGCAGCGCACAGGCGTGCCGCTTCGCTGTCGGCCGCATTGCGGTGGCGCTGCCGTGCAGGCCCTACCATGCGCTACCCACCCTACGTTATAATGGGGAATAACCCTACTGCGACGAAAGCAGGTTTACAATTCCACCGGGGGCACATATAACGTACCGTGTTATTTTCAGACCAGCCACATCATAGTCAAAGGCTGCCGACATGTCGAAAACCGTTGTGCTCGTCGAAGACCTTGATATCGTCCGTGAGGGGTTGAAGGCCCTGCTCGGGGCGTATCCCGCGTTCACCATCGTGGGAGAAGCCCCGGACGGCATCCAGGCCCTGAAAATCGTTGAAAAGCACATGCCGGATATCGTGCTCATGGACCTGACGCTGCCGCTCATGGACGGCACGGAGGCCATCCGCGAGATCAAGCGGCGCTGCGAGCGCACCAAGGTCCTCGCGCTGACCGCGCACAAGAAGGACAGCCTGATCTACCGCACCCTCAGCGCGGGGGCCGACGGCTACGTGCTGAAGAACGTCTCCAGCGACATCCTGGTGCAGGCCATGGAGACGGTGCTGTCCGGACGGCGGTACATCAGCCCCGAAATCTCCGAACTGCTCATCGAGGACTTCCTGCGCCACGGCCGCCGCGAAAGCGGGTCGCTGCTCGACCTGTTGAGCGACCGCGAAAAGCAGGTGCTGAAGCTGGTGGCCGAGGGCCACGGCAACAAAATGATCGCCGACAAGCTGTGCATCAGCCACAAGACCGTGGAAAAGCACAAGGCCAACCTGAAGCGCAAGCTGGGTGCCGACAGCACGGCCGAACTGGTCAGCTTCGCCATCGAGCACGGGCTGACCGTCACGCCCTGACCGTTATGCCTTGACCGTCCGTCAGACCGTCAGGTCGGGGCATCGACGAAGGCCGCCAAAAGACCAGCGAAACGCATCGACGGGCCGGACTCCCATGAGGGGTCCGGCCCGTCGATGCGTTTCGCTGGCGCGTTTCGCCTGCACGTTTTGTCGATACGTTTCGCTATGCCGTGGAGAGGCCATGTGCCCCGGCCGGGTCCGCCACGGTGGCCAGCGCGGTCACGGCGGCCCGCAGCCAGGCCAGGATATCGGCCGCGGCACCGGTCTCACCGGTCTGCGCGGCCCTTTCCAGGGCTGCCGCGCAGGCGGCGCATTCCGGCATGGCATAGTTGGCCGCCATGCCGCGCAGGGTGTGCCCCACGCGGGCCAGCAGCACCAGGTCGCCCGCGTGCAGCGCATTGTCGGCCTGAACGGCAAGCGCCTCGGCGGTACGCCGCACGCCGGGCAGGAGAGGGCGCAGTATTTCGGGCATACCTGCGGCCATGGCCGCCCCCGAAAGCCGGTGGCCGCGCGGCAGTCCGGTTTCGGCCACGCGATGCAACTGGCCGCGGCGGGCCAGCGCCAGCGCCACGTCAGCCAGATCCACGCGGCCAGGTGCATCGCCCCGCCCGACGGAAACGCCGTCCCCGTCAACATCGCGGGGGCGCACCTCGGCCACCGGGGCATCGCCCCAGCCATGCGGCACGGGAATGTCCGTACCGGCAAACCGCACCACCAGCCGCGAGGCCGAGGCCGCATCTCCACCGGCGTGCCCCATGGCGGCATCCGCCGCCGGGCACCCGGCATGCGGGCGCGCCCCCGGCAACAGCCGGGTCACCTGGCCTGCCAGGGCGTCACGCACGGCCGGGCGCTCGTCCAGCACCAGCACGAGGGGGTGTCCCGTGCCGGTGGCGGGCTGTCGCGCGCCCCGGCCATCCGGCGGGCCTTCGTGTTCCTTTTCCACTTCCGGCGCATCCGCACCGGCATCCATCGCATCCATTTGATAGGGGGACGGCGTGTCACCGTCCTCCATGGCCTTGGGCATCGTGTCTCCTCTCCCCCGGCGTGCAGGGCGACGCTGCGCCCATGCCCGCACCCGTGCTATCGGCAGGCATGAGCCATTGCCTTAGCCCTCACCCGCAGGCAAGTATTTTTCCGCGCCCGCCAACGGCGTCCGGCTTCCCGAAGCCCGCGCCGGCCAGGATTCGCAAGGTTTTTGAAAAAAACGCTTGCCAACCTCCCGGCGTTTGGCTAGAAGACCCTCCTGCGCCGAAGTGGTGGAATTGGTAGACACGCTAGGTTCAGGGTCTAGTGGGGGTTCCCCCGTGGGAGTTCGACTCTCCCCTTCGGCACCATCGACGGTAAAGGTCCCGGCATTCGCCGGGACCTTTCTGCGTTTTCAGGCCAAGGCACCCGCCCGGCCGCTCCACCGGTCCATTCCATCCGGGGCGCATCCGTCCCTGTCTCCCGCACCTTTTCCCCCTTGCGCCGACAGCGTTTGAACATCTCTAAACGCGTTGCCGCAAACCGCAAAATCATGCATGCAGAAGAGGGATTCCATTCAATGGAACAGTGCCGAGGGGAGTGCCATGCCGTTTTCCGTGGATCGCCAGCCGTTGCGCTCCGCCGCCATGCTGCTGCGCGGCGGCGTGGGGCTGGGGGTCTCCATCGCCTGCATGTGGTACCTCATGCGGGCGGGCTTGCTGCGCGCCCACCTGCCACAGATACTGGCCCTGCCGGAGAACGCCGGCGAATGGATGATGCCCATGGCCATCGCCGCCATGCTGGCCTGCGCCCGCGGCATTGCCCTGCTGCCGCGCGCCACGCGCCTGTCGCGGGTGCATGACGCGGCCCTGGCCGCGCTGTTGTTGCCTCTTGTGGGCCTGATGCCGGGCCTCGGCCTGCACGGCACGGGCATCGGCCTGCTGTTCGGCACGCTGGCCGTGGCGGGCGCCGCCCTGCTCCTCCACGGCTGGGGCCTGCGCCTGGCCGCCCTGTCCGGCCTGGACGCCGCGCTCTGCTTCGCCATGGCCGCCGTCGTGGCGGAATCGGTGCTGGCCCTGTCCCTTTCCGGCCTGGGCGGCGAGACCGCCTGGCTGGCCCTGGGAGTGGGCCTGCCCATGCTCTCCCGGCTGCTGCTGGGCAACCTTACCCTGCCCGAGGCCACCGGCGGCAGAGCCCCCGCCCCCCTGCGGCCACTGCCCGCCTCGCTGCTGGCGGCCCTGTTCCTGGCCAGCGCGGCATGCGGCCTGTTCTATCAGTTGTTGGACCAACTGCCCCCGGAAAGCGACGCCACGGTCATGGCCTCCAGCGCGGTGTTCTGCGGGGTGGCCTTGTGCGCGGCCATCCTGTTGCGCGTCCAGCCCTCGGTGGCGCCGCGCCACCTGTTCCGGCTGGCCCTGCCGCTGCTGGGGCTGGGCTTCGCCACGCTGATGCTGCTCGGCCAGCGCATGCCGCGCGTACCCATGTTCATCCAGCTTGCGGGCAGCGCGCTGCTGGACGTGTTCATGTACGCCTCGCTGCTGCACAGCGCGGGCCTGCACGCCGGACGCAACCGCGCGCGCATCGTGGCCCTGTACTGGGCGCTGCTGTTCGGCTCGCAGTGGGCGGGCAGCCTGCTGTTCCTCGGGCTCGGCATGCTGCTGCCGCAGGACATCGCCCACATCCAGGTGCTTTCGCTGGCGGCGGTGTGCGCCATCATCTCCATCATGCTGGTGGTGCGGCCCGACCCGGCCACCTACATGGGCTGGCGGCTGCCCGGCCATGTGCCGGACCATGCCGGAGCGGAAGCCGGGGCCGTCTGCTCCGACAACGACGCCGAGTGCGACGACGATGCCGCCCTGCGGACCATCCTTTCCGACCTTTCCGGCGGGGCGGCGGGCACAACGCCGCCCGCCTCCGCGCCGTCCGCGCCCGCCGCCGCAGGGGGACGCCACGCGCCGGTGCCGGTGGGCGCGGACGGCGCGGAACTGCCGGTGCCCCGTCAGCTCGGCCTGCACGGCGCGGGCCGCCCGGCCGACGCCCCCGTTCCTGCTCCCGCGCCCGCCACGCCGCCGCTCCCCCCGAATCCCCCCCACGGACCGTCATCCCGGCCCGCCATGCTCAGCGAAGCGGCCCCGCGCACCTATCCGTCGGCCCCACCCGCGGAATGCCTGGCCGATTCCCTGCGCCGCATGGGGCTGACCCGGCAGCAGGTGGCCGTCACCCTGCTGCTGGCGGACCACCACAGCGGCCCCGAGATCTGCGACCGGCTGAACATCTCGTACAACACCCTGAAGACCCACGTGCGCAACATCTACCGGCAACTCGGCGTGGGCAACCAGCAGGAATTGCGCAACGCCGTCACGCGGTTCGACCCGGCCGGCCCCGACAGTTGAACCATCCGCACGACTCCGGCGGGTGAAGTCGGCCATCCGGCGACCATCCCCTTTCGCGCAATGCCTTGCGCATAACGGCCAGCCCATGGCCTTGCGCATTCACCACCCTAAAGATCACCCGAAAGATCACCCGCCGCAACTCCGGCGGGTGATTGTTTTTTTTCATCACTAATCTATCATGAGCACTCCATAACGCCTCTGATACGCACAGCATCATTGCCAATGCAATCAATCGGAAACCGTTTTCCCCGTCCAAATACATCGCATAAATAAATAGAATATCCATGCAGTATTTTCAAAGATCATCCACGCAACACACAATTATAAGTCATGGATAGTAACAGTCAAAATTAAACCCTACAATAATATACCGCATTCGACTCAACAATCAATACAGTATAATTAAATCTACCATGCGTTGCCGCAACAGGAGGGGAGATGAAGAGTCAAAAACATGTACGCTCCGACACTGAACACACCCCCGACGCACACCACCAACCCCTCCGTTCCGGTGCGTTGCAGGCGCTTCTCTCCTGCCGGATCCACACGTGGACATCAGGCATGGGACGACCACACGGCAAAACCGGCGGCATCGCCCGCCCATTGTCGCGCGTGCTGGCCTACGCCCTGATCCTTTCCCTGTGCCTTCCCCTGCCATTGCCCGGCCAGGCTGCTCCACAGGACAGCGACGCCGGGGCAGCCCATGTGCTGGCCCGGCTGAACGGCCCGGAGCGCGCCAAGGCGGTGGAAGAAGCTGGTATCAAGGACGCCGCCATGCGGGCGGCAGCGGCAGCGGAGCCCTCCACTCTGTTCCGAACGGACGGCTCCGGGCCGCCTCCTGCCGATATGGCGAAACCGGACCAGACGCCGCATCAACCCACCGCCACGCCTCCGCTACACGGTGGAGCGTCCCCTCCGAAATCCTTCGCACGCATTCTGGCCGAACAGGCCGCCGCCTTCATGGGGCTACCGGTTTCCATGGATGACCCCGCCCGGATGAACCAACCGCAGGACGAGGGGTTGGGCTTTCATCAGGACGGCACGGTGCGCAAGGCGGCGCGGGATGGAACAGCGACCGGCGTCGACGGCCGGCGCGCGGTGTCCTACGCACTGCACGGCACGGGAAACGGACTGGGCATCGGCAATGCGGCCGTTCCCGGCTACGACCCGTCCGCCAACCGGTTCATCCGCCCCTCGGACCCGTTGTCCGATGGGGGCGTCCACCGAGGGTGGAGCATGGACATGGACGGGCTCGACCCGCATGGCATGGCCCTGCAACGCGCCCTGGGCCATGGCCTCGGCTTCGCCAACTCGTTCGCCGAAGCGGGCCTTTCCCAACTGACGGACGGCGGGCGCGCGCGCCTCAATTTCACCGTGGATGCCGACGGACGCCCCAACGGCGAGGGCGACCTTCTCTTTCCCCTCCACGACAGCCCGCTTACCACGGTCTTCACTCAAGCCGGGGCCCGGTCCATGTCCGGCCTCGCATCCGGAACAAGTGCAGGCCGGGGCGCCGACCGCTGGATCGGCAATCTCGGCCTTGGGCAGCGGTGGTTTCCCCAGGCCACGGACATGCAGGATTCCGGCAACTGGATGCTCGGCTACAACGCCTTTTTCGACTACGACTTCACCCGCGCCCACCAGCGTGGCGGCATCGGCGCGGAAGTTCAGTACGACTGGCTGCACCTTGCCTCCAACTACTACTACCCGCTTTCATCATGGCGCGATTCCAAGGACTTCGACGGCGATTTCATACAGGAGCGCCCCGCCGAAGGCTGGGACCTGCGGGCCAGGGGTTACCTGCCCTTCTACCGCAACGTGGCGCTTACCGGCGGTTATTCGCAATGGCATGGCGACCATGTGGGCATGTTCAGCACGAGCGATCTGGAAAAAGACCCCCGCGTATGGAGCTATGGCATCGAATACACGCCCGTTCCGCTGGTTTCCGGCTTCATCACCCAGCGGTCCACCGAACGGGGGCGCAGCGATACCGAGTTCGGCCTGCGTTTCACCTACCACTTCCAGATGCCGTGGGAGGACCAGATATCCCACAACAAGGTGGCGGAACTGCGCACGGTATCCGGCTCGCGGCATGAATTCGTCGACAGGGAAAATCGCATCATACTGGAGTACAAGGCAAAACAATCACACCGGATCGAGTACCTCGGGCCGGACGGCTCCAACGGCTTTCTGTTCCGCGTGCGCGACGGCTTTGGCAAGTACGCGGCCGGGCAAACCGTGCTCGTGACGGCGTCCGGACCGTATCTCGCGCAGGCCCAGCCCGTGCCGGACCGAACCCTGCTGGCCCGCGCCCTGGATGTTCTGGGCGAACTGGTTTCGGTAAGGACCGCCCATGCGGTAGCGCTCCTTTCCAAGACCTACATCACGGACGCGCAGGGGCAATTCCGCGTCCGGCTCGACCCCTCGGCCCCGGCGTCCACCTTCCTCACCATCGCCAGCGGCAATGTCTCGCAGACCTTTGCGGTGGCGGTCTCCGGCGGCTCTCCCGCCGAATATATCGCCATAGACTCCTTTACCAATGGCGGCCCCTTTACCGCCCAGCGCATCTCCACGGCCTCGGTAACCGTTGCCGTGAAGAACGCGGACGGATCGGACGTCGCCGACGGCACCACCGTTACCTGGAGCGTGACGGGCGCGCAGAACAACTCCCAGGCCATGGCCAGCGGCTGGGGCACCCGGAGCACCGGCCTCACCTGGGGAACCAGCGCCCCCACGGCCCTGGAGGACATGGTCATTGCAGACCTTGTGGCCACCGCCACATCGAACACGTCCGGCGGCAAGGCCACCATCCAGTTGACGGACATCGTCGGCGAACGCAACGTCACCATCCGCGCGACAGTGCATCTGGACGGAGAAGACCGCACGGTCAGCCAGGCGGTCAGTTACCCCGACGGGCCGCTGGCGGTGTTCCGAGCCCCCGCCCCCGGCCATGCCGTGTACGGCGCCTGGACTCTTGCCTACTCGCATTGCAACGGCGCTGCGTATCCCGGAGACCCCGGCACATGGACCGCTGGCGGCTACGTCGGCGGCGGCAAGCTGCCCACTGCCGCGGAATTGCATGCCGTCATGCCCGCGACATCGGGCTGGGGCTCCAACCCGGACCCCACGGGCAAGGGCGCGGCCCTGGCTGCGGGTTGGGATCACGGCTATTATTACGCCACCGGCGAGGCCCATTCCTCGGGCTACATATACGGTGTGCTCAGCAATTCAGGCGGCACCGACTCCCTCAATATCTACAGCGACCTTGTCCGCGCGGCCTGCCGCCGCTGATCGCAACGCCCCCCGCCCCGTGCCCCACCCCGCCGGAATCGCCCCGATCCGGCGCAAGGGGCACGGGGGGGCCTGCCCGCCGTCTCCCGCCTCCCGCCACGGCATCCGGCGGACCGGAACGCGCGCGGCGGGTCCTCTTGTGCCGAAAAAGGCCGACGCCACTGCACGAAGACATTGCGCGTTGCCTCCCCCAAAAATCACCCGAAATATCACCCGCCGTCGCGGCTTCGGGTGATTGTTTTTTTCCTTCCACAGGGTATGGTGGCGACACCGTTACGCTTCTCCCGCGTGCACCGCCCGGAGAACCGCGCGCCGCGCCAGTACGGCCCGGCCCTTCCGCTTGCGCGGCGTAACGGTGAGTGGTCTTTTCTCTAGAAAAGTTATAATGCGGTTGCACGCCAGCAATTCTTTGTTGCAAGGTCAGAGCCGTCATAAAAGAGGGGGGGATACGCCGGGCCGCAGGGGGGCCTTTCGGACCGGCGCATTCCGCATCATCCACACAAGCAGAACCGGACGGACACCTCACCGTCATAACCTGTCGGCGCCATTCGGCTCCGGCGGGTCATGACGAACGGCCGGGCTTGGCCCACACGGCAGGCTTGCGCCGCCACGGCGGCAAGAGCATGCGTGCGCCGCTTCTGGCCTTGCGATACGGCACGACAACCACGGGTGGCCCGCGCCACCCGGGAAACCGTAATCGGGATGGTGGTTTCATGGGTCTGCACGCCAATGCGTCCTCCACCGGGCGATTGCTCGAACTCATCCGCAAGGGCGATTCCGCGCGCCCCGCTCCCCGGCCGGAGCCGGGCTCCGGCAAGTGGAACATCCCGCTGCTGCGCCCGCTGAAGGAACGCCGCGTGCTCGGCGTGGAATGGCGCGGCCGGTGCCTGTACCTGGCGGAAAGCCGCCACGGACGCGCGGGCCTGCCGGTGTTGCAGGGGGTGCAGGCCGTCCGCATTCCCGTCGGTATCCGCCCCGGCGACGACGCCTTCTCCTCCTTCCTGCGCCAGCAGATCCTGGACTTCTGCGGCCCCGCCCCCGACCTTGAGGTGTGGGCCGCCCTGCCCGACGAACACGCCGAACACTGGCACTTCCGCATTCCCAAGGTTTCGGCCAAGGAACGCGACGACGTGGCCTTCTGGACCGCCCGCAAGGAACGCGAGTTCGACGAGCGGCAATCGGTGTTCGACTGCACCATCGGCAGCGAGATCATCGAAAAGGGCGTGCCCAAGCTGCCCGTCACCGCCACGCTGGCGGTGCGCGCGGCCCTTGGCGAGGTGCGCAACATCGTGCAGCGGGCGGGCTTCGCCCTGGCGGGCGCGGCCACGCGGGTCATCGCCTCGCACAACCTGTTCACCACCGGCTGGCTGGACCCGGCCACGGAACAGTTCGCGGTGCTGCACATCGACGAGGAATCGACCCGCATCGACATCTACTCCTCGTCCCAGGTGGTGCTGAGCCGCATGGTCAAGACCGGCTTCGCCAGCCTGGCCCGCGCCCTGGTGGAATCCACCGCCGGTACCGCCCGCCCCCTCGACGACGCCGAGGCCCGCGCCCTGCTGCTGCGCGACAGCACCTGCGGACAGTCCGCCCCGACGCAGGGCGCCACCGGCCAGCCCATGCCCGTGCCCTCCGCCCCGGCCGCCCCATCCGCCCCGCCCGCCCCACCGGCCGGACCGGTGTCCCGGCCGGTGGCCGACATCGGCGCCAGCATCGCCCCGGCCGTGGAACGCCTGGTGCGCCAGCTGGAACGCACCATGGACCACTTCGCCAACACCCTCGGCTACCCCGCCGTGTCGCGCATGTTCCTTTCCACCCCCGGCGGCTGCCTGCAACCGCTGGTGGACGAATTCGGACGTCAGGTGGGCATTCCGTGCGCGGCCCTGAACAGCCAGCGCGGCCCGGCCACGCCGGGGGCGGAACTGGACATCGCCAAGCTGCCGCCGGACTGCGCCGAAGCCCAGTGGGCCGTCGGCCTTTCGCTGTCCAGCGACGACCGCACCCAGAACTGCGTCAACACCTTCCGCGAGCGCAGGCAGGCCCGCCAGCGCGAACGCATCCGCCTGGCCGTGGCCGTGGGCAGCATGCTGGTGGTGCTGTGCACGGCGGTGTTCGCCAGCATCCAGGGCGCGGCCCTGCTTTCGGCCCGCAACGACCGCGACGCGCTGCGCCAGCAACTGACCGCCTACGGAGAAACCACCGACAAGGCCGGGCTGCTGGCCGCCTCGGCCAAGGGCAAGGCCCTGCGCCTGGCCGTGCAGTCCATGAGCCGCCGCCAGGTGTCCGTGGCCCTGCTGTCCGAACTGGCGGCCGTCACCCCGTCGGGGGTGCGCCTTTCCGGCCTGCGCCTGACGCAGCTGGACCATGCCCAGGTTTCCGGCGCGAAGGACGCCAAGGGCAGGCAGGCGCAGCAGCAGGCCAAGTCCGACGCCGCCGCCAACGCCACGGCCATGGCCGTGGTCACCGGGGTGGTCTCCGGCGACATGCTCCAGCGGGAGGCCATGCTGGCCGACTTCCTGTACCGGCTGGAACGCTCGCCCATGGTGCTTTCGGTGACGGTGGAGAAAAAGACCCCGGAAACGGGCTCCGCCACCGAATCGCTCCAGTTCATAGCCACCCTCAAACTGGTGTGACGGGCACAGCCATGCAAGCATCCAAAAGCACATCGCCCTTTCTCGTACCCGGGCTGTCCCTTGCGGTCATCGTGGGCATGGCGCTGCTGCTCATCGCGCCCGCCATGCGCGAGACGGCCCGCGTGCGCGAAGAAACGGCGCAGATCCGCGCCATGTTGCAGATGCAGCAGACCTTCGCCCCGGTCATCGCCGAAATGAAGGCCGACGCCGCCCGCTTCGACGCATCGCTGGCCCGGCGCACCGCGCTGGCCGCGCCCAACCCGCCCGCCCTGGCGGAAGCCATCGGCGCCTTGCAGGACATGGGCAACCGCGCCTCGCTCAAGGGCGTGCGCTTCGTGCCGCTGGCGGAATCGGTGCTGGGCAACAGCGACATGGTGCGGCTGGACGGCGTCATGGACGGCCCGCTGGAATCGTTCCGCGCCTTTCTGATGCAGGTCACGGCGCAGCCGTGGCTGGACCGCGTGGAATCCATGGAAGTGACCGCGGGCACCCAGTGGCCGGGCTACAAGGTGTCCATCTGGGTGAAGGTGAACGGCAACGCAACGCGCATCGGTGGGTGAAGGCATGACCCGCAGGGAAAAGATTATGATCGGCATGGCGGGCGTCGCGGCCATCGCGGCGGTGGTCATCCTTCTGCTGCCGACGGGCTCTTCGCGGCCGGTCACGGCCGTGGGCGCCCCCGGCTCCGTTTCCTCCAGCCTGGCTGGCGCGACTGGCGCGGCTGGCGGGACTGGCCTCGCGGGGGGGCTGCCCCCCGGCGCCGAGGCCCCCGGCCCCATAGTCGAACAGGCCCGCAAGACCCTGGCCGAAGCGGTGATCACCCCCAGCCAGCTCTACGTGCTGGACGCGGCGGTGCGCCAGGCCGCGCCCAACCCCTTCCACCCCGTGCAGGGCAAGGGCGACGGCGCGGGCGGCGCGGGTCCCGATGGCAAGGGCGGCAAGAGCGCCGCGCACGACATCGCCTACACGGGCTACGTTGCCATCGGCAACAGCGTGCTGGGCATCCTGGACGGCCTTGAATACCGCGTCGGCGAGACCGTTGCGGATACCGGATACGTGGTGAAGACGATAACGCCGGGCAAGGTCGTCCTGGCATCGCCGGGCGATGTGACCGACAGGGAAATCCCCTACTCGGGCGACGACCTGTAACCTGCGAGCAGTACGGGAGAATTTTGATGCGCTCCATGAGAAGACACGTTCCCCTGGCCCTCGTCGTCCTGCTTGCGGCGGCTTTCGTCCTCGGCACCCTGGGTTGCGCCAAACGCAAGGAAGAGGCCGACCCCTTCTTCGACAAGTGGAAGACCATGGCCACCAATTCCACGGGGTTCTCGCCCTCGCGCGAGACGCGGGTAATCCAGCCCCGCGCCGTGCTGCGGCAGGACAAGGTGGCGGAAGAGCAGGACCAGCAGGCCCGCCCGCTGCCCACCGTGCCGGTAACGCTCAAGCTGCACAACGTGGATGTGGGCGTGGGCCTGCGCAGCCTGGCCGCCGCCGCCGGAAAGAACATCATCCTCAGCCCCGGCGTGAAGGGCTCGGTCAACATCAACGTCAACCGGGTGCCGTGGGCCGACGTGTTCAAGGGCATGCTGGACAGCAACGGCCTGGACTACGCGTGGCAGGGCGAACTGATCAAGGTCATGACCCTGGCCGACAAGAAGGCCGAACTGGAACGCGCCACGCTGGAAAACCAGCGCATGGCCCAGAAGCTGAAGGGCCGCAAGGTGGGCCCGCTGGTCACCACCGTGCTCGACGTGCGCTACGCGGAAGCGGCGGAACTGAAGAAGAACCTGGAAGGCTTCCTGTCCAGGGACGACCAGAACAAGCCCGTGGGTTCGGTGGTGGTGGACACCTTCACCAACTCGCTGATCATCCAGGCCGTGGAAGACGACCAGCGCAAGCTGATGACCCTGGTGGCCAACCTCGACAAGCCCCGCGCGCAAATCCAGCTCAAGGCCCACATCGTGGAAGCCACCAAGGAAACCGCGCGCGACCTCGGCATCCAGTGGGGCGGCATCAACCGCGTGGGCAACATCGCGGGCAGCAACAACCTGTGGGTTACCCCCGGCGGCACCGGCGGCACGGCGGGCGCCAACCCGCAGGGGGGCGGCTACACGCCGTTCTTCGGCTCGCCCGGCATCAGCGGGCAGGGCAGCGGCATCAACTTCCCCATCGACACCACGGGCAAGTCGGGCGCGGGCTCGCTGGGGCTGCTGTTCGGCACGCTGGGCGGCAACATGCTGGAAGTGCAGCTTTCCGCCCTGCAGGAAAACAGCAAGATCAACATCCTTTCGTCGCCGTCCATCTCCACCCTGGATAACCAGATGGCCTACACCGAAAACGGCGAGAAGGTGCCCTACGTTTCCACCAACGCCCAGGGCGACCGCGAGGTGAAGTTCGAGGACGCGGTGCTGCGCCTGGAAATCACCCCCCACGTCATCGACGACAAGAACCTGAAGCTGAAGGTGCTGGTGAAGAAGGACGAGGTGGACCTTACCCGCACGGTGGAAGGCAACCCCTTCATCATCAAGAAGCAGACGGAAACCACGCTTATCGTGCAGGACGGCGAGACCATCGTCATCTCCGGCCTGACCAAGGACCGCAAGAGCACGGGCCGTAGCGGGGTACCGGGCCTGCACGACGTGGAAGGGCTGGGCTGGCTGTTCGGCAGCGATTCCAAGGGCAGCAAGCTGGAGGAAGTGCTGATCTTCATCACGCCCACGGTGCTGCCCTACCGCGAAATGGCGGAACAGGGGGCCACGCAGCAGATCACGGTGCAGCCGGGGCTGGCCGGGCAGGCGCCCGCCATCGATCAACAAGTGCTGCCCCGCCAGTAACCGCACGGGCCGCGAACCATGACGCCACACCATCACCCCGAAGCAAGGTAGGAACGCCGTGCGTCAGCGTGTACGATTGGGCGAACTGCTGGTGCAGGCCGGGCTGCTCACCGACGAGCAGCTCAAGGCCGCCCTGCGCGAACACAAGAAAAGCGGGCTGCGTCTCGGCCAGTACCTGACCAAGACCAACCTGTGCCGCGAATCCGACGTGGTGGAACTGATCAGCCGCCAGTTGAAGATAGAACGGTACAGCCCCCAGTCGCACCCGCTCAGCCTGAACATGGCCGAGCGCCTGCCGCTGGACGTGGCCCAGAAGTGCAACGCGGTGCCCCTGCAACAGCACGGCCACGTGCTGGTGGTGGCCATGGTGGACCCGCTGGACATCGACGCCCTGGACACGCTGGAATTCGCCACCAACAGCGAGGTGGAACCGCTCATCTGCACGGAGCAGGAGTACAACCAGCTGTTCAGCGCCATCTACGGCATGTTCACCAACCTCGACGGCGTCATCGAAAGCCTGGGCGAACTGCACACCGCCGCCGCCAGCCAGAGCGACGCGGCCGAGCGCGACGTGGCCGTGGACGAACTGACCAACCAGGCCGACCTGGCCCCCGTCATCCGGCTGGTCAACTCCATTCTGGCGCAGGCCGTGCGCGAAGGCGCCAGCGACGTGCACATCAGCCCGGAAAAGGACAGCGTGCAGGTGCGCTTCCGCATAGACGGCAAGCTGCGCGAGGCCCCGGCCCCGCCGCGCAGCGTTGCCCCCGCCGTGGTCTCGCGCATCAAGATTCTGGGCAACATGGACATCGCCGTCACCCGCGTGCCGCAGGACGGCCGCTTCACCATGCATCTGGACAACCGCGAGATCAACGTGCGCGTGTCCAGCATTCCCACCATCTACGGCGAAAACATGGTGCTGCGCCTGCTGGACATGAGCGGGCGCGACTACACGCTGGACATGCTGGGCATGCAGTCGGGCGACCATCAGACCATCGAAGGGGCCATCCACAAGCCCTACGGCATGATCCTGTCCACAGGCCCCACCGGCAGCGGCAAGTCCACCAGCCTGTACGCCATCCTGAAAAGCATCAACCGGCCGGACATCAACATCATCACCCTGGAAGACCCGGTGGAATACCGCATCCGGGGCATCCGGCAGGTGCAGCTGAACCGCAAGGCGGGCATGACCTTCGCCAGCGGCCTGCGCTCCATCCTGCGGCAGGACCCGGACGTGGTGATGGTGGGCGAAATACGCGACGCGGAAACCGCCGCCATCGCCGTGCAGGCCGCCCTTACCGGGCACCTGGTGCTGTCCACCCTGCACACCAACGACGCGGCGGGCGCGGTGACGCGGCTCATCGACATGGGCATAGAGCCGTTTCTGGTGTCTTCGGTGCTGCTGGTTTCGTTCGCGCAGCGGCTGGTGCGCCGGGTGTGCACCAACTGCGCGGAACCGTACGCCCCGCTGCCCGCCGCCCTGGCCGCCTTCGGCCTTGGGCCGGACACGCCGGGGGCCACGTACCTCAAGGGGCGCGGCTGCCACCACTGCGCCCACACCGGGTACCGGGGCCGCACCGGGGTGTTCGAAATCCTGCCCATGACCCAGATGATCCAGGAACTGGTGATAAAGCGCAGCTCCACGCAGGTCATTGCCGAGGCGGCCATCAGCACCGACCTCATGCGCACCCTGAAGCAGGACGCGGCGCTGAAGATTTTGCGCGGCACCACCACGGTGGAAGAAGCCGCAACTTCCGTCATGCTTTAAGCGAGATACGACAACATCTGACACGCTTTACGGGCTGTTTCTAAATTAGGATTTTCGTTCGTTGGCAAGGAAAACAAGCCTGCCATGAGGGAGTATACTCTTGCCGTATTTGACCGAAATGGCAGGCGAAGTTTGACGAAGCCAACGGGCGAAAGGACAATTTAGAAACAGCCCAACAACAGGTAACCCACGACAGGCACGACATGCCCACCTACGTCTACACCGCGCTGAACGAACACGGCGTGAACATGCAAGGCGCCATCGACGCCGACTCACCCGAGACGGCGCGCGCCCTGCTGCTGTCGCGCGGCTACGTGCCCATGAAGGTCAAGGCGCAGGGGGCGGGGCTGGAACTCGGCGCACTGGGCGACATCCTGAACCCGGTGAAGCCCAAGGAACTCATCCTGTTCACCAAGCAGTTCCGCACCCTGTTCCAGGCGGGCATACCCATCACCCAACTGTTGCAGGTGTTGCAGAACCAGACCGAGAGCAAGAAACTGAAGCGCGTGGCTGCGGACATGGCCCAGGCCATCGTGGGCGGCTCCACCCTGTACGACGCCTTCAAGGCGCACCCGCGCGTGTTCAGCGAACTGTACTGCTCCATGATGCGCGCCGGGGAAGCCAGCGGCGCGCTGGGCGACGTCATGGAACGCCTCGTCTACCTGCTGGAACACGAGCACAAGATACGCTCCGACATCGCGTCGGCCATGCGCTACCCCAAGATGGTCGTCGGCGCTCTGGTCATCGCGTTCTTCGTGCTGCTGAACATGGTCATTCCCAAGTTCGTCATGATCTTCTCCGCAGCCAAGCTGGATCTGCCCCTGCCCACCAAGATCGCCATCGCCATGCACCATGGCATCAACAACTACTGGCCGCTGCTGCTGGCCGGGCTGGCGGCGCTGACGGTGGCCTACAAGTGGTGGCTGCGCACGGAACCGGGCCGCTACTGGCGCGACAGCCTGCTGCTGCGCGTGCCCATCATCGGCCCGGTGCTCCAGAAGTCGGTCATGGCCCGCTTCGCGGCCATCTTCTCCATCATGCAGTCCAGCGGCGTCACCGTGCTGGATGCCCTGGACGTTTTGACCAACACCATCGGCAACGCGGCCATCGCCCGCGAATTCCGCAGGATACAAGACAAGCTGAAGGAAGGCCGGGGCATCGCCGACCCGCTGAAATCCGCCAGGTTCTTCACCCCGCTGGTCATCAACATGGTGGCCATCGGCGAGGAATCGGGCAGCCTCGACGCCATGCTCAGGGACGTGGCCCGCCACTACGACGAGGAAGTGGAATACGCCGTGGCCGGAATGGCCGAGGCCATCGGCCCCATCCTCATCGTGGTGCTGGCGGCGGTGGTGGGCTTTTTCGCCCTCGCCATCTTCATGCCCATGTGGGACCTGACCAAGATGGTAGGAAAACACTAGGATACGACATGCCCATGCATGCCGGGACGCGACGCGCACACCCGATGGGGGGGCGGCGCACGCCCGCACCGGCGCCACATAGGGAGGGGGGACGGAAGGTCCGGAACCCTAGCCAGAACAGGAATTCAGGACATCGTAACACCACGCATCAGGAGGAACATCCCATGACCCGGAACAGAAAGGACAGGAAGAAGGAACAGGGCTTCACCCTCATCGAAATCGTGGCCGTGCTGGTCATCCTCGGCATTCTCGCCGCCGTGGCCGTGCCCAAGTATTTCGACCTGCAGGATTCCGCGCGGAAGAACGCCGCAGCGGCCGCCGTGGCTGAAGTACAGTCTCGCCTCAATGCGCGTTTTGCCCAAGAACTCTTGACGGGTGCACAATGCTCCGCAGCTGTTACTACTGCAGTTGCCAATGCGGGCGGCGATCTTGGGAATGGCTGGTCTGCTACAGTTGGAACCCCGACAGGTAACATCTCCAAGGTTACGCTTGAGTTCGATGGCAAAGAAGTCGACCACCCGGATTCTGCGAAGGATTGGGAAGTCGTGACCCCCGAGTGCGCCACGCCCACTACTACCCCGTAGTCTTTGACTCCGCCTTGGAACTGCCCGGCGGCGGCGCACCCGCGCCGCCGCCCTTTCCCCCAACGCACAGGTGTCCGCCATGAACGAGACCTTCAGCCGCATCATCTCCCAGGCCGTGGCCCACGGCTGGTCCGACGTGCACATCACCGGCGGCCATCCGGTGGCGTACCGCAAGGACGGCGACATCGGCATGCTGCGCGACACCGTGCTTTCGCCCCCGGAAGTGGACGACCTTGCCCGCGATCTGCTGAACCCGCACCGGGCGGACATCCTGCGCCGCCGCTGGTCGGTGGACTTCGCCCATTCCGTGGCGGGCATCCGGGTGCGGGTGAACATCTTCAACACCACGCGGGGCCTCAGCATGGCCGTGCGGCTGCTGGCCGGGCGCATTCCCACCCTGGCCCATCTCAACCTGCACCCCTCGCTGGAGGAGTTCACCCGCCTGCGGGCCGGGCTCATCCTTGTCTGCGGGGCCACGGGCAGCGGCAAGACAACCACCATGGCCGCCATGCTGGACGAGATAAACCGCAACCGCCCGGCACACATCATCACCCTGGAAGACCCCATCGAGTACCGCTTTGCCTCCAAGAAGGGCTTCGTGGAGCAGCGGGAACTGGGGGCGCATTTTCCCAGCTTCGAGCGCGGCCTGCTGGACGTGCTGCGCGAAGACCCGGACGTGATCCTGGTGGGCGAACTGCGCGAGGCGGAAACCATCCGCCTTGCCCTCAGCGCCGCCGAATCGGGCCATCTGGTCATCGCCTCGCTGCACTCCGCCACGCCGGAGGAAGCCCTGTACCGGCTGTGCAACGCCTTTCCGCTGGAAGCGCAGGAACTTGTACGACACCAACTGTCGTCCACCCTGCACGCCATCGTGGTGCAGCAGTTGCGCATGCATCCCGTGGCCCGCTTCCGCGTGCCGGTGCTGTCCATGCTCATCGGCACCCACCCGGTGCGCATGCTGGTGCGCGAGGGCAAGTTCGCCCAGTTGCACAGCATCATGGAAATGGGGCGCGGCGAGGGCATGTACACCATGGACGCCTATTACGACGACTACCTGAACCGGCCGCAGCGCTTCTCGGCCCCGTCCAACGTGTTCCGCCCCGCGCCGGAAGAGGAACACCTGCCGGATCACGAATCGCCGCTGGTGGACCACGGCCTCGGCACCACCCATTACACCCCGGAATCGGCCCGGCATCTGGCCCGTGCCGCGCTCCACCCGGATGCGCCCCGGCCGGACGCTCCCCCGCACGACCTCGGACCGTCCGGCACGGTCAGGGCGGACGAACACGGCGAGACGGTCTACACCCTGACCGACGAGGGCAGGCTGGAGGATGTGCTGCGCGAGTTCACCGGACGCTAGGGACTGTCTCTAACTTGTCTTTTCGCCCTTTGGCATCGTCAAACTTCGCCTGCCATATCGGTCGAATACGATAAGAGTATACTCCCTCATGGCAGGCTCGTTTTCCTTGCCAACGAACGAAAATCCTAAGTTAGAAACAGCCCCTAGGCACGCGGAACATACGGAACGTCCGGGGCGGTTGCGGGGGCACGCCGCCACGGGCACGGATGACAGGAAATTTTCCACGCCTTACGGGCGGGCGCGCGCCCGCCGCAACGGCCGGGCCGCGCGCCCGGCAGGCACGCACATGACGACGCACACCACGCATCACGCATCCATGCCCCCCCAGGGCGGCCTCACGGGACCGGACGTTGCCGATGGCCGGTGCGCCCCCCGTGCGGCCGCCCTTCCTTCCCCTGTTCCGCGCGCCCCGCGCAATGGAAACGGGCAGCGCGGCTTCACCATGATCGAACTGGTGGCCGTGCTGGTGATCATCGGCATTCTGGCCGCCGTGGCGGCGGACCGCATTTTCAATCAAGCCCCTGCGGAACTCGCGGCCATTTCATCGGCGGTGCGCGGCAACATCCGCTACGCCCGCACCCGCTCCATGAACAGTGACGAAATCTTCGGGGTGCAGGTCATTTCGCCCTCCACCTACGCCGTGTTCCGCAACGGCAACATCGCCAACCACGTGGTCCTGCCCGGAGAGGCAGGCGGCGTCATCACCCTGCCGGAAGGCGCGGCCTTTTCGGCCACGGGCACGGTCTTTTTCGACCACTGGGGCGCGCCGTGCAGCAACGCGGCAACGCCTCCCGCACGGTTCAACGCCAACGTGTCCGTGACCCTCAGCTATCGCGACGCGTCGGACACCATTACCATCACCCGCAATACGGGGTTCATACCATGACGCGCCCCGCCGCACCGACCGGCCGCGCATGCGGCATGCCACGTCACGCCCGCCGAGCGGCAAACGGCATGACGGGCTTCACGCTTATCGAAATCATTGTCACCATCATCATTGCCGCCATCGTGGGCGTCATGATGCTGCCCCTGACGGGCGCTTCGTTGCGCGGCAGCGCCGAAAGCCTGCTGCGGGCAGAACGGCAGGCCCGCCTTATCGATGTGGTGGAAACCATGACGGCCGACTTCCGATTCATCTTCAGCAACCCTGATGGCACCGGCGACCCGCTGGACACCTTTTCCGCGAAGGTCGGCAACGTGGGCAGCAACACCACAGCCTACGGCACCTACAGGATTATCGAAAAACGGCTGATAGGGTTCGATTCCAACCACAACGAGACCAGCGGCACGAACATCCTGAAACTCACCATCGAAGTGGAAGGCTCGCGCGTCACCTGCCTTTTCGGACAGTAGGAAGGAGCGGCACATGAACATGCGCGGCTTTACGCTGATAGAAGTCATCGTCGTCCTTATGCTGACGGGGATTTTCGCGGCGGTGGCGGGCACGGGCATTGTCACCGGGATGCGCAGCTTTGTCGAAACCCGGGCGGCGGCAGAGCTTGCCCAGCATGCACAGCTTGTCCAGGACAGGATGGCCCGCGAGATAACCGAACTGACCGAGGCCAAAAGCGGCAGCACGGCGCAGAAGATAGTGATCGGCAACATTTCCGGCGACCGCACCGTGGAATACGACAGCGCCAGCCGCGAAATCGTCATCATCTCGCCCGCTTCCGGCTCCGGCACCTACCGGGACACGCTGGCCGACAATGTGGCCGCGTTCGGTCTGCGCTACTTCCGGGGAGAAGACAACGTCTCGTCCACATGGCCGCCTTCCAGCGGGGTTGACCCGCGCGAACTGGCCGCCGTGGAGGTGAGCTTCACCCTGACCTCTCCCATCGGCGTAGAGCGGCAGTTCGTTACCCGCATCGTGCCGCGCAACAACCAGAACATGGGCGGCAACCTGCCCAGCACGGAAATTCCCTCGCTGGCCAAGTACGACTTCTGCTTCATCGCCACCGCCGCCTACGGCGACATCGACCACCCGGTCGTGACGGCCCTGCGGGAATTCCGGGACCAGCGGCTTCTGCCGTACGCCCCCGGCAGGGCCATGGTGCGGGCCTACTACGCCGTGGGGCCGCATCTTGCCCGCCTGGTGGAGGATGCCCCGCACGCACAGGCCGCGCTGCGGGCCGCGCTGCACCCCGTTGCCGCGCTGGCTTTCCTTGCGGTGCACGCCCCGGCGCATCTTGCGCTGTCAGCCTTGTTGTGCGTGGCCCTTGTGGCCGCCGTTGCCCGCGCATTACGTACAAGACCGGAGGGTGATGCCATGTACACGCAACGTGGCGCGGTACTGCTCAGCACCATTGTCACCATCGTGACCTTTGCGGCGCTGGCCGCCGGCGTGGTGGCCCTCATGACATCATCCACCCAAAGCGGGTATTTCGTCACGCAGGGGGACCAAGCCTACTACCTTGCCGAGGCGGGCTTCAACGCCGCCGCCAGCATGTACCTGCACGAAGGCGAAGGCGACACCGAACAGGATCTCGCCCGCAAGGAACTGCTGGAACGTTTTTCGGACAAACCCTTTTCGCTGGGCAGCGCCGGGTCTTTCAGGCTTGAGGCGGAACCCTACTGGTTCGAAACGATATCCAGTACCAACAACAGCATCACTGCAAAGATATATGGCGTCCGCAGGCCCGCAGTCAGCCACGCGGGCAGGCTGCGCATAGGCCAAAGCAGCACCACCGTGGCCTTCAGCAGCGTGTCCAACAGCGGGAGCGGGTCGAGCATCACCTTTTCGGGCATCACCAACCTTTCGGGCATCACGAACGATACCGACATCTTTCTTTCCGCACGGGCCACAGTGGATACCTCTGTCGGCAAGGGCGGCACCCTCACGCTGACAGGCAATTCCAACGCACTTGCCAACTTTCCGGAATTCAACGGTATGTTCACCGTGCGCGGAGAAGGCAACAGCGGCAACCTTGCCTACGTATACCGCAAGCGCGATGGCGCAACACTGCAAGACGTGCGCCTTGCCGACGGGCAGGCGGACGAGGAATGGCCGCTGGTGATCCGCTCCGGGTCGGACGTCACGCTGGAGCGCTTTCTGCGCCTGTACTCCACGGGAGTCACGCCCGACGGCACGGAACGCCTTGTGACCTACAACGTACCCATTGGCGGGATTTCCGGCGGGGTGTTCAACAAGGAACGCTTCGTGGACAGCTTCGACACCGCGGGCGATCCAAGCAACAGGTGGGTCCAGGGCGGGGAGGAGAAAGGCCAACTGGGCGACCATTCCGTGGTCACTGTCGATGGCAGCACGGCGTTGAAGGTGACGGAAATGAAGATGGCTGCGGAACGTCCGTCGGGCGGCTTCATTTCGTGGCTCATCGCCATCGTGCGGGCCATCGGCTCCTGGCTGACGGGCAGCAACCAGTGGAGCACCATATTCTTCGACTGGTCGAAAACCAATATCAACATGGCGCGGGCATGGCTGGATGCAGGCAAGAACCTGAGCTACGACGCGCAGGTAAAGGTGTACGCACAGCAAGCCGATAATAACAACTCGACCCCGAAAGACTGGGAGCTTGAACTGTTCGGCGGCATGCTATTGCGCGGCGCGCAAAACGGTGACGACCTCGACGGTATCGGCCTATCCTTCGTGCGCAGCTACCGCGAGAGGGAACGACGGCAGACCTGCACTATCATCTGCTGGGGAGACTGGACGGCATGGTCCGGGTACAGTCTTTCGACCTCCGTGGATAACAAACTGATACCGGGATACGTCAGCCCCACGGACTTCGGCCCGCTGTTCGGCGAGATATCCGGTCATACTCTGTACAAAACCACTAAATCCACGCGGGTGCTGGGCGGAGAAATCGAGCGGGAAACGCAGTATTCCCACCCCGCCATCGTGCTGTGGGCACGCGAAAACGGCCAGTTCCGCTGGCTGGCCTACAAACGGCTGCACGCAGCGAACATAGTGAACAGCAGTAACAAGTACAAGCTGCGCAACTGGTCCACCCTGCTGGTGCGCATAACCGAAGGCCGCGACCTGGGCTTTACTCACGCGGGAGGATCCGCCACGGCCGACTTCAATTACGGCGACTTCGTGGAAACCAAGAACGCCGAAAGCATGACCGTGGGCCGGGGCCGCGTCATCGGCCCGCCCATCGTCACCAGCCAGGGGTGGAACCAATCGACGGGCGTATGGAACAGCGGCGCAGCCGGAACACTGGTGCTGAGCAACGTGGAAGGCACCATGGGCAGCGGCAACCTGGTGGTCAACAACACCCAGGTCGCGCAAAGCACGGCAACCCCCGGCGGCAAGGCCACCTACCTGCGCGTCTATTACGGCGGGGCCACGAGAACCGGCGGCGACAATATACCCGCCAATGAAGGCAGCAGGGCCAACGCCCGCCTTGCAGCGGGCCAAAGCCCCAAATGGACGCCGGATGACTACGCCCCGTGGACCGGCGCCAACGGCAGCGAGCACGACAACTTCACCCTTGTGGAATGGGAGGGCGTGGCCAGCGGCGTAAACGGCATGAACGAAATCATCGCAACGCAGGGCCACACCAAGTCGATACTGAAACTGAACGGCTTTACGACATCCGACGCGGACCCCAGTACCGACCCGAACGCACGCCCCCCGGTCATCGAGGGCATCGCCCTTGTCAGTGCGGGGTCCACGGGCACCACCATCGCCTTTGACGACTTCGGCCTGCAAATCGACATTCGCGGTGGGCAGGGCTTCCTGCCGCCCATCCAGCAGTAGGCGCGACGGGCTGCGGCGCGGAGACGGAACGCGGCGGAAGCGGCGGGAAGGAAAGCCAGGAAAATTACAGCGAAGAGGAGCGGCATGGCCGCGCACCAAGGAGTGCGCGCGGTCAGCGCCGAAACAAGCGCGCCCCCCTGCGGTTCGGGGGGCGCGTCACCGTGACGGGCAAGGGAAGGAACGGGAAAGCGGAAGGAAGGCGCGCGGCGGCGGAACGCGGACGCCCCCGAAGGCGGTATGGCCTACTGACCGCCGCCATCGCCCGGTGCGTCACCGGACGCGCCGCCGGGGGCGTCACCGGACGGTTCGCCCTCTCCGGAATCCAGCAGGCGCAGGCGGCTTTCCACCTCGTTGATGCGGTTCGTCACGTCGTTCTGGTAATAGCGCGAACGCTGCTTGGCGTAGCCGTCTCCGGCGGAACGGGCACGCCGGTTGGCAAGGTCGTAGGCCGCCTTTTCCTTCTGCAACTCTTCAAGGCGGTGTTCCAGGGCCTTGCGCTCCAGTTCCCCGCGGTCCGGCGCGGACTGCACGGCGGGCAGCATCTGGCCGTCGGGACCGATGGCGGGCTGGCCGGGTTGCACCGGCTGGCCATCCGGGCCAATGTGCACGGGTTGGCCGTCGGAACCCAGCACGGGCTGGCCGGCCGGCCCTACCAACACTCCGTCCACCACGCGCGTGCCGTCCACGCCAGGGGCGAGGGTGTCCGTGGTGCCGGACGAATCGGGCAGACCGGGCCGTCCCGCTCCGGGCGTGGCCTTCAGGCTTTTCATGTCGGCGGGGGCCTGCGCCGGGGGCTGGTCGGAAATGTGCTTCACGCCCTTCTCGTCGGTCCAGATGTAGACCTTGCCGCCCAGGGCAACGCCCGGCGCAACCAGCAACCCGGCCACCAGCAACGCCGCAAGCGGCGCACCCGGCTTTCGCAGTGAGAACATCGGTACCTCCCATGCATCCCGTTACGTTCAGATCCCGCTCGATGCCCGTCGCGGCACCCGGCCCCCATGGGGCACCATACACCATGGAGCCCGCATCAGCCACGCCCATTAGATGGCGCGGGCGGGGCCGCGTGGCCCTGCTGGCGGCGGCGCTGACGCTGGCCCTTGCCGCACCCTTCGGCGTTTCCGGCGGCCCCGTCCGTTTCGCCGCCGCTGCCGAAATCGTCACCATCTACCGCTACGTGGACGAGGACGGCGTGGTGCACCTGACCGACAAGCCCAAGGGCGACACGCGCTACCGGGTGTTCGGACGGTTCAGGGTGCAGGAACTGGTGAAGGCCGTTGGACCGGTGGGCATCAAGGGGCTGGCCGCCAAGCACGGGGCGCGCCACGGGGTGGACCCGCGCCTGGTGGAGGCGGTGATCGCCGTGGAATCGAACTACGACCCCACCGCCGTCTCGCCCGCCGGGGCGCAGGGGCTGATGCAGATCATGCCCGGCACCCAGCGCGACCTTGGGGTTTCCGCGCCCTTCGACGCCGACGCCAACGTGGAGGGCGGCGTGCGCTACCTGAAATCGCTCATGGACCGCTTCGGCGACCTGCCGCTGGCGCTGGCCGCGTACAACGCCGGGCCGGAACGGGTGGCCAGGCACGGCGGCATCCCGCCCATACCCGAAACGCAGCAGTACGTGACCAAGGTGATGGATACGTACGCGCGGCTTTCGCGGTAGGGGCGGCGGGAAAGGATGGATGAGGGCTACGCCGGGTGGCCCGTCACCACCCCGAACCACCAGCGCACGATGGCCGGGCCGTACAGCATGTAGGTCACCGCGCCCAGGCTGAGGAACGGGCCGAAGGGGATGGCCACCTCTCGCGCGGACTGCCCCTCTTCGCGGCGGCGCAGGAACCACGCGGCGGCCAGCAGGGCCGAAAGGCCCGCCAGCAGAGTAACCACGGGCAGGGCCTGCCAGCCGCACAGGCCGCCGATGAGCGCCATCAGCTTCACGTCGCCAAGGCCCATGCCGTCGATGCCGCGCACGCGCTTGAAGCCCGCCAGCACCAGCCAGAACGCGCCGCCGCCCGCCACCGCGCCGATCAGGCTGTCGGCCAGGGGCATGTCCAGCAGCAGCACGGCGGCCGCCGGTGCGGCCAGCGCGCCGGACAGGGTGATGGCGTCGGGCAGGATGAACGTTTCGAAATCGATGAACGAGGCCACCAGCAACGCCCCGCCGAACACCATGTACACGGCGAAGGGCCACGTGGGGCCGAAGCGCAGCGCCAGCAGCAGCGCCAGCAGGCCGGAGACGGCCTCCACCATGGGGTAGCGCGGGCTGATGCGCTGGCCGCAGGCATGGCAGCGGCCGCACAACGCAAGGTAGCTGAGGATGGGCACCAGATGCCACGGGCGCAGCCGCGCCGCGCAGTGCGGGCAGTGCGACGGCGGCCAGAGCAGCGACTGCCCCTCGATGGAGCGGTGGATGCACACGTTGTAGAAACTGCCGAGCACCAAGCCCAGCACCAGCGCGAGCCACGGAAAGACGGCGGGGTCTGTGAACGGCATGGTGTCATTCCTCCTGCGCCGTTGCGCAAGCGACTTCTAGCAGAATGGGCCTTGCGACGCCATTAGTATACGATACTTGATTATTCCGCCCATCCGCATAGGATCGGACCAGCCCGGAAGGCGGCAACCCGGAAGACGGCGCCGGGCGGCAACCGCCCGTCCGCGCATCCCATCCCCCACCGCCGCCCGCGCGGCGCAAGGAACCACGCATGGCACGCATCGACCAGTTCTTCCACGTCCTGCACGGGCTCGGCGGCTCGGACCTGCACCTTTCCAGCGGCTGCACGCCCATGGTCCGCGTGCACGGCACGCTGCAACGGCTGGACCACCCCGCGCTGGACGATGCCGACCTTGCCGCCATGCTGGACGAGATCATCCCCCCGGCCCGGCGCGACGAATTCGCCGCCAGCGGCGACCTGGACTTCGGCTACGCCGTGCCCGGCATCGCCCGCTACCGCGCCAACTTCTACCGCCACGAGCGCGGCGTGGGCGCGGCCTTCCGCGAGATTCCCCGCGCCATCCCCTCGGTGGAACAGCTGGGCCTGCCCCCGCTGCTGCGCGACCTGGCCATGCTGCCCAAGGGCCTCGTGCTGCTGACGGGACCCACGGGCAGCGGCAAGTCCACCACCCTGGCGGCCATGATCGACCACGCCAACACCCACCGCCGCGACCACATCATCACCATCGAAGACCCGGTGGAATTCGTGCACGAGCCGCGCGGGTGCCTGATCAACCAGCGCGAGGTGGGCCGCCACACCAGAAGTTTCGCCGCCGCCCTGCGCGGGGCCCTGCGCGAGGATCCGGACATCATCCTGGTGGGCGAAATGCGCGACCTGGAAACCATCAGCCTGGCGCTGGAGGCTGCGGAAACCGGGCACCTGGTGCTGTCCACGGTGCACACCATCTCGGCGCCCAAGACCATCGACCGCATCGTCGAGGTGTTTCCGGCGGAGATGCAGGCCCAGATCCGCACCAGCCTTTCGGAAACCTTGCAGGCCGTCATCTCGCAGGTGCTTTTTCCGCGCGCCGACAGGCCCGGCCGGGTGGCCGCGCTGGAGATCATGCTGGGCGTGCCCGCCGTGCGCAACCTGATCCGCGAAAGCAAGACCTACCAGTTGCCCAGCGTGCTGCAAACCGGCAAGAACGCGGGCATGCAGACCCTGGACGACGACATCCTGCGGCTGCTGGGCGCGGGGCTGATCAACCCGCGCGACGCCGCCGTGCACGTGGCCGACAAGCCGCGCTTCAAGCCGTATCTGGCCGGGGTCGGATCCACCGCCATGGGCCGCGCGGGAAGCGCGGGAGACATCACGGATGACGATTTCTGACCGGCGGCCCCACCGGGGTCCACGTATCCCGAGGCTCCCGATGCTTCCGATGTTCCCGATGTTCCCAAGGACACGCCATGAACTACCTTGAATTGCTGGGCCTTTCGCGCGAGCCGTTTTCCACCTCGCCGGACCCGCTCTCGTACTACCGCGCGCCCGGCCACGAACTGTGCCTGCACCGGCTGGAAATCGCCGTGCGGCTGCGGCGCGGGCTGAACGTGGTGCTGGGCGAGGTGGGCACCGGCAAGAGCACCCTGTGCCGCTGCCTGCTGCGCGCCTTTGCCGAACAGCCGGAAGTGACGGCCCACCTGATCCTGGACCCCGGCTTCGCCAGCGCCGAAGCCTTTGCCCTGCACCTGTGCGAACTGCTGGCCGGTCCGGGTGGAGCGGCGGGCGCGGGAGCGCGCCCAGGTGCGGGAATGATGGACGCGGGGGCGAACGGGGGTGCGGCTGCGCCCGTCCCGGACGGCGACGGGTTCGGCCCCACGGCGGCGCACATCACGGCCACCAGCGCCCCGGCGGAAGCGCCGGGCGGCGCGCGCGTGGCCCCCGGCAGCGAACTGCGGCGCGAGGCGGTGGAACGCATCCAGGCCGCCCTGCTGCGCCTGACGCAGGAGCAGGACCGCATCGTGGTGCTGTGCATCGACGAAGGCCAGAAGCTGCTGCCCGAATGCCTGGAAGTGCTGCGCGAACTGCTGAACTTCGAGACCAACACCGAAAAACTGCTCCAGATCATCCTGTTCGGCCAGCGTGAACTGGAAGGCGCCATCGCCGCGCTGCCCAACTTCCGCGACCGCATCAACGAATACCTGCCGCTGCGGCCCCTTTCGCGGCGCGAAACCATCCGCCTGGTGCGCCACCGGCTGCGCCTGGCGGGCGGCCCGGCCGGGGAACGGCTGTTCACCCTGCCCGCCCTGCTGGCCGTGCACCACGCCACCGGCGGCTACCCGCGCAAGATCATGCGCCTGTGCCACCAGTTGGTCATGAACCTGCTGATCAACAACCGCCGCCGGGTGACCTGGCGCGAGGTGCGGGCCTTCGCCAGCCGCGACGCGGGCCTGGGCGGCAGGCTGGATACCGGCCCGGCGGGGCTCGCCGGCCTTGCGGGCAGGTCCGGGCCGGGCCCGTTGCGGGTCGTGGGCTATGCCGCGCTGGCCGCCGTGCTGCTGGGCGTGGCGATGCTGGCCGGGGGGCACGTGCTCTCCGGCGGCGACCTGCGCCTGCCATGGGCATCCGGCGGCGGACAGGCGGCAGCGACCGCCGAAAACCGCACGGATGGCGCTGCGGAGGGCAACACGGCCGGAGGCATGGCGGGCCTGTTCCGCCCCCTGCTGGCCTCGCTGGGCCTGTCCGGCCAGGAAGGCGCCCCGGAAACCGGCGCGGGAACGGCGCAGGACGCAGCCTCCGGACCGGAAACCCGCGCGGGCACCTCGGCCCGGCCGCAGGCGACGACGCCCGTGCCGCCAGCCGGGCCACCAGTCGGGTCATCGGTTGGGCCGTCAGCCGCGCCATCGGCCACGCCGGCAACCGGAATGGCAGCGGCTTCCGTGGCCGCGCCGCCCGCCCGCCTGGGCATGGTGGTGCTGCCGCGCGGCGAAACCCTGCTCGGCCTGCTGGACACCGTGTACGGCAGGGCCGCCGCCGTGCTGGACGCGGTGATGCAGGCCAACCCCGCCATCGCCAACCCCAACCGCCTGCCCTCGGACACCATCCTGGCCCTGCCCGCCCTGGCCATGGAACCGGGCATGGAGCGGCGCGGCCAGTGCGCCCTGCTGCTGGAAAGCCACCCCACGCTGGAGGAAGCCTACCGGGCGTTGCGCGCCAGAGGCGGCGGCAAGCGCGAGGTGGTGCTGGCCCCGGTGTGGAAGCCCGACCGGGGGCTGCGCTTCTACCTGATGCCCCCGCGCTTCTACGCCAAGCCCGCCGAGGCCCACGCCGCTGCGGAACGCTTCGGCCAGCGCTTTCCGGCCGCCACGGTGGAGCCCGCCTTCGGCGACGGCGCGGTGTTCTACCGCAATTTCGACTGATTCCGCCGGAAAGCCGCCCGGCATCGGCACACGGCCCGGCCACTGCGCCGGGCCGCCGCGTTTCCGGGGCCCGGTCTCACGCATCGCGCCCCCGTCCGCACGTCCGTCATCCCGCCGTCACCATATCCTCACCCAACGCCCGTCCGGGGGTGCTTCCGTATTCGCGAAAAGCGCGCTAAAGAATTTCTAGAGTTCTCACAAAACGGAGCGCACGTCGCCCCGCCCATTCCGCCGCGAGGCCCCCACAACCGAGGAGCACCCATGGGCGAAGAAGAAGGTGGACGCAGGCAACGGCAAGCGCCGCAAGGAACGGGCAGCCCCCGCCACCGGCGCCGCATCCGTCCCCGCGCCTTCTGCGATGCAGGAAGAGGCCCCGCCGCTGCCGGAGCGCAACGGCAAGATCAGGCTCTCGTCACTGGAGGATTTCGAGGAACACAGACAGGTCCACCACGCCGACGTCAGGAACGCCGCCCGCGCCGCGCCGCGCCCCACGGGCAAGCCAGACGGCAAGACCGCCCGCAAGCCCGCCGCATCCGCCGTGCCCGCCGTGTCCCCCGTATCGGGGCGCCGCAAGGCCGCCACGCGCACCCCCAGCGGAGAAATCCGCAAGCATTACGTCATCGACACCAACGTCCTGCTGGAAGACCCCGGCTGCATCGAGCAGCTGCGCAGCGACAACGAGAACGCCTGCTACCTTCCCCAGACCGTGCTTCAGGAACTGGACAAGCTGAAGCGCCAGCCTGCCAAGGCCCATCTGGTGGCCCGCGCCGTGTCCTCCGTGGAGGCCGCCGTCACCCGGGGGCACCTGCGGGTGGTCACCGGCGACTACCAGGCCCTGGCCCTGCCCTCGTCCGCACCCGAGGTCAAATCCTCTCCCGACCAGTACATCATCGCCGACGCCCGCTCGCTGCTGGCCACCGTGCCGCGCGAGGAGCCGGTGGTGCTCGTCTCCAACGACCGGCTGCTGCGCATCATGGCCGACACCAGTTCCGGCCTGCGCAGCGAGGAATACCGCTGCTCCATCCCCTTCCGCTCGGAATCGGAGCGCTACACCGGCTTCGTCACGCCCGCCGACGTGGTGCCCAACAGCTTCACCTGGGAGGGGGCGTACCCCGTGTTCCACGACCACGCGCTGGACACGCAGGAAGTCAAGTTCGCCCCCACCCCGTGGAACATCGTGCCGCGCGACGTGTACCAGGCGCTGGCCATGCGCCTGATGCTGGACCCGGACATCCCGCTGGTCAGCCTGCAATCCACGGCGGGCAAGGGCAAGACCTTCCTGGCCCTTGGCTGCGCACTGGAGATGGTGCTGAAGGAAAAGCGCCACAAGCGCATCTTCATCTCCAAGCCGCTGGTGGAAATCGGCCCCAAGCTGGGCTACCTGCCCGGCGACCTGACCGAAAAGACCGACCCGTACATGGAATACATCGTGGACCTGATGCTGAAGCTGCACAACGAGCACCGCCGCGCCCCCAACGCGCTGGCGGCCACGCCCAACGGCACCAGCCTCAGCCGCCTGAACCCCAAGGTGATCCAGGTGCTGCCCATCAACTACACGCGCGGCCGCAACCTGGAAGACTGCGTGGTGATCCTGGACGAAACCCAGAACCTCTCGCGCGAAGACCTGCGCACCCTGCTCACCCGCATGGGCCGCAACGTCAAGGTGATCTGCATGGGCGACACCCAGCAGGTGGACGCCCCCTTCAACAGCCCGGAAAACAACGGCCTGAACTGGCTGGTGCGCCTGCTGCGCGGCAACCCCGGCTATGCGCACCTAGTGCTGCGCGGCCGCAAGAGCCGTGGCCCCATCACCGACATGGTGGTGGCCGCCGGGCTGTAGGGAAGGACGGAATGCGGCGGGGGGGATGTACATCCGCACCGCGCCGCGCCACAAAAGACCGGATACATCGCACAACACGAAGGGCGGATGCCGCGAGGCATCCGCCCTTTGTCGTGGTACCTCACGGCGCGACGGGAGACAAAATGGCTTCACCGCTCCCTTGCGCACCCGGTGCGGCACGGATAGCATCCTTGCATGTCCAGCCGCCACACCCCACGCAGGGGCCATGCCCTTGCCATGTCCCCGGCCGAATTGCCCGACATCCAGATGCCCGCACCCGACGCCCCGCGTGATGGGCGAGGCATGTCGGGCACCTCGGGCGCATCGCCGGAGGATGCCGACCGGCGCTCCTCCCCCTTTCTGAGCATGCAGCCGCCCGGAACGCCGCCCCCGGCATCCGGCCCGCCGTCACCCCGAACGTCGCCCAAGACGCCGCAAGGCCCCACGCGCCCGCGCGCCCCCCGCTCCGGCTGGCCGCTGGCCGTGCGGCTGATGCTGCTGGCAGCGCTGCTGCTGGGCGGCGACATCGCCCGCTACACGGTGTGGCCGCCGGTGGCCACGCTGGCGAAACAGAACCCCGCCACAACCTCGTTCATGGAGTACCGGCAGGCGCAATGGGCACGGCAGGGGCGCGGCCCCAGCTACCGCCAGACCTGGATGGGGCTGGGCAACATTTCGCGCAACCTCGTGCTGGCCGTGACCATCGCCGAGGACGACAAGTTCTGGCGGCACGAGGGGTTCGACCTCGACGGCATGGAAGAGGCATTCCTGCGCAACATCGAGGAGGGGCGCATCGCCGCCGGGGGCAGCACCATTACCCAGCAGCTTGCCAAGAACCTGTGGTTCACCCCGGAAAAGAGCCTGTCGCGCAAGGCCAAGGAGGCCATCATGGCCTGGCGGCTGGAGCGCGAACTATCCAAGCGGCGCATCCTGGAACTGTACCTGAACGTGGTGGAATGGGGCGACGGCGTGTTCGGGGCGGAAGCCGCCGCGCGCCATCACTACGGCAAGCCCGCCGCCGGGCTCACCTCGTGGGAGGCGGCCCGCCTTGCGGCGGTGCTGCCCAACCCCCTGCGCTGGTCGCCCACGGGCACCTCGCGCGGGGTGCAGGTACGGGCATCCATCATCCATTCGCGCATGGAGCGGCGGATGGGGAACGACTAGCCAGCCCCGAGCCCGCCCTTATCCCCCAGGCCGTATACGGACGGCGACATCATGAAAATTTCCATCATCACATACTGCTACAACGACACCGCCTATGTGCATGAGTTGCTGCGCAGCATGCTTCGCTGGACCGTACCCGTGGACGAGGTGCTGGTCATCGACGACGGCTCCGATCCGCCATTCGCCCTGCCGCTCAACGCTGATGGTTGCATTTCCGCCAGCGGCGCCAGCCTTCCCGTGCGGGTGCACCGCAACCCGCAAAACCTCGGCCCGGCCCTCACTAAGCGCGTGGGACTCGGCATGGCCACGGGCGATGTGCTTGTCTCGCTCGACTGCGACATCCGCGTGCACCGCAACTTCGTCCGCCATGCCCTGCCCTGTCTTGCGCAGGGCAACGTGGGGGCTGTCGGGGCTACAGACATCCGGTACTCCGGCCCGCCCACGCTTGCGGGGCGCTGGCACAACCTGCGCCAACAAGCGCGGGAACGGCGTGACGATTGCCCCACCGACTTCCTGAAAGGTGGTGTGTTCGTCATCCGGCAAGACGTGTACCGACGTATCGGCGGCATAGACGCCAGTTCGTGCGACGTGGCCGAAGACGTGAAGATGTCACGCGATATTAGAAAACTGGGACTTACGCTGGTGGAGATCAATACCTACCGCACCTACCAGGCGCGCCCTCTTTCTCCGGTACAGGCATGCAGGCAGAACATCGTGTACATGGGATATTCACGCCTTGGCCTTGCGGCGGAACAGGGGGCCGGACACTGCGCGCGCACCCTTGCTCACAACCTGATGCGCGACCTTGCGCTGGTCCGCCCCGACGACGTCACGCACGCCCCGTTGCTGATCATGCCACTGCTTTCCACCCTTTCCATGCTGACCTTTGTGACGCACAAGTTGGAGGACTTTCCCGCACTGGACGCAACACCGCTGCGCGGTACGCTGCTCCACCTTGCCAGCATCATGGGGTGGCACGCCCCCCTTGCCGCCCTGGCGCACGACACACTGCGCATCCTCCGGCTGCCGCCATCTCCCGGTTGTTCCCACCCTGTCGGCGATGATGGCACGCAAAGGCAGACCCCGGCGGGATCGCAGTTCGGCACAGACGACGCCATGCGCATCGACATTGCCTGCGGGGCCTGCGCCGCCGCCATGACGGCGGAACAAAACCCATTGACGATATTGGAGGGGGTGGCGAAAACCTTGGGCGGCACCATCACCCAAAATGCGTCGTCCTTCCACTACCTTGATGACAAGGACTACGCCTACGGAGACTATATCGGCTTCGAACGACTGCGGCAGAAGTAACCCGCCTGCAGCCGGCAACGCACCATCCCCCCTCCTGCTCCCGGCATCACAACGGCGCGGCGGATAACCGCCGCGCCGTTCCGGATAAAGGGGTGCGTGCTACATGCCCAACCGCCCCTTGCCAAGAAGCACATCTTGGAACTGTACTAGACGTGGTGGAATGGGGCGGCAGCGTGTTCGAGGTGGGGCACCGCGCGCCATCACTACGGCAAGTCCGCCGCCGCGCCTTTCCATTTCCGTCTTTTCCTTCCCTACTGGCCCAGCCATTCCGTGACCAGTTCGGGGTGTTCCTTCATGAACCGCCGGGCGTTGGCCATCAGATCGGCGTTCTTTTCCTGGTTCCAGGCCATCAGCGTTTCCAACTGGTTGGCGTCGGCGTAGCGGAAGCGGTCGAGAAAGGCGTAGACCTCGGGCATGTCCTTGTCCAGGCCGTTGCGCACCACGGTATGGATGCGCTCTTCTTCGCCCAGCACCTTCTTGGGGTCGTCCAGATAGTGCAGCTTCCAGCGCCCGAACATCCAGTGCGGCGACCAGGCGGTGACCACGACCCATTCCTTGCGGCGGATGGCGTCGTCCAGCGCGGCGGTCATGGTGGCCCCGCTGCCCTCCACCAGGGTCAGCTTGTTCAGGCCGTAGTCCTGCATGGCCTTTTCGGACAGCTTCATCAGGCCGGAACCGGGGTCGATGCCGATGACCTTGCCCTTGAACTTGTCCGCGTTGGCGTTCAATTCCTCGATGGATTTCAGGGGCACGTAGTCGGGCACGGCCCAGCCAAGGCGAGCCCCGCCCACCAGCGGGCCGAGGTCCTTCACCTTGCCTTCCACCTTCTTCAGGTAGTCGCCGTGGGTCACGGGCAGCCACGCGGTGACCATGCCGTCCACGTCGCCCGAGGCCACGGCCATCCACATGGCGGCGGCGCTCACGGGCAGCACTTCCACCTTGCGGCCCAGCTTGTCCTCGATCACCGCCTTGGCGAGATGGGAACTGGCCGTGGCGCAGTCCCATTCCACGTAGGCAAGGCGGACGGGCTTGCCGTCTGCCGCAAGGGCCTGCGCCGCCAGCAGCAGGACCGCCAGGGTCAGCAGAAGTATCTTCTTCATGTCGTGCTCCTCTGTTGGAGGTTATGCCGCGCACTGCGGCGATGTGGTGTGGGACGTGCGGAGAGGCTGTGTCTGCGCACCAGGAGGAATTTTGTTCTCTGCCAAGGAAGGACGTTTTTTTGTGGAGGGGAATATGCCCCAGCCGTCGGTGAGCGCGCAGTGCGAACCTTACGGATGGGGACCGCAAAGCGCTCTTCGGTATTTGACCGGAACAAAAAACCGTCCTGACGCAGGCAGAGGGCAAAAGGCCCCTGGTGCCATCATCCTAGCTCCCCACCCGCTTCCCCACATGCTGCAATATGCGGTCAAGGCAGATGGCCACGATGACGATGCCTATGCCCGCCTCGAAGCCGTTGCCCATTTCCAGCCGCTGGATGGCCTTCCACACCTCGCCGCCCAGGCCCCTCGCGCCGATCATGGCCGCGATGACCACCATGGACAGAGCCAGCATCACCGTCTGGTTCACGCCCGCCAGCATGGTGGGCGCGGCCAGCGGCAGTTCCAGCTTCACCAGCCGCTGGAAGCGTCCGGTGCCGAAGGCTTCCGCGCACTCCACCAGTTCGGCGGGCACCTGCCGGATGCCCAGGCAGGTGAAACGGATGGCGGGGGGCATGGCGAAGATCACCGTGGCGAACACGGCAGCCACCTTGCCGAGGCCGAAGAACGGAATGGCGGGAATCAGGTAGACGAAGGCGGGCATGGTCTGCATCACGTCCAGCACGGGCATGACCACGGCGCGGGCCCGGTCGCTCATGGCGGCGGCGATGCCCAGCGGAATGCCCACCAGCACCGCCAGCAGGGTCGCCACCAGCACCAGCGCAAGGGTGCTCATGGTGGCCTGCCACAGGCCCATGTTCCAGACCAGGGCCAGCCCGGCCACGGCGAACACGCCAAGCCCCGCCTTGCGGGTGACCCGCCAGGCCACCAGCCCCACGAAGGCGATCACCAGCACCGGGGGCAGCGCGTCCAGCCCCGCCTCCAGCAGGTTCAGGCCGCTTTCGGTCACGGCGGAAAAGGCCCGCGTGGCCGGGGCCAGGTGGGTCACCAGAAAGTCGATGGCCGCTTCCAGCCATTGTCCCAAGGGGATGCGGGGGAAGATGCCCGTCAGGCCCGTCAGATTTGTCAGGTTTGTCATGCTCGTCATATCCATCAGGCGTTCCCTCCTCGTTCGGCCAGCGCGCCCAGCAGCAGCCCGCGCACGATGACGCCCGCGAGGCGTCCGCGCTCGTCGGTGACGGCCAGCGGATGGGGCAGCCCGGCCATGATGGGAATGAGTTCGGAGGCGGGGGTGTCCGGCGAGACGGTGGTGATGTCCGTGCGTACGATGGCCGCAAGGTCGCGCTCGCCGCCCGCCAGGTGGTCGGCGATGTCGTCGGCGGTGACCAGCCCCACCAGCCTGTGGTTGCGGTCGAGCACGAACAGGGTGGCGATGGCGTGGTGGCGCATCTTGCGCAGGGCCGTGCGCGGGCCGTCCACGCCCAGCACCGCCACCGCCTCGGACCGCTTCATCACCGTGCCCGCCGTGAGCACGCGGGCAATGTCCACGTCGGCCACGAAGCGGGCCACGTAGTCGTCGGCCGGGCTGGTCAGGATGTCTTCCGGCGTGCCCACCTGCACCACGGCCCCGTCGCGCATGAGCACGATGCGGTCGCCGATCTTCAACGCCTCGTCCAGGTCGTGACTGATGAACACGATGGTCTTGCGCACGTCGTCCTGCAGGCGCAGCAGTTCGTCCTGCATGTCGCGCCGGATCAGCGGGTCCAGCGCGCTGAAGGCTTCGTCCATCAGCAGGATGTCCGGGTCCAGCGCCAGGGCGCGGGCCAGGCCCACGCGCTGCTGCATGCCGCCGGAAAGCTGGCCGGGCCGGGCCGCTTCCCACCCGGCAAGGCCCACGCGGCCCAGGGCCTCGGCCGCCTTGTCGCGGCGGGCGGCCTTGTCCATGCGGGGGGGACCCATCACCTCCAGCCCGTATTCGGCGTTTTCGAGCACGGTGCGGTGCGGGAACAGCGCGAAATTCTGGAACACCATGCCGAAGGTGCGCTGGCGCAGGGCGCGCAGTTCCTTCACCGAAAGGGAGGTCACGTCGGCGCCGTCGATGCGCACCGTGCCGTCGGTGGGTTCGATGAGCCGGTTCAGACAGCGCACCAGCGTGGACTTGCCGCTGCCGGAAAGGCCCATGACCACCACGATCTCGCCCTCCTCCACGTCGAACGAGGCGCGGTTGACGCCCACGGCATGCTTGGTGCGCTTGTATATCTCGTCCTTGGGCCTGCCCTCGCGGACCATGGCCAGCGCCTTTTCCGGGGCTGGCCCGAATATCTTGGTAAGATTCCTGATCTCTATCTTCGCCATGCTGCCTCCTGTGCCGCGCGCGCCACGGGTGCACTGTTCCGGATGGGGACCGGACACGAGCCGTCTGCGTGGACACGCACCATCGGCGCACACCCGGCGTGGGCGCGCATCATGTTGTCGCGGGGATGCACGGGAGGGAGACACGGAACGGGTGCAGCCTGGCCGGGCGTCATTGACGCCGCACGGCCATGACCGGTTCGCGGGGCGGACCATGTGGCGGTCCATGAGGGATCCCCCGCGAAAGCCGCCGCACGCGGGCACATCCGCAAATGGCGGAAGCCCGGGCCTGCGGCACAAGCCACGGCACGGCCCGCATCCTGCCGGGCCGCAAGGGCACGCCGGAGGAAGCGCAAGCCGCGCATTGCGACTGCACCCGGAACATCGCACACCGAAAAATCACACGATTCCGGTGGCAAACATCATACCGAACTCATATGCACACGGGCAGGCATTCCTTGGCCCTTGCCCGTATGCTCAACATCCTCCCGGACATCGAAGCATAAGATTTCAATTCCGCGCGGACGTGCATTTCATTCGCATGATGAAATCGCCTGTCCACGCCATTATATGAACATAAAGCAAAAAATTCCCTGTGTCCACCTGCAATGTATTCCCACGACAATCGCTGGCATTCCGGCATGTAATGCACTCTCGGCGCAACGTATCGCCGAGGCGGGCGGGGCCGTTGCACCCGGACGGAAAACATGCCATCCATGAAGCCAGCACGCTGCGGAGGTGAGCATGGCCATGGACAGTTTTTCCTTGCGACAAGCGGCCTTACGGTGGGGAGCAAGCCTGTTCGGCGTGGCCGACCTGGACCGCGTGCGCGCCCTGCCCACCCATCCGGCAAACCTGCTGGACGGCTGGTCGCGGGCCATCAGCCTGGGCGTGCGCCTGGCGGACCCGGTACTGGACGACATCGTGGACGGCCCCACGCCGCTCTACGCCCACCACTACCAAGCCGTGAACGCCCGGCTGGACGACACGGCCCTGCGCCTGACCCTGCTGATCCAGGAAGCGGGCGGCCGCGCCCTGCCCCTGCCCGCCTCGCAGACACTGGACCCCGTGGCCTGCACCAGCATGATCTCGCACAAGGCCGTGGCCGTGGCCGCCGGGCTGGGTTGGCAGGGCAAGAGCCTGCTGACCGTTTCGCCACTGTACGGCCCGCGCATCCGCCTGTGCACGGTGCTCACCGATCTGCCCCTGCAACCGGGCCGCCCGCTGATGAACCGCTGCGGCAACTGTACCCGCTGCGCCGACGCCTGCCCGGCCGGGGCCATCAAGGGAACCGCGCTGCCGCACGAGCCGGGCGCACACTACGGAAGCCGCGACGAAGCCCTGCACTTCGAGCGCTGCCGCGCCCTGCTGCGGGAGGACTTCGCCAAGCGCCCGCTCATCGGGCATTCGGTATGCGGGGTGTGCGTCAAGGTGTGCCCGTGGGGCGCGCGCGGCAAGGGCGTGCTGCACGGGCGCGACGACGTGCCCATGACCATGATGGACGACCAGTTCACCCTGTTCCCGCAGCCGTCCTGACGGGACGCCGCCCGGCTGGCCCTGCCGCCCGTCCATTCGCACCGCACCGCAGCCGAGGGAGGCTCCCATGGTCCGCTCCATCACCCCCCGCGAACTCGACGACGCCATCTGCGGCGAAGAACGCCTGCTGCTGCTCGACGTGCGCAGCCGGAGCGAACACGCCCTGCATCCGGAAGCCATCCCCGGCTCGCAGTGGCGCGACCCGGCCGCCGCCGGCACGTGGCTGCCCTCCATCCCGGAAGGCACCAGCGCCGTGGTGTACTGCGCGGGCGGCGGCGAAGCCAGCCGGGGCATCCAGTCGCGCCTGACGGCGCGCGGGGTGACCGCGCGCTACCTGGAAGGCGGACTGGCGGCGTGGCAGCGGCAGCACGGCGGCGAGCACGGGGAACCGGGCGGACTGGGCACGCGCACCGGCGAAGGCTGCGCCCATTCCCCGGTGCGCGGCGAACCCGGCGGGCACATCCCCGCCGGGGGAGAAAGCGGCCTGCACCGCCCGGCGGGCAACGGCCCCAACGGCCAGCAAGGGCGACGCGGCAGCCGATCCGAAGCATCTGGTGGCATGGGGGGCGGCATGGAGGACGGCAGCAGCGGCGGCGAGGGCGGCGGGGCGCGCTGAGCCCACACGCGCCTTCCCGGCCCATGCGGCACCACGCCCGTTTACCCTCACCCCGGCGCGTGCTATGCCCCTCCTTCGGCGCGGTCTCCCGCGCGTACGCCCGTGCCCGGACGAACATGCGCGGACGAACGCGCACGCCCGACCGCTCCGCAGCCACACCCCGGAGAGACCATGAACACATCCCGCCGCGTCGTCGCGCGCTTCCGTTCGCCCGCCGCCCCGTACACCATGACACGCAACGCGGCGCTCCTCGCGCTTGTGGCCCTGCTTGCGGCGGGCCTGCTGCTGGGAGGCTGCAAGCCACCCAAAAAGGGAACGGCCGCCCTGCCGGAGCGCCCCACCTACGTGCGCGAGGCCACGGAGCAGGACGCCGGTGCGGCCGACGGCGGCGCGACCTCCGCAACATCCGCCGCCGAATCCGGTACCGCGCCCGCCCCGAACCAGTCCGGTGCGAACGAGCCGGGCGCGAACGAGCCGGGCGCGCCCGACCTGGTGGTCACGCCGGACAGCATGGCCGCCGCCCGGCAGGAACAGGACGGCAACGCCGCCCAGCCCACCCCGGAGCAGACGCCGCAAGGCCGCGCCTCCGGCCCCGTGGGCGAACTGGTGGAACTTTCCGACGGCACCAGCATCGAGGCCCCCACCCGCCCGCAGGACCAGTTCGCCTTTGCCATGGCCCTGCTGCAGGGCGCCGACGGCCAGCCCGACCCGGCTCGCGCCGCCACTTGGCTGGAGAAGTCCGCCGCGCAGGACTTCGGCCCCGCGCAGGACGTGCTGGCCCGCATGTACCTGGACGGCGCCGGCGTGCGGAAGGACGAGGCCAAGGCATTCTCGCTGGCCATGTCCGCCGCCGGGCAGGACATCGTCAACGCGCAGGCCCTGGTGGGGGTGCTGTACACCTACGGGCGCGGCACCCGGCGCGACTTCATGCAGGGCGAAAAGTGGCTCTCGCTGGCGGCCGAGCGCGGCCACCCGCAAGCCTGCGATCTGCTGGCCGAATACCACCGCAAGGGGCTGGCCGGACCGGAGAACCAGAAGGAAGCCTTCCGCTGGACGGAACGCGCCGCAGCCCTCGGCGTGGTGCGCGCCCGGTTCTGGCTGGGCGTGCATTACCGCTACGGCATGGGCACCAAACGCGACGACGCCAAGGCCCTGCACCTGCTGCAAGAGGCTGCCGACGCAGGCAACCCCGACGCCATGGGCCTGGTGGCAGAAATGTTCTACCGGGGCCAGGGCGCGGAGCCGGACCTGGCAAGCTCGGTGCGCTACTTCCAGATGGGCGAGAAGGCCGGCGACCAGCATTCGCTGCTCAACCTGGGCATCCTGCACCACGAGGGCAATGGGGTGCCCAAGGACTTCGTCCGCAGCCTGCAACTGTTCGGCCAGTGCGCCGAGGGCGGCCACCCGCGCTGCATGACCCTGCTGGGCAGCATGCTGGCCGAGGGCGAAGGGACCACGGCGGACGTGGTCACCGCCCATTCGTGGCTGACCCGCGCCGTGCTGTTCGGCGACGGCGACGCCGCCCCGGTGGCGGCCGAGGTGCAACAGCGCATGACGCCCGACCAGTTGGTGCATTCCAAGAACATCGCCGCGCAGTGGATGCAGGCCCACCCGCAGTTCCAGCCCGCCGCACCCGGTCTGCCCGACCCCCAGCCCATGCCCCAGTCCATGCCGCAACCGGCGCCGCAAGCCGCTCCGGGTGACGCCACGGGCACGGCAGGCAAGGCCGCCCGTCCCGCCAACTGACGCGCCGGGCACGACGGCAACGCAACGGACGCAGCATGCCTCCTTTCCCCGATCATCACGCATCCAGCACGTCCGGCGCATCAGGGCCATCCGGCACACCGAACACCCCCGGCGGCAGTTCCGGCCCGCTGCGCGTATTCCGTCACCGCAACTACCGGCTGTTCTTCGGCGGGCAGGCCATTTCGCTGCCCGGCACGTGGATGCAGTCCATGGCCCAGTCGTGGCTGGTGTACCGGCTGAGCGAATCCAGCTTCGTGCTGGGGGCGCTGGGCTTTGCCGCGCAACTGCCCCTGTTCGCGCTGTCCGTGTTCGGCGGCGCACTGGCCGACAGCCACGACCGGCGGGCCATCCTGGTCGGCACGCAGGTGGCCTCCATGCTGCTGGCGCTGACGGCGGCCGCGCTGACCATGACCGATCTGGTGCAGGTCTGGCACGTGTTCGTGCTGGCCACGGCCCTCGGCATGGTCAACGCCTTCGACGTGCCCACGCGGCAGTCCTTCGTCATGGACATGGTGGGGCGCAAGGACCTGCCCACGGCCATCGGCCTGAACTCGTCCATGTTCAACGCGGCGCGGGTTATCGGCCCTACGCTGGCGGGCCTGATGGTGGCCGCCGCTGGCGAGGGGTGGTGCTTTCTGCTCAACGGCGTCAGCTTCGTGCCGGTCATCGCCGGATTGCTGATGATGCGCCTGCCCGCCCACGTGCCCCCGCCGCCGGGGCCTTCGACGCTGCAACGCATTCGCGAGGGACTTGGCTTCGCGGTGCGCCACGAGGGCATCCGCACCACCCTGCTGCTGGTGGGGGCCACCAGCCTGATTGCGGTGAACTATTCCGTGCTGATGCCCGTGGTGGCCGACAAGGTGCTGGGCGGCAACGCCAGGACCCTCGGCCTGCTGCTGGGAGCCGCCGGGGCGGGCGCGCTGCTGGGCGCGCTGTGCCTTGCCTCTCGCCGTGACAGCAAGGGGCTCTTCCGATGGACGCTGTACGCCGCCATGGGGCTGGGAGCCAGCCTGACGGCGTTTGCGCTGTGCCGGTCGGTGTGGACGGCCCTGCTGGCCCTGGTGCCCGTGGGCATGGGTATGGTGGTGCTGATGGCCTCGGCCAACACGCTCTTGCAGATCATGTCGCCCGACGCCTACCGGGGGCGGGTCATGGCCCTGTTCTCCATGATGTTCCTGGGCATGGGGCCGTTCGGCTCGCTGCTGGGGGGCGCCATGGCCCAGGCCCTGGGCCCGTCGACGACCCTGTTGCTGTCCGGCATCATGTGCCTGGGCAACGCGTTGTGGTTCGGGCTGTGGCTGCGGCGGCGCGGAGACGGCATCGAGGACATGGCGCGGGGTGGGAACCGCGACTAGCCGCTGGCGTTGCGTGAACAAGCGCAAAGCGCCGCGTGATGAAAAAGGGGAGGAGGCAAGCCAACGCTGCCCCCTCCCCATGCTTTTCCCGTACCTTCGCCCGGCAAGCCTGCGTCACTCTGGCCGCAACCGCCCCAACAGCGCGGGCAGCAGATCGCCGTTGGCGGCGGCAAGGCGGTTGGCGTGCAGCGGGTCCGGGTGGCCGTCGATGTCGGCCACGGCCCCTCCGGCCTCCCGCACCAGCAGCGCGCCTGCGGAAAGGTCCCAGCGCTTCAGGCTGACCACGAAGAAACCGTCCAGCCGCCCGGCAGCCACGTAAGCCAGGTCCAGCGCTGCTGCGCCGCCGCGGCGCATGCCCGTCGCGCTGCGCGCAACGGCGCAGAACTGCGCGAGATACCCCTCCATGCCCGGCCACTTGGGCGGCGGCACCACGGTGCCGATGACGGCCTCGTCCAGCCGGGCGCGCCGGGCCACGGACAGCGGACGCCCGTTGCAAAACGCCCCCCGGCCGCGCACGGCCGTAAAGAATTCGCGCCGGGCCGGGTCGGCCACCACGCCGAGTACGGCTGTTCCGTCCACCTCCAGCGCCACCGACACGGCATAGTACGGGATTCCGTGCACGTAGTTCACCGTGCCGTCCAGGGGATCGACGATCCAGCGATACGGCGACGCGCCGGAACCGCCCGATTCCTCTCCCGACTCCTCACCCAATCGGGCATGGTCCGGATACGCCTGCCGGATGCGCGCGAAAATGGCCGCCTCCGACCGGGCGTCCAACTCCGTGGTGATGTCGCCGGGGCTCTTGGTGGTGGTGTGCAGGCGGGCAAGACGCGAACGGCCGCGCGCCAACACGGCGCATCCGGCCTTGGCGGCATCCAGGGCAACGGCGAGTGCGGCGTCGAGGTCAATACCCGCGAATCGCTGGATGCCAGTGGACGGTGCGGCAGACATGCAATCCTCCCGAAGCAGAAGTGATGGGAACGGGGCAAGCCCTCCAGGGATGCCGCCCATGGCGTGTGCAGCATACCGGGACACGCCGGTCCCGGCGGCGCTCCCCCTTCCCTAGCACTGCAACGCACAAGGCAAAAGCTCCGCAGCCCGCGCCTCTCCGGCGCGCATGTGCCCGTTCCCGCCGCTCCCGCCAGTTCCGCCCGCCCCTTCCTCCCTTCCCACACGCCCCTCCAGCCACTGGCCTTGCCGGCCTGCCGTCACCGTGCGCGCCGGTGCGAACATGCCACGGACACGCGCGGTTGCCGTTGCCCCGCATCCAGCACAGCCTCCGCGCCTCCGGCGCACCGCAGGACGGCCGTCTGCCGACGTATCCGGAGCCCTTCCAGATGGAGGGCGCACTGTTGCATGCAACGCCCGAACACATCGGAAGCATTCATGTCCACTATTGGACTCTTTTGCCCGATAGCAACCAACAATGCCCTATTTGCGCCCGGATTTTTTCAATCTTCTGATCGAGCAACATTTTTATGAATTAATTCACAATCATATGCCAGGGAAAAACATGGCACAGCCATTGCTTTTGGAAATGCAGGGCATGCACCACGGCAAGCCCCCCATTGCATGGCGCGGTTGTCACCACGTCTTCCGGAAAGACGCAACAGGATACCCACGATGAATCTGATGGAACTTTCCACAATAGCGGCGGCGGGATTTCTCTCCGCCCTCATCAAGAACGGCGTGGGCGTCGGCTCGGGCATCTTTCTGCTTCCCGTGCTCACGCTGGTGTTTCCCGCAAAAACCGCATTGGGCATTGGCGCGCCCATCATGCTGGGGTCCGACATCATAGGCTTGCGCAATTACTGGAGGGAATGGGCCAGCACGCGGGAGTTGCTGTGGCTGCTGGTGCCCGCCGTGCCCGGCCTGCTGCTGGGGACGTGGCTCATTCCCGTCATCCCCGGGCATGTCTTCCGGATGGGCGTGGGCGTGTTCGGCATGGCCTATGCGCTGGGCATGCTTTTTCCCCGGTCCCGCATCGTGACGGCATGCACACGCCTGCTGCCGCGCCCCCGGCCCGGCGCCAGAAGATGCAGCGCCGTCTTTTACGGCATGTTGGGGGGAATCGCCACGGTCATGTGTCATGCCGGAGGGTTGGTGTGGTCCCTGTACCTCTTGTCGACGCAGAAGGATCGGCGCGTATTCGTGGGGACCATCGTTTTGTCGTTCGCCATAACCAATCTGTACAAGACATTCGCCTACCTGCACATCGGAATACTCGACACACAGACACTGCTGATAATCGCGCTTTCATTGCCAGCAATATACCTTGGATCATTTTTTGGAAACATCCTGAACAAGCGCTCGCACCATCGCATGTTCAGAATCGCTGTCCTTGCCGTCATATTCATCGTGTCGCTTCTTCTCATGAAATAAGTATCCATTGTCATGGCACATCAAGATTTCAAAATACACGCAAAGGAATTCACGTGCGCAGCACGAAGTGCATACTGATCCGCGAGATGCGTTGACCTGCATTCATGAACATCCACCAGAAAGGAGACTGATGCAACACCTGTGAGGATATTCCACAACAAGTATTGAAGCCAACAACATTTCACATGAGGAGCATTTCATGTCCAAAGGCAATTTCTATTCAAGGATACCATTGCCCATCCTCGTTGTGGGCTATCTGATCGTAGGCCTGTGTCTTGGATACGCATTTCCGAAAAACGAAATCATCGGCGCCCTGCACATCAGCGGAACATACTTTCCCAAGACCATCGTCACCTTCGCGGCATTGCTGATCTTCAACCTGCTGGCCGCGGCCATGGCCAAGCTGATGCTGTACCACAAGGAACAGGCCGGCAAGCTGTTCGGCCTGATTTTCGGGGCGTACCTGTTCATGGGAGGCGTCTCCCTGCTGTACGTCACGGGCTGGATATCCGTGCTCTCCGACATACCCATGTTCCTTCCCGGCCTGGATGTGCCCGGCCCCATGGCGTGGGTTGCCCAGATCGGGCACACCTTCGCCAACGTCCTTACCCAACAACCCCTGTTGCAGGCGCTGGTGGGAGCCATGCTGCTGGGGTGGCTCGCCGCGAAGTTCGAGCAACTGCATCCCATCGCCCATGGCTTCATTGCCGTCGGCGACGCGATTCTGTGGTTTTTCAAGAAGTTGTTGTGGTACTACCCCATCATGATCGGCTGCCTCGCCATCGGCATTCCCATGAAGTTCGGGGCCAAGGGGATGGCGCTGTATGGCCAGGGGGTGCTGTGGGTCATGATCGTCACCTGTACGTGGGTGGCCCTGATGATCCTGCTCTGTAAATTCTGCACCAAGCGCACCTGGAAGCAGATACTCTCCTATTACGGCGCGGTGTGGCCCACGGGCTTCGGCACCGGGGGATCCTACGACACCCTGGCCGTGAACATCATTTCCGCCGAACGCGACCTCGGCCTGCACGAAGACATAGCGGAGGTCTCCATCGTCTTCGGCACGGTGCTGAACAAGAATTGCAGCACCATGTCCGTGCTCATCGTGACCATCATCGTTTCCCAACTGCTGGGTATTCCCATTTCCCTGTCCGAAATACTGATGCTCATTCCGCCGGTCATGATCCTGGGGCTGGAATCGCCCGGCATTCCGGGCGGGGCGGGGTACTTCATGTCGCCCATCATTGCCGTGCTGCTGGGGGCTCCCGACCCCGCGACCTACGTCACGACGTTCGTCGCCGTGTTCAGCGGGCTGATCCCCATGTTCTCCACCGCGGGCAACACCACCGATGACGGCGTGGTGGGGGCGTTCCTGCAGGATCACTTCGGCCACTGGATTTCAAGCCACTCGCTGCAGAGGGAGAGCGCATGATGAAAAAGACACTCGGATATGCACTGCTTACAGCCGGATCATGGATGCTGCTGTCCCCCCAGTCGCTGACGGGCATCAAGTACCTGAAATGGATGTACGACTACGCCTTTCCGGGCGAGGTTCTGCTGGGCATGGTGGTGCTTGGCGCCGCCTACTACTGCCTTGGCTTCCCGCCCAAGAAACAGGAAAGACCCAGCCACTAATCCCCCCTACGCCGCATGACGGCAGGCTGTGCTGCCCGTGCATCCACAGCCCGGCCTGGCCGTCATGCGGCCTTTACCCCGTCCCGTAACCACCGCCGGACAACACCCGCGCGCCCCCGGATCGCCCCCCCTCTACCGGTCCGCCTCCCGATCCGCCCGATCCGGCACGTCGCCCTCCCTTCAGCCCTGACCCCGCTCCGGCATTTGCGGCAGACCTGCGACCCCGTGGGCCAAAGCGCCTCTCCGGCGCGTCTCCCAAAGGCGGTCCTCGCGACATCTCTTCAAGCTCCCCAGCCCCCCAACGCCTTCCAGATGACCAATGACCGTCAGCAACGCCACGCTTGGACAAAAAAGACCAATACTGGACACCACCAACTGCGCCACCCCGCCAAGCATGAAGCAACACCCCGAATTTCAAAACGATACCATTTGCATCCCGTTGGCACCATCCTTGCTGATATCTGCGTGGAGACTGCGAAGGAACTGTATAACCTTCTAACAAGCGCGGTTGGACATGATGCAAACGCACAAAGTCGATCTTCTCATACTTGGAATGGGAGCCGCGGCAGAGCTCGCCGCCATATACGCGCACGATGCAATACCGTCGCTGAATATCCTGATCGCCTCGAAGGCGCTGAAAGGGAAGGGCGGATGCAGCCGAATGGTGCAAGGCGGGTTCAATGTCGTCCTGAACCCCGAAGACTCCCATGAAAAGCACCTCATGGATACGCTCAAGGGCGGTCAGTACATCAACAACCAGGACCTCGCGAAGCAGCTCGTCGAGGAAGCCACCCCGACGGTCAAGGAGCTGGAGACCATTTGCGGGTGTTTTTTCGACCGTTTTCCCGATGGGCGCGTCCATCAGAAGCCCTTCGCGGGACAATCCTTCGACCGCACCGTGCACAGGGGCGACCTGACGGGCATCGAAATCATCAGCCGGACCACGGAGCAGGTCTTCAAGCGGCGCATTCCCGTGCTGGAAGAAACCCGCGCCGTGGAACTACTGCTGGACGCCACCGGCAAGACGGTCACCGGCGCCCTGCTGTACGACATGCGGCGGGGTGAATTCCTGGTCGTGGAAGCCGCGGCCACCCTGGTGGCCACGGGCGGCGGCCCCACCCAGTACCGCTTTCATGCCCCCGGCCCGGAAAAATCCGCGGACGGCATCGCCATGCTGTACAGGGCCGGCGTCCGCATGCGGGACATGGAAATGATCCAGTTCCACCCCACCGGGCTCATCGTGCCGGGCAGCGTGGTGGCCGGCGCACTGCTGGAAGAAGGGCTGCGCGGCGCGGGAGCGCACCTCTACAACGGCGAGGGCGAGCGCTACATGCAGCGCTACGCCCCGGACGTGGCGGAACGCGCCACCCGCGACGTGGTGAGCCGCTCGGCCTACATGGAAATGATGGCCGGCCGCGCGTGTCCCGAGGGCGGCGTGCAAATCGACGCCGCCCACATGGGCGCGGACTTCGTGCTCAAGTCCTTCCCGGGCATGGCCGAGCGCTGCGCGCAGTTCGGCTACGACCTGGCCAGGGGACGGGTTCCCGTCTCTCCCACGGCCCACTTCTTCATGGGCGGCGCAGAGATCAACACCGACTGCCAGGCCAGCCTGCACAAGCTCTTTGTCGCGGGCGAAGACGCCGGGGGCGTGCATGGCGCCAACCGCCTCGGGGGCAACGGCATCGCGGAGTCCTGCGTCTACGGACGCCTAGCGGGCAAATCGCTGGCCCGTTTCCTGGCCAAGGACCGCAGCATCGCGAAGACCGCCCCCGGCCTTGTGAAATCGATGGTCGCCCGCCTGCGGGAACCGCTGTCGCGCACCGACGGGCGGAGCCCGCTGCAAATCCGGCACGACATCCAGGAAACCAACTGGCTCAAGGTGGGCATCATCCGCAACCAGAAGGACCTGGAAGAGGCCCTGCCCATCTTCCGCAGCCTGAGCGACGACGTGGAACGCGCGTCCGTTGCTCAAAGCAACGCCTACAACATGGTCTACAACGTATGGCTCGATACGCGCAGCATGATCGACGTCTCGATCATGGCCGCGACCTCGGCGCTGCTGCGCGACGAAACGCGCGGCGCGCATACCCGCCTGGACTTCCCCGAACAGCGCGACGACTACGGCCTGTTCAACACGTTTCTCTGGCGCGGCGACGACGGCATGCCCGTTACGGAAAAGAAGCCCGTCGAGTTTACGCACAAGCCTGTCGAAGCCTGCCAGAAATGGAAAAAATGATTCTTCACCGACATATCAACGCAGCACATTCCGGAGAAAACAACATGGAACAGCAGCAGAAGTTCGAGTACCGCACGCCACTGCAATGGGGAGACCTTGACCCGTACCGGAGAGGTCGCACACACGTGGGTATGTGGGCCTGGCTGATGCAGCGCATCAGCGCGGTATTCATTGTCGTACTCCTCACGTTGCACCTCTTCTTCACCTACAAGCCGTTTCTCCAGTTCATGCTGCTGGTCGTGGTGGCGTTTCACGCGGCGCTGGGGCTGCGGGTCATCCTGCTGGACTTCAATCTGGCGGACATCAAGCGGCAGCGGAACCTGGCCTACTGGTTGCCGGGCATGGGCCTTGCCGTGGTGCTGCTCGTCTGGGGCATCATCTACTAACCGGAGGCCGTCATGACATCCCAACCGACATCCCGCACCGTCAGGGTGTTCCGCTACGACCCGGCCGAGGGCGGGGATGGGCATTTCGATGCCTACACGCTGGACATCCCCGCGCCGGAAACCACCACGATACTCGACGTGCTGCTGCGCCTTCAGCGCGAGCAGGACCCGAGCCTCTCCTTCCGCTTCGCCTGCCGCGTCAACATGTGCGGCTCCTGCGGCATGGTCATCAACGGCCGCGAGGCCCTGGCCTGCAAGACCAACGTCTCACACCTGCCCCCTGCGCAGGACATCACCATCCGTCCCTTGAACCACTTCCCCGTGATCAAGGACCTTGTGGTGGACATGGACCCGTTCTTCGCCAAATACGAGGACGCCCTGCCGTTCTTCGAGCCCGCCGTGGAACACGACGAGCCCTACGCCATCAAGCCCGACGACCAGGCGCGCATCGACATCGGCATGGCCACGGACTGCATAGCCTGCGGCTGCTGCGTTTCAAGCTGCACCATGGTCAATCACCATGCGGGGTACGCTGGACCGGCCGCCCTCAACCGCGCCTTCACCCTGCTGGCCGACGAGCGTGACGGGCTGTTCGAAGCCCGCCTGACCCGGGCGCTGGACTCCTGCTACGCCTGCCGTACCGAATTCAACTGTACGGAAGTCTGCCCCAAGCAGATCAGCGGGACGCGGGCCATCAAGTACATCCAGCGTCTGGCGCTGAAGCACCTGAAATCGCTCAGGCCCCTTTCCGCCCATCCGGTGGAGGAAGCGGCGAAGGAAAGGGCGAAGGACGCGCCGAAGCCCGTCGCCACGGGCTGCTCCTGCGGGGTGCATCACCATGACGCTCCTGCGGCTTCTCCGGCTGCCGCAACGGCATGCCCCCCCGCCGGACCGGAACTGGCGTGCGCCTCGCGCCGCACGTTCCTGACGGCCGCCGTGGGCGCGGGGGCCGTGGCCGTGCTCGGCGGCATCCTGGGCACCGCGGCGGTGGCGCCGACCCAGGTCCGCACACCGGCGCAATGGGTGCCCGTGGCCGCGCTCAAGGACATCCCCGTGGGCGAGGTCAGCACCCTGCCGCTCGGTTACACGCGCACCCAGGCGTTCCACAGCGAACAGGTGCAGTCCACCCTGCTGGTACGGCACGACGCCCCCGGCCAGGTGCTCTGCTTCAGCAATACCTGCCCGCATCTGGGCTGCGCCGTCAGTTGGGATCCGCTGTCCTCGCGCTTCAAGTGCGCCTGCCACGGCGGGGCGTTCGACAGGGACGGCAACGTCATCGCCGGTCCGCCGCCCAGGGGGCTGACCCGCCTGCCCTGGAAGGTCGAGGACGGCATACTCAAGGTCGAGGTGGTGTAATGAACATCGGCAAACATATCGGATGGGAAACGCATCTCAAGCCCTTCCTCTACAAGAGGCTGCCGGACGGCACGGGCTGGAGCGCCGTTCTGGGCACGCTGTGCGCCCTGGTCTTCCTGCTGATGGTGGTCACGGGCATCGTGCTGGCCTTCTACTACGTGCCCTCCCCTGACAAGGCGTGGAGCTCCGTCCGCTTCATCTCGAACGATGTGGCCGCCGGGCAGCTGCTGCGCGGCCTGCATCACTGGGGCGCGGGCGCCATGGTGCTGCTGGTGTTCGTGCACCAGATGGTCACCTATTTCCACGGCGCATACGTGAATCCGCGCCAGGGTACGTGGGTCACCGGGGCCTGCCTGTTCCTGGTGACGCTGGGCCTCGGGTTCACCGGCTACCTGCTGCCGTGGGACATGAAGGCCTACTGGGCCACCGTGGTCGGGGCCAACATTCCCAGCCAGTACCCGCTGGTGGGCAACGCCATCACGCGCTTCATCCTGGGCGGGGACGGCATGTCGGGCTTCACGCTGACGCGCTTCCACTCCATCCACACCCTGCTGCTTCCCTGCCTGCTCCTGCTCTTTCTGGCCATACACATCTACCTCATCCGCCTGCACAACCTCTCCGACCCGCGCGAGAGGATCGCCGGCGAGCCTCTGCCGCCCCCGGCCGAAGGCACCCCGCCGTATCGTTTCTATCCCGAGCACATGCACCGCACGGCCATCGCCTTCGGCATCCTGTTCTGCTTCCTGCTGGGGCTGGCCATCTGGGCTCCCGCGCCGCTGGAACAGAAGGCCGGCACCTTCATCGCCGACTACCTGCCCCGGCCGGAATGGTACTACATGTGGATATTCCAGTTGCTGACCTACTTCAACGGCACATGGGAGGCCGTGGGCAGCCTGGTCATTCCCGTGGGCGGCGCGCTGCTGATGCTCTGCGTGCCCTTCATGAGCGAAAGCCGCATGAAGGGGGTGGTCAACAGACCGGTATCCATGAGCATCGGCCTGACCTTCATCATCTGCATCGTGTACCTGACCGGACAGGCCTATTCCGAGGCCGCGCCCTACAACAAGATCGTGCTCACGCCCCCCGGCTCCCCCGGAGCTATGACGGAAGAGGTCCGCCAGGGCCTGCGCATCTACGTGGAACGCGAATGCGCATACTGCCACAACATCCAGGGCCAGGGCGGCCACCGCACCGGTCCCGATATGTCCAACATGAAGGCCAAGGGGCGCACGGTCGACTACCTTTCCGCCTACATCAAGGACCCCAAGTCCAAGATGGCCTCCACCTCCATGCCCGCCTACGACCTTCGTCCCGATGAGCTGAAGGCCCTCGCCGCCTTCCTGCTGGCCCTCGACTTCAGCCGGGGCTCGGCGGTGCCCATGCGCACGGAAGACGTGCGCGCCAACATTCCCGACACCCTGACCGTTCCTCCGGCCGTCTCTTCAACCGCACCCCCGGCCAGTCCCCCGGCCATCCCCCCAGCCATTCGCTGACCGCAACGTCCAACACAAGGAGTTGGCACATGTCTTCATTCGACTACCGCATCGTGGAAGAGGCGGCCAAGCAGAGCTACATCAAGGCCCTGTGCGACCTGCCGCCGGACGTGCGCGCCGCCCTGCGCAAGGCCCGCGACCGCGAGACCGTCCCCACCGCCCGCGCCATTTTCGAGGCCATGTTCAAGGCCATCGACATCGCGGACGCCAAAAAGACCCTGCTCTGCCAGGACACGGGCCTGCCCATCTACAAGGTCCGGGTGGGGTCGCGGTTTCCCTGGAACTGTGCGGCCATCAAGTCCTGCCTTTACGAGGGCGCGCGGCGGGCCACGCAGGAATTCCCCTTCCGCAGCAGTTCCACGCACACCCTCACCCGGATCAATCCCCAGACCTCGGTGGGGCCGGGCCTGCCCGTCATCTACTGGGATTTCGTCGAGGACAGCGACGCGCTGGACATCCTGATGGTGCCCAAGGGCTCCGGCTCCGAGAACATGAGCAAGATGCAGATGTTCTACCCCCAGCACGGGATCAGGGCGGTCAAGAAGTTCATTCTGGACACGGTGGTGGAAAGCGCCGCCAACCCCTGCCCCCCCGGCGTCATCGGGGTGGGCCTCGGCGGCACGTCCGACCTGGTGATGCGCCTGGCCAAGGACGCCATCTGCCGCCCGGTGGGCCAGCGCCACCCCGATCCACAGTTCGCCGAGATGGAGGAGGAACTGGAAGAGGCCATCAACGCCACCGGGCGCGGCCCCATGGGGCTTGGCGGCGACGTGTCCTGCCTGGCCGTGCACATCGAGCACGCCTACACCCACATCACCCAGAACCCCGTGGCCGTGAACACCCAGTGCTGGCCCGCCCGGCGGGCGCGGGCGGTGGTCCTGCCCGACGGCTCAACGACCTACGGGTACTAGGAGACAGCCATGAGCATCACGCACCATCTCACGTCCCCGTTTTCCGAAGCGGACATCCGCGCGCTGCACGCCGGCGACATCGTCTACTTCGACGGCCCGCTGTTCGGCATCCGCGACCTGACGCAGATCTACATCTTCGACCAGGGCCACAAGCCCCCGGTCAGCCTCGAAGGCATGCCCTGCATCCATACCGCCCCCAGCCTGCGCCAGGTGGACGGCAAATGGGAAAAGATCTGCGTGGGCACCACCACCAGCACGCGCATGGACCGCTTCACGCCGGGGCTGATCGGCACCTACGGGGTGCGGGCCATCATCGGCAAGGGCGGCCTGTACCAGGGCAGCCTGGACGCCATGCACACGTACGGGGCGGTGTACCTGGCCATCGTCGGCGGTGCCGCGTCCCTGGAGACGGAACAGATCGAAGAGGTGGAGGCCGTCTACTTCGAACATCTGCACCCCGAAGCCCTGTACCGCTTCCGGGTGAAGAACTTCGGCCCCCTGACCGTGGCCATGGATAGCCATGGGCGGCACCTCTACGACGAGATCGCCGCGGAAGCCCAACGGAGGCTGCCGGACATCTATGCCAGGCTCGGCGTGGCCTAGGGGCCGCCGCGCCACGGCCCCGGACGGGAAGCCCACGGGGACGGAACCCCACAACCCTTCAAGGAGGAACACATGTCCATCGATTTCCTGGTTCACGAAGCGGCCGACGGCGTCGGCGTCGTGGTGGTGGAAGGGCTGACGGCAGGTCACGAATGCACGGGATGGGTCATGCAGGAAGACAAGACCGTCCACATCACCCTGCGCAACGACATTCCCATCGGCCACAAGGTGGCGCTCAAGGACTTCGCCGCGGGCGACACCGTGTTCAAGTACAACACGGACATCGGCAAGGTGGTCGCGCCCATCAAGAAGGGCGAACATCTGCACGTCCACAACGTCAAGACCAAGAGGTGGTAGGTCATGGAAAGGAAATTCTTCGGATACCGGCGTGAGAACGGCCGCGTGGGCGTGCGCAACCACGTGGTCCTGCTGCCCCTCGACGACCTGTCCAACGCGGCGTGCGAAGCCGTGGCCAACAACGTCAAGGGCACCCTGGCCCTGCCCCATGCCTACGGCCGCCTCCAGTTCGGCGAGGATCTCGACCTGTACTTCCGCACCGTGATCGGCATGGGCTGCAACCCCAACGTGGCCGCCGTGGTGGTCATCGGCATCGAGCCCCTGTGGACGCAGAAGATCGTGGACGGCATCGCCAAGACCGGCAAGCCCGTGTCGGGCTTCGCCATCGAGAAGAACGGCGACCTGGCCACCATCTGCGCCGCATCGCGCCGGGCCAAGGAGTACATGCACTGGGCCAGCGAGCAGCAGCGCACGGAATGCGACGTGAAGGAACTCTGGGTGTCCACCAAGTGCGGCGAATCCGACACCACGTCCGGGCTGGCCACCAACCCCACGGTGGGCAACGCCTACGACAAGCTGTGGGAAGCCGGCGCCACCCTGCTGTTCGGCGAAACCACGGAGCTCACCGGCGGGGAACACCTGGTGGCCGCGCGCTGCGCCACCGACGAGGTGCGCAAGAAGTTCCAGTTCTTCTTCGACCGCTACGCCAAGGTCGTGGACGACCACAAGACCGACGACCTTTCTGACTCGCAACCCACCAAGGGCAACATCGAGGGCGGCCTGACCACCATCGAGGAAAAGGCCCTCGGCAACATCCAGAAGATCGGCCGCAAGGCCCCTGTCGTGGGTTGCCTGGACAAGGCGGAAAGCCCCACCGGCCCCGGCCTGTGGTTCATGGATTCCTCCTCCGCCGCCGCCGAAATGGTCACCCTGTGCGCCGCCGCCGGGTTCGTGGTGCACCTGTTCCCCACCGGACAGGGCAACGTCATCGGCAACCCCATCCTTCCGGTGGTCAAACTGTGTTCCAATCCCCGCACGCTGCGCACCATGAGCGAGCACTTCGACGTGGACGTCTCCGGCATCCTGCGCCGCGAGATCAACCTCGACCAGGCCGGGGACAAGCTCATTGACATGATGATTCGCACATGCAACGGCAGGAGGACCTCCGCCGAGGTGCTCGGGCATCGCGAATTCATCATAACGAGACTATACGAAAGCGCATAAGCACTTCACGCTACGAGTGGGGCCAGCGCGGGCTGCCCCACTCGAACGCATGGCGCTGCATACCACGTACCCTTCAGGTAGCATACGTGAGGGAACGATGAGCGACCTTCCTGACAGGTTTTACCAAGCGCTGCTGCTGATCAACAACATTCTTGTCCGCGAAGTCACCCAAGAGGGTCTTTTCCAGAGTCTTGCCGCAACGCTGCAACCCCTGGTCAACTGTGACCGATGTAGTCTCAGCATCTACAATCCGGCCAACGATTCGCTGGAATGGTTCGCGCGGGCCGAAGGGGTCACCGTCACCTGCATGGACGATACGCCCATCCCGCAGCGGGGCCCCCTGGCCCATGAGGCCATCCGGGCGAAAGCGCCGTACATCGCCCAGGACATCAAGAATCTCGCGTCGTTCGACGCAATACGCAGCATGCACGATGCCGGATTGCGTTCGGCCATCGCCCTGCCGCTCATGAGCCGTTCCCAGCCCATCGGCGCGCTCGTCGTTTCCTTCAGGCGGCCGTTGCGCGACGACGACACCGACCTGGTGGCGTTTCTGGAAAAAATCTCCGTGCAGGTGGCCCTGGCCGTGGACAACATGCTTGCCCACGCCAAACTCCAGAAGATGAATGCGGAACTGCAACAGCGCGTGGGCGACCTGCTCTATCCGGAAGAGACGAGCTACTCCGAACCGCGCTTTTTCTACCGGTGCGAGAGCATGCGCATCGTCATGGAACAGGCGCAGCTTCTGGCCTGTAGCAACGTGCCGGTTCTGATACGCGGCGAGACGGGAACGGGAAAGGAATTCATCGCCCACATCATCCACCGGTACAGCGCCAGAAAAAACAACAACTTCGTCAAGGTCAACTGTCCGGCCCTGTCCTCGACGCTGTTCGAAAGCGAGTTGTTCGGCCATGCCAAGGGGGCGTTCACCGGCGCCAACAGCCATCGCGTGGGGCGCTTCGAGATGGCGGACAAGGGCAGCATCTTTCTGGACGAAATCGGCGACCTGGACAAGACGCTCCAGGCAAAGCTGCTGCAAGTATTGCAGGATTCCAGCTTCGAGCGGGTCGGGGAAAGCCGCTCCATCCGGGTGAACGTGCGCTTCATTTCCGCCACCAACGCTGACCTCGGCGCGCTGATCCAGCGCGGCCAGTTCCGAAACGACCTGTATTACAGGCTGGGCGCGGCGATTATCAATATTCCCCCCCTGCGGGAACGCCTCGGCGAACTGCGCGCCATGCTGCAACACCTCGTGGGCATTCTTACCGAAGACATGCAGTGCAAGCCCATCACCTTCTCCCGCTCCGCACTGCGCCTGCTGGAAGAGTATCATTGGCCGGGCAACGTGCGGGAACTTTCCAACATGGTCAAGCGGCTGCTCATTCTCAATTACGGAGGTGAAGTAGAGCCGGCCATGATTACCCCCCTGTTCCAACAGGATGCGCATCATCCGGGCATTCGCGACGTGTCCGTCGCGCCCCTGCCCCCGCCTCCCGTAGTGGCGCCCGGCTATTCCCTGGCGGATACCGAGCGGCTGGTCATCGAGAAGGTGCTGACCCTGACCAATGGCGTCATCAGCGGAAAAAAAGGCGCTGCCACGCTGCTCGGCCTGCCGCGCTCCACCTTGCTCTACAAGCTGAAGAAGCACGGGATCGAAATCAGCCGGTACACGCACAGCGTCGCAAACCTCGCGGCGGGCATCACCAACAAAGCGCTCTGACAACGCCCCCGCTCCCGCACACTCCCCTCCCTTGAACGCACGAAGGCCCCGGCGATTGCTCTACCGGGGCCTTTGCGTGAAGCGGCGGGAGTGTGCGGTTGGACGCGCCTCCCGGAAAGAAAAAGTGCTGACATCGGCCTACTTTCCCACGCACGAATACGCAGTATCATCGGCGATGGAGGGCTTAACTTCC
>NZ_JBPGNZ010000007.1:0-223000 GCF_051133415.1 Nitratidesulfovibrio sp. D1 | reverse complement strand
ATGGAGGAGGGGGTACACCCGATCCCATTCCGAACTCGGAAGTTAAGCCCTCCATCGCCGATGATACTGCGTATTCGTGCGTGGGAAAGTAGGCCGATGTCAGCACTTTTTCTTTCCGGGAGGCGCGTCCAACCGCGCACTCCCACCGCTTCACGCAAAGGCCCCGGCAGAGCAATCGCCGGGGCCTTCGTGCGTTCAAAGGATGGGGGAGGGGGCGGGCGTTGCCTTGACGCTGCAACTCGGGCGGTGCTAGCACCGGGGCCTCATGCCGCGTTTCCGGCCCTTTTCGCGGCCCTGAATGCGACCCGGAACGCAGGAGGTCCGCATGTTGAAGCGCACCCTGTCCGAATCGTCCCTCTCCGCCCTTGTGGCGGGCTTGGTCGCGGTCATCGTCTCCTACGCCGGGCCTGCCGCGCTGATGTTCCAGGCCGCCGATGCGGCGGGCCTGTCGCAGGCCCAGCTGTCCAGCTGGATCTGGGCCATTTCCATCGGCAGCGGGCTGACCGGCATCGGCCTCAGCCTGTGGTACCGCGCGCCGGTGATCACCGCGTGGTCCACCCCCGGCGCGGCGCTGCTGGCCGCCGGGTGGACCGCCTACAGCTATCCCGAGGCCATCGGCGCGTTCATCGCCGTGGGCGTGGCCATCACCGTGTTCGGGGTCACCGGACTGTTCGCCGCGTTCATGGACCGCATTCCCAAGGCCGTGGTGTCGGCCATGCTGGCGGGCATCCTGTTCCGGTTCTGCGTGGACGTGTTCACCCGGTTGCAGGCCGCTCCGCTGCTGGTGGCCCCAATGCTGCTGGTGTGGCTGGCGGCCCGCCGCCTGGCCCCGCGCTATGCCGTGCTGCTGCCGTTGCTGGCGGGCCTTGTGGTGGCCGGGGCCGCCGGGCAGCTTTCGTTCGGCGCGGTGAGCGCCGCGCCCGCCGTGCCGGTGCTGACCATGCCCCACTTCAGCATGGGGGCGCTGCTGGGCCTTGGCGTGCCGCTGTTCGTGGTGGCCATGGCCGGGCAGAACGCCACGGGCCTCGGGGTCATGCGCGCATCCGGCTACGACACCCCCGGCAGCCCGCTGGTGACGTGGACGGGCGTGGTCTCCACCCTGCTCGCGCCGTTCGGCTCGCACGGGGTGAACCTTGCGGCCATCACCGCCGCCATCTGCACCGGGCCGGAGGCCCACGCGGACCCGGCGCGGCGCTACTGGGCGGGCATCTTCTGCGGCGGGTTCTACCTGCTGGTGGGAACCTTTGGCGCAACGCTGGTGGGGCTGTTCACGGCCCTGCCGCAGGCGCTGGTGGCCGTGGTCTCCGGCCTTGCCCTGCTGGGCGCCTTTCTGGGCGGGCTGACCCAGGCCACGGAAGATCCGGTGTACCGCGAAAGCGCCATCATCACCTTTCTCGTCACCGTGTCCGGCGTGAGCCTGCTGGGTATCGGCTCGTCGTTCTGGGGGCTGCTGGCGGGCCTGCTGGCCGGGGCGGTGCTGGTGGGGCCGCAGGCCCGTGTGGAGGCGGCCATGCGGGTGACGGCGCGCAGGTAGAAGGGGGTGGACGCGCGCGGTCAGGGGGGGAGCGCCGCCGGTCAGGCCGTGGCGTCGCCGAAAAGGGCCTGCTCCATGGCCTCGGTGTCGGCCAGCACGTGCCCCACCAGCGAGGAGAAGTCCGCCGGGGTCAGCTTCACCCGGTCCAGCGCACCGTGCGCGGGCTGGCGCAGCAGTTCGTCGCCGGGCATGTGGTTGCCCAGGGCCACGGCGATGAAGTCGCCCAGGTGCACGTACAGGCTGAGGTCGGACCATTCGCGGGCATCCGGGCCGTGGTGCTGTTCCGCCGCCTCGGCCACGGTGTCGCCCAGCCGCCAGGCGTCCAGCAGGCGGCGTCCGATGTCGCAATGGTCGTAGCCCAGCAGTTCGCGCTCGGCCGCCTGGATGGGCATGGCCCCGTCCAGGGCGCGGCGCGCGACCTGGGCGGCAAGGTCCGGAAGGTTGCCCATCAGCAGCAGGTGGCCGATGTCGTGCAGCATGCCCGCCACGAACGCCCTGCCGGGGTCGGCTCCGCCGCAGGCCACGGCCAGCGCGCGGGCCGCCGTGGCCGCGCACGCCGCGTGCCGCCAGAAGGTGCGCCGGGCCGCCACGTCGCGCGGGGTCATCAGGCGCATCAGCGAGGCGGCGGTGACCAGGCTGAGAATCTGGCGCATGCCCAGCATCATCACGGCGCGCTGCACGGTTTCCACCGGCACCAGCGGGGCGTGCAGGGGGCTGTTGGCGATCCGCAGCACGGCGGCGGTCAGGTAGGTGTCGTGCTGGATGACGCGGGCCACGTCGTCGGGGGTGGCGTCATCCGATGTGACCAGTTCGCTCAGGCGCTGGATAACCTCGGGCGGGGTGGTCAGGGCCGGGCGGCGGGCCAGCAGCGCGGTCAGCGATGGCGCTTCCAGACGGGCCGTTACGGAACGTCCGCCCGGAAGCCCGGCGGGCGCGGCAGCCGGGCGGCGGACATCCGTCCGGGGATCGCGCCGGGCGGCGGCTTCCGCGTCGCGCAGCAGGCGCGCACGGGCCCAGCGCGCAAGTTCGGCCAGCAGGGGATGGGCCAGGTCCACATGGGCGAAGCGCCGGGCCAGCGCCGCGTCAGCCCATGCCGCATGGGCGGAACCGACCTGAGCGCCACTGTCTGGACCGCCACTGTCCTGAGCGCCACCGTTCGGGCCGTGGGGCGGCCGGTTGGGCGCGGCGCCAGCCTTGGGGGCGGGGGCGGCAATGGGGGAGGCGGAGGCGCGAGGCTTTCCGCTGCGGAAGAAACCCATGGTGTGGCCGGAGGTACCGCGCGGGGCGCGGGCAGAGTGTGTCCGTCAGACTGACGGATATCGCAGAGCGCGCGGCTTGGAAAGCGGGTACTTACGGGCGCGGGGGAGCCCAAAACGCAGAACGGCTTGCGGACCGCCCGCAAGCCGATTTCTGCGTCATGCAAAGAAAGGAAGGATGTCTCTGTTACTGCATGGGGCGTGCCAACGGGTGCATGCCGGAATATTTTTCAATAACAGTGTGAAATCATGATGTTTAAGTCTTCGCGGTGCGCCCGACAGCTTGCGCATCCCGCGTGCAGGAAGTTGAACCGGCCTTTCCCGGCCCCCCGGCGCGGCCAAGAAATTTGACCGCCCGGCGCGCCCCGTGGATGCCCCGCCGGAGGGTTCGCCCGCCTATTGCTCCACGTACAGGTAGCGCTTGATCTTGTGGGTGGGCGTCTTCTCGAAGGGCTCGGTCTGCTCGATGACCTTGTGCAACCGCGCGAAGGTGGACACCTTGCTGTTCACGTCGTTGCGCAGTTCTTCCAGCAGTGCCGCCACCTTGTCGCGGGCCTTGGCGGCGGGCAGGCCGCCGAATTCCTCGTCCAGCCGCGCGTAGTCCAGGTGGATGCGCGCCGCCAGCCGTCCGTCCAGCTGGAACACCAGCGATTCCAGCACGTACGGCGACTGCTGGATGATCGCCTCCACTTCTTCGGGGTAGATGTTCTCGCCGCTGGGGCCCACGATGACGTTCTTCAACCGTCCCTTGATGTACAGGTAGCCGTCGCGGTCGAACTTGCCGAGGTCGCCGGTGCGGAACCACCCGTCCTCGGTGAAGACGGACGCAGTGATTTCCGGGGCCTTGGCGTACTCGCGCATCACGTTGGGGCCGCGCACCAGTATTTCGCCCTCGCCGGTGGCCGGGTCGGGCGCGTCGATGCGCACCTCCACCCCGGTCAGGGGCCAGCCGGTGGCGGTCAGCCGGGTGTCGGCCGGGCCGCAGCCCGCGACAAGTGGAGAGGTTTCGGTCAGGCCGTAGCCGATGGCGTAGGGAAAGCCCGCCTCGCGCAGGAAGCGCTCCACATCGGGCGCGATGGCCGCCCCGCCGATGCAGAAGATGCGCAGTTCCCCGCCGAAGGTCTGGAGCAACTTCTTGCCCGCCATGGCGTGCAGCTTGCGCCGCACGAAGGGCAGCCCGTACAGCCACCGTTTCAGCCAGGTGTCGGTGAACTTGGGCAGCACGGCGGACTTGAAGATCTTCTCGATGACCAGCGGCACCGACAGCATGGCCGTGGGCCGCACCTGGGCCAGGGCGGGCAGCAGGGCCCGCGCCGTGGGCGGCTTGTCCATGTAGTGCACGTGCGCGCCGTTGAGCACCGGCAGCACCAGGCCCAGGGTACATTCGTAGGTGTGCGACAGGGGCAGGATGGACAGCATGCGGTCGCCGGGGGCGATGCGCACGATGGACTTCACCGCGTCGGCGTCCCACACGATGTTGCGGTGGGTCAGCACCACGCCCTTGGAGTGGCCGGTGGTGCCCGAGGTGTAGATGATGGCCGCCACGTCGTCCTCGCCCGGCTCCTCGGGGGCCAGATGGGTGAGGCGCATGGCCTTGTCGCGCAGCCGCCGGAACTCGCGCATGCCGCGTTCCTTGAGCTCGCGCAGCTTGTCGCGCGTGGCGCCCTGCTGCACGGGGTGGAAATTTTCTATCTGGATGAGTTCCGGCGGGGTGTCGAACTGGCCGTCCTCCAGCTTGGGGAACAGCCGCTCGGAGACGAACACCACCTTGGCTTCCGAGTGGCGGATGATGTGGTGCACGGCGTCCGCGTGGAATTCCGGCAGGATGGGCACGGCCACGGCGCCCATGGCGGTGATGGCGAAATAGGCGATGCCCCAGTTGGGCATGCTTTCCGAAAGGATGGCCACCCGGTCGCCGCGCGCCACGCCCTGTTCCGCCAGCAGGGCGGACACCGTGGTGGCGTGTTCGAGCAGTTCGCGGAAGGTTATCGGCGTGCCGCCGATCTGCGACAGCGCGGGCTGGTCCGCGAACAGTTCGGCGCTGCGCTCCAGCACCCGCCTGAGGGTAAGCGTCTGCAACTCCATGCAAGCTCCTTCATGTGAGACTTCACGGATGTACGGCAAAGCCGGGTTTGCCGCAATCCCATGCGACGCGGCAGAGGGCGGGGAACGCGGCGTGCCGCCGTAACGTCACGGAAGGGAGCGGTGCGGCAGGGTGCGACAGGGCGTTGCAGTGGCCGGGCGTGCGCATGCCTGTACCGGGAACGCGGGTCCGGGGAAGGGCGTGCCGGGCCGTGACGGTTCGCGCTTGCGCGAAATGCGGCAACTGCCCCAGTGGACGGATATGCCCGCACCGGTTGACCACGCAGCCCGTCGTGTCGCATACCGGATGGACCATCCAAACCCCAACGCCACACGAGGTTTCCCATGCTCAAGCATATCGTCTGGTGGACCCTGAAGGACGAGGCCGAAGGCGCCTCCGCCGCCGAGAACGCCGCGACGATGAAGGCCATGCTCGACCCGCTCATGGGCAGGATTCCCAGCCTGAAGGGGCTGGAGGTGAGCACCACCTTTCTCGGCACCACCACCGAGCCGGTGCAGATCATCCTGGTGTCCACCCACGACGACGCCGAAGGGCTGAAGGCCTACGCCGAACACCCCGAGCACGTGAAGTGCGTGGACTTCATCAAGAAGATTGTGGCCAGCCGCAAGGCCATCGACTACACGGTGTAGGGGCTGTATCTAACTAGTCCTTTCGCCCGTTGGCTGCGTCAAACTTCGCCTGTCATGGCTTTGCTGTCCTCATCCGTAAGACTCGCAAGCTCGTCTAACGGCTGAGGCTCGGTCGAATACGATAAGAGCGCGTTGCGGTCCTCATCCGTAAGGTTCGCAAGCTCGCCTAACGGCTGAGGCATACTCCCCCATGGCAGGCTCGTTTTCCTTGCCAACGAACGAAAATCCTGAGTTAGAAACAGCCCCTGGCCCGCGCCAGCGCGCGGACACGCAATCAGACGGGGAGGCGCGCCAATGGGCGTGCCTCCCCGTTTCATTTCGGGAAATGTCGAGAGGGGGGGCGGGACGTTGCCGCCGCACTCCGCGCGGGCGGTTACAGCACGCTGACGTAGGAATACATGACCACGAAGTGGCAGAAGCTGCCCGCCATCACGAACAGGTGGAAGATCTCGTGGAAGCCGAAGTGCCGGAAGCGGTTGGGGCGCTTCAGCGCGTAGATCACCGCGCCCGCGGAATAGAACGCGCCGCCCGCCACCAGCCAGGCCAGCGCGCCCGCTTGCAGGTTCATGACCAGCGGGTAGATGCCCGCCAGGGCCATCCAGCCCATGCCCAGGTAGATGCCCGTGGACACCCAGCGCGGCGCGTGCAGCCAGAACACCTTGGTGAAGATGCCCGCCACGGCCACCGCCCACACGCAGCCGAACAGCGACCAGCCCCACGGCCCACGCAGCGGGATGAGGCAGATGGGCGTGTAGGTGGCCGCGATGTAGACGAAGATCATGGAATGGTCCACGCGGCGCATCAGGCGCACGCCCCGTTCCCGCAGCGGCAGCCAGTGGTACAGGGTGCTGGCCGTGTACAGCAGCACCATGGACACCCCGAAGACGGAAAAGGTCACCACGTGCCACGGCAGCAGGGGCGAGGCCGCGCGCACCACCAGCAGCACCGTGCCCAGCACGGCCAGCAGCGCGCCGATGCAGTGGGTAAGGCCGCTGACCGGGTCGCGCAGGCTGCCCACCATGCGGCGCAACAGCGAGGTCGTGGGGGAGGGATGCAGGGCTGCGGTCATGCGGGTGTCCTCCTGTCGGGGGCACTGGGGGAAGGGCGCGGCTGGCGCGGAATGCGGGCGGGAATGCACCGCCCCGTGCCGCTGGCATAGCCGGTTTCCGGCCTGCCGTCACCTGACAGCGGGCGGCCCCTGTCCGGACTGTCCGGGCTGTTAGACCTGGCCGACCTGCCCGGCGTCGGCCCGGCCTTCCTCGCGGCCCACGCCCAGCAGGGCCAGGGCGAAGTCGCCGCCGTCGAAGGGGCGCAGGTCTTCCATTTTTTCCCCAAGGCCCACGAAGGTGATGGGGATGCCGAACTGCATGGCCACCGCCACCACGATGCCGCCCTTGGCCGTGCCGTCCAGCTTGGTCAGCACGATTTCGTCCACCCCGCACGCCTCGTTGAACAGCTTGGTCTGCGACAGGGCGTTCTGGCCGGTGGTGGCGTCGATGACCAGGATGGAGCGGTGGGGCGCGCCGGGGTGCTTGCGTTCCAGCACGCGGCGGATCTTGTGCAGTTCTTCCATCAGGTTGACCTTGGTGTGCAGGCGGCCCGCCGTGTCCACGAACACGATGTCGTAGCCGCCCGCCAGGGCCACGTCCATGGCCTCGAAGGCCACGGCGGCCGGGTCGGACCCGGCGGTCTTGGCATGAAAGTCGGCCCCCACGCGCTTCGCCCACACTTCCAGCTGCTCGATGGCCGCCGCGCGGAAGGTGTCGGCCGCGGCGATGAGCACCTTCTTGCCCTGCATGCGGGCGCGGTGGGCCAGCTTGGCGATGGTGGTGGTCTTGCCCACGCCGTTGACGCCGATCATCAGCACCACCTCGGGCGGGGTCACGGCGGCGATGCGGCGCGGCGCGCGGAAGATGTCCTGCAATTCGGCGCGCAGCAGGTCGCGGAAGGCGGCCGGGTCGTCGGTGCCGGCCTTGCGGGCGCGCTCCTTCAGGCGGCCCACAAGCTGCATGGCGGGCTCGAAGCCCACGTCGGCCATGATCAGGATTTCTTCCAGCTCTTCCCAGAATTTCGCGTCGATGCGGCCGTGCGAGGCCAGCAGGGCGTCGATGCGGCCGGTGATCTGCTCGCGCGTGCGTGCGAGGCCCTCGGTCAGCTTCAGGAACAGGCGGTTGCGCTCGTCCTCCTCGTCCTCCAGGTCAAGGGCGAGGGCCAGGCGGTATTGCAGTTCGGAGCGAAAGTCGCCCACGTACCGGTAGTCCATGGCGGAGAGCCAGCGCCGGAAGTCCGCGATGAAGGCTTCGGCCTCGGCGTCCGGGGTTTCCAGCGCGGCGAACAGGAAGCGCAGCCGTTCCCACAAGGCGTCGCCCGCCTCGTCCACACCCGCCAGCACGTGGCCCAGCCACACCGAAAGGCGCGGCTCGGACTGGCGCAGGGCGCGGGCAAGCTCGGCCCGCCACGGGGCGTCCTGTGCGCCGGGCACGCCGGGGGTACCGGGCGCTTCGGGTGCGCCGGCTGCGTCGGACGCAGCCGCTTCCGGGGCCGCAGCGGCCTCGGCCTGGGCCCCGGCTTCCGGGGTTCCGGGCGGGGCCTTGGGCGCGTCCGCCTCGCGGGGCGTCCACAATTTCTTGATGGCGCTGAAGAAACCCATATGTCGTCCTCCAGATGCGGGGGAAGTGGCGGTGGGGAGCGGCGGCGCGGGCCGGAGCCGTGCCGGTCGCAGGGCCGCCACAACTTTGCCCAGAACCCCCGGCGAGTCAAGGTGACGGGCGCGGGGGCGGCGCGCACGGGCCGCGCCGCCCGCATTTCCGTCGCGCCGCGCCGCCGCCGCTCTTTCCATCGCATGGCGCATCGTGTACGTTGTCGTAAACCGGAAGCCCCACGCGCCGCGCGGTGCTTCGAGACAGGCGACGGGGACATGACGCCCGCATGAGCAACACCACCGCCAGCAAAGGACTCTCCGTCCCGGACATCATCAAGGGGCGCTCGCTGTCGCGCGACCTCACCGTGAGCCTCGTGGTGATGGTGCTGGTGGTGGTGGCGGCGCTGTTCTCGTTCGTCTACGTGCAGATTTCGCGCGACATGCTGCACGAGGTGGACCGCAAGGCCGACGAATACATCACCCGCCTGGCCGACATCCTGTCCATTCCCATGTGGAACTTCGACGCGCGCACCATGGACCAGATCGGCTCGGTATTCGCGCAGTACGAACTGATCAACGAAATCCACATCGAGGACGCCCAGGGCAACACCCTGTTCCGGGTGCGCAAGGGCACCGACCCCGACGCCACCGTGTTCCGCGAACGGGCCGTGCGCTTCGAGTCCGAGACCATCGGCCGGGTGTCCATGGTGGTCACCCTGCAGGAATACCGGCGCAGCCTGGAGCGATTGCTGAAGGCCAGCGCCCTGATCATGGGCAGCGTGCTGGTGGTGTTGCTGGCCTCCACCGGGGTGCTGCTGCGGGTGTTCCTGCGCCGCCCGCTGGAGGCGCTGCAATCGGGCATGGACCAGATCGCCCGGGGCGACTTCGCCTACGACATGGGCTCCATCGCCCATGCCGAACTGGCCCAGATCGCGGAAAACTTCTCGCGCATGTGCAGCCAGGTGGAGCAGCGCGAGAACGAACTGCACGCCATCAACACCAAGCTCCAGGACGAGATCCACAACCGCCGCCAGACCGAGCTGGCCCTGCGCGCCAGCGAGGAGCGCTACGCCCTGGTGGTCGGCGGCACCAGCGACGGCATCTGGGACTGGGACCTCGTCACCAACACCGTCTATTTCTCGCCGCGCTGGAAATCCATCGTGGGCTACGAGGACCACGAACTGCCCAACCGGGTAGAGGAGTGGAAAGAGCGGATCCACCCGGACGATGTGGACCTCGTGCTGCGCGGCCACGACGACTATCTTGCCCGGCGCGTGCCCGAGTTCCAGGTGGAATACCGCATGCGCCACAAGGACGACAGCTACCGCTGGATCCTGGGGCGCGGCGCGGCCCTGTGGGACGCCAACGGCGTGCCCGTGCGCATGGCCGGGGCCCACACCGACATCACCACCCGCAAGGAAGTGGAACAGGAACTGCGCGAGGCCAAGAACAACCTCGACAACATCCTGAACGCCATGCCCTCGATCATCGTGGGGGTGGACCAGTCCGGCAGCATCACCCTGTGGAACCGCACGGCCGAGCGGGTCACCGGCCAGCCGCGCGACGCGGTGCTGGGCAACCCCGTGGGCGAGGCCCTGCCCGACTTCGGCTTTCTGCTGGACGAAATCCGCCGCTCCATCGCCGAGGGCGGCACCATCTCGCTGGACAAGACCCCGGTGCCCGGCCCAGGGGTGACCCGGTATTTCGACATCGTCATCTACCCCGTGGTGTCGCGGGGCAGCTTCGGCGCGGTGGTGCGCCTGGACGACATCACCGGCCGCATCCGCATCGAGGAGATGATGGTGCAGACCGAGAAGATGCTGTCGGTGGGCGGCCTTGCGGCGGGTATGGCGCACGAGATTAACAACCCCCTCGGGGGCATCCTTCAGGGCGCGCAGAACATCCAGCGCAGGCTGGACCCGGAGTTTGCCCCCAACGTGGTGGCCGCGGAAGAGTCGGGCTGCTCCATGGACTCCATCCGGGGCTACCTGGACCGCCGGGGCATCCTGCGCTTTCTGGACGGCATCCGCGAGTCGGGCAACCGCGCGGCCAACATCGTCTCCAACATGCTGGAATTCAGCCGCCGTAGCGAATCGCGCTGGCAGCGGGTGTCGCTGCCGTATCTGGTGGACCGCACCCTGGAACTGGCGGCCAACGACTACGACCTGAAGAAGAAGTACGACTTCCGGCACATCGACATCGTGCGCGACTTCGCGCCCGACCTGCCCGACCTGCCGTGCATGCCAACAGAAATCGAGCAGGTGCTGCTGAACCTGTTCAAGAACGCCGCCCAGGCCATGCACCTGCGCGGCGAACGGCCCGACCCGCCGCGCATTTCCGTGACCCTGCGGCGCGAGGGCGGCATGGTGCGCATCGACGTGGCCGACAACGGCCCCGGCATGGAAGAGGACGTGCGGCGCAGGGTGTTCGAGCCGTTCTTCACCACCAAGAGCGTGGGCGAGGGCACCGGCCTTGGCCTTTCGGTGTCGTACTTCATCATCACCACCAACCACGGCGGCACCTTCACCGTGGAGTCGGAACCGGACCGGGGCACGGTGTTCACCCTGCGGTTGCCCGTGGAGCAGCGCCACGTGACCACGTAGGAGCTGTTTCTAACTAGTCCTTTCGCTCGTTGGCATCCGACCCGAAGGGCGCGAAGCGTGCCCGTTGGGCGAGCTTGCGAGCCTTACGGGCATCGTGCGCAGAGCGGTCAAACTTCGCCTGCCATAGCTCTGCTGTCCTTATCCGTAAGACTCGCGCTGTGCGCTCGCCTAACGGCTAAGGCTCGGTCGAATACTATAAGAGTACGCTCTGCGGTCGCCATCCGTAAGGTTCGCTTCGCTTACCTAACGGCTGCCGCGCTCTGCGGTCGCCATCCGTAATGCTCGTAGACTCGCATAACGGCTGAGGCACTCCCTCATGGCAGGCTCGTTTTCCTGGCCAACGAATGAAAATCCTGATTTAGAAACAGCCCCTAGGGCGCGCCACTCCGCGTGCCGCACGGCCTTCTTTCTTGCCATCAGGCACAAATGTTTCTACATGTTGCCGCTCGGCACTGCACGATGTGGACAAGGGCGGCCAGCAGCCGTCCGCCATTGGCGCGCGAGGGAACGTTGTCCGGTTTCGGGCGGCGTGCGCGCCGGGTTGTCGCACGGCCATTTCCGGCCGCATGCATATCGGAGGCAATGTGTTCCGCGTTCTTCTGGCCGCGATGCTCTGCGTCGCGGCATGGGCTCCTTTTGCCGAAGCAGCGGGCTTCGCCATGTACGAATTCAGCGCCCGGGGCAACGCGCTGGGCGGAGCCATGACGGCCCGCCGCGCCGACCCTTCGTCCATCGCCTTCAACCCCGCCCTGGTCACCCAGTTGGAGGGCACCCAGGCCCTGGCCGGGGCCACCGTGGTGGCGCCGCAGGTGTCCGTGGACGTCAACGGCCACACCACCGATGCGGAGTCCAACATGTGGACCATTCCGCACGCCTACGCCACCACCCAGATCAACGACAACCTGTTCCTGGGCGTGGGCACCTTCTCGCGCTTCGGCCTGGGCACGGAGTATCCCTCCGGCTGGGTGGGCCGCAACGACCTGCGCTCGGTGAACATCCAGTCCATGTCGGTGAACCCGGTGCTGGGCGTGCGCAACGGCAACCTGGCCCTGGGCCTGGGCGTCGAGGCCATGTGGTTCGAATACGACCAGCGGCAGGCCACCACCGTGGGCGCCACCGACATCGACGGCCGGGTCAAGGGTGATTCCACCGGCTTCGGCCTGAACGGCGGCCTGTGGTGGAAGGCCACGGACAGCGTGGCCCTGGGGGCCAGCTTCCGCACGCCCATCAAGCAGGACCTGGAAGGCCGCGCCACCTTCGACAAGAACGGCGCGCCGGTGCCGTCCACCTGGTTCAGGGATACCGGCGCCGAAGGCGCCGTGACCCTGCCCGGCGAGGTGCGCATGGGCGTGGCGTGGGAGCCGGACGACCGCTGGAGCGTGGCCGTGGACGTGACGCGCACCTTCTGGAGCAGCTACGACGAACTGCGCATCGGCTATGACGACGCACTGGCCCCCGGCGTGACGGAAAGCCTGAAGACCACCGAATGGCGCGACGTGTGGCGCCTGGGCATCGGCGTGGAATACCGCCTGACCGGCATGGTGGACCTGCGCGCGGGCTACGTCTACGACTGCGAGCCCGTGAACCCCGACCATCTCGACTTTCTGGTGCCCGCCAACGACCGCCAGTTGTACAGCCTGGGCGTGGGCCTGCACGACGGCCCGTGGAGGGTGGACGTTTCGTACACCTATTTGTGGATCAAGGGCCGCGACGGCGAGGTGGAGGGCAGGAACGGCATCTACGACGTGCGCTTCCACGACGGGGATGCGCAGTTGGTCGGGCTTTCCGCGGGCTGGCAATTCTAAAGGCGCAAGGGTCCTTTTGCCCTCTGCCCTCGTCAGAAGTCTTTTTTATTCCGGTCACGCACGGAAGAGTGCGCTCCCTGCATAAAAAAGGACTTCTTCCTTAGCAGAGAACAAAAATCCTCCTTGCGCCTTCATGCGCAGACGAGGTGAGGCCGCTTTTGCAGGCATGCAACGAGGCGAGTGCGTTGGAAATGAAAAGGGGAGGAACCTTGCGGTTCCTCCCCTTTGGTTTTGTGTGCCTCTAGATCAGTTTGTCGAAAATCAGCTTGTACGTGGAGCGGATGTGCAGGGCCAGGCGCAGGCGCAGGGCCTTGGCCTCGGCGTCGCCCAGCGAGAGCAGCGAGACCAGGTGGTGGGCCGCCTCGGAGAAGTCGGCGTCGCCCTTGTGTTCCAGCATGTCCACGTAGGCGCGCACCTTTTCCGCCAGCGCGGCCGCCTCCTTGCGGGCGGCATTGCGCGGCGGGGCCTGCTGGAAGCGTTCCAGGAACGTCTCGAAGATCACCCCGAAGTCGTCCGGAAACGATCTGCGCAGGGCCAGCCGCCACAGGGCGATGAACAGGGCCCGCAGGTCCTGCAGCGCGCGCTTGCGCCGCAGGAACTGCATGCGGCCGATGCCCATGGCGTCGATTTCCGGCGTGAAGTCGAAGGAATCGAGCAGGGCGGCGAAGTTGTCCAGCACCTCGTCGATGGTGTAGGCGGGCGATGCGCTCATGCCCGGCAGTGGACCGGCGCTCATTCGGCGTCGGCCTCCGCGTGGTGTGCCGCACCATCAGCATGGCCCTCGCCGTCCGCATGGCTTTCACCTTCGGGGGCCGTCCCGGCGGGCTTCTTGCGGCGGCGGCGTCTGCGGCGCTTGGCGGGCGTGGCCGCGTTACCGGGGGCGGCGTCCTCGGGGCCGTGCCCGTCGGGCGCGTCGTCGAACTCGTCGTCCAGACCGTCGTCAAGGTCGTCGCCGCCACCCAGCGCATCGGTCAGCACGGGCTGTACCGGGGCCGCCTTGGGGGCCGATTGGGGGGCCGCCTTGCCCTTGGCGGGGGCCTTGCCCCTGGACGGGGCCTGCGCCCTGGTCCCGGAGGGCAGCCGCTGGCCGAACACGCTGCCCACCGCCGCCGAGGAGGCGCGCACGTCGTCCAGACGGTCGTCGTCCTCGCTCAGGTAGTCTTCCAGCAGCAGGGGCATGCCGTCGTCATCGTCCTCGTCGGGGGTCTTGCCACGGGGCGCGGCCTTGCCCTTTTCGGGCTTGGCGGGCTCGACCTTGCCGCCCTTGCCCCTGCCGCGCCGCGCGCCGCGCGCGGGCTTGGCTTCGGCGTCGTCGGCGGGCTCTGCATCGGTATCGGCGGATGCGGCATCGGGGGTATCCGCGTCGGCCTTTTCGGCATCGGCCTTGGCGGCACGGCCGGTGGCCTTGCCCCGGGCCGGGCGCGCGGGTTTGGCCCTGCCGGGCTTGTCGGGGGCGGGCTTGTTAGTTCCGGGCTTGTCAGTGCCGGGTTTGTCTGTGGGGATGTCTTCCGCCCCGGCGTCGTCGGCGTCCGCTGCGGCGGGAGCGGCGGCCTTGGGCGTCCGTGGTTCGCGGGGTTGCCTGGGCGCTTCCGGAGCGTCGGCCACGGCCGTTTCCGGGGTGTCGGTCAGGCCGCTGTCCGCCCCATCGTCGTCCATGCCGTCATCAGGATATTCCGGGGCTCCAGCGTCCGGAGCGCCTTCCTGCGCGGCAAGGGCCTCGGCCTCGCGGCGGCGCTTGCGGCCACGGCCGCGCCGCGACCGGCGGCGTCCCTCGCGGGGGGCCTGCCCGTCCTCACGGGGTTCCGTGCGCTGTTCCGCGCCCTCTGCGCGGGCGGTCTCGTCCGTGGCGGCCTCGATGTCCCCGGTCACGGGCTGGGGACGGGCATCGCGCCCGTCGCGTTCATCGCGCCGTTCGTCCCGCCGTTCGTCACGCCGTTCATCGCGGCGGTCCCGGTCGCGGCGGCGTCCGTCGCGTCCGTCGCGCTCTTCGCGCCTGTCGTCCCGGCGCTCGTCCCGTCGCTCTTCCCGACGCCGTTCGGCGCGGGGCGCGGGGGCCGTGGCGGGCATGGGCGGGGCCGCGTGCAGGCTTTCCTGGTAGTACTGGTCCAGCAGCATGGCCAGCAGCGAAAGCTGCTCGTCGTCACCGGCCAGGGCGCGGGCCAGCGGCGCGAAGCGCTGCTGCCGTTCGCGTTCCAGCCCGGTGCGGGCGCGCAGGCGCGCCTCCAGCAGGGCGGTCAGCCGGTCCCCGGCGATGCGCGCCACCGACTCGTCGTCGGGCGTGGGCCGATGCTGGATGTCGATCTTGTAGTGCTTGGCGATGCGCTGCAATTCCAGCTTCTGGATGATGTCCACCAGCGAGATCACCGTGCCCGCCGAACCGGCGCGGCCGGTGCGCCCGGCGCGGTGGATGTACGATTCGCGGTCTTCCGGCGGCTCGTACAGGATCACGTGCGAAAGATCGGGAATGTCGATGCCGCGCGCGGCCACGTCGGTGGCCACAAGGAAGCGCACCCCGCCCTTGCGCAGGTTGCCCAGCACCTGCTCGCGCTTGGCCTGCGTAAGGTCGGCCGAAAGCTCGTCGGCATTGTAGCCGAAGCCCTGCAACACCGCCGTCACGTAATGCACGTTGGCCTTGGTGTTGCAGAAGATGATGGCCGCCGTGGGGTTCTCGGACTCGATGATGCGCACCAGCGCCCGGTCCTTGTCCATGGGCCTGGCTTCGCAATACAGGTGCTGCGTCTGGGCCACGTGCACCTGCTGGTGGCTCAGGCTGAGCATGCGCGGTTCGCTCAGGAATTCGCCCGCCAGGTTCAGCACGTGGGGCGGGTAGGTGGCCGAGAAGAGATAGGCGGAAATGCGGCGCTTGGGCAGGTAGCGCTGGATTTCCTTCATGTCCGGGTAGAAGCCGATGGACAGCATGCGGTCGGCCTCGTCGAACACCAGCACCCGGATGCGGTCCAGGTTCATGGTGCGGCGCAGCAGGTGGTCCAGCACGCGGCCGGGGGTGCCCACCACCAGGTGCGCGCCCTCGCGCAGGGCGTCCATCTGCTTGCCGTAGCCCACGCCCCCGTACACGGCAGCCACGTTCAGGCCCGTGCCCTCGAACAGCATGCGGGCCTCGTATTCCACCTGCAGGGCCAGTTCGCGCGTGGGCACCAGGATCAGGGCCTGCACGGCGGCCTCGTCGGGGGAAAGGCGCTCGATGAGCGGCAGCAGGAAGGCCCCGGTCTTGCCGCTGCCCGTGCGCGACTGCACCATCAGGTCGCGCTTGGCGAAGATGTACGGCAGGGCGCGGGTCTGCACCGGCATCAGGTTGGTCCACCCGGCGCGGGCGGCGGCCTCCTGCACCACGGGGGGCAGGTCGGTGAGCGCCACCGGGGGCAGCGCGTCTTCGGGCTCGTCGATGCGGGTGATCTCCGCGGCAAGGCGCAGGGCCGGGTCTTCCTCGCCAACAAAAGTGTCGGGGGGAGTGTCAGCGGAAGTATCGGGGGCGGCGTCGGCTGCGGAAATTTCGGCGGGATCGCCTTCGGTGGGGGGGGCGGCGGTTGCGGCGGCCGGGGATTCGGGGGCGACGGAAACGTCGGGGGTGCCGGGAACGTCGGTGACGGCGGGGGCGGGCACGTCGGATGCGCCGGGCGCGGACGAAGGAGCTTCGCCGGTGTCGGCAGCCGAGTGCGCGTCGCCCTCGAGGCGTGGATCGTGGGTCATGCAGATTCCTTGTTGGACCGGCTGGGCCGGCGCGGTGTGGCGTCGCTCCGGCGAGGGAGCGGAATGCCTGTCGACCAGAATAGCAAAGGGTGTGCCCGTTGCGCAAGAACGTGAGGCGCGGACCCCCGCTTGTTTTGAAGCGGTGCGCCCGAGTATGCCGGGGGATGCGGGCGTGCCGTCAATCTTTCATGCGCAGGGCCATTTCCGCCATTGCATTGACGGTGGCGGCGGCCAGGGGCGAGCCGCCCTTGCGGCCGCGCAGGGCCAGGCAGGGCAGCCCGTGCGGGCCATATTGCGTCAGGGCGGCGGCCTGTTCCAGAAACAGTTCCTTGGATTCCGCCGCATTGACGAAGCCCACCGGCATGGCCACCACCAGCGCCGGGGGCGGGCCGCCCGCCCCCAGATGGTCCAGCAGGGCCAGCAGCGCGGTGGGGGCGTTGCCCACGGCCACGATGGCCCCGCCCAGCCGGTCCCCGGCCAGTTCCATGGCCGCGCGGGCGCGGGTGGTGCCCCGTTCCCGCGCGCGTTCCGCCGTGCCGGGCAGGGCGTGCAGGCAGGCCATGGTGCAGCCCAGCGGGTCGAGACGGCGCAGGGGCATGCCCGCGCGGGCCATTTCCGTGTCGGTGTAGATGGCGCAGCCCCGGACAAGGGCGGCCACCCCGGCCTCGATGGCCGCGTCCGGCAGGTGCAGGTGGGGCAGGATGTCGAAGTCGGCGCAGGTGTGCACCAGCCGCCGCGCGATTTCCCAGGCCCGGCCCGCGAAGGGCTTGGGCTCTCCGGCCTCTTCGTCGATGATGGCGAAGGAGCGGGCCTCTATGGCGTCCGGGGTGAAGGCGGGTTGCAGGCGCGGGTCCGCGTCGGCGGAACGGGCGGCGTCCGGGTGCGTGGCGGGCGGGCGGGCGGGGTCTGGCGTCAGGGGCATGCGATGTCTCCGGGGGCGGCGCAGGCGGCCACGAAGGCGCGCGCCGCATCGGGGTTGGAGCCGAAATGCAGGTGCACGTACGAGCCGGACACGGAACCCGCGCGCAGCCCTTCCGGTCCCAGCGGCGCGCCGTTGCGGTCGCGCAGGGTCCATGCCGGAACGGCCGGAGCGGCGGGATCGTCGCCGGGCGCGCCGGGCTCCAGGTGCGAATAGTGGAATTCGTGGCCGCGCAGCGCCGTGCCCGCCGGGCCGAAGGGGGACGGGGCCAGGGTGTGCGCCTCGCGGTAGCCCAGGGAGCGCAGCCGCCCGTCCATGCGGCAACGGGCGGGCAGGCAGCCGGTCATGGCGTGGCGGACGCCCGCCGCATCGGTGATGGAACGCATCAGATACATGAACCCGCCGCATTCGCCGTGCACCGGGCGGCCCAGCGCGGCGAACGCGCGCACGGCGTCCAGCATGGGGCCGTTGGCGGCCAGGCGCGCGGCGTGCAGTTCCGGGTAGCCGCCGGGCAGCAGCAGCCCGCCGAGGCCGGGGGGCAGTTCCGCGCCGTCCAGCGGCGAGAAGAACACCGGCTCGGCCCCGGCCGCCTCCACCAGGAACAGGTTTTCCGGATACAGGAAGGAGAAGGCCGCGTCGCGGGCGATGCCGACGCGCACGCGGCGCGGTGCGCCTTCGGTCAGGTGCGTGGCGGTGACGGTGGCGGGGGGAAGGGTGGCGGGCGCGGCGGGCCGTGGGGGTTCGGGGGCCATGGCCGCGCAGCAGGCCAGCAGGCCGTCCAGGCTTTGCCCGGCTGCGGCCAGCCCGGCCTCGAACCAGTCGGCCAGCCGGGCGGTCAGGTCCGTCCAGTGGTGCTCGTGGGCCTGGGCCAGGCCCAGATGGCGCGAGGGCAGGGCCACGGCCTCGTCGCGGGCCAGCAGGCCCAGCAGGGGCGCGTCCGGGCAGTGTGCGGTCAGCGCCCCGCGCAGCAGGTCGCGGTGGCCGGGGCCGCCCACCCGGTTGCAGACCACCCCGGCAAAGCGCAGGGCCGGGTCGAACCGGGTGTAGCCCGCCACCAGCGCCGCCACCGAGCGCGACATGCCGCGCACGTCGGCCACCAGCAGCACCGGGGCGTCCAGCAGGGCGGCCGCTTCCGCCGTGGAACCCTGCCCCCCTTCGGCCGAGGCGCCGTCGAACAGGCCCATGACCCCTTCGATGACGGCGATATCGGGAATGGCGTCCGGTTCTCCGGCCCGCACCGCCCGGGCGAACGAGCGGCGCACCCCCTCCGGCCCGCACATCCAGCCGTCCAGGTTCCAGCCCGGACGGCCGGTGACGGCGGCGTACAGGCCGGGGTCGATGTAGTCCGGCCCGGCCTTCAGGGACTGCACGCGCAGGCCGCGCCGGGTCAGGGCGGCCAGCAGGGCCAGGGTGGCCGTGGTCTTGCCGCAGCCGCTGTGGGTGCCCGCCACCACAAGGACGGGCAGGCGCGCGGGCGCCGCGTGGGGCGCCGCCGGGCGGGTCATGCGATGTCGGCCTCGCCGGGCATGCGGGGTGCGAACTTGGCGGCGATGATGGCCGCGTCCCCGGCCCGGGCCGAAACCTGCAACTCCGGCGCGCCGCCGTGGCAGCGGAACGCGCCGTCCACCATGTCCACGTAACCGGCGGACAGCACGCGCGTGTAGGGCAGCTGTTCGCGCATGTCCGCGTGGTCCACCCGGTGCGGAAAGATGAACGGCACGGGGTGGCCGGAAAAGTCCTCGAAGATGATGTACTTCATGCGGGGCTCCCGATGGGTTTGCCGCATGGTACGGGCTTTGGCGGCGAAGGTCCACAGGGTGCGGGGGAACCCCGCGCCGCCGGAACGCAGGCATTGGCGCGGCGCACAACAGTGCCTGTCCGCATGGGGGCCGCGCCGCCGCAACGGGCATGCCGCATGGCGCGCGGCGAGCGCAACGCCCCCGTGGTTCGCCCCGGCCCATTCGTGCAGGCAGCCGTACATGTCGCAAGGTTGCGCTTGCCACTGCGTCAGTGGGCACTCTGCATCATCCGTGTCGTGCGTGCATCGCTGCCGGGCTTCGATATGCGGTTCGCCGCGCTGCATGCGGACGCATCCGATTGTGGTTGACCGCGAAGGAAGGATTGTCGTAGGTTCGGAACGAGTATCGTGCACGCCTCATGTTCATGAAACATCAAAGGAGCGGCAATGACGGAGAGTTATCTGAAAGAGGCTCTGGACATCGTGAAGGCTCAGGCCGGTGTCCGGACCATGACCGAAGACGAGATCACCACCATGGTCCGGCGCCTTGCGGAAGGCATCCGGACCCTGAGCGAAGGTGGTGCGCTGCCCGAAAGCGGCGATGGCGCCGGCATGGACCCCAAGAAGGCCATCAAGGAAAAGTCCATCACCTGCTGCGAGTGCGGCAAGTCGTTCAAGATCCTGACCAAGAAGCATCTGGCCACGCACGGCTTCACCCCCGAAACGTACCGCGAGAAGTGCGGCTACAAGAAGGGCACTCCCCTGGTCTGCAAGTCGCTGCAGCGCGAACGTCGCAAGAAGATGCGCGACATGAAGCTGTGGGAGCGCCGCGGGGCGTAGCCCGGCGAACGGTCAGGGACGGCGCGGGCGCTGTGTGGCGCCCGCGTTTTTCATGGCCGGTTCGATGCCCTTCTTCCCGCCCCCTCCCGCCGGGCGCGGGCGGTATTCCGGCGAGCGATGCGGATCATCGCCGGAAAATCGCGTTCCCCGGCTAAAGTCCTGCCCGGCGTTCCGCCGATAAGCATCCATGAAGAAAGGCTCTTGCAAGGAGCCCGGGGGAATTCCCGTTCCGGCTTGTTGACGGTGATTCCCGATGGCGCTACGCCCGCGTGAGGCGCGCCGTGAACACCCGGCGCGCATTGTTCCGTCATCCCTGGGAGGGGTTATGTTCCGCGATCTCAGCCTGAAGTGGAAGATCCTCATCGTGGCGCTGGCCGGCCCGGTCATCGTGGCCGCCATCATGGCCTGGCAGCGCGTGGACGACATCCGTACCGGGGCTGAAGAGGCGATCCTCCAGAAAAGCCGGGCCGTGGTGCTCATGGCCGAGGCGACCCGCAACGAGATGGGCCGCAAGCTCGACATCGGGCTGATGCGCCCGCTGGACGAACTGCCCAAGGACAGGGTCATGGATGCGGTGCCCGTGGTCACCGCCATGCGCATGGCGGCCCAGAACGCCGCGCAGGCGGGCTACGAATTCCGCGCGCCCAAGGTGCAGCCGCGCAACCCGGCCAACACGCCGACGCCGCTGGAACTTTCGGCCATGCAGGAGATGGAGCGCGCCAACCTGACGGAAAAGGTCATCCACACGCCGGACAAGATCTATTATTTCCGGCCCATCAAGCTGACCAAGGACTGCCTGTTCTGCCACGGCGACCCGGCCGGGCAGCCCGACGTGGTGGGCGGCACCAAGGAAGGCTGGAAGGTGGGCGAGACCCACGGCGCCTTCGTGGTCATCAGCTCGCTGGAAAAGGCGCACGAGCAGGTCATGCAGGCGCGCATGGCCGTGGCCGGGTGGACCATGCTGGTGCTGGCGCTGCTGTTCGCGGTGATCTGGGTGGTCCTGAACCGGGGCATCATCGGCCCGTTGCAGCGCATCCGCCAGTTTGCCGGGCAGGTGGCCGGGGGCGCGCTGGATGCCCGCGCCGAGGGCGACTACGCCTCGGAACTGGGCGAGGTGAAGGCCGCCATGGAAACCATGGTGGGCAACCTGAAGCAGAAGATGCAGGAGGCCGACCAGCGCCGCGCCGACGCCGACGCCCATGCCGCCCGCGCGGAAACGGCCCTGGCCGAGGCCCGTCAGCAGGAAGCCCGGGTCAATGACCTGCTGCAACGCATGACCTCGGTGGCCGGGGAAGCGTCGATCATCGCGCAGCAGGTGTCGCTGGCGGCCGAAGCCCTGTCCGCCCAGGTGGAGCAGGTTTCCGCCGGGGCCGAGCAGCAGTCCGCCCGCGCGGGCGAGACGGCCACGGCCATGGAGGAAATGAACGCCACGGTCCTTGAGGTGGCGCGCAGTTCCGGCAGTTCCGCCCAGAGCGCCGACGAGGCCAGGTCCAAGGCCCAGGAGGGCGAACGGGTGGTCAGCGGCGCGGTGGACGCCATCAGCCAGGTGCACGAGCAGGCCCAGGCCCTGCAAGGCGAGATGACCACCCTCGGCAAGCAGGCCGAGGACATCGGCCGGATCATGGACGTGATCAGCGACATCGCGGACCAGACCAACCTGCTGGCCCTGAACGCGGCCATCGAGGCCGCCCGCGCGGGCGACGCCGGGCGCGGCTTTGCCGTGGTGGCCGACGAGGTGCGCAAGCTGGCCGAAAAGACCATGAACGCCACCAAGGAGGTGGGCCAGGCCATCCAGTCCATCCAGGCCGGGGCGCGCAACAATATCAAGGGCATGGAGACGGCGGCCGCCGCCGTGACCGAGGCCACCCGCATGGCCCGTGAATCCGGCCAGGCGTTGCAGCGCATCGTGGCCCTTTCGGAGGAGAACTCCGATCAGGTGCGTTCCATCGCCACCGCCGCCGAGCAGCAGTCCGCCACCAGCGAGGAGATCAACCGCGCGGTGGAAGACATCAGCCGCATCGCCTCGGAAACGGCCGAGGGCATGAACCAGGCCGCCGGGGCCGTGCTGAAGCTGGCCGGGCTGGCCAAGGCCCTGGAGAAGCAGATCGATCAGTTGACCAGCGGCTCGGCCGGAGCCCGGTGAGCCCGGTGAGCCTGACGAGCCTGACGGCATGAACGCGGCCCGTACCCCCTGGAGGGTGCGGGCCGTTTGCGCGGCGGGGGTGATCGCCGGGGTGCGGCCGGTGACGGAACCGGACCCCGGCAACGGCGGGAAACCACCGTCCGGAGCGCACAAACCCGTGGCGGGGCCGGGCGAAACCGTGTAGGTGAGGAGCCATGTCGCACGTGAAGATCATCCGCGCCATCCGCCGTTTCTGCCTGGACTGCCAGGGCGGCGTCGCGCGCGAGGTGCGGCTGTGCCCGGACACGGGCTGCGGCCTGTACGCGTGGCGGCTGGCTGGCATCCTCACCGGCGGGACCGGCGGCGGCAGGCACGACCACGCCGGGGACGGCGATGCCGACACGGACCCCGTGGTCGGAGCCCCCGCCGGTTCATCAGGCGAGCCGTCTGGCGGCAACCCGTTGCCCGGCGCCCTGCCGCTCATCGTCCAGACCCTGCCCGACGAACGCCCGGTGCGGGCCGTCCGCCGCTACTGCATCGCCTGCTGCGGCGGCGAGCGGGCCGAGGTGCGCACCTGCGACGCCCGCGACCGCTGCGCCCTGTGGTCCTACCGCTTCGGCGTGCTGCCGGAAACCTACCGCAAGGTCAAGGCCCGCCTGACCGGACCCCGCACGCTGGTGCTGCCGGGCCTGCCCACCGGCACCAACGGGTAACCCCACTCCCCCCCCCACGCGCGCGTGCGGCCCCGGGCGCCAGCATCGCCCGACGCCGCGTGTCGTGAGCCCTGAACCGCCGTCAGACGTCGCGGCTTTGCTCAGCCTCGCCGGGCGTGGGCGTCCAGCAGGGCGGCCAGTTCCGCCGGGCAGTTGACCATGGGCATGTGGCCGGAATCCAGTTCGTCCACCGGCCAGCCCAGCCCCCGCGCCTTGTCGGCCATGGCCCGGATGAACGGAGCCGGGGTGTTTCGGCAGGCGATGAAGGACATCGTGGCCGGGGCGGGGGCGAAGTCGTCCTCGAACACCGTTTCGAACACGGCGGCGGGAAAGTCGCGCAGCCGCTCCGCGAACCACGCCGCCTTGCCTTCCGGCACCCCGAAGGCGGGCAGCGGCCAGGGGCGCACCCGCCAACCATCGGTCAGGTGGGCGTCCAGCATGGTGCGCAGGCCCGGCCCGGCGGTGTCCACGAAGCTGCGGCCCCGCTCCGGCATGATGGCGTCCACGTACACCGCCCGGCGCGGGGCATGGGCCGTGCCCGCCGCGCGGGCCAGCACCGCCCCGCAGGTCATGCCCGACAGGCTGTGCGCCACCAGCACCGCGTTCCGCGCGTCGTGCAGGCGCAGGTGGTCCAGCACGTCGGTGACGTGGTCGTACAGGATAACCCCCTGCCGCAGGCCATGATGCAGGTGGCCGCACCCGGTCAGCGCGGGCACGTGCACGGCATGCCCCATGGCCCGCAGCACCTCCGCCGTTTCCTCCCAGACCCAGCCGCCCTGAAACGCCCCGTGCACCAGCACGAACGTTGCCCGGTTGTCCATGTGTCGTCCTTTCGTCCCCTTCCGTGGGACGGCGCGCACGGTGCGCACGCGGCATGCGCGACCGCGCCCGCACCGCGAGGGTGTGGTGATGGGACGGAGCGCGGCAGCCAGAGTGCCTGCCCATTGCCACACTGACACGCGCGCCGCCCCGTGGTGATGCGGTGTCCGCCGCCCGTGCCCCGGCCTCAGGCCACGGACACGCCCCGGCGCAGGCGGGCGCGGATGTCGGAAAGCTGATCCTCCATGGCCGAAACGTGGGCCAGCAGGCGTGCTTCTTCGGTGGTGCGGCGCAGCACCGAACGCACGGCCCCGTGCTCGAACACCAGCCGCCGGTCGGCGGACAGGGCCAGCACCGGATCGTGCGTGGCGATGACCACGATCTTGTCGCTGCGCAGCAACAGGTCCAGCGCGCGCCGTTTGTCCACACCGGCGTTCTCGATCTCGTCGATGAGCAGCACCGGCGACCAGCTGAGCAGGGCCGCGTCGGCGATCATCAGCGCGCGCGACTGCCCGCCCGAAAGCTGGGTGAGGTGGGCGTCATCGGCAAACGGCTCGCCAGCGAGGTCGTTGGCCGCCGCCAGCACCGCGCGGGCCGTGGCGTCCGGGTCGGGCACGGCGCGGCTTTCGGCGTGCATGCGGATGAACGGCAGCGCGCGCATGTCCAGCACGAAGTTCATGTTCTGGGTCAGCTGGGCCACCAGCCGTCCTTGCAGGGCAAAGCGGCGTTCGGCGTCGGGGACGGCGTCGTCCAGCAGGATGCGCCTGCCGGAGGGGGTGTCCGCGTCGGCCAGCGATTCGATGTCGTACAAAAAGCGGCTCTTGCCGGAACCGGTGGGGCCGAGCAGGGCCGTGACCTCGCCGGGACGGAAGGTGACGTCCGCGTGTTCGGAGCGGCCCGACTTGTCGTGCCCGGCCAGCACGGTGAGGGTGCGCAGCACCGGGGCGTCACTGTCTGCCGCTGGCGCGGTGTCTGCCGGATTGGGGGCGGTGGCGCGGGTTGCGGACGTCATGGGCGCTCTCCGGATACGCCAGGCTCGCGGGGGCCGCCCGGTCCGCCAGCCGCGTAGGCCGCCTCGCCTTCCGGATCGCGCGCGGGCACGGGGGCGAACTCCGCCTTGCGCACGTTGCCCTTCTGGTAGCGCGCGCCGATGCGCGTCTCGCTCAGGCAGTACGAACACACGGCGGCGGGCATGGCGAAGCGCAGCCGCATGTCCGTCACCGTGGCGATGTCCGGCGCGCGGGACAGCACCGTGGCCAGTTCCTGGCAGCCCTGTCCGGTCAGCCCGTTGATGTGGCGGATCAGCGCGCGCCCGTTCATCTGGCGGATGCGGTGGCGGTACACCTCGCGTTCCGCCTGCGAGACCAGGTCGCCCTTGGTCACCAGCACCATGTCCGCCAGACGCAGCATGGGACCGATCTTTTCCGGCGCGTCGATGCCCATCAGGTTGTCCACCACGCACAGGGCCAGCGCCCCGCGCAGGTGGGGCGAACAGCGGTTGCACAGCCCGGCGGTTTCGATGACGCAACACTCCGCGCCCGTTCCGGCGGCCCAGTCCCAGGCCTCTTCCAGGTTGGTGGCGAAGAAGTGGTCCGGGCACAGCCCGCCGGACAGCGCGGCCACGGCGGTGATGCCCGCCGCCGCGTAGGCGTCCGCGTCGCGGGTTTGCAGGCAGTCGAACTTGATCACCGCCGTGCGCACCCCCCGCGCCGCCAGCAGCCCGCAGGCGCGGGACAGCACCGCTGTCTTGCCGCACGAGGGCGGCCCGGCCACGGTCACGAGGCGCATGCCACGTCTCCCCGGCCTTGCCCCTCGCGCGCCTTCACCAGCAGGCGGAATTCGCCGTTCAGCCGGTCGCGCAGGGCGGTGATGTCGATGGCGCGGATGTAATCCCAGCCGATCCACTTGATGGCGGCGCCCTGCGGCAGGCTTCGGGGCAGCGGCCCGGTCAGCGGCAGGAACCAGCGGGCGCTTTCCATCTGTCCGAACCCCGTGGCGAAAAAGTCGACCAGCCGGTCCAGCCGGGGCCGGGCGTTTCGTTTGGCCAGCATGTACAGGGGGCTGGCCGCCGCGCCGTCCTCCGGCCAGACGGTCAGCATGTGGTCCGGCTGGCGGGTGGTTTCCGCGAAGAAGTACGGGAGGATGTAGATGCCCCCGGCCTGCGGCGCGCCGCCGGACTTGGCCATGCGCGAGGAATGCATGAGCCCGCGCGTGTTGGCGGCAAACCGGGCAATGCCCTGCATGCCGAAGTCCTTGTGGATGGACAGCAGCACCGCGTCGGCCATGTCGTCGCCGTCGCCGCACATGTTCACCTGCCCGGCGTAGCGCGGGTCCAGCAGGTCGGCCCAGCGGCGGGGCACGGGCAGGTCGCCCAGGCGCTTGCGGTCGATGAGGAAGATGTACGGGGTCAGCCCGTAGACCAGGTAGTGCCCGTCCGGGTCCACGATGCCCGCCGCGCGGTGCATGGGGGTGACGCCCGCAGGCTGCGGCGCGGCGAACACGCCCGCGTTGACGAAACGCTCAACGAATCCGCGCCGGAAGAAGTCGCCGAAGCCGATGGAGGCGATGACCCGTGGCAGGTGGCCGGGGTCGGTTTCCCTGTGCAGGGGGTCGTACGGGTCCACCGAGGTGCAGCCCATGGGAATGTGCACGGCAAGGGAGTCGCCCGTGGCCGCGTGCGCGGCGGCCAGCGCGTCGATGGCGTCCTTCACAGCCAGCTTTACCGGGCAGGGCGCGTAGAACAGCAGGTCCGCCGGGGGCGGGGGCTGGCGGTCTTCATCGGCCATGCGGCTCACTGACTGGATGAGGTCGTCGAGGCTTTTCATGCGGAGGCTCCTGTGTCGGAAGCGACAAAAACGGCGCGTGCAACGCGGTGTGTGGCGCCATGCGACGAAAGTGTCGCGGCGCGGGGCAAGAATCGATGACAGCAAGCGGCATGCCGCAGGGCTGCATGGATACGGCGCATCAGCGCTGGGCGGCCTCGCGGCGTCGGGCAAGCACCCCCACCAGCAGGGCCAGCCCCAGCGCGGCCAGCCAGCCCAGGCGCAGGGCGTGGAATTCCAGGGCGCGCGGCGTGGGGGGGCCGGACTGTGCCGTGCCGGGCGGCTGCACGGACGCCGGAGCCCATGCGCCCAGCCAGTAGTCGGTGCCGGGCACGGCCAGGGTGTAGGCCCGGCGCGCCTCGGCGCGGCCGTCGCCGATATCGGCCGTCCATTCGGTGAAGCCGCCGCCCGCGCGGGCCGTGTCCATCATGTGTTGCACGAAGCGCACCCCGTGCATGTCGGTGGCCGCGCCGAAGTCCACGCCGCCCGCGTCGGGCAGGGTGGGGGTGTGCACGTTTACGGTGCCCTGCGAAAGGAACACGTAGTCCCAGTGGGCGGCGCCGGTACGCACCGGGTCCACCGCGCGCACCAGCAGTTCGCGCCGGGCGTTCTCGTCGGGCTGGGTGGCGGCCAGTTCGCCCAGGGCCTGGGCCAGCGCGGTGACCGTGGCGGCCAGGCGGCTGTCGCGGGCCTCGGCCAGCAGGACCTGCTCGCGGGCGGCGGTGACGGCGGACAACGGAGCCATGGTGCACTGGGTCAGGAACATGCCCGCAGCGGCGGGCAGCAGGGCCCAGAAGAAGGCCCGCCCGGACACGTGGCGCGCCAGAAAGCCGCCCAGGGCGCTGCGCGCGGACCGGAGCATCCGTCCGGAGCGGGCGGCCAGCCTGCGGGTAACTTCCATCCATTGTTCGGGAAAAGGCGGGGGAAACGACGGCGTCGGGGAAGGGGAAGGCTGGGACATGGCGGGCCTCCTGTCGGCCCGCACTGTAGCCGGGATGGGCCGCAAGGTGAAGGCTTGTCCGCGTGGCAGGGGGCAGAAGAGAAAACTGTCTCGGGGGAGGGGGGATGGCGGACAGGGAAACGCAACCGCCCCGCATCGGCCCGCCCTCTGTTGCCAGAGGGAGCCGATGCGGGGCGGGAGAATGCTGGGGAGGGCGTTTCCGGTATCCGGCGCGGCCCCGCCGATGGCGGACCGGGCGGCGCTATTCGCCCTTCTTCTTGTGCGACGAGCGGAAACGCACCCGCATGGGGGCGTGCTCGATGCGGAACATCCTGCGCAGGGCCTTTTCCACGTAGCGGGCGTAGGGCGTCTGGATGCGGTCGGCATCGTTGACGAAGAACACGAACGTGGGCGGGTTGGTCTCCGCCTGGGTCAGGTAGAAGAACTTGGGCCGCACCCGGCGCACCACCGGGGGCTGGTGGCGGGTGAGCACCTCTTCCATGGCCCGGTTGAGCTGGCCGGTGCCCACGCGCACGTGGCATTCAGCGCGGATGCGCTCGGCCATGGGCAGCACCGGGCCAAGGCCCTTGCCCGACTTGGCGGAAACATACAGCAGCGGCACGTGGGGGCAGAACTCCAGCATGCCCTTGAACGATGCTTCCAGGTCCGGCATCAGCTTGCGCGGCACGAGGTCGATCTTGTTCACCAGCACCATGAACGGCGTCTTGCGCTCGTCCAGCAGATCCACCAGCCGCTTGTCCTGCTGGGTGACCCCTTGCAGCGCGTCGAGCACCAGCAGGGTGACGTGGGCCTTGGTGGTGCTTTTGAGCGAGGCGTTGACGCTGAAGCGCTCCACCGAATCGGTGATGCGCGAGCGGCGGCGCACCCCGGCGGTGTCCACGAAGGTGATGGTGCGGTCGCCCGACTCGAAGCTGACGTCCACGCTGTCGCGGGTGGTGCCCGCCACGTCGCTGACGATCATGCGCTGCTGGCCGCTGAGGGCGTTGACCAGCGACGACTTGCCCGCGTTGGGGCGGCCCAGCATGGCCAGGCGCAGGTGGGTGGGGTCGTAGGCGGGGCCTTTGGTCTCGGCGGCGGGTGCGCCGGATTCCGCGCCCTCGTCTTCCGCGCCGTCCCCGTCCTGGGCGGGGCCGAAATCGTCGGCGTCGCCTGCTTCTCCCGCTTCGTCACCTTCCTCCGGCTCGTCCAACTCGTCAGGCCCGTCGGGCAGCATGTCGCGCATCTCGTCCGCCAGCGCGCGCACGTTGTGCCCGTGCGCGGCGGAAACGGGCAGCAGCGGAAAGCCCAGGGCGTGGAATTCGGCCAGCATTTCGTCCTCGCGCTCCACGCCGTCCACCTTGTTCACCACCACCAGCACGGGCTTGCCCGCGCGGCGCAGGTGCGCGGCGAGGTGCTCGTCGAAGGGGGTCAGCCCGTCGCGGCCGTCCACCACCAGGCAGATGCCCGCGGCCTCGGCCATGGCGGCTTCCGCCTGGCGCAGGATTTCCGCCTCGAAGCCCCGGATGCCTTCCGGCCCTTCGGCCACGGCGGCGTGGGCGTCCAGGGTGATGCCGCCGGTGTCCACGATGGCGAAGGTGCGCTTGCCGCGCGAACGCACCTGGCCTTCCATGCGGTCGCGGGTGACGCCGGGCCGGTCGTGGGTGATGGCCCGGTTGGCGCGGATGAGCCGGTTGAACAGGGTGGACTTGCCCACGTTGGGGCGGCCCACCAGCGCGATCTTGGGCAGATGCGAGGTGACGGGCGCGGTGGGGGCGGGGGGCTGGGCTATGGGCATGGCGTTCTCGGACTGTGGGGATGATATGGGGGGCGGCGGGGCCGCCGTTGGGGCACAGCGTAGCCCGGCGGGGCGCGCCGCGCAATGCGGCGCATGGGGCCGGACGGGTGCGTGCGGAAAATTCGATGTGCCGGTGGATGCGGGCCGGGCGGGGCATGTGAGGCCCGTGCGCCGCTGTCTGGCGGGCGCGTCCACGAGCGTCCGGCGAGAGCCCGGCGAGGCTCGGCGAGGCTCGGCGAGAGCCTGGAATGACGGGCGCGTAACGGGAGTGTGCCCATTACCCCAAGCCCGGCATGATGGCAAGGGCCGGATGCGTTGCACCGCTCGCCGAGTGCGGCTACATTGGCCGCCAAGGCGTCGCGGCCCCGCCCCGTCCGGGTTCCTCATGCCCGGCCATGCATGCCGCACTCCCTCCGCTCCCCGTCCGCAAGCCCGCAGGAGGCGCATCCATGAAGCAACTGCTTTCCACCCGCGAGGTGGCCAAGGTGCTCGGCGTCAACGAGAAGATGGTCTACAGCCTGATCACCGAAAAGGGCCTGCCCGCCACCAAGGTGACCGGCAAGTGGCTGTTCCCGGCGCATCTCGTGGAGCAATGGCTGGAAAACAACACCGTGAACCATCCGGAGCGCTCCGGCGGGACCATGCAGCCGGGCGGCGGCGTGCTGGTGGTGGCGGGCAGCAACGACCTGCTGCTGGACAAGGCCCTGGGCCTGTTCGCGGACCTGAACCCCGGCCACATCGCGGCCTTCGCCAACCTGGGCAGCCTGGGCGGCCTGCGGGCCATGCGCGAGGGGCTGTGCCACATGGCGGCCAGCCACCTGATGGAGGGCGGTCCCGGCCATGCGGCGGAGCCTGCCCGGCCCGAAGCGGCCCAAACAGGCGCGGTCCAGACCGGCGCGGGGGGCGGCGGAGGAAAATCCGGCCGCGACTACAATTTCGGCCACGCCCGGCGCGAACTGGACGAGGCCCCGGCGGTGATCAACTTCTGCATCCGCGAGCAGGGCTACCTGGTGGCCCCCGGCAACCCCAACGCCGTGCGCGACGCGGGCGACATCGTGCGCAAGGGGCTGCGGGTGGTCAACCGGCCGCTGGGCACGGGCACGCGGCTGCTGTTCGACACCGAGCTTTCCCGCACGGGGGCCGACCCCACGCGCATTCCCGGCTACGGGACCGAGGTGCGCCGCCATCTGGACGCGGGCATCGAGGTCTTGGCGGGCCGGGCCGACGCCGCCCCCGGCATCCGCGCCGTGGCCGGGCTGCTGGGCCTTGGCTTCGTGCCGGTGCAGCGTGAACGGTTCGACCTGCTGGTGCCCCGCGCCCGGTACTTCGACCGGGGGGTGCAGCTGTTCCTGGGCATGCTGGTGGACGCGCGCTTCCGCGCCCTGGCCGACGGCTTCGAGGGGTACGACCTGTCCCGGGCCGGGCGGGTGGTGTTCCCCGGCGACGCGCCGTAGGGCCACGCCGGACGGGGCGCGGCCTGTTCCCAAAACGCCAAGGGGCACTCCGGCCGTTGCCGGGGCGCCCCTTTAGTGGATGCACGCCGGGATTATGCGTCGCGTTCCGCATTCGCCTCAGCGTCCGGTCCGGCAGCGTCCGGGCCCTGCGCCCCGCGCGGGCCATGCGGGCCGAACCCGTCGTGCCGCCCGTGCCGTCCCCGTCCGCCGTGCCCGCCGCGCCCGCCACGGCCATGCCCGCCGCCGCCGAGCCCTTCTTCCGCGTCCGCGCGGCCTTCGGGGCCGTGCGCCGCATGGCAGCAGCCATGCCCGTGGGGACCGTGGCCATGATGTCCGCCACGCCCTTCATGGCCGTGCGGCGCGGCATCCTCTCCTCCGCAGCAGCCGTGGCCGCCCCGGCCCCGGCCATGCCCATGCCCATGTCCGCCCATGCGGCGGCAGGCTCCGTCTTCGCCGTCCCTGGCCTCCAGCGAGGCGATGAGCTTGTCCAGCAACAGGGAAAGGGCCTCCTGCTCCTCTGCGGACAATCCGGTCAAGGTGGCTTCCGCCGCGTCCTTGCGGGCCTGGCGCACCTCGTCCACCATGGCCCGGCCCTTGTCGGTCAGGAACACGGCGCTCATGCGCTGGTCTTCCTCGTGGCGGCGGCGCTCGATGCTGCCGTCGCGCGAGAGCTTGTCCAGCAGTTCGCTGAGCGAGGGGGGCTGCACGCGCAGCAGGGCGGCCAGGTCGCGCGGGCTCTGCCCGTCCTGTTCGGCCAGCAGGGCCAGGACGCGGCCCTGCCCGCGATGCGCGCCGCCGCGACCCCCATGTGGGCCGTGCGGGCCGTGGCCCCGGTGCAGCAGGTTCATGCAATAATGCAGCTGATGAAACAGCTTTTCGGTGGTGGAAATGTTCATGGATGTCTCCTTGCGTGTTTTCGTTAGGTGCCTAATGAGACGAGTATAGGCATCCGCCGTGCGCGGTCAAGGAGAATTCATTAGGTGCCGAAATATTTTTTGCAAGGGACCGGAACGATAACAGCCCCCGTCCGGTGTGGACAGGGGCTGTCGTAATCGCAAGGGCGCGCAAGAGGGATTTTTGTTTCTGCCGAGGAAGAACGCCCTTTTTTGAAGGGAGTATACTCTTGCTGTATTCGACCTGAAAAAAAGATGTTCTGACGAAGGCAGAAGCAAAAAGACCCTTGCGCGGTCAGTAGCCGAGCAGACTTTCCTTGCCCGCCACCGACGGCCGCATGTCGCGCTTGCCGGGCTTGGCCCCGCCCTCGAAGCGCACCAGGATCATGCCCGCGAACTTTTCGCCCCGGTACACTTCCACCCGGTAGATGTTGCCCGACTTGTCGATGGAAAAGCGGTTCTGGAAGTCCTTCTTGCGGATGGGCACGTCGCATTCGCTGTCGTCGCGCGCGCCGGGCCGGGCCACCTGCGCGCCGATGGCGTTGACGCGGTGCCCGTCCACGGGGTGCACGGTGAAGGTGTCGCGCACGGTGACCATGCGGCCGAAGGGCACCACCACCTTGCGGCCGTCCACGTCCAGCGAGAGCGAGCCGGGGCCGTCGGTGTACTCGCGCCATTCGGGGGTGATGCGGGTCAGCGCCCGGTTGCCGTAGAACACGCGGTAGCCGTCGTCCTCGTCCACCACGGCCAGGATGGGCTTGGAGGCGGTGAACAGGAGCTTTTCGCCCTTCTTGAGCGGGATGTACCCCAGCGAGGCGCGCACGTCGTCCAGCGGCAGGTACAGCCGCTGGTCGAAGAAGGCCACGGCCACGTCGTTCTCCAGCGCGGCCAGCACGCCGCGCGGGGTCAGGGCGAAGTCGCGCCTGAAGCCCACGCCCGCCTGGCGCAGGAACGATTCCAGCACCCGCAGGTGGTAGTACGAGCGCTGCTCGGTGGAAAAGTCCTTGCTGGCCTCTATGCCGAAGGCGGGCTTGCCGTGGCGGATGGCGAAGTAGGTCAGGGTCTTCTCCATCTCGCGGTCGCCTTCGGCGGTGCGGGTGTTCTTCAGGTGGTATTCGTGCATGGGGCTCAGCAGGCCGCCGTTGGCCTCGCGCACGGCCTTCTGGGCCATGGCGGCAAGGTCGCCGTGGCGCGCGCCGGGCAGGGTGGCCTGGTCGATGATCACGCTCTGCCCCCAGCGCATGGGGTTGCGCATGGGGCCTTCGTTCTTGGGGCGGTAGAAGCCGCTGCCGTCGTGCAGGTTCAGGATCAGGTCCACCCGCTTGTCGAGGATGATGTCCTTGATGCGGCAGACGGTGTCGTATTCCGGGTCGTCCCTGCGCAGGGCGGCGAACTTGCGGTTCATGTCGCCGTTGGGCCCGCGCGAGCGCTTGATCATGCTGGGAAAGTTCAGGTTGGGCACCACCCACACCGAGCCGTTCGTGATGGCGTAGTGGGTGACCAGCAGCGACGCGGCCGAGAACCCGCCCGGCTCGTCGCCCTGGATGCCGCCCACCACCAGCACGGTGGGTCCGCTGCCGGTGCCCAGCTTGTACAGGTTGAAGTCCAGTTCGGTGTGGCGCGGCGGGGCCTTGGTCAGGTCGGCGGCGGTGACGACGGCGGGCGCGGGGCTGGCCGAAGCCACGGCCTGCGTGATTGCCGGCCTTCCGGCCTGGGCCGGGGATGCCGCCGTGGCGGGCGCGGCGTGCAGGCAGAGCAGCGCGGCGAGACAGTACAGCCAGGGGCGGACGCCGTGGCGGAATGCGGCCGGGCGCGGTGCGGTGCGGTACGTGGTCATGCGGTGGCGACCTTGATGTGCCAGGGCTCGAAGCGGACCCCCAGCATGTTGTCCTGCGGGTAGCGCAGGGTGATGTAGCCCAGTTCTTCCAGCCGCCGGAACACCGGGGTGGCCGTGAAGGCGGAGGTGAAGTTGCGCGCGCCGTAGCCGCGCTGCCCCACGTCGAAGTCGCCTATGCCGTGGAACGAATACCCCGGCGGGGCCAGCGAGCGCGAGGCCAGCGACAGGTTGCCGCCGTATACGGCCGCCTTGGTGAGGAACAGGTGGAACTGCTTCATGATGCCGCGCACGCCCGACGTCAGCACCACCTCTTCGCCCAGCAGGCGGCGGATGGTTTCCCACGTGGCGCGCGGCTCGCCCTGGTAGACGTAGTTGCCCATGCCCGGCACCTTGTGCACCTCGCGGGCGGGAATGGTGGCCGTCAGCGAGTTCAGCGGCTTCATGCCCATGAACCCGTAGGCCGAGGCGTCGGCGTGGAACAGTTCGTCGATGAGGGCCAGTTCCTGCGGGCTGAAGGTTCCCACGGCCGGGTAGTTGCGCGCCACCCGCACCGCCTCGTCGAAGCCGAGCAGGTAGAAGAAGCCGTGCCCCACGGTGCGTTCCAGCCGTCCCAGCCTGTCGGTGGCGGCGCGCAGCACGGGGATGCGGTGCGGCGGCAGGGTGATGTCGCTGGGGTGGGGGCTGTCGAACCGGCGCATCTTGTACAGGTAGTCGCGCACGGCGTCGTCCACGCCGGGGGGGACGTCCAGGTCGTCGGGGTGGGCCGTCTGCTGGACGGCCAGGTCGTCGTCCAGCGGCGGCCGGGAATTTTTGGGGTCTGACGCGGGTTGGGCGGAAAGGGATGCGCCCGATGCGCCCGATGCGGTGGACGGGGATACACCGGGCGCGGAGGCTTCGGCGCCGGATGCGGCGGACCCCAAGGGGCCGCCGCCGCGCCGCAGGGCGGGACGCACGGCAGGCCCGGCAAGGGCGGTGCCCATGGCGGCCAGATGCAGCGCGCCAGCGCACGCGGCGATGAGAAACCGTCGTCTGTTCATGTGCCCGTTGCGTGCCCCCGAAAGTGTGGCCCCAGATGCGGTGTGTCCGGCGCGGTCAGGCGTGGCGAGCATGCTCCGGACGGAGCCTGCTCGGAAACCACACGGCCCTCGCACGAACCCTTGGACGGGGCCGCGTCCTGCCGCCGTGCGCCGGGGGAACCCTATCCGAAATCCGGGCGGAACTCAAAGGGCGGGTACGGCCTTGTATCCTGCGAAACGTGCCTGTGGGTGCCGAAAGTTGCCAAGCCATATTGCATGTCAGGAACGACTTCCAGTATTGGCAGCACGGGTGCAGGTCGGGACGGGCTGATCGCCGGTCTGTGTTGTGGGGATGCGTTTCAGCAGTTCCGTCGGCGTCACGGCGGACTATTTACCGGGTTTGCCGCGTTTCGGTCTGAAAAGGTGCAGGTCTGCGCGGTTCTCGTGTCTTGTTGCGTTGGCATGCTGCACGGGGTGGTTTGGTTTAGCGGCGGTTTTAAGCGGTCTCGGAGGGAGCGGATAGGTAGGGCAGCCCCCGGCGTCAGCTTGGCAGTTGTTGCATGTTTCTATATATGTAAACGCATGAGTTGCCGAGCGCATTGGGAGCCGGGTTGCTGCCATGCCAGGAATTTTCGCCTGATATTGCGTCAACGATGCAGTGAGGTTGGAGGATGAGCAATATTGTGGAAAGGTTGAAGTGCGATGCTTTGACGTTTCAACGTATTGCAATAATACTGCTTGTTATGGTTGATCATTTTGTTTGGTTTGGGTGCCTCCGATGAAGTTAACATTGCATATGTTATATGTATAGAGATAATGCGCATAGTTGCGATAGTATTTGCTTTGATGGCAACTGCACATGAATCCATGAATAGAATTTTGACAGCAATGATGGTGTATTGCTTTCTGATAGCTCTGATTGCGGGGTATAGTCACAGCGGGTATCATTATAGAATAACGAGATATGAAGATAGTGATTTTATGTATTTCATGAAAAATTCTGATGCAAAACCGGAAATTGTCGTGTTGTTTTTGTCGTCATGCGTGTATCTCTGCGTTGTATATTTTACACATAAACGCGGCATCGATTCTAAAAAATAAGGCAATATGCCATGGTGTATAGATGGAGCCAATATGAAGTTTGATTTTGAGGCGATACTTGTGCAGCGTGTCGTTGTGACGCTGATCGTTGTTGTTGACCATTTCGTATGGTATTTTGCAGATTTTTATAAAGATGTTAATGTTTACTATATAGTTTTCATTGAATTACTGCGGATAGCGGCTGTGCTTTTTGTTTTTTTATATAAAAGCAATGATGTTATGAGAAAAATTCTTACTGCCATGATGCTGTATTCATTTTTTCTCGCATTCGTAAATTTGTACGGAAGTAGCAATTCTTATTATGGGTTGAGCCCCCGTGTCATAACGAATGTATTCTATTTTAAAAGGTCATCGGACATAGAGTTTAAAGACTTGTGGCCGGCATTTTTCGCATGTGTTTATCTTCAATGTATATACTTTGCCCATAGATATGGAGAAAAAAGAATCGCAAAATAGTGGCGGCCACCTTCCTGTGGAAGGTGGCCGCGGCATTACTTGTCGACGAATTTGCCGGTTTCCGAATCTCTCGGATGTTTTGCCGGATCCCATTCTTTATTTTGAGATTGCACGCGCTCGTCCTTCTCTTTTTTCCGTTTTTCAGCAATTTTATCAAAGGTATAAGTAATAGGATGGGACTTGTCGATAGTCAAAAATCCCGTTGCAAACCCGCGTGCGCGGGGTCCCGCCTCCTCCTGCATTTTGGCGATGCCTTCCTTCTTCTCCTTGCTTCCGTACGGGTTATGACCACCACGGGCGCAGGTGCTCCAAGATGCCTTCTCCCTCCAGCCCCAGCGGGTCGAAGGCGCTGACCGGGTCGTCCACGCAGTAGTCGTAGAGGTCGTGGTCACCGCCGGTGTCGCCCAGCGGGTCGGGCGCGGTGAAGCGTCCGGTGCGCGGGTCGTAGTCGCGGAAGCCGAAGCGCACGAGGCCGGTGTGCCGGTCCACCAGCCCCCCGGCGAAGCCCAGCGGCAGGAAGAAATAGGGGCAGGTGTCCAGCAGCAGATTGCCGAAGCTGTCGTGCTCCAGGCGTTTCACCACCTTGCCGTCCGGGTCCATCAGGGCCTTTACCGTGCCCACCTGGTCGCGCCCGATGCGGAAGGTGACGGAGCGCGGCGGCGGGGCGGCCTCCCCGTCCTTGCGGAAGATGGACAAGTCCAGCAGGCCCCCTTCCAGGTTGTCCAGCGCCGGGCCGTGCATGGTGACGGCCTCGGGCGCGCGGTCGCCGCCGTAGTGAAAGGTGTAGTCCCAGCCGGTGCGGTGGTCGCGGAAGCGGGCCAGGCGCAGCGGGTCGAGCCATTGGTATTCCTCGCTGGGCCGTCGTTGCGCAGCACCATGAAAGGCATGCCGTGACGGCCGAAGCGGTAGCGGATGATGTCGCCGCCGGGCAGCACCACCGAATCGAGGGCCACGGGCGCAAGCTCGCCATGGGGGGCATGGGGCGAGCCCCCGGCGTCGGCGTTTCCCCCGTTTCCCCCGTATCCGTAGTAGAACCATGTGCTGGTGCGACCCTCTTCTCGGCAGCGCAATGTGCCGTCCGGGGCGTACATGTAGCGTGCCCGTCCGGCACGCACGAGGCGGCCCGCAGCGTCGTAGGCAAAGGCGCGCTCCGTCTCCATGGTCCGCAGCGCGTCGCGCGACATGCCGGGCAGCGGGGCCACCCGCGCCTCGGTGCGCTGGCCCGCCGCGTTGTAGGCGTAGCGTTACGCCACCTCGCCGTCGCGGCGCACCTCGGTCAGGTGGCCGCGCTCATCGTGGGTGTAGTCGTAGGTGGTGACGCGCCCCCCGCAGCGTTCCTGCTTTGCGCGCAGCCTGCCGTCGGGAGAGAAGGCGCACTGGCAGTCCAGCACGGGCGGCAGTTCTCCGGACGGCGCGGCGGCGGGGCTGCCTGCTCCGGGGGCGGGCAGGGAGGACGCAGGGGCCGGGGGCGCGACGGGGTTGGCCGTGGCGCGCGCGCCGGGCGTTGCGTTGCCGGGCGTCGTCGCTTGCTGTTCGGGGCGGGGCCGCTTGGCGAACACCACGTTGCGCAGAAAATCCTCGGTGGACATGGCCTCGGGAAAGCGTTGGGCCGGGGCGTGGCGGGACGCGCGCCCGCGAGAGAAGGCTGCCATGGGCATCTCCTTGTTGGAGTGTGGGGATGCCGCATGCCTACCACGCAGGTTTCGGCGCGCTTCGACCGCAAAGGGGTTGCACGCGGGCGGGAAGGCCGTCCGGAGGGGGCCGGACCATGGCGGCCGCGCCTTCCGCCGTCGCCCCGCGTTTCCGTGTGCGTCGCGTGTCAGCGGACGAGAGGGCACGAGAGGGCACGCGGCCGCATGGGGGCGTACCCCGCCCTCCTGCCCCGCCGCGTCTTGACCTTGCCGGGTGGCTTGATTAGCGTGGCACGTCTTCATCCACGCGACGCGCCGGACCCCCGGCGTGCGGCGCTCGTCATCACCGAGGCACGGCCGTGCCGCCATCGCTGGCCGCAACGTGGCCCGTCGGCGTGCCCCGCCAACGTACCCCCGAAAGACGCGGGGCATACCATTCCGAGAGGTAGGAACAATGGTCCAGAAAGCGGAAACCATCTGGTTCGACGGCAAGCAGGTGCCCTGGGACGAAGCCAACGTGCACGTGCTGACCCACACCCTGCATTACGGCGTGGGCGTGTTCGAGGGCATTCGCGCGTACAGGTGTGCCGACGGCGGTTCCGCCGTGTTCCGCCTGCGCGAGCACATGCAGCGCCTGCTCAACTCGGCCAAGATCCTGCGCATGGTCATTCCCTACACCGTGGACCAGCTCGTGGACGCCGTGGAAGAAACGCTGAAGCGCAACAAGCTGGCCGAAGGCTACGTCCGGCCGCTGTCGTTCGTGGGCGCGGGCGCCATGGGCGTGTACCCCGGCGACAACCCGGTGCAGACCATCATCGCCGCCTGGCCGTGGGGCGCGTACCTTGGCCCCGAGGCGCTGGAACACGGCATCCGCGTCAAGACCAGCTCGTTCTGCCGCCACCATGTCAACGCCATGATGACCAAGGCCAAGGCGTGCGGCAACTACGTGAACTCGGTGCTGGCCAAGATGGAGGCCAAGGCCGACGGCTACGACGAAGGGCTGATGCTGGACACCCAGGGCTTCGTGTCCGAGGCCACGGGCGAGAACATTTTCATCGTGCGCGGCAAGGTCATCAAGACCACCCCGCTCACCTCGGTGCTGGACGGCATCACCCGCAACAGCCTGATCACCCTGGCCCGCGAACTGGGCTACGAGGTGATGGAACAGCAGTTCACCCGCGACGAACTGTACATCGCCGACGAGGCGTTCTTCTGTGGCACCGCCGCCGAACTGACGCCCATCCGCGAGGTGGACCTGCGCGTCATCGGCAAGGGCAGCGCCGGTCCGGTGACCAAGCACCTGCAGGGCGAGTACTTCAAGGCCGTGAAGGGCGAAAACCCGGCCTACGCCCACTGGCTGCACCGCTATACCATCTAGGGTCCGTCCGTGTATGATCGCCGCACGCCGGGCACCCGTCCCGGCGTGCGGCGCGCGTTGCGGCCCCGGACGTCCGCCTCGCCCGTAACGCCCCCGGCTCCACTGCCGCACTGTCCCACGGCACGCATCAACCCGCGCCCCGTTCCTCCGGCCCCGCCCTCGCGGGACGGACGGAGCAGGCGGCGCAGCAGGCCCGCATCGTCATGAGCAACGCCCCCCTCACCGCCAGATACCGCCCGCAGACCTTTGCCGAGGTGGCCGGGCAGGAGACGGTAAAGGCCATCCTTTCCCGCGCCGCGGCGGAAGACCGCGTGGCCCCCGCCTACCTGTTCAGCGGCACGCGCGGGGTGGGCAAGACCACCATCGCCCGCATCCTGGCCAAGGCGCTGAACTGCGAAAAGGCCCCCACGGCCGAGCCGTGCAATACCTGCGAGCAGTGCCGCAAGGTGGTCATGGGCAACCACGTGGACGTGGTGGAGATCGACGGCGCGTCCAACCGGGGCATCGAGGACGCCCGCCGCCTGCGCGAGGCCATCGGCTACGCGCCCATGGAAGGCCGCTACAAGGTCTTCATCATCGACGAAGCCCACATGCTGACGCGCGAGGCGTTCAACGCCCTGCTGAAAACGCTGGAGGAACCCCCGCCGCGCGTCACCTTCGTGCTGGCCACCACCGAGCCGCACAAGTTTCCCGTGACCATCATCAGCCGCTGCCAGCACTTCACCTTCAAGCGGCTGCCCGAGCACGAACTGGAAGCCCACCTGACCGGCGTGCTGACCCGCGAGAGACAGGATTTCGACCCGGCGGCGGTGCGGCTCATCGCGCGGCGGGCGGCGGGCAGCGTGCGCGATTCCATGTCGCTGCTGGGGCAGGTGCTGGCGCTGGGCGGGGACCGCCTGACCGTGGAGGGCGCGCGCGGCGTGCTGGGCCTGGCCGGGCAGGAGCTGTTCTTCGAGGTCATGCGGGCTCTGGCATCGCAGGACTGCGTGGCGGTGTCCGCCGTGGTGCGCGACCTGCTGGACAAGGGCGTGGACATCGGGTTCTTTCTGCGCGAACTGGCCGCCACCTGGCGCAACCTGTTCATGCTGCGCCAGGCGGGCGAGGCCGCCCTGCCCGCGCTGGACCTGCCGGAAGAAGAGGCCCGCCAGTGGCTGGAATGGGCCCCGAAGTTCGAGATTTCGCACATCCACGCCTGCTGGCAGATGACTCTGGAAGGCCAGCGCCGCGTGCTGACCAGCCTGGAACCGGCCATGGCGCTGGAACTTCTGCTGCTGAACCTGGCCATGCTGCCGCGCCTCGTCTCGCTGGAGCAGTTGTCGCGCGGCGGGACCGGAGGTTCCGCCGGAGGGCGCGGCGTGCCCGGAGGACAGGCGGGCGGGCAAGCTGGCGGACAAGCTGGCGGTCCGGGCGGATATGGCGCCCAGGCGGTTCAGCCCGATGAGCCTGGCCAGCCGGTCCAACAGGTCCAGCCGGTCCAGCCCCCGCAGGGGCGGTATCCCGGTCCGGGGCAGGCGCGGACCCAGGCTGCGCCGTCGGCGCCGTCCATGTCCTCGGGATCGGGGGGATCGGGGGCATCGGGGGCGTCCGGCGTATCGGACGCGGGCGGCTTTCCCCGTCCGGAACGTCCCGCCCCGGCGGCGGATCCCGTGTCCCCGCGCGGCGGGTCCGGCACCTCGCTGCCATGGGACGACGTGCCGTACCCCGCGCCGTACCCCGCACCGGACGCTGGCGTTGCTCCCGGTGGTCCGGATGCGCTTGACCCGGCGTCCGGCGCATCCGCACCCGTCCCCCAGGGCAGCGGCACGTGGGACGGGTTCGTGCAGTATTGCCTGGAGCGCAACGGAGAGGGCGGCAACGGCCTGTCCGTGCTGCAACGTGTTCGGGGGCGCTGTGCCGGTGGGCGGCTGACCATCGAAACGAATTTCAGCACGCTGTACAACCAGCTCTGCTCGCCGGGCAACCAGAATGCCCTTGCGGAGCATGCCCGCGCCTATTTCGGCGACGGGACCACGGTGGAGGTGCAGCCCCCCGCCACCCGCATCAAGACCCCCTCGGAACTGCGCGTCGAGGCCGAACGGCACCCCGCCGTGGGCCTGCTGCGCGAGCAGTTCGGGGCCACCATGCTGTCCTGCCGGCCGCTGGCCGACGGGCAGCCCCAATAGAACCATCCGGAGGAATCCATGCGCGGTATGAACGACCTCCTGCGCCAGGCGCAGGTCATGCAGACCAAGATGAGCAAGCTCCAGGCCGACATGGCCGAACGCACCCTTGAAGCCACCAGCGGCGGCGGCATGGTCAAGGTCACCGTCAACGGCAAGCAGGAAGTGCTGTCCATCGCCATCGACCCCAAGGCCGTGGACCCCGGCGACGTGGAAATGCTCCAGGACCTGGTGCTCACCGCCGTCAACGAAGGGCTGCGCCAGGCCAAGGAGATGATGGAGAAGGAGATGGGGGCGCTCACCGGCGGCCTGAAAATCCCCGGCCTCTTCTAGGAGGCGTCGCCACAAGGGGACTTTTGCCCTCTGCCTGCGTCAGAACGCCGTTTTGCTCCGGTCGAGTACGAGAAGAGTACACTCCCTTCACAAAACGGCGCTCTTCCTTGGCAGAGAACAAAATCCCCTCTTGTGGCGACGCCTCCTGATTCGGAAGGGGGACCTGCGGCGACGCCTCTGCGGTGCCTGCGCCGCCGGAGAACGAAAATCCTGTCGCGCGGGGGTACCCTGCATGGGGTTCGCGACGTACCGGCGACAAGAGCAACCGATTTTCGCAATGTAACCCGGAGTGTCCGTGCAGCGACTGCCCGAACCCCTGAAGGCGCTGGTGGAGCAGCTTTCCCGGCTGCCCGGCCTTGGGCCCAAGTCGGCCCTGCGTCTTGCCATGACCCTGCTGAAGTGGCCCGCCAGCGAAACGCGCCGGTTGGGCCGGGCCGTGCACGACCTGCGCGACAACCTGCACCTGTGCGGGCGCTGCGGCGCGCTGACCGACGTGGACCCCTGCGGTATCTGCACCGACCCGGCCCGCAGCGGCGAGACGTTGTGTCTGGTGTCGGAGTGGGATTCCCTGCTCACCCTGGAGGAGGGCGGCTTCTACAAAGGCCACTACCTCATCCTGGGCGGCCTGCTGGTCCCGCTGGACAACCTGCACGCCGATTCGCTGGAACTGGACCGGCTGACCAGAAGGCTGGCCGAGGGCGCCGTGCGCGAGGTGGTCATGGCCCTCGGCACCACCGTGGAGGCGGAAAACACCGCCACCTACATCCGCAACATGATCGCCCGGCAGTACCCGCAGGTGCGCGTGACGCGCCTTGCCCAGGGCATCCCGCTGGGGTCCGAGGTCAAGTTCATGGACCGGGAGACGCTCAGGCAGTCCATGCAGTACCGCCAAGACCTGTGACGAAGCTACACACGGCGTTTTTTCGCCCTCCGGCTGCGTCAGGCTCGTCCCGTGCGAAGGTCGAGTATGAAAGAATACACTCCCTTCGCCCGGAACTCGCCTTCCTTGCCGGAGAACGAAAATCCTGCCGTGTGCACGCTTCGTCCTGATTGCCGCCCGGCAACAGTCCTGAAAAAAGAACGGGAAAGAAACCCCGCCCGCCTTCACTGCGAAGGCGGGCGGGGTTGTTCGTGGGGGGATGCCGTGCGGGGCTACGCCGCCGTGCCCTTGGCGTCGGCGTCGGGCATGGCGTTGCCCGTGGGCGGCAGGCACCGGGATTCGATGCGCTGGGCGGCGCATTGGGCCAGTTCGCCCACGGTGCACAGCAGCACGCGGCCGCGCTCGAAGTGTTCCACCGGGGCGTCGCAGGTGCGCAGTTCGCGCAGGGCGGGCAGGGCTTCGGGCGCGGACAGCACGCCAAGGGACCAGGCCGCCGTGCCGCGCGCGGGCAGGTCGCAGTCGGCAAGGCCCGCCAGCAGGGCGGGCACGGCCGTTTCGGCGAAGCCGGGCAGGCAGGGCCGTTCCTGGGCCAGCCGGCCGATGGCCCAGTACACCCCGCGCCGCAGCGGGGCGTGGTCGCAGTAGTTGTCGTCCTTGCCCGTCTCGCGCACGTACGAGACGAGGATGCGGTGGTATTCGTCGGCAAGGCGGGAATGGCAGGCCAGTATTTCGCCGAACGCCTCGGGGATGCCCCAGCCGATGTTTCCCGATTCCTCGTTCATGTGCCACATCAGGCGGCGCATGATGATGCGGGCGTCCTCCATGTTGGCGTCGGCGATGCGCGCCACCACTCGTCCCAGGGCCACCACGGCGCGCCATTTGGCCTCGCCGCCCAGCAGCAGGCACGACAGCAGCGGCCCCACGGCCCCCTTGCCGGGCAGGGCCACGATGTCGTCCAGGTGTTCTTCCCACTCGGCGGAAGCGAGCAGCGCGCGCAAGTGGGTCTTCAGCGATCTGAAGCGGGGCATGCTCTCCTCCTTTCCCGTGTCGTGCCGGGCGACGGCTTCGCCCGAGCGTGCAGCATGCACCATAACAAGGTGAGCGCATGATGCAACCCCGGCCCGTTCCGGCCCATTCCGGCCGTCATGCCCGTCAGCGCTCCGCCATGCGGCGCGGGCCGGGGCAGCCCCACGGCACGTTGCGGGCCTCGCCTCGTTGCGCGCCCCATGGCGATTGGCTATGTTCGAAACATCGTATCCTTCCGGCCCAGACGCCCCAGAGGCCCCGCACATGTCCAGCGTCGCAGACCTCTTTGCCAGCATCGTCGCGCAGCACGTGCGCGTGGCGGCCGTTTTCCTTCCCTTCCCTTTCCCCTTCGCACGCTCATGACTTCCATGACCGGCCACCTGCGCACCATCCTTGCGCACCATTGGGCGCGTTTTCCGCTGCGGCACCTGCTGCCGCGCCGGGTGCCGCCCGCGCCCGGCCTGCGCCTGCGGCTGGTGGGGTGGTGCCTCCTGGTCTGCCTGCTGCCGCTGGGCATCGTCAGCGCGGTGTTCGTGCAGGTGACCGCGGTGCAGACCGACAGCTACCTGCATGCCCAGGGGCGCACCCTGGCCGACGCGGCCTCGCTGCAACTCACCCGCCTGTCGCGCACGGCCGAGGCCCTGGCGCGGGTGGTGGCCGGGCTGCGCACCGAATACGACGGCGACATGCCGGGGCTGCGCCTGCGTCTGGCCGAACTGCACGGGCTGTGGCCCCGGGCGTGCATCGAGGTGTTCGACATGGGCGCGGAGCCCGTGGTGCGCCTGCTGCCCGCCGGAGGCGCGGGGGATGGCCCCGCCACCGGCGTGACCTCCAACGGCGTCACCCCCAACGGCGCCACCATGGACGGGGCGCTGGTGGTGCGCCAGGCGTTGCGGGGGCTGTCGCGGCGCGACGTGTTCCGGTCCGCCGACGGCCTGTCCATCAAGGCGGTGGTGCCTGTCATCGTGCCCCTGGAGCAGTTCGGTTCCCGCATCGGCGGGGAGCATCGGCGTCCGCCGCTGCCCGCGCCCATGGGGCCCGCGGCCTTGCCGGAAGCCTCGTTGGGCAACGCGCCCCAGCTGCCGCAGCTGTCCCCGATGCCCACGTACGCCCCGTTCGCCTCGGACGTGGAGGAGATCACCGGCCGGGTGGACATGGAAGGGCTGACGGCCCGGCAGCACGGACGCATCGTGGGGGCGGCGGTGGTGTCGTTTCCCATGAACCGGTCGCTGTTGCGCGGCCTGGGAGACGCGGTGCGCGCCGACGTGGCGGTGTTCGACCTTGGCGGCGAGCGGCCGCGCGGCACGCTGTTCCCCGGCGACGGCACCGCCGACGTGGCGGACTGGCCGGACCGGCCCGATCTGACTCAGGGACTGACTCAGGGGGTGGGGCAGGGCCCGTCGCCTGGAGTGCCGTCCGGCGGGGGCACCCTGCTGGGGTGGCCGGGCGAGGTGCCCGGGCCGTTCGGCCGGGCGCAGGGTTTCGGCCAGGGGCCGGACCTGCCCTTCCTGCAACGTTACGAGCAGGTGGCGGGCAGGCCCTATCTGGTCAGCTACCAGCCCTTGCCGGGGGGCAGCGGCATGCCCGTGGGCGCGCTGGCCGTGTTCGTGGACGTTGAGCCGCAACGCTCGCGCCTGCGCACCGCCGTGGAATACACCCTGCTGGCCGCGGCGGTGGCCCTGGGGCTGTCCATCTGCACGGGGCTCCTCATCGCCGACCGGATGGTGCGCCCCCTGCACGAACTGCTGCACGCCATCCGGCGCATTTCGCTCGGCAACTACAGCGAACGACTGCCCCCGGCGGGCATGGCCGAGATCGGCCAGCTGGCCCAGGCCGTGAACCACATGGCCTCCACGCTGGAGGAAAACCGCACCAGCCTGCTGGGCGCATTGCAGGAAAAGGTGGAGTCGGGCGAACGGCTGGCCCGCGCCAACCGCGAGCTGGAACTGCTGAACTGGGAGCTTACCCGCGCTCAGGCCAACTACCGGCGCATCTTCGAGGAATCGGCGCAGGGCATCTACCAGTCCACGCCGCAGGGCCGCTTCTTGCGGGTGAACCCGGCCATGGCGCGCACGTTCGGGTACTCGTCGCCGTACGAGATGGTGTCGTCGGTGACGGACATCGGCGAGCAGTTCTACGTGCGCCCCGGCGAGCGCGAGGAATTGCTGCGCCGCCTGCGCCAGGAGGGGCGGGTGTCGCTGGAGACCTGCCTGCGCCGGCGCGACGCCAGCGTGGTGCACGTGGCCCTGACCGCCCGCGCGGTGACCGGCGAGACCGGCGAACAACTGTACATCGAAGGCGCGGTGCACGACATCACCGAGCGCGTGGAACGCCACCGCGCCGAGCGCGAGCGCGAGGCCGCCGAGGCGGCCAGCCGGGCCAAGACGCAACTGCTGGCCCGCATGAGCCACGAGGTGCGCACCCCGCTCAACGCCCTGCTGGGCATGGCCGACGTGCTGGACCGCACCCCCCTGGCCCCGGAGCAGCGCGGCTATCTGGACGTGCTGCGCAGTTCCGGGCATTCGCTGCTGGCGCTGCTGAACGACGTGCTGGACTTTTCTCGCCTGGAGGCGGGGCGGGTGGTGCCGGAGCATGTGCGCTTCCGCCTGGGCGAACTCATGGAGCAGGTCTGCCGCCAGATGGAGCCCGCCGCCGGTGCGGGCAGGCGGGGCCTGCGCCTGGACTGGGCCGCGCTGCCCGGCGTGCCCGGCGCGCTGGTGGGCGATCCGTTGCGGCTGCGCCAGATTCTGGGCAACCTGGTCTCCAACGCGGTGAAGTTCACCCCCGCCGGGCGGGTGATGGTGCTGGCCCAGCCCGCCGACGGCAGCATGCCGGGTCGTGACGGCGAAGCGCCGCGCGCCCCCGCGCAGGCCGAGGATGCCTGCCGCACGCCCCAGGGGCGGCGGGTGGAGGTGCTCTTCTCCGTGGCGGACACGGGCATCGGCATCCCGCCGGAGCATCAGGAGGTGGTGTTCGAAAGCTTCATGCAGGCGGATTCGTCCATCACCCGGCAGTACGGCGGCACGGGGCTGGGGTTGTCCATCTGCCGGGCGCTGGTGGAAATGCTGGGCGGCGCCATCTGGCTGGAAAGCGCCCCCGGCCGGGGCACCACCGTGTATTTCACCCTGCCCATGCAGCCCGCCACTGATGATGCCTGCACGGCGGACCCCGCCGGGCCGGACGCCACGGGCGACGGCCCCGTCACCGGACCGGAAGCCACCCCGCCACCGGCCGGGCCGCAGACCGGCGACGACGGCCTCGGACCGCGACGGCCCCTGTCCATCCTGCTGGTGGAGGACAGCCCCAGCAACCGGCTGCTTTTTTCGCTGTACCTGCGCGGGCGGCCGTGCGCCATCACCGAGGCCCACAACGGCGAGGAGGGCGTGGCCGCCTACGCCGCCGGGCGGTTCGACCTGGTGTTCATGGACATCGAAATGCCGGTGATGGACGGCTACCGGGCCACGCGGGCCATCCGCGACCTGGAGCGCGAGCGGGGCCTGCCGTCCACGCCGGTCGTCGCCCTGACGGCGCACGTGGTGGGAGAGTTCCGCGACGACTGCGCGGCGGCGGGGTGCTCCGGCTTTCTGGCCAAGCCCTTCTCGCGCGGGGAACTCTTGCGCTGCATGGACCGGCATTGCGGAACCGGCGGCGAGGACGCGGGGGATGCTTGCGGGGGTGGGGAAGGCATGGCCGACGGGGGCGGCGCGCACGCCGACCGGACCACGTAGGGCGAGGCTTGGCGGAGCCTACCCGCTCCGTATCCGGAGGCAGCCTCTAGCGCAGCCCGGCCACGGACAATACGAGTTCCGCCGCCATGCGCCCGCCGCCCCGGCGGGGGGCCATCCATTCCTCGAAGCGGTGGCGCACCGCCTGGCGTTGCAGGGGACTGCGCAGTTGGCGCAGCAGGGCCTCGGCCAGTCCGTCGCCGTCGGCCACCTCTGTCAGCAGCCCGGCCTCGGCCAGCCCGCCGCCCACCCACGCGAAATTCTCGCGCGACGGCCCCACGCAGGGCGCCACCCCGTGCGTCAGCGGTTCCAGAAAGTTCTGGCCGCCCAGCCGGGCCAGCGATCCGCCCACGAACACGGCCGTGGCGCTGGCGTACAGCGCGGCCAGTTCGCCGAACACGTCCCAGACCAGCACCGTGCCGCCTGCGGCGGACGCACCGCCGGGAGGGGCCGTGCGCCGCGAGCGCAGTTCCCACGGCAGCCCGGCCTGTTCCAGCGCATTGACCCACGCGGGCACGCGATGCATGTGGCGGGGGGCCACGGCGATGTCCGCGTCGGGCCGTTCCCGCAGTATCCGCTGGATGACCGGCAGCAGGGCGGCTTCCTCTTCCTCGCGCACCGACCCCAGCACCACCAGCGGAGCGGATTCCCGCAGCACCGTGCCTGTCAGGCCCGGCGACGGAGGGGACGACGGCGGGGCGGGCGAATTGGGTGAACTGGGCGAACCGGGTTCGGGCAGGGCCCGGTCGAACTTGATGTTGGGCATGACCGAGGTGCGCTGGCGCCCGAACAGCAGGCCGAAGCGCTGGGCGTCGTCGGGCGAGATGGCGGCGATGCGCGCCGGGGCCAGCCCGCGCCAGAAGTCCGGGGTGAGCAGGTACCCGGCCAGGGTGCGCGGGGTCATGCGGCCGTTGACCACGGCCACGGGAATGGACCGCGCCGCGCACGCGGAAAGCAGGCCGGGCCACAGTTCCGTTTCCAGCAGGGCCACGGCGCAGGGGCGGGCCTGGTCCAGCGCGCGGCGCATCAGGCCCGGCTCGTCGAAGGGAAAGTAGCGCACCTGCACCCGCAGGCCGGGCCGGTGTCCGGCGGCCCAGTCACGGGCCTTTTCCAGCACTTCCACCCCCTGCCGGGTGCACGAGGTGAGCAGCACGGACAGCCTGCCGTCCTGAGTGGCGGATATGCCGCCGTCCAGATGGCGCAGCAGTTCCCACGCCAGGTATGCCTCGCCGCCGGAGGCCGCCTGCACCCACAGCTGGGCCGCCTCGGCCCAGCCGTCGGGCGCCAGGCGCTGGTCGTAGCCTTCGGTCAGGCGGGCGTTGCGGCGCAGCAGGGGGCGGGCCAGACGCCACACGCCGCCGTAGACGGCCAGCAGCGCCGCGTGCAGGTGGTCGGACTTCATGCGGAACCTTTCTTGCGGGGCGGAAGGAAAGAGGTGTTCGGGAGTGGCGCGGCCCGCCGGGCGGTCCGGCGGACGCGGCGGGGCATCAGCCCGCGTTGACCGCCAGTTGGCCGTCGCGCAGCCCGGCGTCGTGCAGGGGCACGCCCAGCCGTGCGGACAGGGCGCGTTCGATGTCCACGGCCTGCTCATGCGATTCACGGATGCGTTCCCGGATGCGCTCGGTGCGGCCGTACCGCTCGATGAGGTCGTCGAAGCGCTCTTCCAGCTTCACCAGCCGGTCGTGCTTCACGCGCTTGTCGGCGTAGATGATGATCAGCGGCATGAGCCATTGGGGCACGGCCACGTCCACCCGCCACGGCCAGTGCACGTGGTGCATCACCCCCTGGGCGATGCGCGGGTTGCCCGTCTCGTGCAGGGTCCACGCGCCGCCAAGCTGGGCGTGGTTGCCCCCGAAGCGGATGGTGTAGTCCTTGGCGATGTCGTGCAGCAGGGCGCAGGCCAGCACCGAGGGCAGGTGCAGGTCCGCGCCGCCCCCTCCGCCCGTTCCGTCAGCCATGGCGGCGCGGGCCAGGGCCATGGCCATGTCGGCCACCATGCTGCTGTGGGCGCGGATGTGCTCGGGCATGGCGTAGCGGTCCCACAGGGCATGGCAGGCGGCCGCGTCGGGCACGGACCAGGCGTCCGGCGGGGCCGGGGGCGCGAAGCTGATGGGCGGCAGGTCGTCCGGCGTCATGCAGCGGATGGCCGCCGCCTCGCGCGGGTTTTCCGTATCGCCGGTGAAGGGCATACCCCCGGTGACGGTCATGCGATCTCCTCTGGTGACGCGCGGGCGGGGCGGACCGCAGGATGCCGGTCCCATGCGATGCGCCGCGCGTTCGCCACATTCATAAACATAACCACTGGCCGGGCAAAAGGCAAAGCGCGGGCCAGCAGGCGACGGGCGGCGGTGGGCGGGCGGAGGAGTTCCCCGGTCCCCCGACCCCGTTGTCCCCCGGTCCTGTCACGTTGACAGCAGCCCTTGGCCCGGCGTAGCACCATCGGGACACGGTGCGGAGGGCATGGGGTTGCCCGCGCGAAACCGTGCGGGCGGCGGGCCATGCCCCGGGGGCGGTTCCGCCGTCGCGTCGCGCCTGCCCGGCCCATGGCCCGGCGGCGCATCATCGTCCGGCGGGCGGCCTGCATGGCCCGGCCCACAGCGGCCCACTCCGGTTCACCGCCGACGCACCGACAGGCAGGAAGACCAACGTGAGCGTGAATTTCTCCACGGCCTTCAAGGATCCGGACCTTTCCCGCGGCCTCGTCGAGCGGCTGCACCGCGAACTGGACCGCCCCCTGCGCTTCATGGAAGTGTGCGGCACCCACACCGTGGCCATCTTCCAGAGCGGCATGCGCCCGCTGCTGCCCGCCGGGGTGAAGCACCTTTCCGGCCCCGGCTGCCCGGTGTGCGTCACCCACGAAAGCGAGGTGGCCGCCTACCTGCAACTGGCCGAAAAGCCCGGCGTGATCATCGCCACCTTCGGCGACCTGATGCGCGTGCCCGGCCCCGGCGGGGACAACCTGAAGCTGGCCCAGGCCAAGGGCGCGCGGGTGGAAATCGTCTATTCCGCCCACGACGCGCTGAAGCTGGCCGCCGACAACCCCGGCGACACCGTGGTCTTTCTCGGCATCGGCTTCGAGACCACCGCGCCCACCGTGGCGGCCACGGTGCTCATGGCCCGGCAACAGGGGCTGACCAACTTCTGCGTGCTCTCGTTCCACAAGTTGGTGCCGCCCGCGCTGCGCGCCCTGCTGGCCGACCCGGACTGCGCCGTGGACGCCTTCCTGCTGCCGGGGCACGTGTCCACCATTCTCGGCGTGGAGCCCTACCGCTTCGTGGCCGAGGAATTCAGGACGCCCGGCGTCATCGCCGGGTTCGACCCGGTGGACATCTTGCAGGCCCTGCTGATCATGGTCGAGCAGCGCAAGACGGGCGAATTCGCCATCGTCAACTCCTACCGCCGGGCCGTGGACGACGCGGGCAACCCGCGCGCGCGGGAAATCCTGGATATGGTCTTCCAGCCTGCCGACGCCCTGTGGCGCGGCATCGGGTGCATTCCCGGCAGCGGGCTGGTGTTCCGGCCGGAATTCGAGCAATTCGACGCCATGGCCCGCCTGGGCCTGACCCTGCCCGAGGCCCGGCCCATTCCCGGCTGCAAGTGCGGTGACGTGCTCAAGGGCAAGATGCAGCCCAGCGACTGTCCGCTCTTCGCCAAAGCCTGCACGCCCGCCAAGCCCGTGGGGCCGTGCATGGTCTCCACCGAGGGCAGCTGCGCCGCCTACTTCAAGTACCACGTGGAGGCATGACCGCATGGCCGGGGATACGCTTCTTCTCGACTACGGCAGCGGCGGCAAGGCCGCGCACCGGCTCATCGGCGAGCTGTTCCTGAAACATTTCGACAACCCCGTGCTGCGCACCCTGGACGACGCCGCCCGGCTGGAACTGACCGGCCCGCTGGCCATGAGCACCGACAGCTACGTGGTGGACCCGCTGTTCTTTCCCGGCGGCGACATCGGTACGCTGGCCGTGCACGGCACCGTCAACGACGTGGCCATGCTGGGCGCGCGGCCCCGCTACCTGAGCTGCGGGTTCATCCTGGAAGAAGGGCTGGACATGGAGGTGCTGGAACGCATCGTGGCCTCCATGGGCAACGCCGCGCGCGAGGCGGGCGTGTGCATCGTCACCGGCGACACCAAGGTGGTGCCGCGCGGCATGGCCGACAAGGTGTTCATCAACACCACCGGCATCGGAGAGATCATCGCCGACCCGTCCCCCAGCGGGCATTCCGCCCGGCCGGGGGACGCGGTCATCGTCAGCGGCACCATGGGCGACCACGGGCTGACCATCCTGTCGCACCGCGAAGGGCTGAACTTCTCGGCCGACGTGCGCAGCGATTCCGCCGCGCTCAACGGGCTGACCGAACGGCTGCTGCTGGAGGTGGGCGACATCCACGTGCTGCGCGACCCCACGCGCGGCGGCCTGGCCACCACCCTCAACGAGATCGCCGGGCAGTCGGGCGTGGTGGTGCGCATCGCCGAGCGGGACATCCCCGTGCGCGACGCCGTGCGCGAAGGCTGCTCGTTCCTTGGCCTCGACCCGCTGTACCTCGCCAACGAGGGCAAGCTGATCTGCATCCTGCCGCAGGAAAAGGCCGATGCGGCGCTGGCCGTGCTGCGCCAAAGCCCCCTTGGCGCGGACGCCGCCCGCATCGGTACCGTGCTGGCCGCCGACGGCGCGGGGCCGGGCCGGGCCGGGCAGGTCATCCTGGAAACGCCCATGGGCGGCCACCGCCTGCTTTCCATGCTGGAAGGCGAGCAGTTGCCGAGGATTTGCTGACGGCGCGAGAGAAGAGGGGAGAAGAGAAGATTTGGAGATACGAGAGAGGGGGCTTTGAAAAGCCCCCTCTCTCGTGCTCTCACCCCGCAAACTTTCTGGTTGGGGGGATATTGCGCAGGTGGCGGTGTTGCGTCACACCCGGCAGCCGTCCGAGAACGGCGTCAGTTCCACTTCCTTCTTGCCCGGCAGTTGCGCGGTGACGCGCAACGTGCCGCCAAGGGCGCGTACGATCTGGCACAGAGTGCTGATCTGCATGTCGCCGCTACGTTCCTGCTTGGAGACGGTGGCCTGTGAAACATCCAGTGCGGCGGCAAGTTCCTTTTGCGAAACGCCGAGTTCCCGGCGCAGTTCACGCAGGCTCATCTCCATGCGCAGTTCGTCAGTGCGCTTGCGGATGGCTTCCCGGCGGGCTTCGGGCAGTGCCGCGATAACGTCGCTGAGCTTACGGGCCATGATTGCCCTCCTGTGGTTTCAGCGTGGCAAGATGCTTGTCGTACCGGGCATCGGCAACGGGGATCAGGCGGTCGTAGAAACGGGCATCGCCAGCCTTGCTGCCGCCGACCAGCACCACGGCGTTGCGCAGTGGGTCGAAGGCGAACAGGAATCGGTACGGTTGTCGACCAAGGCTGAAACGCAATTCTTTCATGTTCGGATGCCGGGAGCCCTTCAGGGTGTCCACGTGGGGTCTGCCCAGCGAGGGGCCGGTTTCCTCCAGCAGCGAAAGACGCGCCAACAATTCATCTTGCAGCGAAACGTCGAACTCGGCGAACTCTGCGTCAAATTCATCGCAAAAGCTGGCGTCCCATTTCATGTATTGAAAATATAGATTGAAATGCATGTCGTCAAGCGGGCCGAACAACTAAAAGAGGCCGACCGCTCCCGAGCGGTCGGCCTTTGGCGTACCGGCGGGGAAATGGCCCCTACCGCGCCCCCTTGGGGAACAGGATGACCCCCACGGTCTTGAGCACGATCTTCAGGTCCAGCAGGGGCGACATGTTCTTGATGTAGTACAGGTCGTACTCCAGCTTGTAGCGGGCGTCCTCGATGGAGGCCCCGTACGGATAGCACACCTGCGCCCAGCCGGTGACGCCCGGCTTCACGGTGTGGCGCACGTAGAAGTACGGGATGACCTTTTCCAGTTCGCGCACGAATTCCATGCGCTCCGGGCGCGGACCGATCAGCGACATGTCGCCGCGCAGCACGTTCCACAGTTGGGGCAGCTCGTCGATGCGCACCTTGCGGATGAACTTGCCCACCTTGGTCACGCGGGTGTCGCCCTTCTGCGCCCACACCGCGCCGTTCTTTTCCGCGTCCACGGTCATGGAGCGGAACTTCAGCACCGTGAATTCCTTTTCGTGCAGGCCCACGCGCTTCTGCCGGTAGATCACCGGCCCCGGCGATTCCAGCCGGATGACCATGGCCGCGACGAGCATCACCGGCAGGGTCAGGATGAGCAGCACCAGCGAGGTCAGCACGTCGAACACCCGCTTCAGGCGCTGCATGGACCCCTGCGTGTTCAGGTTGAAGCCGTCTTCCATCAGCAACCATTCGTCGCGGATGAGGCTGACGGGAATGCGCCCGGCCACGTGTTCGTACAGGGTGCGGATGTCCACCACCATCAGGCCGCCCAGCTTGGCGCGCAACAGTTCGCGGGCGATGTCCTCGTCCAGCGGCGCGTCGGGCAGCATGATCAGCATGGTGGCGTCGTGGCTGCGCGCAATCCCCAGCGGGTCGTACGAGGGGCCAAGGCACGGCCCGGCGTCGGCGTCCATGTCTCCTTCGCCCACGTAGCCCAGGATTTCGGCGTGGGGCATGCTCTGCTCCAGCAGGCTGCGCACCTTGCCTGCGCGGTCCACGCCCACCAGCACCACCCGGTGCCGGGTCGTGAAGCGCCTGCCGATGCGGTGCCACACCACGCGCCAGGCAAGGCACATGGCCACCACCAGCACCAGCAGCAGCACGAAGGTGGCCCGGTCGAAGCGCCAGCTTTCGAACGAATAGAAGGTGAAGCCGGTGGCGATGACCCCCAGCACAGAGGCCACGCCCACCCGGGCCACGGAATCGCGGAAGTCTTCCTCACCCACCGAGTAGCAGTCCAGCACGTAGAACGAGAGCAGGAAGAAGAAGGTGGTGAAGAACGAGGCGCCCGTGTAGTCCACGAGCACGCTGTATTCGTCCGGCAGCATGGTTTCGCCGACCACGTACAGCGCGATGAGGATGCACAGGGCATCCAGCAGGCGGAACAGGCCGTTACGGATATTGTCGTTCACGCATTCCTCCCGGAATGGTTGGGAAATCTGTCGTGGCTGGGCGTCTGCGGCGTCCCGGCGCTTTGCGATGCGGTGGCGGATGCCTGGCCGGTCCTAGACCAGCCGCATCACCCGCAGGATATGCTCGCTCACCTTGTCGGCGTCGAATTCGGTTTCGGCCAGCCGCCGCCCGGCCTGTCCCATGCGCGAGATCAGGTTGCGGTCGGCGATGAACCGTTCCATGGCGGCGGCCAGGGCTTCGGGGTCGCGCAGGGGCACGCGGAAGCCGTTCACCCCGTCCTCCACCACCTCGCGGCAGCCGGGGGCGTCGGTGACCACGGCGGCGCGGCCCATGCTCATGCCTTCCATCACCGAGCAGGGGGTGCCTTCGCGCCACGAGGGCAGCACCATCACGCTGGCGGCGGCCACGTACGGGCGCACGTCGCGGGTTTCGCCAAGATATTCGATGATTCCTTCGCGCGTCCAGCCTTCCACCTCGGAAAGGGGCACGCTGCCGGGCCCGGTTTCCGGCGGGCCCAGCACCCGGAAGCTGGCGTCGGGGTACCTGGCCTTCAGCAGGCGCGCGGCCCCGGCGTATTCGCGCAGGCCCTTGGCCTCCAGCAGGCGGCCCACCAGCAGGAACGACGGCGGGTCCAGCACCGGCTCCGCCTGGGCGAAGTGGTCCAGCGCCACGCCGGTGCCCCGGCACATGGCCACGGACGTTCCGTGCGGGATGATGCGGTTGTCCTCGAACACCCGGCGGTCCTCCATGTTCTGGAAGAACACCGTGCGCACGCAGGAAAGGGCCATGCGGTAGAGCAGGGCGGCCACCCTGGTCAGCACGCGTTTGACCGGGGTGTCCGCCTCGAACATGTAGCCGAGCCCGGTGATCATGGCGTAGCGGGCGGGCACGCGCGCCAGCGCCGCCGCCATGGCCCCGTAGATGACCGGCTTGATGGTGAAGCAGAAGGCCACGTCGGGCCGCGCCTGGCGGAAGATGCGGTACAGCGCGGTGAAGGTGGCGGCGTCGCGCACGGGGTTCAGCCCCTTGCGGTCCAGGGGGTAGCCCGCCACGCGGGCGCCCATGGCCTCCAGCGCGGCGCGGCCTTCGGTGTCGGTGTCGGCGTCGGGCACGATGCACAGCACTTCGTGCCCCAGCGAACGGAGCCTGCGGATGAGCACGCTCCAGAAATTGACCATGGCCCGGGCCTGATTGCCCAGAATGGCGACCTTCATCTGATGCCTCGCTGGCTGCGCGTCCGGAACATGCCGGGCGCTGGTCCCGGCGGGACGCCGGGGGGCGTTGCCCCGCCCCTTGGCGCACGCGGCGCGGGGGGCGGAAGAACGCGCACCTTGTAACAGGTGGGCCGCACGCTGAAAAGGGGGCCGGAAAGGGGCCGGAGTGGCCGGGTTCGCGGCGCGATGGGCTCCCGGCCCGCCGCGTCCCCTTGCCGCCCCTTTACAGGGTGTGGCGTTGGGAGTAGAAGCGCGCACGTTGCGGTGGTGCGCGGCGAACCCGTCCTTTAGCCGACTGGCCCTTGGCGGCAGCCGACCGGTCTTCGGCGGCAGGCCGGAAGTCCCCCCGCCGCACGGCCGCCGCGCCATGGCGCAACGCCGTCCGGGTCGGCAGTCCTTTGACGCGGCCCCCCGGCGCACGTACAATAGGCATTCCATCCGAAACCGCCACTCCCTTGGGAGGAGACGCCATCATGACCCGTTATACCGCCCTGCTGCGGGAACTGGAAGCCGCCCCCCGCACCTGGCTCGTCACCGGGGTTGCCGGCTTCATCGGCTCGAACCTGCTGGAAACGCTGCTGCTGCACGGGCAGCGGGTGGTGGGGCTGGACAACTTCGCCACCGGCTACCAGCGGAACCTGGACATGGTGCGCGAGATCGTGGGCGCGGACCTGTGGCGCAACTTCCGCTTCAAGGAAGGCGACATCCGCAACCTCGACCACTGCCGCGAAGTGTGCGGGGGCGTGGACCACGTGCTGCACCAGGCCGCCCTGGGCTCCGTGCCGCGCTCCATCGAAGATCCCATCCTGGCCAACGAAAGCAACATTTCGGGCTTCGTGAACATGATGGTGGCCGCCCGCGACGCCGGGGTGAAGACCTTCGTCTACGCCGCGTCCAGTTCCACCTACGGCGACGAACCCACCCTGCCCAAGGTCGAGGACAAGATCGGCAAGCCGCTGTCCCCCTACGCGGTGACCAAGTACGTCAACGAACTGTACGCCGACGTGTTCGCCACCTGCTACGGCATGAAGGCCATCGGCCTGCGCTACTTCAACGTGTTCGGCAGGCGGCAGGACCCCTTCGGCGCGTACGCCGCGGTCATTCCGCAGTGGTTCGCCTCGCTGCTGCGCGGCGAGACCGTGTTCATCAACGGCGACGGCGAGACCAGCCGCGACTTCTGCTACATCGACAACTGCGTGCAGGCCAACCTGCTGGCCGCCACCGCCACCGACGAGGCCGCCCTGAACATGGTGTACAACGTGGCCTTCGGCGAGCGCACCGACCTGAACCAGCTGTTCGACCTGATCCGCGAGGAAGTGAGCCGCCACAAGCCCGAGGCCGCCGACGCCAAACCCGTGCACCGCGAATTCCGCTTCGGCGACGTGCGCCACTCGCTGGCCGACATCAGCCGCGCCCACACCCTGCTGGGCTTCGAGCCCGTCTACAACGTGCGCCAGGGCCTGCGCCTGTCCGGCGACTGGTACGCCGCCAACCTGTAGGCACATTCCGCTGGCACATCCCGCGCGCCGGAAAAAGCAGGGGTGCACGACACACTCATGGAGTGTGTCGTGCACCCCTGCTGCGGCTGTTGACAAACGCAGTTTGTCGGCAGCCCGCCACAAAGGCGCAGGCGGCATTCATTGCCGCCGTGAAGCGCCGGAGTGAGCGTGCCTTTACAACTCCCGCCGGAGGCGGGGTTGTCATCAAACTGATACGGGCGCATGGCACATCCCCCGGGGAGTGCCATGCGCCCGTACTGCGTTTCCGCTCCGTTTCGCCGCCCGAGCGTTGGCAGAATGGCGGCGAAAGGTGATTTTCCGGCCCCTAGCGCCAGCGTCGGGGCCGGAAAATCGTATGGGGAGGGGAGTATCTTGCCGTGGCGGCCGCCTGGCGGCGGCAGGCGCGGCTACCCGATCAGGGCGTACATCTCGCGGGCGTCGGCGTGGTCGGGCGCGCGGTCGAGAATGGTCTCGAGTTCGGCCCGCGCCTCGTCCTTGCGGCCGAGGGAAATCAGGCACCCGGCCAGCGAGAAGCGCACGTTGTCCTTTTCGGGGGAAAGTTCCAGGAAGGCCCGCAGGTGGGCCACCACTTCGTCGATGCGGTCAAGGTGGTAGCCAAGGCGCAGCAGGCCGTTCATGGCCACCAGGTTGCCGGGGTTCATGCCCAGCGCGGCCACGAAGTGGTCGAAGGCCTCGGCGTGCGCGCCGGTTTCCATTTCCACCAGGCCCATGCCCGCCAGCGACTTGTCGTTGGCCTCGATGGCGGCCGCCTTGCGGTACAGCACCAGGGCCGATTCGAGGTTGCCGCGCTGCACGGCGATGGTGGCGAGCCCGAGGTACGGGTCCGGATGCACGCCGTTGCTTCCGGCGGCCTTGCGGTAGTATTCCTCAGCCTTTTCCAGGTCACCCATGAAAAGGTAGCACTCGCCCAGTTCCTTGTTGATTTCGTAATCGAGATGGTTGCTCATGTTCTCCCCTCCATGCCGTAAGGCATTTCGCTTCTGGGTCGCCCCGCGCTGCGCGGGGCGGGCGCCTTTGCTGGCGGCGCCGGAGCGGTTCGCCCGTCGGTTTCGCGAACGCTCCCGGGAAAGCTGTGCCCATGTCCTCCGCCAAGCACGATGCGTGCCATTGCTGGCTGCGGAGTTTTCGTGGGCGCCACGGGCATAGCAAACCGCATGCCACGTCATTTTGACGGAACAGGGCTGAGCGCGCAACACATGAACATATAAGAAGTATTTACAATCGTTAAGCCGGATGGCGGCCAAGCCCGCCCCGCGCTCTCCACCGGGTGCGGGGGCACAAAGCGCCGGTTTGCCGTCCCCCTGTTCGGCGCGGGGGGCAAATCCTGCCGCCATGGCCTGCATGATGACGACGCCGCCCGGCCATCCGCGAGATGGACGGGCGGCGTCGTCATTCCGGCGGGCCAGGGCCGGTGAAAATGGCGCTTTTTACATGCAACCATTTTGAATGAAAAAAATTCCATGCACTGGAACGCCTCTTGCTCAACGGGGGGTGCATCCACGGGCCGCACCGGCGGCCACCACCCCCCGCGCGGCGCACGCCCCGGGGGCGAACGGGGAGGAATCCCGCATGAAAAGCCTGTACGAAACGCATGTGAACCTTGTCGGCAAGGTCATGGACATGCAGCTTCAGCGTCAGAATGTCGTCATGAGCAACATCGCCAACGTCCGGACGCCCGGCTACAAGCCGCGCGAACTGGAGTTCGAGAAGCAGTTGCAGGCGGCGCTGGGGCTGGACGCCAAGGGGCGGATGACCCGCACCGAGGAAAACCACATGCCCTCCGAGTTCAGTCCCGACGGGTTCAACGCCGACTGGGAAAAGGCGGCCAAGCCGCGCGTCATCCACGGCGAAGACCGCGTGAACCTGGACAAGGAAATGGCCAAGATGGCCAAGAACTCGCTGCACTACACCGCCCTCTCCACCGTCATTCGCGGCAACTTCGAGGGCGTCAAGAACATCATACAGGAAGGGCAGAAGTAATGGACTTCATGACCGCCATCGACATCGGCGCTTCCGCGCTCAACGCGGAGCGCACGAACATGAACATCATCTCGATGAACCTGGCCAACGTGAAGACCACCCGCACCGAGCAGGGCGGTCCCTACCGGCGCAAGAGCACCATCATGGCGGCGCAGGACATCGACGACCCCTTCTCCAAGCACATGCAGGGCGCGCTGGACCGCGAACTGAAAGGCGTGCGGGTGATGCACGTGGCCACCGACTCGCGCCCCCTCAAGCGCGTGTACGAGCCCGGCCACCCCGACGCGGACCAGGACGGCTTCGTCTCTTACCCGGACATCAACGTGGTGGAGGAAATGGCCAACCTGATGACCGCCCAGCGCGGCTACGAGGCCAACGTGACCACCATCGACACCGTGAAGGCCATGTACACCAAAGCGTTGGAAATCAGTCGCTAGGCTGTAGGGAGACACGGTCATGAGCATCCAGGCAGTAGGGCTGAAGGCGTATTCCAACGCCCTCGGCAACTTCATGAAGGCCGAACAGGCCACCCGCGCCACCGCCGCGCCCACGGCCTCGGGCGTCCAGGCCAGGTCGTTCACCAACACGCTTTCCGAGTCGCTGACCAAGGTCAACGACATGCAGACCGAAAAGTCGCAGATGATCCAGGCGTTCGCGTCCGGCGAAACCCAGAACGTGCACGAACTGATGATCACCCTGCAGAAGGCCGGTCTTGCCGTGAACATGACCTCCGCCGTGCGGAACAAGGTCATGGAGGCGTACAAGGAACTCAGCCGCATCCAATTCTAGGGCATTCGGCCCTTCCCGCCGCTGCCTTCGTCAGCCGGCGCGGTTCATTCGGTCACGCACGGAAGAGTGCGCTCCCTTCATGAACCGCTTGGCTTCCTCGGCAGGCGACGGGAATCATCCGAATGCCCCGGCGTGGTGCCTCCCGCCGGAGAACGAAAATCCGACCACGCCAGGGGCCCGGCTCTAGCCCCCCGCATCACGCAGCGCACAGCAGTCCAGAGACCACTCGCCAGAGACGATTCCGGAGGAAGAACACATGGCTCCCGCTCTCGCAGACGTCGTCCAGAAGGCCAAGGGCTTCTGGGCGCGCATTTCCACCTCGCAGCGCATCTTCATCGCCGGTCTGGGCGTGGCGGTCGTGGCCGTGTTCTTCGGCTTGGTGTTCTGGATCAACCAGCCGGACTACCGGGTGCTGTACTCCAACCTGCCGCCCGAGGACGCCAGCCGCGTCGTCAAGATGCTGCAAGCCGACAAGGTGGCGTACAAGCTGGAGAACGGCGGGGCCACGGTCACCGTGCCCGCCGACAAGGTGTACGACCTGCGGCTGAAGGTGGCCGGCGAAGGCGGCCTGGTGGGCCAGGGCATCGGCTTCGAGATCTTCGACCAGGTCAAGGTGGGCCAGACCGACTTCGTGCAGAAGATCAACTACCAGCGCGCCCTGCAGGGCGAACTTTCGCGCACCATCTCGGAATTTCCCAACGTGGAGAGCGCGCGGGTGCACCTGGTCATCCCGCACCGCAGCCTGTTCATCGAAGAGCAGCAGAAGCCGTCCGTCTCGGTGGTGCTGAAGCTGCGCGACAGCAACAAGAAGCTGGAACCCAAGGACGTGCAGGCCATCGTCAATCTGGTGGTCATGGCCGTGGAAGGGCTGGACAAGAACAAGGTGTCGGTCACCGACACCGGCGGCAAGATCCTGTACTCCCCGGTCGAGGACGGCAGCGTGGACGGCATGACCACCACCCAGCTGGAGCACAAGCTGCGCATGCAGCAGACCCTGGAGCGCCGCATCGAGGAATTGCTCTACCCGGTCATCGGCGCGGGCAAGGTCATCGCCAAGGTCAACGCCGACCTCGACTTCAGCCAGCGCACCATCCGCAAGGAACTGTACGACCCGGAAAAGACCGTGGTGCGCAGCGAGCAGCGCAGCGAGGAATCGCAGCGCGGCCGTTCCAACCTTGAGGCGGGCGTGCCCGACGCCAACTTCCGGGGCGATTCGCCCACCGGCGGCGCGTCCACCCAGGAAGGCAGCCGCGAAACCCGCACCACCAACTACGAGATCAACAAGGAAGAGCAGAACATCGTGGCCCAGGTGGGCGACGTCTCGCGCCTGACCGTTGCGGTGATCGTGGACGGCACGTATGAGAAGGGGGCGGACGGCCAGTGGGTCTTCGTGCCCCGCAAGGACGAGGACGTGGAGCGCATCCGCCAGTTGGTGGGCAACGCCGTGGGCTACGACCGCGCGCGCGGCGACACCATAGAGGTCAGCAGCATTTCGTTCGGCGGTCCCGACGCGCCCCAGGAATCGAGCCTGGCCCAGCTGGTCATGGACTACGCCCTGCGCCTCGGCAAGCCGCTGCTCAACGCCCTGCTGGTCTTCCTGTTCCTGGTGCTGGTGGTGCGGCCGGTGGTGCTCGCCATGATCCGTCCCCGCGTGGAGGGAGAAATGATCGAAGGGTTGGAAGGTCTGCCCGAAGGCGAGGAGCGCCTTGCGCTCATCGAGGGCGACGAGGAGATGGACGCGCTGGATGCGTTGAAGAAGATCGAGGACATCAAGGCTCACGCCCTGCAAATGGCCGAACAGAACATGGACCAGGCCGTGAGCATCATCAGGAGCTGGCTGAAGCATGGCGACGGATCAAAGGTTGGAGCAGCTTAAGGGGCCCCAGAAGACGGCGATCCTGCTTCTCGCGCTGGGTGACAAGTTCACCTCCGAAATCTTCAAGCGCATGGAACGACAGGAGATTGCGGCCGTCTCCAAGGCCATCGTCGAACTCGACACCGTGCCCAAGGAACTGGTGGAGGAAGTCCTGCGCGATTTCCACCACGCCATGGTCACCGGCCAGGACATGATCGCGGGCGGCGCGGAGGCCGTGAAGCGCATGCTCATGAAGAACCTGGACAGCGAGACCGCCAAGTACATCATGGACTCGCTGAACCTGGATTCCGGGCCCGCGCCCTTCCGCGAGCTGGGCAACGTCAGCCCGCGCCTGCTGGCCCAGATCCTGCGCAACGAGCACCCGCAGACGCTGGCGCTCATCCTGGGGCACCTGCACCCGGACAAGGCCGCGGAACTTCTGACCAACCTGCCCTCGGGCGTGCGGCCCGAGGTGCTCATGCGCCTCGCCCGGCTGGAAGCCGTGCCCGAGGACATGCTGATGGAAGTGGACAAGGTGTTGCAGAGCCAGCTCATCGCCATGGGCGGCAAGGAAGGCAAGAAGGTGGGCGGCGTGCCCTCCGTGGCCGAGATCCTCAACGCCGTGGACCGCGCCACCGAAGAGGAAGTGCTGGCCGAGATCGAGGAAGAATCCTCGCAGATGGCCGAGGACATCCGCAACCTCATGTTCGTGTTCGAGGACGTCAAGGCGCTGGACGACCGGGGCATCCGCGAACTGCTCAAGGAAATCTCCAACGAGGACCTCACCATGGCCCTGCGCGGCGCTTCCGACGACCTGAAGGAGAAGTTCTTCAAGAACATGTCGGAACGCGCGGCCACCATGATCCGCGAAGACCTCGAGATCATGGGCCCCACCCGCCTGTCCGACGTGGAAGGCGCGCAGCAGAACATCGTGAAGACGGTGCGCAGGCTGGAAACCGAGGGCCGCATCATCGTGGGCCGCGGAGGCGGGGATGTCTTCGTCTGATTCCGGCAAGCCGGAACGGTGGGGCACCATCTTCATGGGCCCCAGCCCCTTCGCCGAGACCACCCTGGCCGGCGTGGAGGGCGCCAGCCAGCGCCCGCTGTGGGACGAACGCACCGAGGCGGAATACATGGACCGCGTGCGCGCCAGGGCGGAGGCCATGGCGCGCGACGTGCTGGCCAAGGCCAACGACGTGCTGGCCCAGGCCCGCATGGAGGCCGAGGTCATACGCGCCGCTGCCCATGACGAGGGCTACGAGGCGGGCATGGTCCAGGCCCACGGCGAACTGGAGGAGTTCCGCGCGGCCATGGGGGAATCGGTGTCCGCCGTGCTTTCCGCCATCCAGGGGCAGTGCTCGTCCATCTTCGCCGCGTGGCGCGGCGACCTGGTGGGCCTGTTGCGCGCGGCGGTGGAGCGCAGCGTGGGCCTGGCGGTGGACGCCGAGCGCGCCGCCGTGCTCGAAACGCTGTTCGTGAAGTCGGTGCAGGCGCTGGAAAACCGCCGCACGCTCACCGTGCGGGTGAACCCGGAAGACGAGTCGGCCGTGGCCGACATCATCGCCTCCACCAAGGAGCGTTTTCCCGGCCTGGAAGCCTGGAACGTGCGCGGCGACGCCGCCATCGGCCCCGGCGGCATGGTGGTGGAAAGCCGCGACGGCATGGTGGACAACACCATAGAGACCCGCCGCAGGATCATCGAGGAAGTGCTGGCCGGGCTGGCCCTGCCAGAGGACCGCCCGTGACCTCGCCCATGACATCGCCCGTGCCCCCGGCGGAAAGCACCCGTGAAAGCCGCCTGTCCGGACTGGACCCGGCCGCCTGCCTGCGCCTGATGGGCGAGGTGCAGGCCATGCAGACCTACGGCAAGGTCACCAAGGTGGTGGGCCTGGTCTCCGAAGGTTGCGGCATAAAGGCCCCGCTGGGCGCGGTGTGCCACATGCTGCCCGAAGGCTGCGAGCCCGGAACCGGCGGCGTTCCCGCCGCCTCCGCCGCGTGCGAGGGCATCGCCGCCGAGGTGGTGGGCTTCCGCGACGGCCATCTGTTGTTCATGCCCTATGGCGATCTGCGCGGCATCCGCCCCGGCAGCCTCATCCGCAACACCAGCCTGCCCCCCGTCTTTCCCGTGGGCGAGGCCCTGCTGGGCCGCGCCTTCGACGCCTTCGGCGCGCCGCTGGACGGCGGCGCCCCCGTGCCCACCACCGACTTCGCCCCCCTGTACGCCCCGCCCCCCAACCCGCTGGCCCGGCCGCGCATTTCCGACCCGCTGGACGTGGGCGTGCGGGTCATCAACAGCCTGCTCACCCTGGGCAAGGGGCAGCGCGTGGGCATCATGGCCGGGTCGGGCGTCGGCAAATCGACGCTCATGGGCATGATGGCCCGCTACACCGTGGCCGACGTGAACGTCATCGGCCTCATCGGCGAACGCGGCCGCGAGGTGGTGGAGTTCATGGAAAAGGACCTGGGGCCGGAAGGCATGGCCCGGTCCGTGCTCGTCGTGGCCACGTCCGACCAGTCGCCGCTGGTGCGCATGCGCGCCGCCTATGCCGCCACCGCCGTGGCCGAACATTTTCGCGACCAGGGCAAGGACGTGCTGCTGATGATGGACTCGGTGACGCGCTTCGCCATGGCTGCGCGCGAGGTGGGCCTGGCCGTGGGCGAGCCGCCCACCACGAAGGGCTACACCCCCACCGTGTTCGCCCAGCTGCCCAAGCTGCTGGAACGCGCGGGCCGTAGCGAGAAGGGCACCATCACCGGCATTTACACTGTGCTCGTGGACGGTGACGACTTCAACGAACCCATCGCCGACGCGGTGCGCTCCATCCTGGACGGGCACATCGTGCTCACTCGCGACCTGGCCGACCTGGGGCACTTTCCCGCCATCGACGTGCTGCGCTCCATCAGCCGTCTGCGCAGCGACATCTGCGCCAGGAACGTGGTGGACGCGGGCCGCGTGATCACCCGGCACCTGGCCACCTTCCGCAAGGCCGAGGACATGATCAACATCGGGGCCTACGCGCAGGGCAGCAACCCGGACATCGACAAGGCCATCGCCATGAACGGCCCCATCAACGCCTTTCTGCGCCAGGACGTCACCGACGCCGCGCCGCTGGCCGATTCGTTCGCGCAGTTGCAAGGGCTGGCGGCCGGGTAGGGGCTGTCTCCAAATTGTCCTTTCGCCCGTTGGCGTCCGACCCGAAGGGCGCGTAGCGTGCCCGTTAGGCGAGCTTGCGAGCCTTACGGGCATCGTGCGCAACGCGGTCAAACTTCGCCTGCCATAGTTCTGCTGTCTTTATCCGTAAGACTCGCGCTGCGCGCTCGCCTAACGGCTAAGGCTCGGTCGAATACGATAAGAGTACGCTCTGCGGTCGCCATCCGTAAGGTTCGCTTCTCTCACCTAACGGCTGCCGCGCTCTGCGGTCCTCATCCGTAATGCTCGTAGACTCGCATAACGGCTGAGGCACTCCCTCATGGCAGGCTCGTTTTCCTCGCCAACGAACGAAATGCCTGCTTTGGAGACACCCCCCCTGAGAGCAAGACAGTTGCCGTGATTTTCCACAAAGAAAGCGGGCGGGACAGCAATGTCCCGCCCGCTGGCGTTGTGCAGGGAGTCCGGCGCGGTGCGCCGGGGGTCAGGCCGGGTGGCGCTGTCCGGTGGCCAGCCGCCACGCCCACACCGCCGCGCATCCGGCAAGCGCGCCCACCAGCCAGCCGCCCAGCACGTCGGAAGGGTAGTGTTTGCCAAGGTACAGGCGCGAATAGCCCACCACCAGCGGCAGCAAAAAGACCAGCGTCCGTGCGCTGAAAACGCCCGGCGTGCGGGGCCCGGCCGGGGCGTCCGGGGATGGGGGGGACGGGACGGCTGTTTCCCGTCTGCGGGGAAAGGCCGCGCCAAGGCCCGGCAGCATGGCGTACAGCGCCACGGCCACGGCCATGGTGTTGGCCGCGTGGGCCGAGACGAAGGAATCGCCCTTGTTCTTGCGCTGGACGAAGTCGGCGGGGTTCTGCTTCCATTGGCCGTCGTCGCGGTGGTGCACCAGCGGCAGGGCCTTCAGCGGGCGCACCCGGTCGGTGGCCTTCTTGAACACGTTGCTGGAGGCGTCGGCCAGTCCGGCGGCAATGCCCACCACCAGCAGCAGGGCCAGCAGCGGCCGCAGCCCGTCCTTGCCCGCGCGGGCCAGATACAGCGCCGCGCAGGCGGCGATGATCACCCACAGCAGCAGGGTGCTGGAGACGAGCGGCATCAGCAGGTCCAGCGCGGCGTTGCGCCATTCCACGTTGACGCGCAGCAGCCACTCGATGTCCCACGCGAAGGGGGTGTCGAAGATGTGCGGCATGAGGTGCGGGGAAAGAGGGTGAGGGAGCCGGGCGCGCCTAGTTGAGGATGTAGCGCATGGGATTCACGCACACCCCGTTCAGGCGCACCTCGTAGTGCAGGTGCGGGCCGGTGCTGCGCCCCGAGTTGCCGATGTAGCCGATCAGGTCGCCCCGGTTGACGGTCTGGCCTTCCTTCAGCACGAAGCGCTGCATGTGCGCGTAGCGGGTGGAAAGCCCCCCGCCGTGTTGCAGCACCACGCAGTTGCCGTAGGCGCCGTCCACCCCCGCGAGAGTGACGGTGCCGCGCGCCGGAGCGTAGATGGGCGTGCCGGGGCGGTTGATGACGTCGATGCCCTTGTGGAATTCGCCCTTGCCGGTGAACGGCGAGGCGCGCATGCCGAAGGTGGAGGAAATGTAGCCGTCGGCGGGCCAGATGGAGGGGGTGGCGGCCAGCACTTCGCGGTTTTCGCGCAGGGCGCGCACCAGTTCCTGCTGGCGCACCTCTTCCAGCCGCACGTCGGTGGAAAGCTGTTGCAGAAAGCTGTGCATCTTGCGGGCCAACAGTTCCTGGCGATGCAGCGGCAGGTAGCTCTTGGAAAAGTCTTCGGAGCGCGAGCCGCCCATGGAGGCGGTTTCGCCGGCGTCCTTCTCCATGTTCATCATCAGGCGCAGCTTGGAGTCGAACTGCTGCACGCGCGAAAGGTCGGCTTGCAGGGTGCGCACCTTGCCCACCATGTTCAGCATCTGCCCGTTCTGCTCCTCCACCGTGCGCTCGGCCTCGGCCAGGCGGCGTTGCAGGGCCAGGTTTTCGGAGTAGAAGCCCCATAGCCACACGTTGGTCCCGGCCAGCGCCAGCCCCAGGCAGACCACGGCGAAACCGAACCACCCGCGCATGCGCAGGTTGCGGTGGGCGCCGTCGCGCTCCTTGAGGATGACGATGTGGTACTTGCCGAGCAGCATGTGTCGGGCGCGGTCCTGGGGTTAGGGCGTTGTACGGGCGGGGGAGGCGTTGGGCGGCGCATGCCGCAGCGTGGCGGTGGGGTGGCGCGCCGTGGCTGGGCGTAGAGCCTAACGGGTTGTCTAGCGTTATTGGTCCGAGGGTGTCAACCCAAGCTGCCAGCGGATCAACCCATTGAAAATGTTTGCTTTCGCGAATTTGTTGCCCTTGCACAACTCCTTCACCTCGGCGGCCATCTCGCTGCGGCGCGAATCGAAGGCCGACGGACAGGGGTTGGTCCACACGGGCAGGTTCCACTGTTTCACCGCGCGGGCGATGACCGGCTTTTCCACCAGCATCATGGGGCGGATAACCGTCAGCCTGCCGCCGAAAAAGGCTTCCTTCATGGACATGCCGTCCACCCGCCCGGTCTGGACCAGGTTCATGAAGAAGGTGGTCACCAGGTCGTCGGCGTTGTGCCCGAAGGCCAGGTGGGTCAGCCCGTACTGCTTGCACAGTTCGAACAGCCGGGTGCGGCGGAGCTTGGCGCAGTAGAAGCAGGGCGAGTTGCGCAGGTTGGCGGGCGAATGGGCCACCGGGCCGTGGTCGGTGACCTCGATGTGCGAGGCCACGCCGTTGGCGCGCAGCCAGGGCAGCAGGGGGGCGTGGTTGTGCGGGTCGAAGCCGGGGTTCACGTGCAGGGCCATGATCTCGAACCGGAAGGGCACGATGCGCTGGCGCAGCTTCAGCACCTGCAACAGCACCCAGCTGTCCATGCCGCCCGAAACGGCCACGCCGATGCGCGCGCCGGGGTGGATCATGGCGGTCTGCTGCATCAGCTTGCCTGCGGCGGTGACGCACTGCTTTTGGGCGTAGGACAGTTTTTCGCGGGGCATGGATTCTCCGTCTGGCGGGGTGGCGACAATGTGGCGGGGGGCGGGGGAGGGGCGCCGCATGGCCGGGCCGCCCCCCGATACCCCGGCACGGGGGCGGAAGCAACCGCTGACCCGCGCCGGGCGTCGGGCGGCGCATCATATACTATCCGGGCCATGCGCTCCGCCATCGCAGCAGCGCAGGGGCGCTTGACGCGCCTTGACGGGACGGGTATGTTGCGCAGCTTGGCGTAGTGCGTCCGCGTGCCGCCTGTGTGCCGGAAGTCGATGCCCCGCCGGAATCCGCGCGGGGGACTGGACAACCGGCACTGCCGCATTACCTGAAAGAGGCGTTGCGCGCGCCCGCGCCGCCGCGCCCAATCCTTTCCGCAAGGAGCTCCCATGGCCCGCATTACCGTCGAAGACTGCCAGGAACGCGTCGACAACCGCTTCCTTCTCGTGCAGATGGCCATCAAGCGCGTGCGCCAGTACCGCGAAGGGTACGAGGCGCTGGTCGATTCGCGCAACAAGGAAGTGGTGACCGCCCTGCGCGAGATCGCCGCCGGCAAGGTGCTGCCCGATGAAGAGGCGCGCTACGTGGAGACCGAGGACGACGTCCGGGGCGAATAGCCAGCCATGAGCCAGCGTGACTATTACGAGGTGCTCGGCGTGGGCCGGGACGCGTCGGAGGACGAGATCAAGCGGCAGTACCGCAAGCTTGCGCTCCAGTACCACCCCGACCGCAACCCGGACAATCCCGAGGCCGAGCAGAAGTTCAAGGAGGCCGCCGAGGCCTACGACGTGCTGCGCGACGCCGACAAGCGCGCGCGGTACGACAGGTTTGGCCACGCGGGCCTCAACGGCAACGGCGGCGGCCACGGCTTCGCCAATGCCGAGGACGTGTTCGCCCACTTCAGCGACATCTTCGGCGACCTTTTCGGGTTCGCCACCGGCTCGTCGCGCATGCGCGGCCCGCGCCCCCAGGCCGGGGCCGACCTGCGCTACAACCTGTCCATCTCCTTCCGTCAGGCCGCCAAGGGCGACGAGGTCACCCTGCGCCTGCCCAAGAAGGTGGCCTGCGACGAGTGCAGCGGTTCCGGCGCGGCCCCCGGCACGCGGCCCGAACAGTGCCGCCACTGCGGCGGCAGCGGCCAGATCCGCCAGAGCCAGGGCTTTTTCCAGATCGCCGTGCCGTGCCCCGTGTGCCGGGGCGAAGGGCAGGTCATTTCCACGCCCTGCCCCAAATGCAAGGGTGCGGGCATCCTGCAACAGGTGCGCGAACTGTCCGTGCGCATTCCCGCCGGGGTGGACACCGGCAACCGCCTGCGCCTGCGCGGCGAGGGCGAACCGGGCCTGCACGGCGGACCGCCCGGCGACCTGTACGTGGTCGTCAGCGTGGAGCAGGACAAGACCTTCCGCCGTCAGGGCCAGGACCTGGTGATCACCCACGAGATCAGCTTCGTGCAGGCCGCCCTTGGCGACCGCATCGAGGTGCCCACCCTCGACGATCCGGTGACCCTGGAAATCCCCAGGGGCACCCAGGGCGGCGAGGTGTTCCGCCTGACCGACCAGGGCCTGCCCTACCTCGGCCATCACCAGAAGGGCGACCTGCTGGTGGAGGTGCGCGTGCTGACGCCCACCAGCCTTTCCAAGAAGCAGGAAGAACTGCTGCGCGAGTTCGCCAAGCTGGAGGAAGGCAAGCCCTTCGAGAAGGTCAAGAAGGTGGCGCGGAAGATCGGCAAGGCCATGGGCATGGAATAACCGGCCCTCTTGCATGGCCGATGTTTCGTCCGCCCCCGGTGTGCCGCGCCGGGGGCGGACGCCGTTTCCGGGGGCTGCGTCCGGCGGCGGGTTTCGCGCCCGGCGCGGCGGGTTGGCCTTTGCGGTGGCGGTGTGTTAGACTGAATCCGAGTACCGGTTTTCCCATGCAGGGGTGTCTCCGGCGCGCCATGCCAGCGGCGCGCCGGGGCTTTGTTTCCGTCCGGCAGGAGGTGTTTCATGATTGCCGATGCCCGTTCCGGCGCGCTGTTCCGCGCGGAAAGCCTGTTCGCCGAGCACATCTGCGATGCCGCCGTGCTGGCCGGTTTCGACCTGTCCACCGACGCCGTGCGCCGCATTCTGGTCGGAGACCCTCAGGCCCCGGCGTCGCCCGATGCCCGGATCTTCGTCCGGCGGCAGGGCCAGGCGCTGGGCTGGGTGCTGCGCCGGGTGCGCTCCGGCACGTTCGACCTCACCTGGGGCACGGCCCGCGCGGTGAACGCGCTGCTCACCGGCGCGCCGCATGACAGGACCGGGGAGGGCGCCGGGACCGCCGGGCAGCCGCCCGCGCGCGAACCGCTGCCCGGCGTCGCCGTCCCGCCGGACGCTTCGGACCCGCTCGAGGAAGCGGTGCGGGTGTTTCTGGAACTGGCCGTGCGGCGTCCCTTTGCCGGGGGCAACGTGCGCACCGGCTACCTGCTGGCCGAAGGCGCGGTGCTGCGGGCCGGGCTGCCCGCCATCGGGGTGCCCGGGCCGTTGCGGCAGGAGTTCGACGACCTGATGCGCCGCTGCCGGAGGAGACGCGCCAGGGGAGGACCGGCAGCCGCCGGAGTGGACGGGGCCGAGGTGGCGGCCATGGCCGGATTCTTCCGGCGTTGCGGCCGGTGGCCCTAGGGGCTGTTTCTAAATTGTCCTTTCGCCCGTTGGCTGCGTCAAACTTCGCCTGCCATGTCGGTCGAATACGGTAAGAGTATACTCCCTCATGGCAGGCTCGTTTTCCTTGCCAACGAACGAAAGTCCTAATTTGGAAACAGCCCCTAGGCGGGCCGGGCATACGACCGGAATACGACGGAGGACGACATGTGGCATCTGGACATCGACATCGCCGGCGCGCTGCTGATTTTCGCGCTGCGCCTCGCGGACGTGGCCCTGGGCACGGTCCGCTCGGTACTGGTCATGCGGGGCATCCGCCCGGTGGCCGCGCTGGTGGGCTTCTTCGAGATACTCATCTGGGTGTTCGCCGTCTCGCAGGTCATGAGCCACCTGGACCACCTGGCCAACGTCTTCGCCTACGCCGCCGGGTACAGCTCGGGCATCCTGCTGGGCATGGTCATCGAGGAGCGCATGGCCCTCGGCGTGGTGGTCGTCAACATCGTGACCCCCAGCGGCGAGGCCATGGCCCGCGCCATCCGCCAGGCGGGCTTCGGGGCCACCACCCTGCCGGGCGCGGGGGGCAGCAGCGATGTGGACCTGATCCGCGTGGTGTCGCCCCGCAGGCGCTCGCGCGAACTGCTGGCCCTGTGCCGCGAACTGTGCCCCGGCTGCTTCGCCACCGTGGAGGACGTGCGCAGCGTGCGGGGCGGCTTCAGCGTCTGACCCGCACATCTGCCGCCCGCATCCGTATGGGGGATTTGCCTACCATTATATAGGGAAACACCCATAAAATCCCCCATAAACCCCTCCCGCAATCTTGACGGCCCGCGAAGGGCCATGTCACTAATCAACCAACCAGCATGCATGGTTCCCGTGCATGGGGATGGCGGGTGCGCGCCTTACAGCCCCAAGGGGCCGCCGTACCCCGCACGGCTGTGCCGCCGGAAGTTTCCCGCGCCTGCCGCAGTACCTTCGCGTCCGCAAGGAAGTGTCCCGACATGAATCCAGCCCCGCCGCATCCCCGCCGCACCCACAGCCGGACATCCGGCGGGGCGGCGGCACAGGCGCGGCCCGCACCGCGCGGCTGGGGGGCGGGGGTGGCGCTGTTGCTGGCGGCGCTGTTGTGGCTGGTCCCTTTGGGCGCGGCCACGGCAGTGGCGGGCGACGCGGACCAGTCACCGGCCCAGCCCCTGACGCTGGACCAGTGCATCGCCGTGGCCCTGCGCAACAATGCGGGCCCGGCCGCCGCGCGCGAGGGGCTGGTCATAGCCGAGGCCCAGCATCGCCAGGCCCTTTCGGCCTACTGGCCGCAACTCACCGTATCCTCCACCCAGACGCGGCTGGATCGTGACCCGGTCTTCGTCTATCCGGAAGACTCCTTCGACTATACCGTGGACATGGGCGGCGGCCCCATGACCATGCGCACCACCGTGCCCGAGCGGCGCATCCGCCTTGCCGACCGCGACATCGGGGAGTTCCGGGCGGACTTGGGCCTTCTGCTGTACGACGGCGGCCGCCGCGAGGCCCGCGTGCGCGAGGCCGTGGCCGGGCACGACGCGGCGGCGGGCGACGTGCGCCAGACAACCCTGCAACTGGTGCACGACGTGACCGTCCGCTACCACGGGGTGGTTCTGGCGCGGGCCCTGCGCGACCTGGGGCGCGAGACGGTGCAGCGGTTCGAGGCCACCCGCGACGTGGCCGAGCATTTCTACAGGGGCGGTTCGCAGCGGGTGCGCAAGACCGACTGGCTGCGCGCCCAGGTGGCCGTTTCCGGCATGCGGACCCGGCTGGCGGAACTGGACTCCAACGTGGAGCTGGCCGAATCGGCCCTGGCCAATACCATGGGCCTGCCGTGGGACGGCCGGGTGCGGGTGGCGGACACGGAACTGCCCGCCGCGCCCGACCCCGGCGTGCTGGAGGATTCCGTGGCCGACGCCTACCGCCTGAACCTGGACCTGGCCCGTTTCGACGCCGGGGTGCGCGCGGCAGAGGCCCGGCTGGACGACGCCACCGGCGAATACCTGCCCGTGGTCTTGCTGTTCGGCGCCCTGTCCACGGTGACCAATTCCTACGACGGCGGTCTGGTGGCCGAGGGCGAACGCACCCACGGCGCCACCGGCCTGACCGTGGAACTGCCGCTGTTCGAAGGCTTCCGCACCCGGGCGCGGATGGAGGAAATGCGCGCCCGGCTGCGCCAACTGGCCCACCAGCGGGTGCTGCTGCGCGAGGGCGTGGCCCTGCGCGTGAAGGACGCGGTGCTCCAGGAACGCCGCGCCGCCCGGCAGGCCGCCATCGGCGCGGAGACCGTGGCCGTGGCCCTGGAAAGCCGCGCCCTTACCGAGCGCGCCTACCGCGAAGGGCTGGTGGACACCCGCGAACTGCTGGAAGCCCAGATCTACGAATCCATGGTGCGCGCGGCGCGGCTGCGCGCCCTGTACGACGCGCAGGCGGCGGCGGCCGCCCGCAACTTGGCGGCGGGCACGGAACTCCTCGAACACCTGCGGGAGGTGGGCTATGGCGCTCGTGCGCTGCCCTGAATTCTCCCCCGTGCCAGCCCGGCCAGTCCGGTATGGCGGACATGGCCACGCGCTGCCGTGTCTGGCTGCGCTGCTGATGCTGCTGTGCGCCGTGGCCCCCGCCGCGCCCGCGCCTGCCGCCCCGGCGGAATTGCGCCTTGGCTACGTGGAATATTTCCTGCCCGGCGTGGACCGCAAGGACGTGGCCCTGGCCGTGCAGATGTGGGCGCGCCGCTACGTGGAGACGGAGCGCGGCCTTGGCGTGCGGCTGTCCGCCTTTGCCTCGCGGGGCGAAATCCGCGCGGCGCTGCTGTCCGGCCAACTGGACGTGGTGCACCTGCCCACCGTGGACTACCTGCTGCTGTCGCGCGAGTTGGACCTGAAGCCCTTCGGCGTGCCCGTCACCGACGGCGAATTCGGCGAACGCTACGTGCTGGTGGTGCCCAGGGGTTCGGGCGTCACCCGCATCGGGCAGTTGCGCGGGGCGCGGCTGCTGGTGCAGGCCATGTCCCTGGGCCAGGAAAGCCTGCCCGCGCGCTGGGTGGAACGCCTGCTGCGCGACCAGGGGCTGCCCCCGGCGGCCCGGCATTTCGCGTCCATGACGTACGAGGTGCAGCCCTCGCGCGTGCTGTTGCCCGTCTTCTTCGGCCAGGCCCCGGCCTGCGTCGTCACCGAGCGGTCGCTGCGCGTCATGGCCGAACTGAACCCCCAGATCGAGGCGCAGGTGGAGCGCGTGGCCGTTTCGCCGCCGCTCATAGACTTCGTGATGTGCCTCGCGCCGTCCGTGGACCCTTCGCTGGCGCCGCGCTATGCGGAACTGGGGCTGGGCCTTTCGGACAACCCGTGGGGCAGGCAGATGCTGCTTCTGCTGCAACTGGACGGCATCGCGCCGTTCCGGCCCGAGGCCATCGAACCCGCGCGCCGCCTGGTGGAACCATGAGCACGCCCCCATCCGTCATCGCGGCGGCCGAACGGCCGGAGGGCTCCGGCGCACCCCATCCCCATCGCACCCGTCCGCGCGGCGCCCGTTCGCGCATCCGCTCGGGATTCGGCATCGCCCTCAAGGCGGGCGGGCTGGCCTTCGTGGCCGGGCTGGCCATCATCGCGGCCATTCTGGGCATGATCATCCCCTATCAGCAGGGGGTGCTGCGCCGGGGCATGGAATCGCAGGCCGACAAGCTGGCCTCGTCGGTGGCCGAGGTGGCCGCCACCGCCCTGGCCGCGGAAGACTACGCCGCCCTGGTGGACCACTGCACCGGCGTGCTCCGGCGGCAGCCGGGGCTGGAATACATCGTGGTCACGCGGGCAGACGGCTCGGCCCTGGTGTTCCGCCGCGGCGGCTGGGTGTTCCGGCCGGCGGGCAGCACCGTGCAGCCGGTGCGGGACGGCGGCTTCCGCCGGGGGCTGCCTCCGGGGACGGAAGAGGCGGACGCCGTCCGCCCCGCCGGCGCCGATCCGCCGGAGGTGTACCATCACGTGCTGCCCGTGGAGCGGGCGGGCATTTCCATCTGCACCGTGTCCGTGGGCCTTGCCCTGGACGGCTACCGGGCGGAGCAGCGCGCCGCGTGGTGGCACATCGGCGCACTGACGGTCATGGCCCTGCTGGTGGCCCTGGCCACGGCGCTGCTGCTGTCGCGCACGGTGACCCGCACGGTGTTGCGCCTGTCGGGCTGGGTGCGTTCCATCGGCCCCGGCAACATGGGCCAGCGCATCCGGATCGACACCGGCGACGAACTGGAGGGGTTGGCCAACGCCTTCAACGGCATGCTCGACCTGCTGGAGGCCTCGCAGCGCGAACTGAACGAGGCCCACCGCGAACTGGAGCGCCGCGTGCGCGAGCGCACCGCCCAACTCTGCGACGCCAACGCCAGGCTGCACCTGATGGGCGAGGTGTTCACCCACGCGGTGGAGGGCATCTTCATCACCGACAGCGCGGGCATGGTGGTGGCCGTGAACCCGGCCTTCGAGCGCATCACCGGCGTGGACGCGCGGTCCATGGTGGGCCGCATTTCCCCGGCCCTGGGCATGGTGCCCGTGGGCGGCACGCGCAGCGTGTGGGACGAAATGCTGGAGCACGGTTCGTGGATCGGCGAGACGCGCGGGCCGCACCGCGACGGCTGGCAGATTCCGCAATGGCTGAGCCTGGTGTCCATCCGCGACGAGGCCGGGGTGATCCTGAACTGCGTGGGGGTGTTCTCGGACATCACCGACATCAAGCAGAAGGAAGCGCAGATCACCTACCAGGCCAACCACGACGACCTGACCGGCCTGCCCAATCGCAAGCACATCTTCGAACTGCTGCGCGACGCCATCGCCAGGGCTTCGGCGCGCGGCCACAAGCTGGCCGTGGTGTTCATCGACATGGACGGCTTCAAGTTCATCAACGATTCGTACGACCACGCCACCGGCGACCAGTTGTTGTGCGACGTGGCCCGGCGGCTGCGCACGTCCCTGCGGCCCGGCGACATCCTGGGGCGGCTGGGGGGCGACGAATTCGTGGCGGCGGTGGGCGGCATCACCGACAAGACCCATCTGGACGGCATCATGCGGCGGCTGTTCGAAACCTTTGCCGAACCGTTCGAGTACGGCGGCATGGGCTTTTCGGTCACGGCCAGCTTCGGCGTGTCGGTGTATCCCGACGACGGCGAGACCGCCAACGAACTGCTGTCGCGCGCGGACATCGCCATGTACCGCGCCAAGGACATGGGCAAGAACGCCATCGCCGTGTTCTGCGAGGAGCAGTGCCTGGAATTCACCCGGCGCTACCGCATGGACCAGGACATCAAGGCGGCCATCGCCGGGCGCGAGTTCCGGCTGGTGTACCAGCCCATCGCCGACGCGCGCGCCCTGCGGGTGCGCAAGGTGGAGGCGTTGCTGCGCTGGGAGCGTGACGGCGCGGTGGTGGCCCCGCCCTCGGTGTTCATCCCCGTGGCGGAAAGCTCCAACTCCATCCGCGAGATAACCCGGCTGGTGGTGGAAATGGCCTGCGCCCAGCACGCCGCGTGGCGGCTGGAGGGATTGACCCTGCCGGTGTCGGTGAACATCTCGTCCCGTTGCCTGAACAGCGACGAGACCATCAGCCATATTGCCGCGTGCCTGAACGCCTACGACGTGCCCCCGGACGCGCTGGAAGTGGAGATTACCGAAACCTCGCTGATGCAGAACTACGAGCGCGGCAACGCCATGCTGTGCACCCTGCGCGACCTTGGGGTGCGCGTTTCGCTGGACGACTTCGGCACCGGGTATTCCTCGTTGCAGTATCTTGCGCGCATGCCCATCCACGCCCTGAAGATAGACCGTACCTTCGTGCAGGAACTGCTGGACGAGGGCGGCAGCCTGGAAATCGTGGAGACCATCCTGGGCCTGGCCCGCAGCCTGCGCCTGGCCACGGTGGCCGAGGGGGTGGAGACGGCGGCCCAGCTTTCCGCCCTGCGCGGCATGGGCGTGGACTACCTGCAAGGGTACTGCCTTGCCCGGCCGCTGCCCGCCGACGGCATCCTGACCCTGTGCCGCCGGGGGATGCGGCTGGTGCCCAGGGACGTGGAAACATAGAAGGGATTCGTGGCCTGAAGCAGCCCCTGAAGTGTGCCTGCCACCCCGGCCCGGCGGACGCCGCATTGGCGTCCGTCCTGTTTTGCGCTACAGCCAAGAAGGATGGAACCGCTGGCGCGGGGCCGCGCCGGGGTCATCCGTCCGCCCTGTTTCACGTCCGGCAGGAGGTTGCCCCATGTCTTCCGATACGCCCAAAGCGCCCGGCGGCGATGCGCCCGCATCCTCCGTCCGGCTCGACGATATGCCCGATCCCCTCGACTATGGCGAAGATGGCCCGGACCTGCCCAACACCGGGTGCGGTTGCGGGTGCGGCGCGCCCTCCGCGCTGGAATGCACCGGGGGCATGGGCCATGCCGCGCCCGAGCCCGGCGGGGAAGAGGCGGCCTTCAGCCACATGACCGGGGACGGCAGCGTGACCATGGTGGACGTGGGCGGGAAGGCCCCCACCCAGCGCATCGCCATCGTGCGGGCCGTGGTGGAGGTGAATGCCGACACCCTGGACCTGCTCAAGCGCCGCGCCCTGCCCAAGGGCGACGTGCTGACCACCGCCAAGATCGCGGGCATCATGGCCGCCAAGCGCACGGCGGAACTGATCCCCATGTGCCACCCGCTGGCCATCAGCTACGCCGACGTGCGCTTTACCGTGGTGGACGCGCCCCCCTCCATCGAACTGGAGGCGGAAGTGCGCACCACCGGCCAGACCGGCGTGGAGATGGAAGCCATGACCGCCGCGCAGGTGGCCGCGCTGACCATCTACGACATGTGCAAGGCCGTGCAGAAGGACATCGTGCTGCGTGACTGCCGCCTGGTGTTCAAGTCCGGCGGTAAGAGCGGGGTGTTCCGGGCGGGGTAGGAGAGGAAGCGGAGGCGGGATGTCGCGGCGTACTCCGTGAAGTACGTTGCTACAGCATCACCGCGTCAAGCCCCTTGTGTTTGACGATGGCCAGCAGCCGCAAGGCCGGGCCGCCCGGTTTCTTCACCCCGCGCTCCCAGTCGGAGACCAGGTTCTTGGAGACGTTCAGATACCGGGCGAACACGGGCTGGGAAAGCCGGGCCCGTTCACGTATGTTCCGGATTTCCTCCGGGGTGATGCCGTCCACGGGCGCGAGGCAGGAAGCGTCGAACTCCTTCATGGTGACCTTGTCGATCACACCGTGCGCGTGGAGCGCTTCCGCCGTTTCGTGAACCGCCGCCAGTACGTCGCTCTTGTATGTCTTTGCCATGGTCTACTCCTCGCGCAGGACTTCCAGAAAGGTCCCGGCCCTGACTTCCGCCTCCAACTGTGCGTCATTCATGGACAGAAGTATCTTTGCCAGCTTCCTGAGGCTGTCGCGTTCCTTCGTCGTGATGTTTCCGCGCTTCGATTTGGGAAACCCGTAGACGAAAAAGGCCCGTTCTTCCCGCCGAAAACAGACGATGACCCGATAGCCCCCGGATTTTCCTTCTCCCGGCCGGGCCACCCGCTGCTTGTATACGCCCCCGCCGAGGTCCGCGTCGAACCGTCCGGCGTCCATGTCCGCCACCGCATCATGCAGGGCCGTGCCGGTGATGGCCTGCGCACCGGCGAAACGGGCGAATCAGGTGTTCGTGTAGACTTTCATGCGTTCCTTGCGGGAGGAAGGGCGGGGCATGTCGAGCGATGAGAATATATGTCACACCTTGTGTGACGTCAATACGGATGCATGGCGCGACTGCCGCCTGGTGTTCAAGTCCGGCGGCAAGAGCGGGGTGTTCCGGGCGGGGTAGGGGCGATTGCCCCGGACCGCAAGTACCGAAAGAGGCCGCGTAAGCGGCCTCTTTCGGTACTTGCGGTATCTAGTCGATAAACTCGCACCCCTTGGCCCGCAACATCTCGTCCACCCAGGTACGGTCCCACGTCCCGTCCGCGATGGCGGCCATGACCCGCGCTTCCTTTTTCATCAGGGCGTGGGCCTTTTCCAGCACCGCCGGTGCGTCGGCCGGGCTCACCACCACGACGCCGTCGCGGTCGCCCGCCACGATGTCGCCGGGGTTCACCACCAGCCCCCCGCAGGCGACGGGAAAGTTCACCTCGCCGCCGCCCTCCTTCACCGGGCCGTTGGGCGAAATGCCGGTGGCGTAGACCGGAAAGTCCATGGCCTCTATCTCTTCCGCATCGCGGATGCAGCCGTCCACCACCAGCCCGGCCAGGCCGCGCCGTTTCATCCACGTGGTCATCTGCCCGCCCACGATGGAGTAGAACGGCTCGTCGTGGGCGTTCACCACCAGCACGTCGCCGGGCCGGGCCATGTCCATGGCCTTGTTGAACAGCAGGTTGTCGCCCACGCGCACCCGCACCGTCAGCGCCGTGCCCAGCAGGGGCGCGCGGTTCATGGGCCGGATGCGCGCATGCATGCAGGCCATGCGGTTCATGGCGTCGCCGATGTTGGACACGGGGATGGACCGGAAGGCTTCCACGAGGGTGGCGTCCGGACGGACGATGGTGTTCTTGACGCGGTAGCCGGGGTTGGACATGCGGGTATCCTTGTGAAGGTGTGGCGCGGTGTTTCCGGAGGCCGGGGCTACCAGACCATCCGGAGCTTCGCGCCCATGTCCGAAATCTGCCGCTTCAGGTCCGGGATGGTGTACTGCCCGTAGTGCACGATGGAGGCGATGAGCGCGGCGGACGCGCCGCCCTTGGTGATGGCGTCGTACATGTGCGCCGGGCTGCCCGCCCCGCCGGAGGCGATGACCGGAATGGTCACCGCGTCGGAAATCATCCGGGTCAGGGTCAGTTCGTAGCCGTCCTTGGTGCCGTCGGCGTCGATGGAGTTGACGCACAGTTCCCCGGCCCCCAGCGCTTCACAGGTTTTGGCCCACTCGATGGCGTCCATGCCCATGTACTTGCGGCCGCCGTGGATGACGATCTCGTAGCCCGAGGGGATGGTCCCGGACTTTTCCACCTGCTTCACGTCCATGCCCACCACGATGGCCTGCGACCCGAAGGCCGCCGCGCCCCGGCTGATGATGTCCGGGTTCTTCACCGCGCCGGAGTTCACGGAGACCTTCTCGGCCCCGGCCACCAGCACGGCCCGCATGTCTTCCACGGTGTTGATGCCGCCGCCCACCGAAAAGGGGATGAAGATCGCCGAGGCCACCCGCTCGACCACGTCGAGAAAGATGCCCCGGTCCTCGTGCGAGGCGGTGATGTCGTAGAACACGATCTCGTCCGCGCCCTGTTCGTAGTAGCGGCGGGCGGTTTCCACCGGGTCGCCGATGTCCACGTTGCCCTCGAACTTCACGCCCTTGGTCAGGCGGCCGTTGCGGACGTCCAGGCAGGGGATGATGCGCTTGCTAAGCACGGCTGGCCTCCTTGCAGTAGGCGTGGAAGTTGCGCAGCAAGGCAAGGCCGGGGCGGCCGCTCTTTTCCGGGTGGAACTGCACGGCCCACAGGCCGGGACCGCCGTGGATGGCGCAGAATTCCTCGCCGTAGGTGCACGTGGCGATGACGTAGTCGTCCGGCGGGGTGGGGTAGTAGCTGTGCACGAAGTAGAATTCCGCTTCCGGCTCGATGCCCTTCAGCAGTTCGCAGGGGCGCTTCTGGACGATGCGGTTCCAGCCCATGTGCGGCACGCGGATGGGCGCGCCGTCCTCTTCCGTCCAGGCGGCGTTGAACAGGCGGCATTCGCCGGGCACGATGCCCAGGGCCTTGGTGTCGTTTTCCTGGCTGTAGTCCAGCATGATCTGGCAGCCCACGCAGATGCCCAGCAGCGGCTTGCCCGCCTGCACCTGGTCCTTGAGCACCTTGTCGAGGCCGGTGGAGACCAGTTCGTTCATGGCCTGCCCGGCCGCGCCCACGCCCGGAAAGATCACCCCGTGCGCCCCGGCGATGACCGCCGGGTCCGCCGTGATGACGCAGGGAATGCCCAGATGGTCCAGCGCACGGCGCACGCTGGTCTGGTTGCCTGCCTTGTAGTCGAGGATCGCGAGCATGTTTCTGTCCCTCGTGTTCTGGTGAACAGTGTCTAAATTGGCCTTTCGCCCGTTGGCTTCGTCAAACTTCGCCTGCCATGTCGGTCGAATACGATAAGAGTATACTCCCTCATGGCAGGTTCGTTTTCCTTGCCAACGAACGAAAATCCTAATTTAGAGACAATCCTTGGGCAACGGGCCGTGACAAATTCGGAAAACGCCCGCCGGGGCCGTTTCGCCCGTTTCAACCGTGCCGCCCGCGCCACCCGTGGCGTCCGGTATCGCTTGGGGGCCTCGTGAAGGCAATGCGGTAGCATTGGCGGGCCGTGGGGCGCAAGTGGCGGCGCGTCCGGCATGTCGGCAGTGGGGCGGCAACGGGGCGCCGGGGGGAAGTTTTCGCACCGCCGTTTCCCATCAATGTCAAAAAGCGGAATTCCGGCCCCGGCGGACGCCCCCGCGCGTCTTGCCAAGCGCCGGGGCGCACGATATAAGAGCCGGATTGCTGACGGCGCGTGGGCTCATGTCCGCGTGTTCCGCAACAATCGCGGGTGGATGGCCGTTCCCCCGCGCCTCGCCGCGCCGGAACGCCCCGCACACTCCCCCCGCCTTTGTCCCGGCAGCCCTCTTCTTTCCCGCCCCTGCGGGGCAACCCTGTTACCAGACAGAGTCCAATGCCCAAACGCACCGATTTGAAGCGGATCATGGTCATCGGTTCCGGCCCGATCGTCATCGGGCAGGCGTGCGAATTCGACTATTCCGGCACGCAGGCCGTGAAGGCCCTGAAGGAAGAAGGCTACGAGGTGGTGCTGGTCAACTCCAACCCCGCCACCATCATGACCGACCCCGGTCTTGCCGACCGGACCTACATCGAGCCCATCGAGCCCGAGACGGTGGCCGCCATCATCCGCAAGGAGCGGCCCGACGCGCTGCTGCCCACCCTGGGCGGCCAGACCGGCCTGAACACCGCGCTGGCCCTCGCCGCCATGGGCGTGCTGGACGAATGCGGCGTGGAACTCATCGGGGCCAACAAGCAGGTCATCGAAAAGGCGGAAAGCCGCGAACTGTTCCGCGAGGCCATGGCCAACATCGGCCTGAAGGTGCCCGCCAGCGGCATTGCCCGCACCATGGAAGACGTGCGCCGCCTGGGCGCGGAAATGCCCTTCCCGCTGATTATCCGTCCCGCCTTCACCATGGGCGGCACCGGCGGCGGCATCGCCTACAACATGGAGGACCTGGAAGAGATCGCCGCGCGCGGGCTCGCCGCCTCCATCAAGCACGAGGTGATGATCGAGCAGTCGGTGCTGGGCTGGAAGGAATTCGAGATGGAGGTCATGCGCGACAAGGCCGACAACTGCGTGATCATCTGTTCCATCGAAAACTTCGACCCCATGGGCGTGCACACGGGCGACTCCATCACCGTGGCCCCGGCCCAGACCCTGAGCGACGTCGAATACCAGATGATGCGCGACGCCTCCATCGCCATCATGCGCGAGATCGGCGTGGAAACGGGCGGCTCCAACGTGCAGTTCGGCATCAACCCGCAGAACGGCGACATGGTGGTCATCGAGATGAACCCCCGCGTGTCGCGCTCGTCCGCGCTGGCCTCCAAGGCCACCGGGTTCCCCATCGCCAAGATCGCGGCCAAGCTGGCCGTGGGCTACACGCTGGACGAGATTCCCAACGACATCACCCGCGAGACCATGGCCAGCTTCGAGCCGTCCATCGACTACTGCGTCACCAAGATTCCGCGCTTCACCTTCGAGAAGTTTCCCGGCGCGCGCGACGAGCTGACCACCTCCATGAAGAGCGTGGGCGAGGCCATGTCCATCGGCCGCACCTTCAAGGAATCGTTGCAGAAGGGCCTGCGCTCGCTGGAAGTGGGCGCGCCCGGCCTGGGGTCCGGCTTCCGCTGCAAGGGGCCGGAGCGCGAGGACATCATGCGCAAGCTGCGCACGCCCAACTCGCGCCGCATCTTCTACGTGCGCCACGCCATGCTCGACGGCATGACCGTGGAGGAAATCCACGAGGCCACCGCCATCGACCCGTGGTTTTTGCGCCAGATGAAGGACCTGGTGGACATGGAGGCCGAACTGCGCGACTTCGCCCTGGGCAACGCCATGACCGTGGACAACGCGGAACTGGTGGCCCTGATGCGCCGCGCCAAGGAATACGGCTTCTCCGACCGGCAGCTGGCCGAAATGTGGAAGCGCCCCGAATCGGACGTGCGCACCCTGCGCACCCAGATGGGCATCGCGCCCACCTACTATCTGGTGGACACCTGCGCCAGCGAGTTCGAGGCGTACACCCCCTACTACTACTCCACCTACGAGACCGGCCGCGAGGTCACGCCCGACGACCGCAAGAAGGTCATCATCCTGGGCGGCGGGCCCAACCGCATCGGACAGGGCATCGAGTTCGACTACTGCTGCTGCCACGCCTCGTTCGCGCTGAAGGAAATGGGCGTGCAGGCCATCATGGTCAACTCGAACCCCGAAACGGTCTCCACCGACTACGACACCTCGGACCGCCTGTACTTCGAGCCGTTGACCTACGAGGATGTCATGAACATCGTCGAGGCCGAGAAGCCCGACGGGGTGGTGGTGCAGTTCGGCGGGCAGACCCCGCTGAACCTGGCCGTGCCGCTGATGCGCGCGGGCGTGCCCATTCTGGGCACCTCGCCCGACTCCATCGACCGCGCCGAGGACCGCGAACGCTTCCAGGCCCTGTTGCAGAAGCTGGGCCTGCGCCAACCCGCCAACGCCACGGTCATGTCCCTGCCCGAGGCGCGCTGCGCCGCCGGGCGCATCGGCTTTCCCGTGGTGGTGCGGCCCAGCTACGTGCTGGGCGGCAGGGCCATGGAGATCGTGTACGACGACGAGCAGCTTGCCGAATACTTCGCCACCTCTGTGGGCGAAAAGCCCAAGCATCCCATCCTCATCGACAAGTTCCTGGAAAGCGCCACGGAAGTGGACGTGGACGCCCTGTCCGACGGCGCCGACGTGTACGTGGCGGGCATCATGGAGCACATCGAGGAGGCGGGCATCCACTCCGGTGACTCCGCCTGCGTCATTCCGCCGCACACCCTGCCCGAGGCCATCGTCAACGAGATAGCCCGGCAGACCGTGGAACTGGCGCGCGAACTGCGCGTGGTGGGCCTGATGAACATCCAGTTCGCGGTCAAGGACGGGCTGATCTACATCCTTGAGGTGAACCCGCGCGCCTCGCGCACCGCGCCCTTCGTGTCCAAGGCCACCGCGGTCCCCCTGCCGCGCCTGGCCACCCAGATCATGCTGGGGGCCACGCTGAAGGAACTGGACCCGTGGTCCATGCGCCGCACCGGCTACTTCTCGGTGAAGGAATCGGTGTTCCCGTTCAACCGCTTCCCGGGGGTGGACATCCTGCTCGGCCCCGAAATGCGGTCCACGGGCGAGGTGATGGGTATTGCCTCCAGCTTCGAGGAAGCCTATCTGAAGGGCCAGCTTGCCGGCGGGCAGCGCCTGCCCGAGGGCGGCAAGATCTTCATCTCGGTCAACGACCGCGACAAGCTGCTGATCACGGACGTGGCCCGCATGTACGCCGACCTCGGCTTCGAGGTGCTGGCCACCAGCGGCACGGCCAAGCTGCTGCGCGAAGGCGGCGTGCCCGCCACGGCGGTGCACAAGGTGTACGAGGGGCGGCCCAACATCGTGGACTTCATCAAGAACGGCGAAATCGCCCTGGTGGTCAACACCGCCTCGGGCAAGCGCACCGTGCAGGACTCCAAGTCCATCCGGCAGGCCACGCTGATGTACGGGGTGCCCTACAGCACCACCGTATCCGGGGCGCGGGCCATCGCCCAGGCCATCCGGGCCAGCCGCTGCTGCGGGGTGAACGTGCAGAGCTTGCAGGAATACTACGGAACCAACTAGACGAGCGACAACGGGACCGGGCCAAGGCCCGGTCCCGCGCTTTGGGCCACGCGCGTGGCCCACGACATGACCACAATGGGCGCGCAACGGACCGTCTGCATCGAGGTATAGCATGATCAAGCACTATTGCGGCATCTTCGGCATCTACAACCACGCCGAAGCGGCGCGCATGGCATACTTCGGCCTGTACGCCCTGCAACATCGCGGGCAGGAGAGCGCGGGCATCGTCACCTGGGACGGCCAGAAGCTGCGCGAACACCGGGGCATGGGCCTGGTGCCCGACGTGTTCAACGAGCGGCACCTGGGCAAGGAGCTGAAGGGCAACATCGCCGTCGGCCACATCCGCTATTCCACCACCGGGGCCTCGCTCATCCGCAACGCCCAGCCGTTCCTGGTGCGCTTCAAGGGCATGGAAATCGCCATCGCGCACAACGGCAACCTGACCAACACCGTGGAACTGCGCGACGAACTGGAGCGCAAGGGGTCCATCTTCCAGACCTCCATCGACAGCGAGGTCTTCGTGCACCTCATCGCGCACAACATGAACGGCAAGACCTTCGAGGAAGCCGTCATGGCCGCGTGCAAGCGGGTGCAGGGCGCGTATTCGCTGATCATCCTCGCCAACGACAAGCTCATCGCCCTGCGCGACCCGCACGGCATGCGCCCGCTGGCCCTGGGCCGCCTGGCCGGTTCGCCGGTGCTGGCGTCCGAAACCTGCGCCTTCGACCTGATGGAGGCGGAATTCATCCGCCCGCTGGACCCCGGCGAAATGCTGGTCATCGAAGGCAACAGCGTGAAGAGCTTCAGTCTGGTGGACGAGGACAGCAAGCCGCCCACGCGCCAGTGCATCTTCGAACTGGTCTACTTCGCCCGGCCCGACTCCATCGTGTTCGGCGAGGACGTGTACCAGTGCCGCAAGGAGATGGGTCGCCAGCTGGCCCTGGAATCGGCCCCGGACGTGGACTTCATCATGCCCTTCCCGGATTCCGGCATCTACTGTGCGGTGGGCTTCGCCCAGCAGTCGGGCCTGCCGTACGAGCACGCCATGATCCGCAACCACTACGTGGGCCGCACGTTCATCCAGCCCTCGCAGGACATGCGCGACTTCGGCGTGCAGGTGAAGATCAATCCGGTCAAGAGCATGATCAAGGGCAAGCGCATCTGCATCGTGGACGATTCCATCGTGCGCGGCACCACCATCCGCACCCGCGTGAAGAAGCTGCGCGAACTGGGCGCGGCGGAGGTGCACTTCCGCGTCAGTTGCCCGCCCATCAAGCATCCGTGCTTCTACGGCATCGACTTTTCGTCCAAGGGCGAACTGATCGCGGCCAACCACTCCATTGCCGAGATCGAGCGGTTCATCGGGCTGGATTCGCTGCACTACCTGTCCATCGACGGGCTGCTGCGCTCGGTGTCGCACCCCGAAAAGTACTGCCTGGCCTGCTTCAACGGCGACTACCCCATCCCCTGCGCGGGCGACGGGTGCAGCAGGGCGTGCCTTGAGGTGAGCGATTAGGGGGAGAGGAAGGCGCGTGCAGTGTGCTTCGTAAGCGCGTGCACACTGCGGGCGGAATCCGCGCTCTGCGGTCGCCATCCGTAAGGTTCGCAGGCTCACCTAACGGCTGCCGCCTTTTGTCGCCGGACGGCGTTGGCGCGGCATTTTTGGTGCTCACGTACAGAAGTACGCTGCGCCCAAAAATGCCGCGCCGCCTTGTCCGGCGGACAAAACTCGTAATCCCTTGCATTGTCCCCGCACCAGCTACCCGCAGCGGAAGACCGCTGCGGGGCACAAGGAAGAAAGACAGCCCCGGCGGATTGCAGTGACGCGTCGGACCAGCCGTTTTGCGGCCGACCTGTTGACCCGCTCCGCGTTTCGGGGGAAGAGAAGGTCGCCGCGCTGAGCGCAGCCCGTCCGGTTATATCCGGCCCGTCTGGTAATTTCCGCAACATCCACAGGATTTCCACGGCATGAGCGATTGCACCTGCGGCCAGCGCCGCACCGACTGGATACCCCTCGGGCGCGACGTGCTCGACATCGAAATCGAAGGTCTTACCGCCGTGCGCGACAGGCTCGGCCCCTCGTTCGAGGCGGCGCTGGCGCTGCTGGCCGGGTGCCGGGGCCGGGTGGTGGTCACCGGGCTCGGCAAGTCGGGCCTGGTGGGCCGCAAGCTGGCGGCCACCCTTTCCTCCACCGGCACGCCCGCGTTCTTCCTGCACCCGGTGGAGGGCGCCCACGGCGACATGGGCAGCCTGCGGGCGGAGGATGTGGTCATCGCCATCTCCAACTCCGGCGAGACGGACGAGCTGAACGCCATCCTGCCCAGCCTGCGGGCCATCGGCACGTCCATCATCGCCATGACCGGCAAGGCGCAGTCCACCCTGGGCCGCGCCGCCGACGTGGTGCTGGATGCCGGGGTCCCGCGCGAGGCGTGCCCCCACAACCTGGCTCCCACGGCCTCCACCACGGCGGTGCTGGCCCTGGGCGACGCCCTTGCTGTGTGCCTCATCCACTGGAAATCGTTCACCGAAAACGATTTCCTGCGCTACCACCCCGGCGGTTCGCTGGGCCAGCGGCTGCGCCTGCGCGTGCATGAACTGATGCACACCACGGGCATCCCCGTGACCCAGGACGACGTGGGCCAGGAAGAGGCCGTGCGCGTGCTGGACAAGGGCGGCTTCGGCGCGGTGGCCGTGGTGGACGGCAGCGGCAGGCTGATGGGCATCCTTACGGACGGCGACGTGCGCCGTGCGGTGATCCGGGGCGACTACGCCCCGCGCACGCCGGTGACGGCCATCATGACCCGCAACCCGCGCAGCGCCCGCAGCGGCCAGTCCGTGGCCGAACTGCTGGACGTCATGGAGCAGAAGGCCATCACCGTGTTGCCCATTGTGGACGACGCGCACCGCCTGGTGGGCCTCGTCCACCTGCACGACCTGCTGGGCAAAGGCGGGGTGAGCTTCGCCGGGTAGGCCCGGCGCGTCCCCCGCATCCGCGTTTCCGTCACCCTCACACCGCCCGGAGCCAGCCGCATGAGCGCCAAGCGCGTGCAAGACAGCGAAGTGGTGATGACCCACCGCCCCCTGCCGGAGGACGCCAACCCCGCGGGCAACGTGCACGGCGGGGTTATCCTGAAGCACATCGACCTGGCTGGGGCCGTGGCCGCCATGCGCCATTGCCGCACCCCGGTGGTGACGGCCTCCATCGACCGCATGGATTTCCGCGCGCCGGTGCACGTGGGCGAACTGATGCAATTGAAAGCCAGCGTGAATCTGGCGGGTGGCACCTCGCTGGAGGTGGGCGTGCGGGTGGAGGCGGAAAACCTGCTCACCGGCGAATCGCGTCACGCCGCCTCGGCCTACCTGACCTTCGTGTCCATGGGGCCGGATCGCAAGCCCGTGCCCGTGCCGGAACTGCTGCTGGAAACGCCCGGCCAGCACCGCCGCAACCGCGAGGCGCAGCGCCGCCGCGAGCAGCGGCGGGAGGAGCGCAAGCGCGAAAGGGCCGCGCAGGAAGCGCTGGCCACGGCCACGGTGGAAGAGGTGGAGCATTATTACTGAGTTGCCGCGCGGTCGGACCGCCGCGCCGCAGTGATGCTGCAAAAGGGGGACGCCGCACACGCGGCGTTCCAAGCGTGATGACAAACCCGCCTTGGGCGGATTTGTAAAGGCACGCCCACTCCGGCGCTTTACGGCGGCAATGAATGCCGCCTGCGCCTTTGTGGCGGGCTGCCGACAAACTGCGTTTGTCAACAGCCTCGGGGACGCCGCATACGCGGCGTCCCCCTTTGTCATGGTGCATGGTTCGTGGGGCGGGTTCCTGCGCTACTTCATGCCCAGCAGTTCCAGCACGGTTTCCGCCAGTCCCGGGGACGGCTGCGTGCCCGCGGCGGGGTCGGGCCGGTCGCGGTGGGTGTAGCGCACCCGCAGCCATGGCCGGTCGATGCGGATCAGCCGGTCCAGGCGCACCGGCGTGCCCAGCAGCACCAGGTCGCACGGGGTGGCGTTGATGGTGGCTTCCAGGTCTTCCAGTTGCCGGTGCGAGTAGCCCATGGCGGGCAGGGCCTTGCCCAGGTGGGGATACTTCTCGAATACCTGCTTCAGCGAGCCGTGGGCGTACGGGCGCGGGTCGGCGATGCGGCCCGCGCCGTGCATTTCCGCCGCCGCCTGCGCCGCGCCGAAGGGCAGCCCGCCGTGGGTCAGGGTGGGGCCGTCCTCCACCAGCAGCACCCGCGCCTTGCGGATGGCGGCGGGGTCGTCCACCTCGATCACCGAATCGGCCAGCAGCACCCGCGCGGAGGGATTCACGGCGGCGACGTTGGCGCGCACCGTGGCCACCTGCGCGGGCGTGGCCGTGTCCACCTTGTTGATCACCGCCACGTGGCACATGCGCAGGTTGGTCTCGCCGGGGTGGTAGGTCAGTTCGTGCCCGGCGCGCAGCGGGTCGAGCACGGTCAGGTGCACGTCCGGCCGGAAGAAGGGCGTGTCGTTGTTGCCGCCGTCCCACAGCAGCACGTCGGCCTCGGCCTGTGCCGCCGCCAGGATGCGCGCGTAGTCCACCCCGGCGAACACGGTGATGCCCGCGTCCACCAGGTGTTCGTATTCCTCGCGCTCCTCCACCGTGCAGTCGGCGGCGTCCATGTCCGCATGGCTGGCGAAGCGCTGCACCGCCTGTTTGGCAAGGTCGCCGTAGGGCATGGGATGGCGCACGACCACCGGACGGATGCCGCGCTCCACAAAGGCCGCGCACAGGTGCCGGGTGACCGGCGACTTGCCGCAGCCGGTGCGCACGGCGGTGACGGCCACCACCGGCTTGTCCGCGCGCAGCATGGTGGCCGCGGGCGACAGCAGGCGGAAGTCCGCCCCGGCGGCCAGGGCCAGCGAGGCGGCATGCATGACCGTTTCGTGCGAAACGTCGCTGTAGGAAAAGATCACCTCGTGCACGTGGTTGTCGCGGCACAGGGCGGTCAGTTCGCGCTCGGCCAGGATGGGCACGCCGTCCGGATGGCGTGGCCCGGCCAGCGCGGCGGGGTAGCAGCGGCCGTCGATGTCCGGGATCTGGGCGGCGGTGAAGGCCACCACGTGCACGGCCGGGTCGTCGCGCAGCAGCACGTTGAAGTTGTGGAAGTCGCGTCCGGCCGCGCCCATGACCACCACGTTGCGCACCCCGGCCGCATCGGCGGGCGCGGGCGCGCGGCAGGTGGCGGGCAGTGGGGACGCGGCGGGGGAGCCGGGATGCGAAGGGGGCGACGTGGCGCGGGATGACGAGGTCATGCGGGGCGGGCCTCCTGTGGGTGTCGGTGGGCGCGGAAGGAACGGCGCGATGCGGGCCGGGCAGGCAATGGGCGCGGACAGGCGCGACCGCGCGGGACTACCCGGAACCGCCGGAACCGCCGGAACCGCCCCATGGTATGGCCGGGCCGGGCGGCCGCGTCAACCCGAGAGGCTCAGGCCGTGGCGGTGATGGTTCCGCGTTCCACGGTGAACAGGGCGGCGTCGGGCTTGGACTCGCGCAACATGTCCACGGTGTGCGGGTGGCAGGTGAAGAACAGGATCTGGTGCGGTTTCGCACCGCTTGCGCTGCCTGTGCTGCCGGGATTGTCCGGGATGCCTGCGTCCGCGTGTCCGGTGGCGTCGGCGGGCCGTCCGCACAGGTCGGCCAGGGCGGCGGCGGTGCGCGCCGCGCGTTCCGGGTCGAAGTTGACCAGGATGTCGTCCATGATCAGCGGCAGCGGCTCGGCGTGCAGGGCGTGGGTGCGCACGTAGCCCAGGCGCAGGGCCAGGTACAACTGCTCGCGGGTGCCCCGGCTGAGATGCTCGTGCGGCACCGGCTCGCCGTCGGCGGGCACGGCGCGGGGCACGCCGTCCTCCAGCGAGGCGGCGATGGACTGCCAGCGCCCCCCGGTGATGGCCCGGAAGATGGCGGCCGCCTCGCGGATCACGTGGGGCTGGCGCTCGCGCTCGAAGCGCCGCCGCGCCGTGTCGATGAGGTGGCGGGCCAGGGCGTTGCGGCTCCATTCCAGGGCCATCTGGCGGGCCGATTCCAGCAGGGCGGCCTCCTGCCTGCGCAGGGCGGCCACATCGTCGGCCGAGGCCGCCAGGTCGCGCTGGGCGCGCAGGTCGGCGATGTGCTGCACCAGTTCCGCCTCCCGCGCGGCAAGTCCGGCCAGTTCCGTGGCCAGTTCGTCGCAGCGGGCCTGCATGGCCTCACGGTCGGCGCTGGCCAGTTCGGCGCGCAGCGCGGCCAGCGGGTCTGCCGGGGGATTGGCCGTGGCGGATGCGTTCGGGACATCCGCCGGGATGTCCGCCGGGATATTTGGCAGGGCGGCGGACAGGTGGCCGGTCAGGTCGCCCCTGCGGCGCAGCAGTTCCTGCCGTTCGGCAAAGAACGCGGCGCGGCGCAGGAAGTCCTCCCCGTCGGCCGCACCACCGGCGGCCAGCAGTTCGGCCACGGCGGCCTCGGCGGCGGCGTGGGCGGCCTCGGCCTCGCGCAGTTCGGCCAGCAGTTCCGCGTGGCGGGCGGCCAGCCTGTCCCGTTCGGCGGCCATGGACACGGCGGCTTCGGCGGCGGTGGCCAGTGCGTCCAGCGTGGTCACGAGGTCATCGGCGCGGGCGGCGTCGGGCAGGGCGGCGGCGCAGTCCTCGGCAATGCGGGCCAGCGGGGTTTCCAGCGCGGCCAGTTCCGCCTCCAGCGCGGCGCGGCGGGCGGACAGTCCGGCGGCCTCGTTGTCCAGGCGCAGCCAGTCGTCCATGACCGCAAGGGCGTCGCGGGCGGTGGCCGGGGTCAGGTCCGGGGACAGGCCGCGCTGGGACAGCCAGTCGCGCCATGCGCCGGTGGCCGCGCCCGCCGTGGCCGTGGCGGCTTCCTGCGCGGCCTCGGCCGCCTGCAAGGCGGCAAGGGCCTGCTGTTCCCGTTCGCGCCGGGCGGCCAGTTCCGCCATGGCGCGTTCCCGCTCCTGCCGCCGGGCCTCGGCGGCGCGCAGGTCGGCCAGCAGGCGGTCCACCCCGGCCAGCAGGGCGGTGGCCGCCTCGTTATTCAATTTCGGCCCGTCCGGCCCGTCTGGTTTGTCCGGCTCGTCGGGGCACAGCGACGCCAGGGCGGGCATCGCGCGGGCGGCTTCGGCCAGCGCGGCCACCTGCGCCGTCAGGACCGCCACGCGGGCGGCCAGCGCGTCGGCTTGGGCCGCGCGGGCCGCGCAGGCCTCCACCCGGTCGAACAGCCCGGCCGCCGCCTCGGGGCCGAAGGATTCCGGCAGGTCGAGTCCGGCGCGGTACGCCGCCCAGTCCGCGCGGGCCTGATGCAGGGCCGCTTCCGCCGCCTCGCGGGCGTGCAGGGCCTGCATGTGCCGGGCGCGCTGGGTGGCGCAGTCGGCTTCGCGTGCGGCCGCCTCGGCGTCGGCCCGGTCGCGCCGGGTGCGCTCGTCGCGGGCGCGTTCCAGCGCACGTTCCGTGGCGTCCAGCAAGTCCGCCAGGGAGGGACCGTCCATGGGGGCATCCGTCCCGTTCAGCCCAGCCCCGTGCAGCAGCCGGGCCGCCTCGGCGCGCAGCGCGTCGTTGCGTTCGGCCAGTTCCTGGCGCCGTGCCGCAAGCCGGGCGGCGCGGGCCGCGTGGGCGGCCAGTTCCGCCGCATCGCGCCGGGGCCAGCCCGCCGCCAGCAGCGCAAGGCCGCACAGCGCGGCCACCCCGCACAGGTATACGGGCGCGAGGCCCATGGCCGCGAGGGGGGGCAGCCCGAACTGTCCGAGGTGTCCGGGCAGGCCGGTAAGGTCCAGCGCGCCGTGCGCCGCCGCCAGCAGCGCCCCGGCAGCAATCGAACCCGCCGCCAGCAGCGCGCCGCCAAAGGTCAACAGGGCTGCCGATTTGCGGGCCACGGGCGCGGCGGCCGCGTGGTCCCGCTCGGCGCGGGCGGCCTCGGCCGTGCGTTCCGCCTCCAGGGTCAGCCCGTTGGCCACATGGCGCAGACGGCGCACGGCTTCTGCCCGGCGGTCCAACTCCTCTCCGGGGATGGCGGCCATGGCCCGCGCGGCCAGGATGGCCTGGTCGCGGCGGGCGGCCAGGTCGTCCAGTTGCGCGGCCAGTTCGTCGGCGCGGCGGGCGGCGTCGCGGGCCGCGTCGTCGGCATCGTTGACGGTGCGGGCGCGGGTGGCCAAAGCCTCTCGGGCGCGGGGCGAGGTGTCGAGCCCGCGCAGGGTGTCCGGGGTCCAGCGGGGGGAAATGTCCGTCAGCGATCGGGCCAGCGCGGCGGCCTGCACGTCCAGTTGGGCGCGCAGCCCGGGCAGTTCGGCCAGGGCGGCCCCAGCCTGGGCGCGCAGGGTGCGCAGCCGTTCGGCCTGTTCCGCGTCCGGCGCGGCGGCGGAGTCCGCGCCCAGCCCGTCGGCTTGGGTTTGGGCCAGTTCCGCCGCGTGGCGGGCCGCCTCATGCTCGGCGGCGCGGCGGTCGCGCTCGGCGCGGGCCTGGCGCAGGTCGGCCCCGGCTGTTTCCATGGCCGCCTCGTGCGCGGCCATGGCCTCGCGCGTGAACAGCGAACGGTCGAAGCCGCGCACCCGTTCCGGGGTCCAGTCCGCGCCAAGAGCGGCCAGCAGCCGTTCCCGGTCGGCGCGGTTGCGCTCCATGTCGGCCAGCAGGGCGGGCAGGGCGGCGCGGGCGTTGCGGTAGCTGGCCTTGCGTTCCAGCAGCGCGCGCAGTTCCGGCGCGGCGGCCAGCAGCCGGGCGTCCGGCGTGCGCTGCGCCAGCGTGGCTTCCAGCGTTGCCAACTGGCCGCGCAGCCCCTGCGCTCGGAGGGCGCGTTCGGATGCGCGCTCGCGCTCCCGCTCGAAGCGCGCCCCGCCGTCCTGCGGAAAGCGCTCGACCACCACCTCCAGCCGGGCCAGTTGCCCCTCCACCGCCATCAGTTCCTGCCACTGCCGCCACACACCCAGACGGCGTTCCAGCGCGCGATGCTCCGTCTCGAGCGTGGCGCGGTCGCCGCGCACCCCGGCCAGCCGGGCGGACAGGTCGTCCAGTTGGGCGGACAGGGCGTCGTAGCGGGCGGTGTCCCGCTCGTGGGCGCGCAGGCTGGCGCGCAGGGCTTCCAGTTCCTTCAACGCCTCGTTGAGCGGAGGCTTGCGGCCTTCCGGCAGGTACAGCGCGGCCATGCGGCCGGAAAGGTCGTCCAGCAGTTGGCTGGGCGGACGCAGCCCCTGCCCGGCCCCGGCACCCAGCAGCACGTTACGCGCGCCTTCCGCCGACAGCGAGGAAAATTCCTGCAATTCCGACAGGCTGAACCCGTAGATGTTGCGGTAGAGATCGGGTGTCACGCCGTGCAGCAGGGCGGTGGCCAGTTCCGGGTCCAGGGGCGCGCCCTGGGCATCGGTGAGGGTCAGCGTGCCGCCGTGCGCGCCGGGACGGCGGGTGAGCCGCACCACGCCGCAGCGGTCGGTGTGCAGGGTGAGCGTGCCGCCCGCCTCGGCCGCGCGGCCGGAAAGGGGTATCCGGTGGGCGGCGCGGCTGCGGGGGTAGCCCGCCAGCATGGCCCGGAAGAAGTCGAGGCAGGTGGACTTGCCCGCCTCGTTGCTGCCCAGGAAGATGGACAGCCCCGGCGGCAGGTGCGGGATGGTCTGGCCCGCGAGAACCCCGAAGCCGTCGATGTGCGCGCGCTGGATGTACATCAGTCGGCCTCCAGCATGTCGCAGCAGATGCGTTCGGCGTCGTCCAGCAGGGCGGCCAGGTCTTCGGGCGGCAGGGCGTCGGACGGACCGAGGAAGCGGCGGCCGCGTGCGCCGTCGTACAGCGGGCCGAGCACGGCGGCGGCCAGGGCGCGCAGCCCGTCCGGGCAGGCCGCCGGGTCGCCCGCCGGCTGTTCCGGCAGGCCGCGCACGGCGGCGGCCACGCGCAGCACTTCGCCCAGCAGGTCGTCGCGGCGGCGCAGCGCGTCCATGTCCACGTCGGGCCGGGTGCGCAGTTCGATGTCTTTGACCCAGACCAGCGGATCCAGCGAGGCCCCGGCCTCGCGCAGCATTTCCAGCAATGCCCCGGCCGCGCCGGGGCGGCGCAACTGGCGGTCCAGCGGGCCGCGTCCGCGCAGAACCACCCGGAACAGGGTGACTTCAATGGGGAAGGCTGGCGCGCCGGGCGGCGCATCCTCTCCGGCGGCGTGCTGCATGGCCTCCAGGATGAGGCCGTGCAGGGCTTCCAGCGATGCCCCGCCGTTGGGCGTATCCGCATCGCCGGGACCGTCGCCTCCCTTGCCGCAATTGTCGCCGCTATTGCCGCCATTATCGATGGCCACTTCCACAACCTGCCAGCGCACCGGGGCCAGCGGCCGGAATTCCAGTTCCACCTCGCCGTCGTCGTGCAGGGTGACCAACTGGCAGCCGCGCGGCCCGTCCTCGTTGATGTGCAGTCCCTGGGTGGAGCCGGGGTAGACCACATGGGGACGCGCGCGCAGCACCTGCGGCAGGTGGATGTGTCCCAGCGCCCAGTAGTCCAGGCCCGTGGCGGCCAGGTCGTCCAGGGTGCAGGGGGCGTAGCGGCCCGCGTCATGGCTCACGGGGCTGCCCGGCGCGCCGCCCACGTTGCAGTGCAGCACGCCGATCTGCGGCGCGCCGGGGGGCACCTCCAGGCCCTGGGCCGTGGCGGCGCGGGCAAAGCGTTTGGCCAGGTTGCGGCCCTCGCGGTCGGTCTCGTGGCTGATGCCGTGCACCACCGCCGCCACGCGCCCGTCGCGGGCCACGGGGTGGGCTTCCACCTGCGGGCCGAACACGGTGACCCCGTCCGGCCAGTGCAGGGATTTCACCCGCGAGGTCAACGGGTCGTGGTTGCCGTGGGCGATGAACACCCGCACCCCCGCGTCCGCCAGGCGCGCGCAGCCGTCGCGCAGGGCCACCTGGGCGCGCAGGCTGCCGTCCTCGTGGTTGTGCACGTCGCCCGCGATAATCAGGGCGTCGGGCCGCTCGGCAAGGCACAGTTCCACCAGCCGCTCCCACGCGGTGAAGGTGGCGCGGTGCAGCCGGTCGGCCAGGCGGGGCGGAAGGTCGCGCGAGACGCCCGCGAAGGCGGCGTCGAGGTGCAGGTCTGCGGCATGGACGAAGCGGAACGCTGGCATGGGTGACCGGGGGTTGGAGTGCGGCTGGAAGTGAAAACTGCTTCGACGGGGTGCGCGCGGCGGCGCGCCTACCTGTCTAGCACGGCGGGCGGCGGGCCGTCACCGTGCCTGCGGGGGAGCGGCCGGGCGCGGCTGTCCGGACAACCGCGCCCCGCTTCCGGCCCCGCGTCCGCTTTGCTAGGATGCGTCCATGGCGCAGCGCTGGATCATGCATATCGACATGGACGCCTTCTTCGCGTCCGTGGAGCAGATGGACGACCCCTCCCTGCGGGGCAAGCCGGTGGCCGTGGGCGGCACCACGCGGGGGGTCGTCGCCGCCGCGTCGTACGAATCGCGGCGCTTCGGCGTGCGTTCGGCCATGCCCATGAGCACGGCGCTGCGGCTGTGCCCGCATCTGATCGTGGTGCCGGGGCGCATGCGCCGCTACGCCGAGATTTCGCACCGGATCATGGACGCGCTGCGCGAATTCTCGCCGCTGGTGGAGCCCGCCTCGGTGGACGAGGCCTATCTGGACGCCACGGGGCTGGAACGGCTGTTCGGCCCGGTGGAGACCATGGGCATGGCGGTGAAGGCCCGCGTGCGCGACGTGACCGGCGGGCTGACCTGTTCGGTGGGCGCGGCCCCGGTGAAGTTCCTGGCCAAGATCGCCTCGGACGTGAACAAGCCGGATGGCCTGTTCATCCTGTACCCGGAGGACGTGCCGGAATTCCTGCGCGCCATGCCCGTGGGCCGCATACCGGGGGTGGGCAAGCGGTCGTTGGCCGCGCTGGAGGAGCTTGGCGTGCGCAGCGCGGGCGACGTGCTGCGCTACTCGCGCGAGTTCTGGGAACGGCGCTTCGGCAAGGGCGGCGCGCACCTGCACGAGCGGGCCAGCGGCGTGGACCCGCGCGAGGTGGAGCCGTATTCCGAGCCCAAGTCGGAAAGCGCGGAGAACACCTTTGCCGAGGACACCGCCGACCGCGCCGTGCTGCGGCGCTGGCTGCTGGCGCAGTCCGAGCGGGTGGGGGCGTCGCTGCGGCGGCAGCGGCTGGCGGGGCGCACCATTACGCTCAAGGTGAAGTACGCCGACTTCCGGTCCATCACCCGCAGCCACAGCCTGCCCGGACCCACGGCATCCACCGAGACCATCTTCGACGAGGCGTGCCGCCTGCTGGACGCCCTGACCCTGGCCGACAAGGTGCGGCTGATCGGGGTGGGGGTGTCCAACTTCGGCCCGGCCCACCACGGACCGCGCCAGCTGCCCCTGCCGCTGGATATTCCCGGCAGGGGCGGGACGGGCCGGGACGCGGGCGGCGCGCAACCTGCGGATGCGGCAGCCGGGCCGGGCAATATCTCCGTCGCCGCTCCCGAACCCGCTCCGCCGCCCGACGAAAACCGCCGCAAGAAGCTGGACGCCGCGCTGGACGCCCTGCGCGACCGGCACGGCCGCGAGGCCGTGGTGCGCGGCCGCCTGTTCGGGTTCGATTCGAAAAGAAAGTAGTCCGGTACGCGCGGCGTCGCGGCCTTTCAGCCCCCTGCTATTCCCCCAGCAACACGGGATTGCACCGCTCGCAGGTGGCGAAATCGGGCGTGAAGGCGTGCGAGCCGATGACCGAGACCGGGCGCATGCCCAGCAGGGAATTGAGCAGGTAGGCGTGGCGGAAGGAACGCAATTCTCCGGCGCGCACGGTGCAGTCGCGTACGGGCAGGATGTCCCGCACGGCGGCCAGGGTGGTGCTGGGCAGGCGGCAGCCGCCGGTGGGGGTGCAGAAGCAGTCGCCGTCGCCGAACAGCAGGGCGGCGGTGGTAGCCTCCACCACGATGCCGCCGGGCTGGGTGAGCACGGCGTCGTCCTGGCCCAGGGCGCGGGCGGCCCTGCGTTCCAGGTAGCACAGCATGTAGTTCATGGATTTGTGCAGGGCCAGCGAGCCCAGCGTGGCGGGCGGAGCCAGGCGCAGGCTGTAGGTGCGGTCCGGCGCGGGCGGGTCGAAGGGGGCGGCGGTGACCAGCGGCGCGATGGCCGCGTCCTCGTCCTCCAGCGGGGCGATGATGTTCACCCGCGCCTGCCGTCCGGCAAGACCGTTGGCGCGCACCACTTCGGCGATGACCGCCGGGTAGTCCACGGGTTCGGCCACGAGGCCGAAATGGGTCAGGCTGGCCCGCAGCCGCGTCAGGTGCGCGTCCAGGCGGCTGGGTCCGCGCCCGTTCCACAGGATGGTTTCGAACAGCCCGGCCCCGTACCGGAAGGCCGGACTGCCGATGTCCAGCCGTACCCCGCCCTCGTGCAGCCCTCCGCCCCGCCAGTGGATCATGCGCATACCTCCCGGAAGTTGGCTCCCTTGGCCCATGTCTCCTCGTATTCGCTTTCCGGGTCCGAGTCCACGACGATACCGCTGCCCGCGCAATGTTCGAAGCGTCCGGCGGCCGCGTCGTGCCATCCGGTGCGGATGGCGATGGAGGCGTCCATGGCGCGGGCGTCGGCCACGGCCAGCAGGCTGCCGCAGTACACCTCGCGGCTGTGGGGTTCCCCGGCCTCGATGATGCCCAGCGTGCGCCGCTTGGGGCAGCCGGTCACCGACCCGCCGGGAAAGGCGGACAGCAGCAGGTCCAGGCAGGTGTGGTCGGGCCGCAGCGTGCCGGTGACGTCGGAATACATCTGCACCAGGCCGCTGGCCGCGCCGCCCACGCGAAAGGTGGCGCAGTGCCGGGCCACGGCCACGCTGCCATGGGCGCAGTCGGCCGAGATGTCGTTGCGCACCAGGTCCACGATCATGGACAGTTCGGCGCGCTCCTTGGGCGTGGCGGCCAGCAGGCCGGGCAGGCCGGGATGCCAGGCCGGGTGCGGCGTGCCGGGGCCGAAGGCCAGGGTGCCCTTGATGGGCTGCGAGAGCACGCGGGCCGGGCCGCCGCCCGGCGCATCCACGCGCAGGAACCGCTCCGGCGAGGCGGAGACCACGTGGCGGCCGCCCACCCGGAACAGCCCGTGAAAGGGCGCGGGCCGGGTGCGCCACAGGTGCAGGGACAGGACTGCCGGGTCCAGCCCCGGCGCGTGCAGGCCGAAGCGGGTGGACAGGTTGCACTGGTAGGTGTCGCCCTTGCGGATGCGGCGCAGCACTTCGCGCACGCCCGCCGTGTACCCGGCGCGGTCCAGCGAGGACGGCAGGGCGGCGCAGCCGGGCGGGGAAAAGGCGGGGACGGGGGCACCGGTGAGTATCCGGGCGCAGCGGGCGGCCAGGTCCGGCGGGCCGTCCGGGTGGACGGAAAGGGTCAGCTCGCCGGTGGCGGGGTTCCAGCGGGCCACCCCGTGGTAGCGGCGCAACAGGGCGTGCGGCAGCACGCGGGGTTTGGCGCTGCGGATGCCGAAGCGCGGCAGGCCGTAGGTGTAGGCCAGGAAGCCGAGGGCCATGTCGTGGTCGGCGCGGGCGGGGCGCCAGGGCAGGGGGGATGCGTCGCGGCCGCGCACGGAGGGGTGCGGCCCGAGCGGCGGCGGCAGGCCGAGAAAGGCGACCAGCGCGGCGTCGGTGTGCGGTCCGGGGTCGTGGTCCGGGTGGTGCGCGCCGGACGCGGGGTCGCCCAGGCACAGTTCCCGGCGCGGGTCGATGCCGACGAGGCAGCACGGACCTTCGCCCTCGCCGCCGGGCCAGACCGTCCAGCCGGGGGGCATGGCGGTGTGGACGTGGGGTGCGCCGGAATCGGCAGGTGCGGCATCCGCCTTACAGGGGTCCGGATGACACAGCAGCAGGTCCGCGCCCTGCCGGGCGCAGGCCAGGGCAAAGGCCGCGAAGGCGTCGGCGTCAGCGCAGGCCGAGAGCGTGCAGCGCATGGCGTATCCACCACACCCCGTCCGGGGTGAGGAACGATTCGGGGTGAAACTGGTAGCCCAGCAGGGGCAGGCATTCGTGCCGGGCGGCCATGACCACCCCCTGCCCGTTGCGGGCCAGCACGCGCATGCCCGCGCCCATGGCGGACAGGTGCAGCGAGTGGTAGCGGGCCACGGTGCGCGTCTGCCCGGCGTAGTGCAGCGTGTCCGGCTTGCCGTGCACGCAGCCCGGCAGCGGCGCGGTGACCCCGCCGAAATGGGCGTTGATGATCTGGAGGCCGAGGCAGATGCCCAGCACGGGCGCCGGCACGGAGTTGGAGGTGTGGGGCGGGGGAGACGGCGGGGCGGCGGCTGCCGCGTGCGCGTGGGCCACCCTTGTGTCCTCTCCGCCCAGCAGCGGCGCGTACTGCGGATATTCCACGGGCGCGCCGGGGCCGGGCGAGATCACCAGCAGGTCCCAGCGTGCGGCAGGGGACTCGTCCCCGGAGGCGTGGGGCCAGCCGCTCGTGACCTCGGCCAGCCGGTCCGCCGGCACGACTATCGGAACGCATCCAGTGGCGGCCACCAGCAGGTGTTCGAGGTTGCGCGTGAAGCTGTCGTGGTTGTCGGCAAGCAGGATGCGCATGCGTGGCTGGTGCGGCGTCCGGTGAGCCGGGCCGGGGCTACCCTTCCATCCAGATGATGGACGCCTGCCGTCCGGTGGTGGCGGCGCGGCGGTAGGAGAAGAAGTCGTCGGGCAGGGCGTGGGTGCACAGGTCCAGCCCGAAGATGCGCTCCGGCAGCAGGCCCGCTGCGGCAAGCTGGTGGCGGGTCAGCGTCCACAGGTCCATGGTGCGGCTGGCCGAGCGGAACCAGCGGGCGAAGTCCTGCCCCCATTCCGTGGCGAAGTTGACGAATTCCGCCGCCGCCGGGCCAAGGCTGGGACCGCGTATGGCCAGCACTTCGCTCGGGGGAAACCCGTAGCGCTCGCAAAAGGCGCGCACCCCCGATTGCGGAAAGCCGATGCGGTTGCCCCGCCATCCGGCGTGCAGCGCGGCCACGTATCTGCCGCTTTCGTGGGCCAGCAGGATGGGCTGGCAGTCCGCCGTCTTGATCACCAGCCCCACGCCGGGGCGCGCGGTGGCCAGCCCGTCGGCCTGGGCCACCGGGGTTGCGGCCAGGGCGGCGGCCAGTTGCACCGGCTCCGGGTCGATGACCATGGCGTCGCCGTGCACCTGTTTGGTCTCCACCCATTCGGCAAGGTCCAGGCTTGCGGCCAGGGCGGCGCGGTTGGCGGCCACGGCGGCGGGGTCGTCGCCCACCTCGTAGGAAATGTTGCCTCCGGCCCACGGACCGTCGGAGATGCCGCCGCGCCGGGTCTGGAAGGCGCAGTGCACCCCCGGCACACCGGGAAAGGCGAAGCGGATGCAGCGCGGGGTGACGTCGTCGGGATCGGCGGCGGCGCCGGATGACCGGGCGGAGCCGGAAAGCGGCGGAAAGGCCAGCGACGGGGTGGTTACAGCCATGTCAGTCCCTCCTCGGTGCACAGTGCGTGGACGGGGCGGTCCCATGGGGCCACGGGCAGCGCCGGTACGATCTGGAACGCGTAGGCCAGCCCCACCAGCGCGGTGAGGACCATGGCCGGGTGGGCCAGGAAACGGTCGTAGTAGCCCGCGCCGTGGCCAAGGCGGTTGCCCCGCCGGTCGAAGGCCACGCCGGGGATGACGGCAAGGTCGGGCGCGAAGTTGGGCGCAAGGCCGGGCACGGCGTCCATGTCGATGGCCGGGCAGCGGGCGGGGTCCGGCTCCGCGATGCCGTAGCGGCCGGGCTTGAGGTCCGCTGCGCAGGCGCAGGGGGCCAGGCACATATCGTTGTCGCAGTCGGCGGCGGGGGAGGCGGAGCCGGTAGCGCCGGGCCCGGCGGCGGGCGTCAGGCAGCGCGGCAGCAGCACCTGCTTGCCGTCCGCCCAGGCGGCGTCCAGCAGGCGGGCGGTGGCGGTCTCGTTGCGCACGGCCACGTACAGCAGCACCTGCCGGGCGTTTTGCCATGCCGGTGACGCCAGCAGGGCATCCTGCGCGGCATGGCCCAGGCGGGCGGCCTCGTCGGGCGGCAGCGCGGCGCGGCGGGCCAGCATGGCGCGGCGCAGGGCCTGCCGGGCTTCGGCGTCTGGCGGAGTTGAGTGCGTCATGGTGGGTCTTGGGGTGGGTGTTGGCGTGGGTGTTGGGGCGCGTGCCGGGTGGTGTGTGGATCGGACGGGGAGCGGCCCCCGGTCAGCCCCGCCAGGGGTTTTGTCAGGCGGCGGGGCTGTGGTGTAGTGTGCGGGCGCGGGCGGCGGCCGCGTGGCAACCGGGCTCCACAGTTCCACGTCTCCCTCCCTGTCGCGCAATCTAACAAGGAAGGCACCGCATGCAAAGCGCACCCTACTGGATCGCGTTCGGCGACATCCACGACGACGTCTCGCCCATCGCGGACATTCCCGGCCTGTCCGAGGCGGCGGGCGTGATCATCACCGGCGACATCACCGTGGTGGGCGGCGTGCGGCAGGCCGAGCGCGTGCTGGCGGCCATCGCCGCGCGCAACCCGGCCATCCACGCCCAGATCGGCAACATGGACAAGGCCGAGGTGACCGGCTGGCTGGAGGGGCGCGGCTGGAACATCCACCGCGCCGCGCGCGAACTGGCCCCCGGCGTGGGCCTGCTGGGCGCGGGCTACTCCACGCCCACCCCCTTCGGCACGCCCAGCGAGGTGCCGGAGGCGCGGCTGGCCGAATGGCTGGACGCGCTGCGGGCCGAGGCGGGCCGCTGGCCCCGGCTGGTGCTGGCCGTGCACACCCCGCCCATGAACAGCCTGTGCGACAGGCTGGGCAACGGGGCGCACGTGGGCAGCCCGGCGGTGCGGGCGTTCATCGAGGCGGTGCAGCCGGACGTGTGCCTGTGCGGGCACATCCACGAATCGCGGGCGGTGGACCACATCGGCCGCACCGTGGTGGTGAACCCCGGCGCGCTGGGAGCGGGCGGCTACGCCGTGGTCACCGCGCCGGACGACGGCCCGCTGACGGCGGAACTGAAGGTGCTGCGGGGGTAGCGCGCACGGGCCGGAACGTGTTCCGTGCGGCACGCCGGAGACCGACGCCCGGCCCTTCCGGCATTTCCGTGTTGCGTGGTTGGCCGGTGTGAATGTTTTTTGTCGTGCAAGATCAGTATGTTGTCGTGTATCGATAGACTTTTCCGGATTTCAGGTTGACACCGAGGGCCGACGGGCATACTTCTAACGCCCCGACGGCAAGGGCCAGCCCACGCCGCCGGACCCGAATTCCGCAGGTGACGCGGGGTGGAGCAGCTCGGTAGCTCGTCGGGCTCATAACCCGAAGGTCGTCGGTTCAAATCCGGCCCCCGCAACCAGAAAGATCAGAGGCTTGCCAGGACATCCTTGCAAGCCTCTTTCTTTTTCGGGTATTGGGAAGCCGTTGGCAAGGCTGGCCCCCCGGCGGTCCGGGAGGCCCGGGAGGCCGGAGCGGACCGCATACGGCGTCGGCATGCCAGGGAATACGGCCGTATTTGCGGGTGTTGCGGTTTTTCAGGGCGATGCCTGCGTCCTGTGCATTTCCGCGCCATGCGGGGAGAGGGTATGGTTCGGTTGAATGTACGTCCTTTTCGTGGGCCCACGCTGGTGCTGGCCTCTGCGCCGGATCCGCTGCTGCCCGGATGGGCAGGGGATGCGGAGGTGGTTTGCGTCAACGCTTCCGGTGCGATAGCCCGGCGGCTTGCCCTGCCGAGTCCTGCGGTTACGGTGATGTCGGGGTTCATGTTCGGCGATTCGATCGCCAACCACGAAGCGCGCGCGATGCTCGGCGGCCTGCGCACCGGGCTGTTGGTGTACATCGATGTGGGGTGCGGATTCGCTGCGGCCCGGCGCTGCCTGCGCGCCTTGGGTTATGCATGGGACGATGTCGCGGTGCTCGGGTACGACCAGAGGGCGCAGCTTGTCCTCGATGCGACCGGGGTCGATGTCTCGACGGAAGTTGCGAAGCCTTCCACCGGGGTGTTCGCTGTGGTGCTGGCCTTGCTGCTGAAGGGCGCGCCTGTGTGCATGGCCGGGTTTTCGTTGCGGCAGGCCGGGCACGCGTACAGCGCTTCAAACCAGCCGCGCCACCATGTGCAGGCCGACATGTCGTTGCTGCGGGCGCTGGCGAAGAACGAGCGCCTGTGCACCACGGCGGCGGATGTGGCCGAACGGACGGGTATTGCGCTGGTGGCTGGGGTCGGGGCGTAAGCGCTGCGGTACCGCCGCTGTTCCGTGACGACGAAAGGGCCTTGCGGGATTCGCCGCAAGGCCCTTTGTGTCGATGGCGGGCGTTTCGTGGCCGTCCGGCCTTCCGCGCTGCGTGCCGCTGTTCCCTCTCCTGCCCCGGCTACGTCCTGTCCGGGCGGGCCAGCGAGGCCAGCGGCGCGCCGTGGTACGCCTTCAGGTACAGTTCGCGGATTTCGGCTATCAGCGGGTAGCGCGGGTTGCCGCCGGTGCACTGATCGTCGAAGGCCTGTTCGGCCAGCAGGTCCAACCGTTCCATGAAGTCCGCCTCGGCGATGCCCGCCTCGCGCAGCGAGCCGGGAATGTTCAGGTCGGCCTTCAGTTTTTCGATGGCCTGCACCAGCCGGGCCACCTTGCGGTCGCGGTCGTCGCCGCAGCCTTCGGTCAGGCCCAGCATGTCGGCGATGCGCGCGTAGCGGCCCTTGACGAAGGGGTAGCGGTACTGCGGCATCAGCCCCTGCTTGGTGGGGGTGTCGGTGGCGTTGTACTCGATGACGTGCGAGAGCAGCAGCGCGTTGGCCAGCCCGTGCGGCATGTGGAACGCGGCCCCCAGCTTGTGGGCCATGGAATGGCACACGCCAAGGAACGCGTTGGCGAAGGCCATGCCCGCAATGGTGCCCGCGTAGTGCATCTTTTCGCGGGCCATGACGTCGCGCGCGCCTTCGTTGTACGCCCGGCGCAGGTACTTGAAGACCAGCCGGACGGCCTCCAGCGCGTTGCCGTCGCTGAAGTTGTTGGCATAGGTGGAGGTGAACGCCTCCACCGCGTGTGTCAGGGCGTCCAGCCCGGAATGGGCGGTGAGCGTCCGGGGCATGTCCATGACGAATTCCGGGTCCACGATGGCCATGTCCGGTGTCAGTTCGTAGTCGGCGATGGGGTACTTCATGCCCGTGGCGTCGTCGGTGATCACCGCGAAGGGCGTCACCTCCGACCCGGTGCCCGAGGTGGTGGGCACCGCCACCATCACCGCCTTCTTGCCCAAGGCCGGGAAGGCGTAGACCCGCTTGCGGATGTCCATGAAGCGCAGGGAGATCTCCTCGAACTTCAGGTCCGGCTGCTCGTACATCAGCCACATGATCTTGGCCGCGTCCATGGGTGAGCCGCCGCCGAGGGCGATGAACATGTCCGGCTGGAAGGCGCGGATGGAATCGAGCGCGGCGTAGGTGCCCGACAGGTCGGGGTCGGGCTTCACGTCGCTGAACACCCGGAACTGGATGCCCAGCTTTTCGAGCACAGCCGTCACCTTGCTCACGTGGCCCAGGTCTTCCATGGTGCGGTCGGTGACAATGAAGGCGCGTTTTCTGTCGCGCATGTCCTCCAGCGCCAGCCGCAGCGCCCCCATCTTGAAGTAGATCTTCGGGGGCACCCGGAACCACAGCATGTTCTCGCGCCGTTCGGCCACGGTCTTCACGTTCATGAGATGCTTCACCCCGATGTTTTCGCTGACGGAATTGCCGCCCCACGAGCCGCAGCCCAGCGTCAGCGAGGGGGCCAGCTCGAAGTTGTACACGTCGCCGATGGCCCCCTGCGACGAGGGCATGTTGATGAGGGTGCGCCCGGTGGTCAGCACGTCCTGGAAGTGGACGATGCGCTCGCGGTTGGCCTCGTCGGTGTACAGCACGGAGGTGTGCCCGGCTCCGCCCAGTTCCACCAGGCGCTGGGCCATGTCCACGGCGGTGGCGAAGTCGGGCGCGCGGTAGAAGCCCAGCACGGGCGAGAGTTTCTCGTGCGCGAACGGGTCCAGCGGGTCGATGGCGTCCCGTTCCGCGATGAGGATCTTGGTGGTCTGCGGCACGCCGATGCCCGCCATGGCCGCGATTTCCGCCGCCGTGCGGCCCACGATGGCCGAGTTCAGCTTGCCGTTGGTGAACACCACGCCCGCTAGGGCTTCCGCTTCTTCCGGCGTGGCGAAGTGGCAGCCGCGCGCCGCGAATTCCGCCTTCACCGCGTCCGCCGCCGCGTCCTCCACGATGACCGCCTGTTCGGAGGCGCAGATCATGCCGTTGTCGAAGGTCTTGGACAGGATGATGGAGTTCACCGCCATCTTCACGTTGGCCGTGGCGTCCACCACTACCGGAGTGTTGCCCGCGCCCACGCCGATGGCGGGCTTGCCCGAGCTGTACGCGGCGTGCACCATGCCCGGCCCGCCGGTGGCGAGGATGAGCGCCACGCCCCGGTGCTGCATGAGCTGGCGGGTGAGGTCGGGCGTGGGCGCTTCCACCCAGCCGATGACCCCGCGCGGCGCGCCCGCGGCCACGGCGGCCTCGTGCACGATGCGCGCGGCCTCCACCGTGGATTTCGCGGCGCGCGGGTGCGGCGCGAAGATGATGCCGTTGCGCGTCTTCAGCGCCAGCAGCGCCTTGAAGATGGTGGTGGAGGTGGGGTTGGTGGTGGGGATGATGCCCGCGATGACCCCGATGGGCGCGGCCACCTCGCGGTAGCCGTAGGCCGGGTCGTCGCGGATGACCCCGCAGGTCTTGTCGTCCTTGTACTTGTTGTAGATGTACTCCGAGGCGAAGTGATTCTTGATCACCTTGTCTTCCAGAATGCCCATGCCCGTTTCCTGCACGGCCATGCGCGCCAGGTGGATGCGCTGCGCCGTGGCGGCGGCCGCGGCGGCGTGGAAGATGGCGTCCACCTGCTGCTGGGTGAAGTTGGCGAAGGCGCGTTGCGCCTCGTTCACTCGGGTGACGATGTCGTCAACGGAGATGTTGTTTGGGGAAATGTTGTTTGGGGAGATGTTGCTTGGGGAGATGGCGTCCGGCGTTGCGGCCGGCCCTGTGTTCTGCGTGTCGTGCTTCTTGCTCATGGGGGCTCCTTGCCGCCGGGAAGGACTGACCTGTCCGGCGGTCGGGGTTCCGGCGTCCGTTGCGCCGCTTGCGGGTTGCCCGTGGCCGCCGCCGTGTCGGGATGCGGCGGAGGCAGCGTCTATATTTGTGCATGCAACCACTCTTGGGCGGGTGCGTCAAGACCGGCATGGTCCGGAATGGGCACGTGCTGGTGGAGGAGAACTTGCCTGCGGGGTGTGATGTGCTGATTTTGTGAATTGTCGGCAAGGGCGAACGTGTGCGGTGTATTTTCGTGGTAAACAAGCATGTTGTCATGTGGTGCCCGTCCCGGTGTGCCGCCCGTTCCGGGCACTGGCCGTGTCTTCCCCCTCGACGGGCGGCCACTGGTTTGGCATGGTAGGGGTGCTGATTCACGTTTTTGAAAAGATGTGGGTGTGGGACATGCGCCCGGCCCGCCGCATGGAATGCCCGCGTTTTCGGGCGACAACGGGCGGCCAGGGAGGCCACATGAGCGACCATCGGACAGCGCAGTCCGCAGTCACGGCATTTCCGGGCGCGGTGGTGCGGTGCCTCCATCCGGACGGCAGTCCGGCCGAGGTGTTGCTGGAGGCGCGGATCGAACTGTCCACCCCGGCGGGCGTGCTGGTGCCCCAGTACGTGCCGGAAGACCCCCGCAGGCAGCGGGTGCAGCCGGTGGAGCTGCACCCCGGCGGCGGGTTGAAGGCGGTGTCGTTGCAGGAAAGGGTGGTGATCGAAACGCCCGCAGGCCCCATGGCGGCGGAGCGGGTTACCTTTCACCCCGGCGGCCGGTTGCGCCGGGTGTTCCCGCTGGACGGCAAGATATCCGCCTACTGGAGCGTGGAGAACGAAACCGCCCTGGCCGTGCCGCAACGCATGGAAACGCCCATCGGGGTAGTCACCGCGCGGATCATCTCGGCGCACTTCTTTCCGTCGGGCGCGCTGCGCAGCGTCACCCTGTGGCCCGGCGAGCGGGTGACCATCGCCACCCCGCAGGGACCGGCCAGCGTCAGCGTGGGGTTTTCGTTCCACGAATCGGGCGCGTTGCGTTCCTTCGAGCCGGACGCTCCCTTCGAGGCGAAAACCCCCGTGGGCGTCCTGCTGGCCTTCGATACCGACCCCGAAGGCGGCATGGCCGCCGACCTGAATTCCCTGCAATTCGACGAGGGCGGCAGCGTGACGGCCTTGACCACCGCCACCGACAAGGTGGTGGTGACCTGCAACGCCGTGGCGGAAGCGGGCCCGGACGCCTGGCCCGCCTGCTGCCCGGACTGCGCCCGCTGGGCCGCCGCCACCGGCAGGCAGGCGCGCCAGCCCGGCCGTCTGGCCCTTGGCCCCGGCTTCCGCGACAGCCTGTGTGGCACCACACCCACTGACCTGGTGCCCCTGCGCGTGGGCTTTACCGCCGATGCCGTAAGCCTGGACGGCCACGCCTTTTCCCGCGCCGGGCATGGCTTTTCCGTGCTGCGCGGGCTCATGCCCGTGGCGCGCATCACCTATTCGTGCTGAAGGAGAAGGCTTTGTCCGGCTATGCGTCCGGCGGTTCCCGGAAGCCCAGGTGCAACGCGCCGCCGCGCGCGGCGCAGGCCGTGGCGCAGTCGCCGCAGTTGGTGCATTCGCTGCGCGGGGCGCGGGCGGGGATGCGCGGATCGAGGCCCATGGAGCAGGCCCCGGCGCAGGCCCGGTCGTTGGGGGCGCAGGTGCAGCGGCGCATGTTGCGGCGGATGGCCAGCGCGCCCGGCCACAGCCGCGCGGCCAGCGAAAGCAGCACCGACTGCGGGCACAGGTAGCGGCACCATAAGCGGGTGCGGGTGCGCCATTCCGCCGCCAGCAGCGCGGCAATGAGGACGAGGCCCGTCCACGGCCAGTCCCACGCGCTGGGGGCCGGGCGGGACAGGGCCAGCAGTTGCAGGGTGATCTCACCGGGCAGGGACAGCTGGTTCAGCAGCGGCGCGCCCGCAAGAACCGTCAGCGCAAGTCCTGCCGCCGCCATGCCCGCCCGGATGGGGAATCCGTTCCTCCACGTGGGGGACAAGCTGGTGAGCCGGGAGGCGTCCGGGCGAGCCGCAGCGTCCGGGTGAGCCATGGCATCCGGCCCGGCTTCGGTCCGGGGACGAGCGAGGCAGGCCGCGCATGCCGCACGCGGGGCGCTCTTTCGCCGGGCATGCACCAGTTCCGACAGCAGCCCGTAGGGGCAGCCCCAGGAACAGAACACCCGGCCCAGCGCCACGGCCACGGCCAGCACCAGCAGCCCTCCCAGCAGCAGGCGCGCGCCGGGCAGCGCCCCGGCCGCCAGCACCTGCACGGCGGCCAGCGGGTCGGCCAGCGGCAGGCCCCACGCCTCCAGCGAGAACAGCGTGCCGGACACGCCGTGGAATCCCTTGCGGTTCAGCCAGGGCAGCGCCGCGAACAGGGCCAGCACGGCCCACTGCGCGGGACGCCGCCAGCGTGCGTGCCACGGTTTCATACGGGAAACCCTCCGTGTCCGGGTGTGGCCGCGATTTCCTTGTCCACGTTCGACGCGGTCCTTCGGCCCGCGACTTCATCCATGTTCGACGCGGTCCTTCGCCCGGCGACTTCATCCACGTCCGACGCGGTCCTTCGGCCCGCGTCTGGCCGCACCACGATGGCGTCCACCGGGCAGACGTGCTCGCACACCCCACAGCCCACGCAGGCGTCGGCCACGGCCGGAATGTCGCCGCCCTCCAGCACCATGGCAGTGCCGCGCAGCGGGCATTTGTCGTAGCAGGTGCGGCACAGCACCGTGCCCACCCAGTTGTGGCAGCGGTTCTTGAGCAGCACGGCCATGCCCATGTCCGCCCGCGCCATGTCGCGCACCGGACGCAGCGCGCCCGACGGGCACACTGGCGGACACTTCATGCACAGCCAGCAGGGGATGGATTTGGCATGGATGTACGGGGTGTTGCGCACCCGGCCCAGGAATCCGGCCAAGCGCCCGGCGGCCATGCGGATGGACCCGTACGGGCATGCCTCCGCGCATTTGCCGCAGTGGATGCACCGGGCGCGGAATTCCGCCTCGGCCCGTGCTCCCGGCGGCCGCAGCAACCCCGAGGACATAAGGCCGGATGCCGGGAGCGCCCCCCCGCCGTCCGGCGGTTTGGAGGATGCGGACACCTCAGGCGCTCCGGTGCTTGCCTTCCCACGGCGGACACTTGATGGAGCCGCCGTCGGCCAGTTCGTCCTCGTAGGTCAGGTAGGCAAGATCCACCGACAGCACGCCCTCCCACACCGCCAGCCGCTTGAACTCCTGCTCCATGCGGTCCGACGCGGCCTCCAGCACCGCCACCATGCGGCCCGGAACCTCCGCGCGCTGCACCTCGGCAATGCGCGGGTCGACCGCCAGCCGCGTCCATACCGCTTCCGCCGCGTCCGCGTCCGTCTGCACCAGAATGCCTGCTATGGCCATGATGCGCTCTCCATTGAAAAGTTTGGGGGGGAGGGGCCGGGGGAAGGAGGAATCCCCTTTTCCCAATGGGGGTTCCTCCCTCCCCGTTATCTCTTCTCCCGCCGTGCCTACGCCTTCCGTATCCGCGCCGCGCAGATCTTGTATTCGGGCTCGCGCGAGATGGGGTCGGTGGCGTCCAGGAACAGCTTGTTGACCAGCTTTTCCCTGTCGAAGAACGGCACGGCGATGAGCCCGGTGCGGCACACGTCGCTGACGCGCGCGGGCAGGGTCATCTTGTCGCGCCGGGTTTCCACCACGCAGGCGTCGCCGTGGGCGATGCCGAGGCGCGTGGCGTCGTCGCCGTTGATCTCCACGAAGGCCGAGGGGTTGGCCTTTTGCAGTTCCGGCACCTTTCCGGTCATGGTGGCGGTGTGCCAGTGGTCGATGACGCGCATGGAGGTCAGGTACAGCGGGTATTCGGCGTCGGGTTCCTCGGCCGCGCCCTGGTAGGGGCGCATCCACAGGGCGGCCTTGCCGTCGGGCCTGCCGTAGAAGAAGAACTTGTCCGGATGGTCGGCGGGCACGATGGGGTCTTCGCCGCGCACGTAGCGCAGCCGGGTGCCGGGATGCTTCTCGTGGGGGCAGGGCCAGATGAGGCCCGATTCCTTGCGCAGCCGTTCGCGGGTCATGCCGTAGAAGTCGTAGGTGGTGCCCTTGCTGACGGCGCGCCATTCATCCCACACGTCGGCGGCGTTGCGGAAGTTGACCAGCTTGGGGTCCACGCCCGCGCGCCTGGCGAACTCCACCAGGGTGTTCACGGTGGGGCGGCAGCCCTGCGGCGGCTCCACGGCCTTTTCAATGAGCGCGTAGCGGCGTTCGCCGCAGCCGTACACGCCGTCGCGCTCGCACCAGAAGGCCGGGGCCAGCACCAGGTCGGCGTAGCGCAGGGTGACGGCATCGGGGAAGGCCTCGATGACCGCGATGAACGCGTCCGGGTGGCTCATGGCCTTGTGGACCTTGTTCAGGTTGGGCAGCGTGTGGGCGGGGTTGGTCTCGCAGATCAGCAGGGCCTTCACGTCGCCCCGGCCAAGGGCTTCGAACAGGGCCACGGTGTGGTAGCCGGGCTCGGGGGCGATGGTGCCTTCGGGCACGCCCCACAACTGCTCCATTTCGGCGCGGTGCTTGGGGTTGGGGATGGCGCGGCCCGCGGGCAGCAGGTGCGAGAGCGCGCCCGCGTCGCGCACGCCGCCGCAGGCGTTGGGCTGCCCGGTCAGCGAGAAGGGGGTTGCGCCGGGGCGGCAGATCTGCCCGCTGATCAGGTGCAGGTTGTGGATCAGGTTGTTGGCCCACACCCCGCGCACCCGCTGGTTGATGCCCATGCACCACAGCGACGTGGTGGCGGGCGATTCCGCGAACAGCCGCGCGGCCTGCCAGATCTGCTCTTCCGGGATGTGGCAGATGCCCGCCACCTTCTCGGGCCGGTAGTCCTCCAGGAACGCCTTGTAGTCGTCGAAGGTGCAGTCCTTGCCCTCGTTGTCCTTGAAGGCCACGTACTTGCCCCAGAAGCGGGAGTTGTCCAGTTCTTCGTGCACCATGACCCAGGCCATGGAGTTCATCAGGGCCAGGTCGGTGCCGGGGCGGAAGGCGATGTGCAGGTCCGCGATGCGCGAGGTGTTGGTGCGGCGCGGGTCGGCCACGATGATCTTGACGCCGGGCGTGGCCTGCTTGCGCCGCGCGATGCGCCGGAACAGCACGGGGTGCGCCTCCGACGTGTTGGACCCGATGATGAAGAAGCACGAGGCCTGGTCGATGTCCTCGTAGGTGCCCATGGGCTCGTCCTTGCCGAACGAGGTCACGTAGCCGCCCACGGCCGAGGCCATGCACAGGCGGGGGTTGCCGTCCACGTTGTTGGTGCGCAGACCCGCCTTGAAGATCTTGCTGGCCAGGTACGATTCCTCGGTCAGACACTGGCCCGAGCCGTAGTAGGCCACGGACTTGGGACCGTGGGTGTCGATGGCCGTGCGGAACTTTTTCGCCAGCAGGTCCAGCGCTTCGTCCCAGCCAATGGGCTCCAGCGGGCCGCCCTTGGTCCGGCGCACCATGGGGCTGGTGACCCGGTCGGGCGAGTTCAGCACCGGGATGAGCAGCGCGCCCTTGAGGCACAACAGGCCCTTGTTGTGGTTGTCCGGGTCGCCCTTGATGGCCACGGCCTTGCCGTTCCTCACGCCCACAAGCACGCCGCAGCCGGTGCCGCAGTAGCGGCATACGCCCTTGACCCAGGTGTCGGGCTTTTCGTCCTGCTGGGCGGCCGATGCCGGCAGCGGCGCGCCGCTGACGGCGGCCAGCGCGGCAGACAGGGCCATGTAGCGCAGAAAATCGCGTCTGGTGCATTCCATGGTGCTCTCCTTGCTATGGGGGCATGGTTGCAACGCAGTTTTTTTGTTCGCGGGCAAGGAAAACAAGCCTGACATCAGGGAGTATACTCTTGTGGTATTCGACCTGGGGGCAGGCGACGTTTGACGAAGCCGGCGGGCAAAAGGACGCGTTGCGGGCATGCCCTAGTCCAGCGTGGTCTTGGTGGTGGCCTGCCGGTTGACGTAGGCGTCGCCGTGCATGGGGTTCTGGTGGTTGGGGTGGCACGCGGAACAGTTGCCGCGCGTGCCGAACTTGGCCTCCATGCGGTCCATGCTGGGGGCATGGCAGCGGGCGCATATCTCCACGCCGGGGGAGCGGTTGAAGGCGATGGCCCCCTTGCCGTCGGGCTGGCCGTGGCAGGTCTGGCAGCGCACCAGGGTGATGCCGTGCTTGCCCTCGTACCAGTCCTGGGCCACGCGGGGCGTGGATTTCACGTGGCAGCCGTAGCAGTCGCCCATCTTTTCGGGCGCATCGAGATGTCTGGCCGCCTCGCAGCGCACGCCGGGAAAGGCCAGGCGCACGTACAGGAAGAACGCGGCCACCAGCAGGGCCAGGCCCGCCAGCGCGACGACCGCGCGGTTGCGCAGCAGCGGGTGGGACAGGATGGACGTTGGCCGTGAGGTCGGCGTGATTCCCATCGGATCGGGCGTCATGGTGGGTTTCATGGCGGGCGTCATGGGCGTGCCTCCTTGAGCTTGGCGGCGAATTTGGCGTTGGCGGCCAGGCGCTGGTCGAAGCGCGGCAGGTGCGCCATGTTGCGGTGGCAGCCCGCGCAGCCACTGCGGGAGATGCCGTTCTTGCCCTCGTAGTTCTCGTGGGCCAGGCGTCCGGTTTCAGACACGGCGCCGTCGTTCTTGGCGTTGCGGGCAAGGTCCTGGTGGCAGGCGCGGCAGTTGGCGTCGTCCACGAACCGGCGCGCCATGGGCTGCATGGCGGCCCGGTCCAGGTCCTCTCCCTTGCCGCCGTAGTGGGCCCAGATGTCCTTCACGCCCAGGTACGTCTTGGCGGCGACCATGCGCACAAGGCCCGTACCGGGGATGTGACATTGCGAACACCCGATGGGGCCGCCCTTGGCGTCCTTGGCGTGGGGCGAGGCGTCCAGTTCCGTCTGGTAGACCTTCATCTCGTGGCAGGACATACAGAACGCGGTGGTGGACGTGGCCTTCACGCCGTAGGCGCTCGCGCCGAGGGCGACCACGGCCAGGCCCACGGCCATGATCCAGAAACTTCGGGAACGGGGTGGCATGCGCATGCCTCCGGCTGGGGGTTGGGGGATTGCGAGCCCCATTGTGAAAGAATGCACAGCAAGAGGCGGGCCAGCATGCAAGTAATCGCTAACATGCCGTAACAACGCGGATTCATGATGCAGGGGCCGCGCCGGTCAGTCATGTTTTTCTGAAAGACTGTCAGCTATTTCTGAAAATTCGTGTTTTTCGTACAGGCGGGGTGGAGCTGGAACGGAAGCCGGGGGGCGAGAGGGGGGGGCTGGTTGCCGACGCCGGAGGGGCAGTGCCCGCCGGGGGCGAGGGGCCGTGCGGCGGGCCGCAAGGGGGGATGCGCGGGGGGCATGGGACCGGGCCGGGGTGTGCCGGACAGGCCGGGGGGGAGAGGGCGGGGGGGAAGACCGGTGCGGGTGGCCGGCGGGAGGGGCGGTTATTCCATCGGGCCCCGGCGCAACTGCATGGCGCGCAGGATGGCCCGGCGCAGCACGCCCATCTCCACCGGCTTGGCCACGTAGTCGTCCATGCCCGCTTCCAGGAACGTTTCGCGGTCGCCCATCATGGCGTGTGCGGTCATGGCCACCACGGGGATGGCCGCGCGGGCGGCGAAGGCCGGGTCGGTGCGGATGGCGCGGGTGGCGGTGATGCCGTCCATGACCGGCATCTGCACGTCCATGACCACGCAGTCGAACTTGGCGCGGCGCAGGGCGTCCAGGGCCTGCTGGCCGTCGGGGGCCAGGGTCACGGCCATGCCGGACTTCTCCAGCATGCGGCGCACGGCCAGCTGGTTCACGGCGTCGTCCTCCACCAGCAGCACGTGCAGCCCGGACGGGGGTTCCGGCAGGGCGTCGTCCCTGGCGGGGCCATCGGGGTTGTCCGCCTCTCCGTGCTCGGGGGAGTGCGCCGCCCGCGCCGTCATGCGGGGATGCGCGCCCGGCAGGGCGGAAACGTCGGCATGGCGGGCGGGCATGCCCAGGCCCGCGTCGCCGATCACGGGGGCGTCGGCCTCGGGGGCGTCCCGCCCCGGCTGCGGGGGCTGCCGCGTTTCGCCGTCGTCCCGCAAGGCCCCGAAGGGCAGCGAGATGAACACCGTGGTGCCCGTCCCCTGGGTGCTTTCCAGCGAAAGTTCGCCGCCCATCAGGGCCACCAGCCGCCGCACGATGGACAGGCCCAGCCCCGCCCCGCCGTGCCGCCGCACGTGCGAGCCGTCCAACTGGCTGAACGGCTCGAAGATGCGTTCCAGGTGCGTCTCCGGAATGCCGATGCCGGTGTCGCGCACCTCCAGCAGCAGGTGCAGGCTGGAGGGCAGGGTGGCCGGGCCGCCCCCGGCAGCGTTCCCGGCCGCGCCCGCGGGCAGGCCCAGCGGGACGAGTTCCACGGTCACCGAGCCGGAGTCGGTGAACTTTATGGCGTTGCCCACCAGGTTGAAGGCGATCTGGCGCAGCCGGGCCTCGTCGCCCACCAGCCGCGCGGGCAGGCGCGGGTCCAGCCGGATGTCCAGTTCCAGTCCCTTTTCGCGCGCGGGCAGCAGGAAGATGTCGCGGATGGACGCCGCCACCCCCTCCAGCGCAAAGGGCGCGGCGCGCAGGGCCAGCCGGCCCGCCTCCACCCGCGAAAGGTCCAGCACGTCGGACAAGAGCTGGGTGAGCCGCCGGGCCGAGGTGATGGCGCTGGTCAGGTAGTCCTGCTGCTCACCGTCCAGGGTGGTGGTCTGTAGCAGTTGCAGCATGCCCAGCGCACCGTTGAGCGGGGTGCGGATTTCGTGGCTCATGTTGGCCAGGAATTCGGACTTGGCCAGGTTGGCGGCCTCGGCCATGGCCTTTTCGCGCAGCAGGGCGGCCTCCGCCTCCTTGCGGCCGGTGATGTCCACGGCCATGCGGATCACCGCGCGGCGGCCGTCGGGCAGCGAGCCCAGCGGCGCGGAACTGAAGTCCCACACCCTGGCCGAGCCGTCGGCGCAGATGACCGGGTGTTCGCCGTCGGCCCTGCGCGCGCCCAGGGCGTACAGGGTGTCGGTGTCGGTGGGGTGGCGCGCGGCATCGCCCGCGCCGCCATCCCCGCCGCCCGGAACCGCGTCGTGTCTTGCGTCTTGTCTTGCATCGGGCCCATGCACCGGATCGCCGCGCATGGCCAATTCCTCCCAGCGGGCCAGGGTGGGCACGCTGCCGGGAGCGTAGCCGGAAAGTTCGCACCAGCTGCGGTTGAGGGCCAGCACGGTGCCGTCCTCGTCGTGAATCATCACCGGCACGGGCGCTTCCTCGATGGCCGCGCGGAACTGCCGTTCGCTGGCCAGCAACTGGCGGCGGGCCACGTACTGGGCGCTGACATCGGTGAACACCAGCACCGCCCCGGTGATCTCGCCGGCCGCGTCGTGGATGGGGGCGGCGCTGTCCGATATCTGGTATTCCGCGCCGTCGCGGGCCAGCAGCAGGGTGTCGTTGGACAGTTCCACCACCTGGCCGGAGCTCACGGCGCGGGCCACGGGGTCGGGCACCGGTTCGCGCGTGCCGCCGGAGACGATGACGAACACCTCGCCGATGTGCCGCCCCCTGGCCGTGCCGAAGGGCCAGCCGGTCAGCCGTTCGGCCACCGGATTCATCAGGGTGACGCGTCCGGCGCGGTCGGTGGCCATCACCGCGTCGCCGATGGAGCGCAGGGTGACGGCCAGGTTCTCGCGGCTGGTGCGCAGGGCCTCTTCGGCCTGGCGGCGGGCGGTGACGTCGGAATGGGTGCCCACGAAGCGCAGCGGGGTTCCGTCTTCCGCGAGGGACATCACCTTGCCCCGGCCCAGCACCCAGATGTACGAGCCGTCCTTGCGCCGCATGCGGTATTCCGAGCGGTAGGTGGAGGCGGCGCCGGAAAGGTGCAGGTCCATGTCGGCCCGCATGCGCTGCCGGTCGTCGGGGTGCACCCGGTCTTCCCATTCGCGGGGCGAGGCGCCGATCTCGTGCTCCCCGTACCCCAGCAGTTCCTTCCAGTGGGGCGAAAGGAACAGTTCCCCGGTGGGGAGGTTCCAGTCCCACACGCCGTCGCCGGGCCCTTCCAGGGCGAATTGCCAGCGCTCCTCGCTGTCCACCAGGGCCATCTCGGCGGCGCGGCGGCGGTCGGCGGCCACCTTGAACAGCAGGGTGAGGCCGCACAGAAAGCCCATCCACAGCACGAAGACCACCCGGGTCAGGCGGCTCTGGCGCTCGGCGTCCTCCACGAAGCGGACGAAGACGTTGCGCTCCAGCGCGTCGCCCAACCGGTCCAGTTCGGTGAAGGCCCGCCGCTGTTCCAGCACCAGCAGGGGGTGCTCCTCGCGCGGGGTGGAGAGGCGGGCGTTGGTGGTGCGGTCCAGCGCGGTGATGCCGTCGGCGTAGATGCGCAGCTGGGCCACCAGCATTTCCGGCGCGTCGTCACGGAAGAGGCGGGCGGCGGGAATGGCGGGGACGCCCGGAATGGCGTGGCCGGGCAGGGCGCCGCCCGGCGCCAGCAGTTCGTCCACGGCGTCGTACAGCCTGCCTGCGCCCTGCTCGAAATAGGCGCCGTGGATGCCGGGGAGGATGTCGGCGTCGCCCGCCAGTTGGCGTTCCGCGGCCAGTTGCCCCTTCAGCAGGTCGGCCCGGGCGATGCGCAGCGCCTTCACCACCGGCAGGAAGCCGCGCAGGCTGGCGTGCCAGCCGTGGTTGATCCACAGCAGCAGGACGCCGGAGCACACCAGCGCCAGGATGCCCCCGGCGATGGCGATGTTGCGGCTCTGCGAGATGACGGGGCGTCTGGTCATGCTGCGGGTCCTGTGGCTGTGGCGGACGTGGCGGGTTCGGCGTCCATGGGGTGGAGGCGTGCGGTGCGCGGTCCGTGCCGGGCTCGGGCCGCGCACGGGCCGGATCAGTCGCCGGGGGGGAGTCCGCCGGGGGCGGACCAGGGGGGCAGGGTGGTGGCGTCGAAGCCGAAGGGCCGCACCAGCGCGAGGTGCTCCGGCGAGCCGATGAAGGTGCGCAACTGCTCGTTCACCCTGGCCGCAAGGACTGTGTCTTCCTTGCGGAAGGCGAAGGCGCACAGCCCGGCCACGGACCTGCCCTCGATGACCGGCTGGGTGAACGGCCGCGCGGCCTCCAGTTCATCCGGGTGCTGGCGGGCCAGCAGCACCACCGTGGGCCCGGAAAGGGCCAGGCCGTCCACGCGGCCCTTGCGCACGGCGGTCATGCCCGCGTGCGCGTCGGGCACCAGGAGCAACCGCTCGGCGGGCATGCCCAGTTGCAGCAACTGGCGGTGCTCCACGGCGCCGTCCAGCACGGCCACGGTGACCTCGCCGCGCCCGGCGAGCGAGGCGTAGTCGTGCAGGCCGCGCGGGTTGCCGCGCCGCACCAGCAGGCCCTGCCCCACGACGCTGGAGGGCAGCGAAAAGGCCACGCGGGCCGTCCGGTCGGGCGTGATGAACATGCCCGCCGCGATCATGTCGATGTGCCCGGCCAGCAGGTCGGGGATCAGGGCGTTGAAGTCGCCGAGCACCCAGCGCATCCGGGTGATCCCCGCGCGGGTCAGCACCGCGCGGGCCACTTCCGGGGCCTCGCCGGTCACCGTGCCCTCGGGGGTGCGGTAGGCGTACGGGGGTTCCAGGGCGTAGCCCACCCGCACCGTGCCCCCACGCCACGCCGTATCGTCCGGTCCGGGCAGTTCAAGCAGCAGGAAGAGCAAGGCCGTCACCGCGCAGGCCAGGGCGACGAAGCCGAGCAGTGAGGAACCGGGGCGCGGACGTCTGGTGGGCATGGGGCTTGCGTGTCCTGTGGCCGGGCGCGGCGCGCGTGCGCCGGCCGGAACCGTTTTGCCGCCGCTGTGACATATGCCGGCGCATCGGAACATTATTCTTTGCCGCATGGAGGCACGGCGTCAATTGGGGGTTACCGCGCCCCCCTCCGGGGAGCGCCCATGCTGATGGTAGGGTTATCCCGCTACGTGCGAAGGGGAACGCGCAATGCGGTGTAACGGTCTTGACATGGCGGGGCAGGCAATGAAGTATGCGACAACCCACCGCCTTGGGGAGGGCAGGACATCGGTCGCGCCATGGCGCGCAGCAGGGGAGAACCCGTGCACGACGAACAGTATCCGGTCATACTCGGCGTCTATTCATTGCAACAGGATGCCGTGGTGGGCATAGGCGGCACCGCGTCGCAGCAGCGGCAGGTCACCTATTGGTATGCACGCAAACTTGATGCGGGCACCTGCGAAGTACAACCGCTCAACGTGCACCATGTGCCATCCGGAATTCGTAAGCCGATGGAAGAACTTGATTTTCTTCGTTCGTACATGCCGGAACCGCTGTACTACAAGAACCATACGGTGCCGGCGCTGGCGTCCCTGCACCGCAAGCTGGCCGAAGGCGAGTCCTGCCTTGCCGAACTGCGCCTGGACGATGCGGAAAAGGCGTTCATCAAGGCGCTGATGATCGACGACCTGAACGTGCCCGCCAACTTCGGCCTGGGCGAGGTGTACGCGGAAAAGAAGGACGTGGCCCGGCTGCGCAAGGTGCTGAACGTGCTCATGGGCAGCGACGAGGCGTTCCTGACGGAACACCGGGTGCGCTTCAACAAGTTCGGCATCAGCCTGCGCAAGAACGGGCACTTCGACGATTCGCTGCGCTTCTACCACAAGGCGCTGGAATGCCGCGAGGACGAACACCTGCATTTCAACATCGCGCGGGTGCACTTCGACAAGGGCGACACCGGCGCCTGCATGGAACACCTGACCAGGGCCCTGGCCATGCGGCCCGACTTCACCGAGGCGCAGCGCTTCCTGACCTTCTGCGGCGGCCGGACCTGCTCCGGCCTGTAGCGGAGCCGGGCGCGCCGCCGCGCGATTTTTCACCGGAAACGGGGACGGCCGTCACGCGATGTGGCGGCCGTCGTGCGTTGGGGGAGGGGGACGGGGGCCGGAGGCTGCGGAAACAAGGCGTGCCTATGCGGCGTTGCGGTCGCGGTACATGGCCCACTGTTGCAGGAAGGCCGCCTCGAAGGACCGGCTTTCGGCGTAGGCGCGGGCGGCGACGCGCATGGCGTCCAGCCGGGCCGGGTCGGCGGCCATGTCCAGCATGGCCCGGGCCATGGCCGTGGCGTCGCCTTCCGGCACGATGGCCCCGGTGTGGCCGGGCAAGAGATTTTCCTGCGGCCCGCCCTTGTCGGTGACCACCACCGGCAGGCCGGATGCCTGCGCCTCCAGCACCACGTTGCCGAAGGTGTCGGTGCCGGAGGGAAACACGAAGACGTCCGACGAGGCGTAGGCGTTGGCCAGGTCGTCGCCGGTGAGGTACCCGGTGAAGGTTACCGGCAGGCCGCGCAGGGTCTGTTCCAGTTCGGCGCGGGCCGGGCCGTCGCCCACCAGCACCAGCCGCAGGTGCGGGGCGCGGGCCGCCACCAGCCGGTAGGCGTCGGCCAGCACGTGCAGGTTCTTTTCGCGCGACAGGCGCCCCACGTACAGGAAGCGCACCGGCTGGGCCGCCGGGCGGGGCGCGCCTGCCCCGGCGCGTGCTTCCCCGCTGTCCGGGAACGGGCGCGGCAGGGTCACGGTGCTGCCGTCGTAGCGGCTGAAGAACCCGTTGCGGCGGGCCGGGGTGAAGGTTTCGGTGTCGATGCCGCGCGGGTAGAAGGCGATGCGCTCGCGCGCGATGCCCCGTTCCGCCAGTTCGTCGCCGGTGGCGTGCGAGGGCACGTACACCCGGTCCATCTGGTTGTAATACCAGATCATGTACCGCCACATGGCTTCCTCCAGCCCGGCGTCCTCGGTCAGCATCATCACGTACTGCGGGAAGGCGGTGTGGTAGGTGGCGTGGATGGGCAGGCGCAGGATGCGCGCCGCCGCCAGCGCCACCAGCCCCACCGGGCCGGGCGTGGCCGAGTGCAGGTGGGTGAAGCCCTGGCGGTAGCAGTGGTCCAGAATCTTCAGCACCGGCGGGTAGTACAGGGCAAGGCCGGGATACTCCGGCATGGCGAACGAGCCGATGGGCCGGAAGGTGAACACGTCGGAACGGTCGGCCAGTTCCGGGTCGGCCACGCCGTCGGGCGCGCAGGTGATGACTTGCAGGCGCTTGTCGTTGCGGCGGGCGATGTCCAGTTGCAGTTGCAGGGTGCGGGCCACGCCGTTGACGTCGTAGAAGGTGTCGGTGAAGTGCCCCACGTGCAGGCGGCCCGTGGCGTGCCATTCGTCAGCATGGGCGTCAGCATGGGCGTCAGCATGGGCGTCAGCATGGGCGTCAGCATGGGCGTCAGCATGGGCGTCAGCATGGGCGTCAGCATGGGCGTCCGCGTGGGCATCGGCCCCGGCTTCCGCCTCGTGCGGCAGGAAGTGGTCGCGGCAGGCGCGGGCGAAGGCGCGGTCCTTGGTGAACAGGGTGTACCCCACGAAGTACGGGGCCAGGATGGCGTAGAGCGACCCTGCCGAGCCCACCACGTTGAACACGCTGAACAGGTCCGCGCCCATGGCGTTGTCCAGCAGGGTGTCGGCGAAGGTGCGGAGCACCCTTTCCGAGGCCTGGTCGGCAAAGCGCATCCAGGCGCGCTCGGTGCGCTCGCCGGTGATGCCTCCGGCGGGGCCGTCCAGCAGGGCGCGCAGTTCCGGGTCGTTGCGGATGATGTCCGCCGCTTCCGTTTGCAGGTGGTCCTGCACCGTGCGCGGGGTGGAGCCGGAAAACGACAGCTTCGGGCGGCGGTACCCGATGAGCCCGTGCAGCCTGGTCAGCAGGCCGCCTTCCGGTTCCGGCGCGCCGGTCAGCACCCGGTCGGCGAAGCGCAGCACCGTGTCGCGGTTGACGTGGCGGGCCAGGCCGAAGCGCTGTTTGTAGAACTGGTAGGCGATGGAATACAGGTTGTGGGCCATGGTCACCGGGGTGGCGGCGCTGCCGTGCGGCGTGCCGCGCCCTTCCATCACCCCGCGCAGGGCGTCGCGCACGCGGCCGTGACCCACGCCGGAAACCCCTTCGATGACCGTGTGGCTGCGGGCGATGTTCAGCGAGGAATGGTCGTCGGACCCGGCCATGAGGTGCTTCACCCACGGCCGCTCCATGCGCGGGGTCATGTCCTGCCGGTCGGCCATGGCGTCCATGTCGGCCGGGGTCAGCCCCTGCGCGATGGCCCGCAGGATGCCGTTCTGGAAGTCGTCGCGCGAGCCGTTCAGCTCGAACACCCGGAAGAGCAGCAGCAGCCGTTCCATGTGGTCCAGGGTCAGGCGCTCGTTCAGCGAGTACATGGCGTGGGCGCAGGCGTGGGGAATGCCCGACACGGCCAGGTAGTCCACCAGGTCGTAGATGTTCTCGCGCAGGCGGGTGATGTCGGCGTGGTGGGCCTCGGTCAGGTCCCAGGCCAGCACGTGGATCTTGCAATGGTCTTCGGGGAAGTAGGCGGTGATTTCCTCGCTGACGAAGGTGTGGTCCAGGTGGGCGATTTCGAGGCTGCCCGCCAGAGTGTTGTGGTCGGTGATAGTGACCAGGTCCATGCCCCGGCGGCGGGCGATGTCGTACAGCGCCCTGGGGTCGGTGTAGCTTTCCGCGCAGCCCAGCTTTTGCAGGATCCACTGCGAGGGGCGGGTGGAGTGGCGCGAGTGCACGTGCAGGTCAACGGAGAGCGGGGGGAAAGCGGAGCGGGGTGCGCCGGTGGATTGGCCGGTAGCCATGGGGTGCGACCTCCTGCGGGTTCCGGGGCCGCGCGTGGCGGTGCGAGCGCGCAGGCGCGGCGGCGGGTTGGGCGAATCCGGCAAGTGTCTGCGGATTGCCTGACGGTGTTGCAGGAGCAATGCGCTTCACCGGTGGCGCATGCGTGACGGCGTCGTGAATCTTGCGGGCGGTTGGGTGACGTTTTGGTCAGATGTCGCGGCGTCTCACGGTTATCAGATTGCCGAAGACGCCCATGTAGACCAGCGAGCATGGAACCATCAGCCCGGAAAGCTGGTGTTCAGCCGCGTATTCCAAGGTGTTCCAGAACCATAGCGGATTCATGACGGGGTCTTCCGGGCGGGGCATTTTGCCTATGCGCCCTGAGTAGATCATGAGAAAGAACATGACCACGCTGTAGGCGATCACCCACCCCATGGCGTGTTGCTGGGCGGCCTCGTCGCGCAGGCCGCGCAGGGCCAGCGTGATGACCCACAGCCGTACCCCGATGGCGGCGGTCTGGTGCAGCAGGCCCACCTGTTCCGGCGCGCCGCCGACGATCCACACCACGAAGTCGAAGACCCCGAACAGGAGCAGCAGGGCGACGGTGATGCGGCGTTTCATGCGGGCCTCCCGGCGGGCGGGGCAGATGCGGAACGGGGCAAAGGGCGGCGAAGCGGGCGCGAATCGTGTGTGCCGAAACGGGAGTACCGCCTTTCGATAGCGCGGTTCGCGTGCGAACGAAAGCGGGCCGCGCGGCACGGGACGGATGCGGAAAGAACGTACGGGGGGCGTGTTGCCGCTGCCGGGATGGACGCCCCATGCCGGAAAGAGTGACGGACCGCTCGCTACGCCGCCAGGATGTAGTCCCGGCCCTGCGCGTAGCCCGCGCCGTCGAGGAATTCCGTCAGTTCTTCCGCCGCGCCGTGCCCGGCCAGATACGCCACCAGAAACCCCTTGCCCGGCGCGGGCATGGCTTCGCGGCCCAGCACGGGCAGGCCGTCCACCCGGTTGCCGATCTTGCGCGGGTCGATGTCGATCCACGCCCGCACGGCGATGCCCTGCTCTATCAACTGGCGCGCCCGGCGGCGGCTGGCGCGGCCCGCGCCCACCACCCACACCTCGGGGTGGCGCGGATTGTGCCGGGCCAGCCAGCGGGCCAGGTACAGCCCCTTCAGGGTGTAGAAACCGTCTTCCGCGTAGTTGGGGTGGGTGCGCGAAAGGCGGCCCGGCGGGTCGTTCCAGGTCAGCAGGGTCTGCGGCAGCTTGGCCATGGCCACGCCCGCGTCCAGCCAGCGCAGCCACAGTTCGTAGTCTTCCGGGAAGGGGCCGTCGGCGTACGCGCCGTGCAGGCCGGGCAGTTCCGCGCGGAACATCACGGAGGGGTGCGCGAAGGGCGATTCGCGGAAGCGGGCCAGGGCGATGTCCGCGGGGTCCAGCAGGGTGTTGGTCCAGTCCACATGGCGGGCGTAGCCGCCGCAGCGGTGGCGGTCGCCGCCGAAGGCCACGCGGCAGCCCGCCAGGCCGATGTGCGGGTGGGCGTCCAGGAAGGCGCATTGCAGGGCCAGGCGCTGCGGGTGGCAGGTGTCGTCGGCGTCCATGCGCGCGATGTACCGGCCGCGCGCAAGGGCAAGGCCGTGGTTCAGCGCGGCCACGATGCCGCCGTGGGGGATGCGCGCCGGGCGGATGCGGGCGTCGCGCCCGGCAAAGGCGGCGAGCAGGGCGGGGGTGGCGTCGGTGGAGCCGTCGTCCACGGCCACCACCTCGAAGTCCGCGCCCGTTTGCGCCAGCAGGCTTTCCAGCGTGGCGGGCAGGGTGGCGGCGGCGTTCCAGACGGGCAGCACGACGCTGACGGCGGGACAGGGCTTGGGCATGGCGGCGCGGGTTGGGGTGAAACATCCGGGAGGGGGAGTCGCCTCCCTCCCCCGGCATGCTTTCCTATCCTTCGATTACTGCGTCACCCGCCCCATTCGCCTTGTCGCGCAGGGCGTCGCGGATGCGGCACACCCCGCACACCTCGTTGGAGGTGGGGTAGCCGCAGCGGGTGCAGGGGGTCAGGTCCACGCCGTCCTCGCTGTCGGCGCGGGCGAACACCGGGCGGCCGCGTTCCAGGAAGCCCTGGTAGAAGTCCAGCTTGCGGCCGGGCATTTCCTCTTCCAGGTCGGTCCACAGCTTCTTGTAGAAGGTGAAGCTGGCCCCGCCGGAGTAGGGGCAGGGCGCGTAGTGGTGCTCGATGCCCATGAGGAAGGCGTAGTTGGCGGTCTCGAATTCCGACAGCCGCCACAAGGGCTTGACCTTGCGGGCGAAGCCGCCGTCTGCGGCAAGGTCCGGGCCCTGGTCACTCAGGTAGGCCACGTCCCAGCGCAGGGTGTTGCTGAACAGCCGGGCGATTTCGTCGTCCAGGTTGTGGCCGGTGGCCAGCACGGTGAAGTTTTCGTCCAGCGCGGTCTTGTTGAAGAAGTAGCGCTTGACCTTGCCGCACGCCGAGCACACCGGCCGGTTCAGCCGGGCCTTCACGTCGGGAATGGCCAGGCCCTCGGCCCCCATTTCCTTCACGATCAGGTTCAGTCCGTGCTTTTGGCAGAAGCGCTCCACCACCCCGCGCGCGGCGGGAGAGGAGCCGGGAATGGCCAGGTCGATGTGCAGGCCGGTGACGTCGTAGCCCTGCCGCGAAAGCTCCAGCATCAGGCTCAGCGAATCCTTGCCGCCGGAAAGGGCGACCAGGATGCGGTCGTCATGGGTGAACAGCTTGCGTTCCTTGATGCCGCGCTCCACCTGCCGGGTGAAGAACAGCAGGAAGCATTCGGCGCAGAAGCCGGTATGGTGGCTGGGCAGGGCGACGACGGCCGTCTCCTTGCAGCGTTTGCATTTCATGGCGGGTGATCCTTTCGGGTTGCGGTGCGTGCGGTGCCTGTCTTGAAAGGCGCCGGCCACAGCCTGGGAAGTGGAAATCGCCGCAAACGGCGGGATTTCGTTCTCTGGCAAGGAAGACGAAGTTTTTGCGGAGGGAGCGTGCGGCAGCCGTTGCACGAACAACGTGAGTGCTACGGATGGCGACAGCATCGCGCTCTTGTTGTACGTGACCGGAGCAAAAGCGAGCCTGACGCGCTGCTCTCGATGGCCGTATGGCTCGCGGACTCGCCAACGGCCACGCTTCGCGCCCTTCGGGTCGGTCAGCCAGAGGGCGAAAGCGCGCCGCGTGTTATCCGCTTGAAGTGACGATGCGGATCAACAACTCATCATCCGGCAGCACTTCGCGGTCGGGGGTGAGCAGGCCGCCGTCGCGCACGACGATGGCCGTGGCGGGGCGGATGCCCAGCTTGCGCAGCACCTGCAGCACGGTCTTCTCGCGCGGCATGGTCAGCAACTGTTCCTTGGGTTGCAGGCGCACCGTGATGGTGCGGGGGACGAACGCGCGGCGTTCGCCGGGTGTGGTTTCCGGGGTGTGTTCCATGTCCCGTCTCCGGGTGAAGGTTCGGGGGAAGGGCGCGGCCGCAACGTTTTCCACGGCGGCGCCCGGGCCGCGTACCGGAAGCGCACCATACCCGTTTGCGCCCCGATGGCAAGGTGCGGCGCCCTTGCGGCAGGGGCTGCCCGGAGGGCGTGTACTCCCGGCCCGGCGGCAATGACGGGGGGAACGCGCAGCCCGCCCGCGCGTGAAGATGCCGCGCCGCCGGGGCGGGTTGCTTGTCTTCATCGCGCGCCTGTACTATTCTCTGCAAAGGTGCGGGGACAGCACGCCGCCCGCGCGCCAATGTGGCGGCGCGGCGTCCCGCAGGCCCCTTCCCCCAGCGTTCCGAGCCTTCGGAGGTGAACCATGTCGGCCAAGAAGATCCTTGTCGTGGACGATGAAAAGCACATCCGCATGCTGTACCAGGAAGAGCTGGAGAGCGAAGGCTACACCGTGGCCGTGTCCGACGGGCGCGAACCCATCCTCGACGTGGTGGCGCGCGAAAAGCCCCTGGTGGTGGTGCTCGACATCAAGCTGGGGCCGGACATCTCCGGCCTGGACCTGTTGCAGGAAATCCGCCGGGGCGACCCCACCCTGCCGGTCATCCTGTCCACCGCCTACGATTCCTTCCAGCACGACCTGAAGTCGGTGGTGGCGGACTACTACGTGGTCAAGTCCGTGGACCTCACGGAACTGAAGGCCAAGGTGGCCCTCGCCATCGAAAAGCGCCCCTGACGCTTCACCTCTCTTTCCGCGCTCCGTCCCGCCCTATCCGGCCCGCCCCGCGCTGGCCCGTGGCGGTGCGTCCGCGCCATTCTTCGCGCAGGTGGCATGCCCCTTGCTTTTGTCCCTTGGGGCGGGCTCCGGCTTGCGCGATATTGCGCGATAGCCGTGCGCCGTGCGGCCGACACGCGGATTGCGTGCCGCGTGCGCCTGCCCGTGCCGTCCGGCGCGGCCCGCCCCGTTTTTGAGCCTTCGTCCCAGGCCCGCCAGGCGCCCGGCAACCGTCTGGCGGACGCGGGCGGGGTGTTGTATCGCGCCGTCCGCGCATCCGGCGGCCCGGTGCGTCGCGCCGCCCCGCGCCAACCACAGAGGTGCCCATGCCAGACTCCCTGTTCCCCGTCGGCCGCCGCGTCGCGCTGAACCGGCTCATCTACATGGGCATCCTGGTGGCGTCGGTGCTGCCGCTGGTGCTGATTCTGGGGGTCATGAACCTGCATCTGGGGGTGTCGTTCCGCGAGATGGTCTTCGGCCAGGCGCGCGAAATCGCCGACCGACACAGCCAGAAGATCGACGACTTCCTGCACGAACGCCTGGCCAGCGTGCAGATGCTGGTGGAGGCGCAGGGCGCGGGCCTGCTGGACCCGGCCAACCTCAACCGCAAGCTGGAAGCCCTGCGCAGCGCCTACGGCGGGGTGTACGTGGACCTCGGCATGGTGGACGATGGCGGCATCCAGCGGGTGTACGCCGGACCCCACCGCCTGGAAGGCACGGACTATTCCCGTGGGGACTGGTTCCTTCAGGCTGGCGCGCGCGACGTGTTCGTCAGCGACGTGTTTCTGGGGGTGCGCAAGTCGCCCCATTTCATCGTGGCCGTGAAGCTGAAGGTGGACGGCAGGTCCTGGATCCTGCGCTCCACCATCGATTTCGCCAGCTTCGTCTCGCTGGTGGAGGACATCCGCGTGGGGTCCACCGGCCAGGCCTGCATCATCAACCGCAGCGGGGAATTCCAGACCTCCGGCGGCCGCCATGCGCCGGGCGACGGCACCCAACTGGCGGAGTTCGCCCGCCGGGTGTTCGGCGGCGGCATCGCGGGCATGGAGCAGGAGCGCGCCTTCGAGGAAGGCGACATGCTCTACGCCATGTCGCGCCTGAAGGGCGGCGACTGGGTGCTGGTCTTCCAGCAGTCCTCGCGCGAGGCGTTGCAGGGCCTGCACGCGGCGCAGCGCACCCTGTTCCTGGTGCTGGGGCTGGCCTCCATCGCGGTGCTGGTGCTGGGCATGTTCCTGGCCCAGCGCATCATCGAGCGCATCGACGGCCTGGAACGCGAGATGGCCGCCCTCAACGCCCAGGTGGTGGAGGCGGGCAAGCTGTCCGCCCTGGGGGAGATGGCGGCGGGCATCGCCCACGAGATCAACAACCCCGTGGCCATCATGATGGAGGAGGCGGGCTGGATAGAGGACGTGCTGGGCGAATTGCAGGAGCAGGACGCCGTGCGCGAGATAGGCGACAGCGCCCGGCAGATCCGCACCCAGGGTGTGCGCTGCCGCGACATCACCCACAAGCTGCTCAGCTTCGCCCGCCGCTCCGACCGCGAGGTGCACGCGGTGGACATCAACGCCATGGTCACCGAGATGGTGGAGCTTTCCGGCCAGAAGGCGCGCACCGTCAGCGTGCACGTGGTGGTGGCCCTTGCCGAGGGGTTGCCGCCGGTGGCCGCCTCGCCCTCCGAATTGCAGCAGGTGTTCCTGAACCTGTTCAACAACGCCTTCGACGCCATGGAAGGTTCCGGCGGCACCCTGAAGGTGGCCACCCTGATGAGCGACGGCGGCATGGTGGCCGTGAACGTGGCCGACACCGGCCCCGGCATGCCGGAAGCCATCCTGCAACGCATCTACGACCCGTTCTTCACCACCAAGCCGGTGGGCAAGGGGACGGGGCTCGGGCTGTCCATCTGCTACGGCATCGTCAACAAGATGGGCGGCGAGATAAAGGTCAGCAGCATCGTGGGGGTGGGCACCACCTTCCAGGTGCTGCTGCCGCCGTACGACCCCGCGGTGCATGCGGCGCAGGCCGCGCAGGGCGCCGGACGGCTGGCGGGCGGGGAGCGCACGGCCTTCTGCCCCGCGCCGCGCGCCATGGTCCAGACCGCCGCGAACCACAAGGCCTCCGGCAGCGGGGCCACGGAGGATAGTGCATGAGCGAGACCCACTCCCACGCGCCGCCGGGTGCGCCGTCCGGAGCAGGTCCGGGCGGCGGGCCGGAGGGTTCCGCCACGCCGGTGCGGCTGCTGCTGGTGGACGACGAGGCGGGCTTCATCCGGGTGATGCAGAAGCGCCTTGCCCGGCGCGGCTACGTGGTGGACACGGCGGGCAGCGGCACGGACGCCCTGCGCGCCCTGCGGGGCGCCACCTACGACGCGGCGGTGTTCGACCTGAAGATGGACGACATGGACGGCTTCGAACTGTTGCGCGTGGTGCGGCGCATGGCCCCGGAAATGGCCGTGATCATGCTGACCGGCCATGGTGGGGCCGAAGAGGCCCGCGAGGGCATGCGCCTTGGCGCGGCCGGATATCTGCTGAAGCCCTGCGAGATGGAAGAGCTGGTCTGCGCCATCGAGCGGGCCTTGGGGCGCGGCGCGGCGGTGTAGCCCGCGCGCGACTGACGCAACTGGCGCGACTGGCGCAAGGGGCGCAAGGCCCGCGCGGCCATGCGCCCCTTGCCCTGCCCCCGCCTTCGTGGTAGCCGCTGGGGTCATGTTCGAAACCGACATCGCCGCCAAAGTAAAGCTGCTGGCCGCCGCCTTCGTGCCCATGCTGCTCGGCATGGTCTGCCACGAAGTGGCGCACGGCTGGGCCGCGTGGAAACGCGGCGACCCCACCGCCAAGATGCTGGGCAGGCTGACCCTGAACCCGCTGCCGCATCTGGACGTGATGGGCTCGCTGCTGTTCGTGTTCACCGCCCTGACCAGCCCCTTCATCCTCGGCTGGGCCAAGCCCGTTCCCGTGAACCCCCGCTATTTCCGCTCCATCCGGCGCGACATGGCGCTGGTTTCCGTGGCCGGCCCGCTCACCAACATGCTGGTGGCGCTAGGGTTCGCCCTGTGCCTGCGGCTGCTCACGCTGGCCATGCCCGTCACGCTCTGGGGCGGCCACGGCGTGTACGACTTTTTCCTGTACATGTTCTTCGTGGGCATAAAGGTGAACTTCATGCTGGCATGGTTCAACCTGCTGCCCATTCCGCCGCTGGACGGCGGCAGCATCCTCGCGGGCGTCCTGCCGCGTTCCATCAGCTGGCATTACCAGAAGATGGAGCGCTACGGGCTCATCGTGCTGGTGGTGCTGCTGGCCACGGGCATGCTGTTCCCGATCCTGTCCCCGCTGGTGCAGAATTCGCTGGAATTCACCCTGTGGCTCGTGGGGCTTGAATAGCCCCGCCCGCCTTCGCCGCGCTACGACATCCCATCCCCTCCCGGAGGAACGACAGATCATGACCACCCCCGACAAGCGCACCGTTTCCGGCATGCGGCCCACCGGGCCGTTGCATCTCGGCCACTACTTCGGCGTGCTGAAGAACTGGGTCGAGATGCAGCACGAGATGGAGGCGTTCTTCTTCGTGGCCGACTGGCACGCCCTGACCAGCGACTACGCCGATCCTTCGCGCATCCGGGATTTCGTGCCCGAACTGGTCACCGACTGGGTGGCCGCCGGTCTGGACCCGGAAAAGTGCGTGATGTTCCAGCAGTCGCACATCAAGGAACACGCGGAACTGCACCTCATCCTGTCCATGATCACCCCGGTGAGCTGGCTGGAACGCAATCCCACCTACAAGGAACAGAAGCAGGAAGTGGTCAACAAGGACCTGGGCAACTACGGGTTCCTGGGCTACCCGGTGCTGATGGCCTCCGACATCCTGATCTACCACCCCAAGTGGGTGCCCGTGGGCCAGGACCAGTTGCCGCACCTTGAACTGACCCGCGAGATCGCGCGCCGCTTCAACTTCCTGTACGGCGAATACTTCCCCGAGCCCGAGGCGCGCCTGACCCCGGCGGCCAAGTGTCCCGGCCTGGACGGCCGCAAGATGTCCAAGAGCTATGGCAACGCCATCTACCTGCGCGACACCATGGAGGAAATCGCCCCCAAGGTGCGCGGCATGTTCACCGACACCAACCGCCTGCGCAAGAGCGACCCCGGCAACCCCGACGTGTGCAACCTGTTCCCCTACCACGAACTGATGGCCACCCCGGAACAGCAGGCCGAAATCCGCCAGGGCTGCACCTCCGCCTCGCTGGGCTGCGTGGACTGCAAGAAGATCTTCCTCGAAAACCTGGGCGCGTTCCTGGGGCCGCTGCACGAGCGCCGCGCCGCGCTGCTGGCCAACCCCAAGGGCATCCAGGACATCCTGGAGGCCGGGGACGCCCGCGCCCGCGCCGAAGCGGCGAGGATCATGGACGGCGTGCGCGGCCGCATCAACTTCTAGGCGGCACCGCCACAAGGTGCCTTTTGCCCTCTGCCTGCGTCGGAACGTCTTTGGATTCCGGTCGAGTACGATAAGAGTACACTCCCTTCATCCAAAGGCGTTCCTCCTTGGCAGAGAACAAAATGCCCTCCTGTGGCGGCACCGCCTGTTGCCGCCATAGAGGATGATGGCTGAATCCCATTGATCACGATGGGTGTGCCTCTGCTCTCTCGAATTCAAAAGATGACCGCGCCGGACATCCGACGCACTGCCAAGCGAGGCGACGATGACCGGCGAGACGAACAACTGTGGCGGCTGCGGCGCGCCAGGGGCGGAAGCCGCGCAGGGCGACGAGACGCAGGCATTTCTGGAAAGCCTGCCGGAGCTGCATGACGGCGAGACCTTCCGCTTCGCCTGCCATCCCGGCGTGCGCTGCTTCAACGCCTGCTGTTCCGACCTGAACATGCCGCTCACGCCGTACGACGTGCTGCGGCTGCGCCGCAACCTGGGCATGGGCAGCGAGGAATTCATCAACACCCATGCCCGCGTGGGCCAGTACCCGGACACCGGGTTTCCCGCCCTGTTCCTGCGCATGAGCGACCACCCGCTGAAGCTGTGCCCCTTCGTCAGCGACGCCGGGTGCACCGTGTACCCCGACCGTTCCGGGGCCTGCCGCACCTATCCGCTGGGGCGGGCCACCAAGGAGGACGGGCAGGGCAACGTGGTGGAGCAGTTCTTCGTGGTGCGCGAGGAGCATTGCAGGGGCTTCGACGAGTCCGGCCAGTGGTCCAGCGCCACATGGCTTGCCGACCAGGGGCTGGAACCGTACAACGCCTCCAACGACCGCTACATGCGCCTCATGGCGCGCTGCAAGCGGCAGGGCGCGGCCATCAGCCCCAAACAGGCCACCATGGTGTTGCTGGCCTGCTACCAGTTGGACCGGTTCGCCGATTTCATCCGGGGCGTGCGATTGTTCGACCGGCTGGACATGCCCGCCGACCGGCAGCAACTGGTGCTGGACGACGAGGAGGCCCGGCTGGACTTCGCCTACGACTGGGCGGAGCTGGTGCTGTTCGGCGATTGCGCGGCACTGCGCATGAAGGGGTAGCGGGTTCGGTCCGCGTTTTCGGGCGGAATGCGGCCACGGGCCCCCATGGTCCCGCCATGGGGACCCGTGGCTGCAATGTGCAACGAATGTCCAATGCCCGTCCGGCAGATGTCCGGCACATGCCTGGCACATGCCCGGCGGGCCATCCGGAGCCTTTCATGGACGCCAACCATTCCGGCCCGGCCAACCTCGATCTGAGCCACCCCGCCGTGGTGTCCCGCGCCGATCTGCCGGGCCTGCTGGCCCCTCGTCGCGCCGCCGGGCAGCGGGTGGTGTTCACCAACGGCTGCTACGACATCCTGCACCCCGGCCACGTGGACCTGCTGGCCCGCGCCCGCGCCGAGGGCGATCTGCTGGTGCTGGGCCTGAATTCCGACGCGTCGGTGCGGCGGCAGGGCAAGGGCGCGGACCGTCCGGTGAACCCCTTCGCGGTGCGGGCCTACGTGCTGGCCCATCTGGCCAGCGTGGACTACGTGGTGGAGTTCGACGAGGACACTCCTCACGCGCTCATCGCGGAAATCCAGCCCGACGTGCTGGTCAAGGGCGGCGACTGGTCCGTGGACCGCATCGTGGGGCGCGACGTGGTGCAGGCCCGTGGTGGGCGGGTGCTCAGCCTGCCCCTGCTGCCCGGCTTTTCCACCACCGGGCTCGTCCGGCGCATCCGGGCCGGGCTGTCCGCTGGCGAGGAGGAATAACCCCGGCCATATTTTTTTCGTGCGTGCGCCGCACGGAACTTGCGCGTCATGACAGGATGTGCAAACAGAGTATCCCCGATATTCCAGGCGAATATCGGGGATACTCTGTTTTGTGCAAGCGCTTCGCGCAGGATTTGTCGCGCTGTTTGCGCTTTGCGTGATTGTCCGGGGGCGGCTGCGGCTAATGATAGTGGCCGTTCAGGAAATTTTCCGCGAAGCGTTGCACCGCCGCCTCGTCCACCATCAGCATGTCCAACTGGCGGGTGACGATGAGCAGCCGCCCCAGTTGCACCAGCCGTTCGGCGATCTGCGGGGCCGCGAACTTCTGGAAGCGGGCGGTGACCATGTCGCCCCGCACCTCCACCTGGAAACCGATGGATTCCAGGATTATGCCGATGCAGCGCACCCGGCGGTTCTTGCGCGTTTCGTCCGCCGCGCCGCCCTTGAACTGGAAGGTGATGTAGTTCTTGTTCATGGTCTGGCCGCAGTAAGCGTCCAGCACCCCGTAGTGGTAGCCCACGCGCGAACTGAAATTCAGGTACTTGTCGGAGACCAGGGCGTAGCTGCGGTCGCCGAAGCGCTGGCCGTGCATGGTGGGCGGCTCGATCATGTGGCGGCTCATGACCGACAGGAAGCCGCTCATGTCCACCGGGCGCGGGCCGCGCTGGTGCACCGCCGGGTCCAGCATGCCGTCCAGCAGCGCCTTGAACGGTGCGGAGACCACCTGTTCCGGCCACGCGTAGGGGCCGTCCACGTCGGTCAGGCCGCCGCCAAGGTCGATGACGTGCAGGTCCAGCGGCACCGGGGCCTTCATCTCCACGGCCACGGCCCCGGCGTCGGACACCGTGTCCGACAGCCGGAACATGTGGGCATAGGACAGTTCGTGCACGAAGCGCATCACGTCGTGGATGGTGCGGCAGGCGGCGGGGGTGAAATCGTCCGACTTGGGGTCGTGCAGGTTCAGGGGCGAGACAAGCGCGGCCACCTGCTTGAGCAGGTTGTGGATGGGCGTGTCGCGCAGGCACACGGCGCGTTCCTCGCGCAGGGGCAGGAGTTCCTCCACCCGGCCTTGGTAGACCCGGCAGGAAAAGGCGTCCACGGTCACCTCCATGCCCACGCGCAGCGCGGCCATGGCCCCCGGCGCGTTGACGATGGTGGGCACCCCGAATTCCCGCGCCAGCGAGGCCATGTGCCCGGTGATGCTGCCCGCCTCGGCCACGATGGCCTGGGCGCGTTGCATGACCAGCACGTACGACGGCGAGGAATGCATGGCCACCAGGATGCCGCCCTCGGGGAACAGGGCCAGTTCTTCCGCGTCCCTGGGTTGCAGCACGGGGCCGCAGCCCACGCCGGGGCAGGCGGGTTCGCCGCCGTGCAGCAGCAGGGGGTAGCCCTCCATGAGCGGCGTGGTGCGCGCGTCGCCGCGCGGGGTGGTGGTCAGCGGGCGGGCCTGGAGCAGCAGCAGCCGTCCGGACGGGTCCAGCGCCCATTCCACGTCCTGGGGCACCCCGTAGTGCGCCTCCACCCGCATGCCGATGCGGGCCAGTTCGGCGGCCTGGGTGTCGGTCAGGCAGGGAGCCTCGCGCTGGGGTTCGGGCACGTCCTCCTCGCGCAGGCGGCCATCGTCGCCGGGAGCCAGGCGGTGCGCCTTGCAGACGATATGGCGCGATACCGGGTGGGGGGCGTCCTCGCGGCTGAACAGCCAGGTGTCCGGCTCCATTTCGCCGTCCACCACGGCCGCGCCCAGCCCCCACGCGGCGTTGATGACCATGGAATCGGACAGCAGGTCCACGGGATGGCGGGTGAACAGCACCCCGGCGGCCACGGAATCCACCATTTCCATGCAGGCCACGGCCATGGCGCTGGCGTCCAGGGTGATGCCCTGGTGCAGGCGGTACACGATGGCCTGGGGCATGAACAGGCTGGCCACCACCCGCTTCCACGCGTCCACCACGCCGTCGCGGGGCACGTTGAGCACCGAAAGGTACTGCCCGGCGAAGGACACGTGGCTGTCCTCGCTAAGGGCGCTGGACCGCACGGCCAGGCGCAGCGGGGCGCCGCCGCTTTCCGGGCCGCCCGGGCCGCCCGTTTCGTCCGTATCGGCGGGGCCGAACGCCGCGTCGCAGGCGGCGCGCAGGGCGTCTGCCACGTCGGGCGGCACGGTGGCGGCGGCGAACAGGTCCTGGATGTCCTCGGCCACGTCCAGCACGCTTTCCGGGTCCTGCGGGTCCACTTCGCGCAGGCGCTTGCGTATCTCGCCCATCAGCCCGTCATGCTCCATGAAGGCGTAATAGGCGCGCGTGGTTATGGCGAAACCGCGCGGCACGGGAACCCCCACCCGCGAGGTCAGTTCGCCAAGGTTGGCGCACTTGCCGCCCACCCAGTCCACCATGTCGCCGTTGATCTCGGCGAAGGGCAGGGCGTAGGCGTCCACCGTGGCCTGGGGGCGGCTTTCCAGCAGGCCGGTGATTTCCGCGTTGATGCGCTCCACCACGCCGGGCAGGGCGGGGTAGGCGTCATTGGAGATGGCGTTGAGCCCGGTGACCATGCGCATGGCGTGGAACACCGCCCGCGTGGCCTGCGAGCGCAGCCACGTGGCCCCGAACAGGGTGCAGCCCGCGATCTTCTCGTCAATGTCCGCGAGGATGCGGGCCAGTTCCGCGTTGGAGTCCAGCAGGTCCTTGAAGTGGGCGTAGCGGGCGCGGAACACCCGCATGACCCGCTCGCGCGATTCGGCGTCCACGGCGCGCCTGCGGCCGAACAGCGAGCGCAGGCGGTCCAGCAGCGAGACGGGCGGCGGCGCGGCCAGCATGGGTCACCTCCGGGACGGCGTCGCCGCAACGCCGTCGGTCAGCACGTACCGGGTGGCCGGGCCCTTGCCCACCTTGCGGATGAAGCCCTTGCGAACCATGTCTTGCAAGTCGTACTGCGCCGTGCGCACGGGTATCTCGTTGCCCACGATGTCCTGGTACTGGGTGCGGGTGATGCCGCCGTTGCGGCTGATGAACTCCCACGCGGCGCGCTGGCGCGGGTTCAGGGTGGACAGGGGCGGCACGGAAGATGTGTCGGTCCCGGCGCGCGGGTGGCGGCCGTTGCCGGGGGGCATCCCGGCCCGGTCGCCCCGGTCATTCTGGTCACCCCGGCCCTGTCCACCGTGTCCGCCGTGTCCGCCGTGTCCGCCACGCAGGCCCGACACGTCCGACCAGTCCGGCCCGCCGCCGCCTCCCCCGGCCGCCACGATGCGCCCGCTGACCGGGTCGTACACGGTGGCTCCCGAGGGCGCGGCCACGACGCCTCCGCCCGGCATGCCCGAGGGGCCGTAGCCCGCCCCGTAGGCGGCTCCGTCATTGGGGTGGAGGGGCGCATGGGGGGAAGGCTGCCCGTAGCCCTGCGGCGGCGCGCCGGGCGCGCCCGGCTGGCCCATGCCGGAAAGGGCCGGGGAGGGCGGCAGCAGCGCCCCGTGCGACAGGGTGGGGTCCAGTTCCGCGCCGAAGCGCAGGTCTTCGGCGTACAGGGTGTCCCCTTCGGCAAAGGCCACGGCGCGGGTGATGCAGTTCTTCACCTCGCGCACGTTGCCCGGCCAGTCGTAGGCCAGCAGCTTTTCCAGCGCCCCGCGCGACAGGCCCATGGCCGGGCGCTTCAGGGTTTGCGCGGCCTGCTTCAGGAAATAGTCGGCCAGGGCGGGGATGTCCTCGCGCCGGTCGCGCAGGGGTGGCGTGTTGATGGTGATCACCGCCAGCCGGTAGTACAGGTCTTCGCGGAAGGTGCCCTGGCGCGCGCATTCCTTCAGGTCCACGTTGGTGGCCGCGATGATGCGCGCATCGAAGGGAAGCTCGTCGTCGCTGCCCAGCGGGCGGATGCGCCGCACCGACAGGGCGCGCAGCAGGGCCTGCTGCACCTTGGGCGAGGCGTTGCCGATCTCGTCGAGGTGCAGCGTGCCGCCGTCGGCCGCCACGAAGGCCCCCTTGCGCTCGCCCCGCGCCTCGGAAAAGGCGCCCTTGACGTGCCCGAACAGGGCGTCCAGCAGCAGGTTTTCGTCCAGCGCGCCGCAATTGATGGAAATGAACGGTCCCTCGGCGCGGTCGCTGGTCATGTGGATGGCCTCGGCCGCCAGTTCCTTGCCGGTGCCCGTCTCGCCGATGATCAGCACGTCGGCCTCCACGCCGGAGGCCTTGCGGATCAGGCCGCGCAGGCCGCGCACCGATTCGCTGGTGCCCACGATGCCGGGCATGGTGTCCTGCGGCGAAAGCTGGCTCTGCGGCTGCTGTTGCGCGATTTCCGTGTCCAGGCATACCCGCTGCCGCCGCCGGGTGGACTGGATGTGCTCCTCGCGCAGACGCAATTCCTCGTTGCGCGCCCGCAGGGCGACGAACAGGTCGTTGGTGGTCTGGCGCAGGGCCTCGGCCTCGGGGTGCACCCGGCCCAGTTCGATGGGTGAAAGGTCGCCCGATTCCAGCTTGCCGCTGGCCTCTTCCGCGATGCGGTGCAGCGGCCCGGCGATGCCGCGCCCCAGCATGCCCAAGATGAACGCCGCCGCGGCGCTGGAGCACAGCCCGAACACGAACAGCGCGCCGTACAGCTTGTACGACGCGGCCATGGCCAGGAAGCTGGTGTCGGTGTAGGCGATGCCGCCCACCACTACGGTGCTGGCGCCCGGCCCTTCGCTGAAGGTGACCGGCGCGTAGCTGATGTAGAAGGCGCGGTTCAGGGGCGAGGGGTCTTCCAGCATGGCGCCCAGGCGGTTCTGGCCGGAATTGCCGGACTGGACCTCCGTGACCATGCCCCAGTAGCGCTCCTGCTCGGGACTGGGGCGGAAGGCCGCCTCGAAGCCGGGGCGGCCGAAGTCGCCGCGCATGCCCGAGCGCACGGTGTCGGTGGAAAGGTCCAGGTTGGGATGCTCGGGCGACTCCGACTGGAACAGGATCCAGCCGTGCGCGTCGAAGAAGAAGCTGCGGTGCTTCTCCGTCTCTTCCGGAAAGATGTACAGCGGCGAACGGCGCGATGCGTACACCGACAGCACGTTGCGCATGGCCAGCATGTCCACCGAAAGGGTGAGCAGCCCGGTCTGGTTGCCCGCGGCGTCGATCACCGGGGTGGTCAGGCGCAGCACGTGCATGGACAGCCCCTGCACCGTGCCCGCAGAGGGCACGGAGGGGTAGACCACCTCGGTGGGGGCGGAAATGCGCACGAAGCCGGGCTTGGGCTCCTGCGTGTTCTGGCGGGTCAGCGGGCCGAACCGGGTGGCCAGGGCCTGTTCCAGCGGCACCATCCACACGTCGCGCCCGGTGTTCAGCAGCACCATGCGGTTGTCGGGGGTGGAGCCCTGGTAGGCTATCTCGCGGTACAGGGTGCCCATGGTTTCGGCGCGGGTGCGCAGGTGGTGGGCCAGCGAGGCGGCCGAGATGTCGGTGCGGGCGAGGTAGAGCAACTCGCGCCGGGCCTGCTGGAGCACCTGCTCCATCTCGTGGGCCTGCGCCAGCGTGGCCAGCAGCGAACTGCGCCCCAGCGCGTCGTGCAGGAAGTTCTGGGAGATGCGGTGGGAGATGACCCCGCTGATGACCAGCAGCAGCATGAACGCGGGCAGCGCGGCGAACAGCAGCCGCTTGGCGATGCTCCATTCCGAGAAATTGCCTTCCAGCCGGAACAGCGTGCCGAACAGCGGCGGCCGATAGTAGCGCATGCCTTCTCCCTGCGTGGGTGCGGGGCGGTGTACCGCCCGTATCCGGAAACGCGGCGCGCGGGGGCGCTGCGGTCTGGCCGTGGTGGGCAACGCGCGTGCGCGCCGGGTCCGTGCGCGCCGGTCCCGTGCGCCCCGGTCCCGCCGTCTGGCGGTGCGGCTCGCGCGCGAGTGCGCGCCAACGTCCGCTTGCCGGGGTGGAGGGCGCGCCGGTGCCTGTCGCGCTGCATTGGCATGAGCGCGTACACCTTCGCTTATGAGCGTTTCCCTCCTCTTCTGCAACAGCATGCGGCGGGGGGAAAGGCAGACGAAAGCGGGCCGTTCACGGGCGCGGTTGCTTGAGAAATTATGTACAATGTTTTGCGCAATCATGCAAGCGCATCTTGCGCGAAAGGAGATTACATAAATAAAAATAGTGTATTAAAAATTTTGGCATGCGACTTGCTTTCTCCGGGTCGCGCGAAGAGAACCGCGCAATGTACAGGACCAAAACCGCACTCCAAGGGGGGGTGCGGGTGGACGGAAAGGCGGGCTCCGACGCCGGACGGGATCGCGAAAGGCGAGGACGGGCCGGAGGCGGCAGCCGAAAAGGGCGGCAGGGGCTGCCCGCAACCTGGAGGATGCACATGAGAAGGATCAAGACGCTGTTCATGTCGCTGCTGACGTTCGTGCTGGCCATTCCCGGCCTGGCGCTGGCCGCAGGCGGTGGCGGCGCTCCCGTGGTCATCGTGGCCGACACCCGCAAGCTGGACGGGGTCATGGCCTGGTGGGCGAACCTGTACAACGAAAGCCACGTGCAGTTCACGGTGCTGACCATCATCCTGATTCCGCTGGTCGGCGTGATCTTCGGCGTGCTTGCCGACATCGTGATGAACTGGATCGGCATCGACCTGAAGTCCCGCGAACTGGCCGAGCATTAGGCCGCGCCCGCACCAAAGGAGAATAACGATGGAATGGCTCTATATCCTCATGCCCATCGCGGGCGTTAAGATCTTCTGGCCCGGCCTGATCATTCTCGGCGTGGGCGTCGGCATCATCGGCGGCTTCTTCGGCATGGGCGGCGCGTGGATGGTGACCCCCGGCCTGAACATCCTCGGCTTCCCCATGGCCTTCGCCATCGGGACGGACATCGCCCACATGGCGGGCAAGTCGCTCATCTCCACCATGCGCCACGGCAAGTTCGGCAACGTGGACTACAAGCTGGGGATGATCATGCTGGTGGGCACCGTCGTGGGCTTCGAAGTGGGGGCCCAGATGGTCATGTGGCTCGAGCGCGTGGGCAACGTCGAAAAGGTCGTGCGCTGGATCTACATCGCCCTGCTGACCCTGATCGCGTGGATGGTCTTCCACGACGTGGCCAAGCGCCGCGAGAAGGAACGCCAGGCCGCCGCACGCGGTGAAAAGCTGGAAGCCGGGGCCACCGGCGTCGAATGGCACAAGGCCCTGCACAAGATCAAGATTCCCCCCATGGTGCACCTGCACGAAGCCGGCATCTACTGCTCCGCGTGGCTGCCCATCATCGTCAGCTTCGCCACCGGCTGGCTGGCGGGCATCCTGGGCATCGGCGGCGGTCTCATCCGCATGCCCGCCCTGATCTACCTCATCGGCTGCCCGACCCACGTGGCCGTCGGCACCGACCTGTTCGAAGTCATGATCTCCGGCCTGTACGGCGCCGCCACCTACACCTACAAGGGCCGCACCGAACTGGTGGCCGCCATGATCATGCTGGTGGGCGCCTCCGTGGGCGCGCAGGTGGGCGCGGTCGCCACCAAGTACATCAAGGGTTACGGCATCCGCATCGCCTTCGGCCTCGCCGTGGTCGGCTGCGCCATCTCCATCCTGATGAAGCTCGTGCAGCCCTGGCTTCCCCAGTTCAGGAGCGCGCTGGACACCGCCGCCACCGTGCTGGTGCTGGGCCTGGTGTCCTGCATGTCGCTGTACATCTTCATCCGCATGATCCAGGGCGTGAAGATGGAACTGGCCCGCAAGAAGGCCGCCTAGCCGCGCCGCGCACGAGAGAAGGAGAAAACATATGAGACGCTTTCTGCTGATGCTGCTCGTCGTGGCGCTGCCCCTCGGCCTCGTGGGCTGCGGTGAATACGGCAAGGTGGACCAGGGCCGGGTGATCGCATACGACAAGAACGCGAAAACCGTCACCCTGATCCAGGACAAGGCCATGGAGCCGCTGAACCCGGACTACTCCATCCTGCCCCCCCACACCTACAAGCTGCCCACCGACCCCGCCGAAATGGGCCCCGAGCCCAGGGCCGGGCAGCGCATGAAGCTGGACACCAAGGCCAACATCATCCGCATCTTCAACACCAAGACCCAGGCGTTCGAAGACATCGCGTTCAAGATGGTGGACCTGCAGGAGAACATCGACCGCAACCATCCGCTGGTGTACGACAAGGCCACGGAATCCGCGAAGAAGTTCCCCATGGTGGACCGCGACAAGAAGACCGTGACCATCTACTCGGGCCGCCAGAAGATGCTGTGCACCATCTCGATGCCTGACGAATACTTCGCACTGCCCGATTCCACCTGGGATGCCGGCGACGAAGTGCGCGTGTACTACAAGGCCGAGGGCGTATCCCTGCGCTTCATGAACATCTCCAGGACCGACATCTTCAAGAAGTAGACAGACGGCGGCGGGGCCGGCGACGGCCCCGCCCCTTCCCCCCCTTCCGCCCCGCCATGCCCCGTATACGGCCTGGCGGGCCGGAACGGGCGGAAGAAGCCCGAGGACAACAGACAAGGAGCGACACCGTGGAAGACCAGATGGATTTCGCAACCACCGTGGCCCACAAGCTGCTGGTGCTGACCATGAACCTGCTGGCCATCGCGGCGGTGTGCGCGGGCATGTACCGCGCCTCGTTCGTGCCGGACGAATTCACCCCGGTGTTCTTCAAGACCTTCTTCGCGGTGCTGGGGCCGTCGCTGGTGCTGGGCTGGTGCGCCAAGCGCTGGCTGCGCGCCAGGGGCCGCGCGTGACCAGATCGGTGCATCTGGCGCGCCTGCACCGGCGTTCCGGGCGGGTGGCGCTGCTGCTTCTGCTGGTCTGCGCGCTCAGCCTGGTGGACGGGCTGGTGGGCAGGATGCAGCAGGGCTTCAACCGCACCGACGCGCTGCCCGGCGGCGAATACCCGGTCAGCGGGCCGCTGCCGCCCCAGACCGAAACCATCGAGGACATGGTCATCGAGGGCGGCACCGACGACAGGCAGGTGCGCCTCGTTCCCTACGAAATCTATTCCGGCTACTGGCTGGGCGGAAAGATGTGGCGCGGCGCCATCAAGGTGGGGACCAGCCCCGCCTCCGGCGAATACGTCATCCGCGTGCATGACAAGTACGGCGAAAAGCAGAACCCCACGCTGATCTTCGCGGTGGTGGTCTGGCCCGACGAGGCCACCATGAAGGCCAACTCTCCGGAACGGCTCACCCGCTGGTTCGGCGTCAGCGCCTTCAGCCTGTCCGCGCTGGTGCTGCCCTTCGCCCTGCTGGCGGGCTTCGGCAACTTCATGCTGGGCCGGGCCTGGAGCCGGGCGCTGCTGGCCGAGCGCAGCGCCGAGATCTACAAGCTGCTGCCCGCGCCGGACGGCGGCGGCAAGGACGTCACCTTCGGCCTTGGCGTGCAGCACGGGGCCAGCCCCGGCATGCGCTGCCGCATCAGCCGCCCGGACGGCACCCCCGTGGGCGAGGCGCGGGTGGTGGAATGCACGGCGCGCGATTGCGTGGCCCGCATACCGCATGGCCTGAACGTGCAGCCCGGCGATGTGGTGACCCTGCCCGACATGGTGGCCGGGCCGGCGGAAACGCGCCGCGCCTGACGGGGCTGGGCCAGACGGGTCTGGTCTGACGGGGCTGGGCCAGACGGGCCAGGTGGACAGGAGGGGGAACATGGACTGCCCGGAATTGCTGAAAAGCTGCCGCATCCTGCTGGTGGACGACGAGGACGGCTTTCGTGACGCGCTGCTGCGCCGCATGCGCAAGCGCGGGGTGGCCATCGAGGGCGTGGCCAGCGGCCGGGCCGCCCTGGAATGGCTGGCCCGCGAGACGGTGGACGTGGTGATCCTGGACATCCAGCTGGGGGACATGGACGGCCGCGACGTGCTGCGCGAGATCCGCAAGGCCGGCGGCGAGGACCCGGCGGTGATCATCCTGAGCGGGCACGCCTACACGGATATCGCCCTGGACGCCATGCGGGCCGGGGCCAGCGACTATCTGCTCAAACCCTGCCCGGTGGAGGAATTGCTGGAGCGCATCGAGACCGCGTTCGAGCAGGTGCTGGAGCGCCGCGCGGCGCAATGAGGGCCTAAATTGTCTTTTCGCCCGTTGGCTTCGTCAAACTTCACCTGCCATATCGGCCGAATACGATAAGAGTATACTCCCTCATGGCAGGCTCGTTTTCCTTGCCAACGAACGAAAATCCTAATTTAGGGCGCGGTAACTCGGTAGCTGGCGGAAAAATTTTGCCGGGCAGCCCCGCGGCCGGCGGACACCCGCCGCCAATGTTCCACGACAGCATACGCCCATTCCCCTCGCAGTCCGGGGCGGAACCTTCGCAGCAGACGGTTCCGCCCCGGTCTCATTCGTGGCGGCGGGAAGGCGGAGGAGGCGCGGCAACGGCCATGTCAGTCGCGCAGCAGCACCCAGGTCAGCTCGTGCTTGTTGTGGGCCAGGTGCAGCAGGCGCGACCCCGGCACCGCCGCGAAGGCGCGCGCCGTGGCGTGGTCCGTTTCGGCCTGGAACTTCAGGGTGCACACGAAGTTGCGGCACTGCCCCAGTTCCAGCCAGCGGCCCACGGTGGCCAGCAGCCGGTCGGGGTAGCAGATCACGTCGGAGAACAGCCAGTCCACGGCTCCGGCGTGGCGCGGGTCCAGGCCGAAGGCGCTGCCCGTGCAGAAGTTCACGTTGGGGTGGGCGGCGATGTGCGGGGCGATATCCGCCTTGTCCACGCTGAACACCCGCGCCCCCAGTTCCGCCAGCACCCAGGTCCATCCGCCGGGGCAACTGCCCAGGTCCAGGCACAGTTCGCCGGGGCCGGGCCGCCTGCTGAGCAGCGTGAACAGTTCCCACAGCTTCAGGTAGGCGCGGGTGGGGGGCACGGTGCGGTTTTCCTCGAAGCGCGGTTCGCCGTCGGGGAAGGGGCTGGAGCACCGGGCGGATGCCAGCACCAGGTCTAGCTCCCACAGGGTCCATGAGCCCAGCGGCGCCGTGGGCGGCGCATCGCCGAACGCCAGGGGCCGGGCGGCCACGCGGGGCAGCTGCTCCTGGATCAGCGCGGCCCGGCGGTGATGGCCGGTGGCGTGCAGGTGCCAGTTGCGCTGGATGGCCTTCAGCTTGCGGGCCGCGTCGCCGATGGAGGCCACGGGGATGGACACCGGCTCCAGCCAGATGTTCTGCGCCCATGCCGCCGGGCGGGGCGGCCCCTGCGCCGCCACCAGCCGTCCGCGCACGTCCAGCACGCGCGCGCCGTGCAGGTTTTCCAGTTCGTGGACCAGGTCGTCCGTGAACCCGGCGGCGGCGATGTAGATGGTGCGGTCGGCGAGTGGGGTGGCGGTCATGTCCGTGTCCGAGGGGGTTCGGGAAAGGGGGGCGGCGGGCGGTCAGCCCGTGGAGCGCGGCGTGGGCGTGCCTGTAGCGCGACGCGGTCCGTCTGGCAAGCCGCCCCCGCCCGCCGTCAGCCCGCCCAGCGCTCGCGGATGGCCTCTATTGCGTCCAGGTTGTCCAGGAAGACCTGCACCACGGCCGGGTCGAACTGGGTGCCGGAACCCGCCACGATGGTGTCGCGGCATTCGTCGCGCGTGAAACAGCGCTTGTAGGGGCGCTCGCTGCGCAGGGCGTCGTACACGTCCACCAGCGACACGATGCGCGCCTCCATGGGCACGTCGCGGCCCGGCAGGCCGAAGGGGTAGCCCGTGCCGTCCCAGCGTTCGTGGTGCAGCAGGGCCAGGGTGCGGGCCAGGGCCAGGAAGGGGTTCCCGTCCTCTTCGCGGGCGGCCAGGTGCGACGCGCACGAGGCGCGCGCCTCGTCCCGGTCCAGCGGGCCAAGCAGTTCGCACCCGAAGGCGCAGTGGCGGCGCATCAGGTCCCATTCTCCGGCCTCCAGCGAGCCGGGCTTCAGCAGGATGCTGTCCGGAATGCCGATCTTGCCCACGTCGTGCAGCGGCGCGCACTGGCGCAGCATGTCGCAGCGGTCTTCCGGCAGGCCCAGCGCACGGCCCAGCAGCGCGCTGATCTCGCCCACCCGGATGACGTGCATGCCGGTCTCGTTGTCCTTGTATTCGGCGGCCCGGCTGAGCCGCTGGATGATCTGGCGGCGGGTGCGCTCGATCTCTGCGGTACGCTCGCACACCATGGACTCCAGCCGCTGCTGGTAGGCGCGGTTTTCGCGCAGCAGGCGGGCCCGTTCCAGCACCTTGCCCAGGGTCAGTTGCAGGATGTTGAAATCGTGCAGGGGCTTGGTGATGAAATCCCACGCTCCGGCGCGCATGGCCCGCACGGCGTCCTCCACCACGCCCACGCCGGACAGCACGATGGTGGGCAGGTCGGGGGCCAGTTCGCGGGCGTGGGCCAGGAAGGCGTACCCGTCCATGACCGGCATGTTCAGGTCCACGATGGCCGCCTCGACGCCGGGCAGGCCGGCCTCCAGCATCTTCAGCCCCTGGCGGCCGTCGGCGGCCTCCAGCGTTCCGTAGTCCATGTCCTCGAGGAAGGCGCACAGCGAGCGCCGCAGCCCTTCCTCGTCGTCGACGACCAGCACGCTCATTGCGGGTTCCTCCCGTTGGCGGGGGCGGGGTCCACGGGCAGTTCGATGATGAAGCGGGTGCCCTTGCCCGGCTCGGATTCCACCTCCATCCGGCCGCCGTGCCCCTTGGTGACGATGAAGTACGAGACGGACAGGCCGAGGCCGGTGCCCACCCCCGGCGCCTTGGTGGTGTAGAACGGCTCGAAGGCCCGGCGCTGCACCTCGGGCGGCATGCCGGGGCCGTTGTCGGCCATGACGATGCGCACCCCGCCCGGCATGGCGGAAACGTCGATGTCGATGCGCGGGGCCTCCACGGGCGGGTCGGCGGCGGCCATGGCCTGGGCCGCGTTGCGCAGCAGGTTGACGGCCACCTGCTCGATTTCCGTTTCCGTGCAGTTGATGGAGGGCAGGTCGTCGTCCATGCGCAGGGCGACGTCTATCTTCCGGAAGTCGTAGCTCTTCTTCAGGTCGTAGTCGCTCTGGGCCAGGGTCAGCGCGCGGCGCAGCACGCCCGGCAGGTCGCAGACCTTGCGCCTGGATTCGCTGCGGCGGCTGAATTCCAGCATGTGCCGGATGATGGCTGCGGCGCGCAGGGCGGCGGACTGGATGTCGCCCAGGAACACGTCCAGCTTGCGCTCGCGCATGTAGCGGGCCAGCAGTTCCATGTCGAGGCCCATGGCCCGGGCCACCTCCAGGTTCTTGGCGAAGTCTGGCCGGGTGCGCTGCGCCATGTTTTGCGCCGCCTGCAACACGATGCCGAGGGGGTTGTTGATCTCGTGCGCGATGCCCGCCGCGATGCCCCCCAGCGAGACCATCTTTTCGGTCTGGATGATCATCTCCTGCATCTTCTTGATCTGGGTGATGTCGCGCAGCACGGCCATCACGTGGTCCTCGCCGTCGATGTGCAGCAGCGCGCAGGACAGCAGGCAGCTCATGGGCGTGCCGTCCTTGTGCCGGGCCGCGAATTCGTGGTTGCGCAACTCGCCGTCGCGCCGGAGCTGGCGGTAGGCGTCGCGCAGCGAGGCGCCGGGGACCACGATGGCCAGATCGCTGGCGGGGGTGGCCAGCACTTCGTCGCGCGTGAAGCCGAACATGCGGATGAACGCGTGGTTCACGTCGCGCACCGTGTCGTCGTCCAGCCGGGCCACCACGATGGCGTCGGGGCTGAGCTGGAAGAGCTGGAAGAACTTCTGCTCCGACTGGCGCAACTGCTCCTCGGCCTGCCTGCGGACGCTTACGTCCTCTATGGAGCCGTCGAGGAAGCTGGGCCTGCCCTCCGCGTCGAACTGGAGCGAGGCGTTGACGATGGCGTGGAAGGGCGTGCCGTCGCGGCGCAGCAACCGGCATTCCATGCGCACGCCCGAGGGGTTTTGCCGCAGCATGCCCAGCAGAAGGTCCCGCTGGGCCGGGTCGTAATGGATGGACAGGGGCGCGCGCAGACGCAGCAGTTCTTCGCGGTCCGCGTAGCCCAGCATGCGCGCCAGGGCGGGGTTGGCGTCCATGAATCCGCCCTCGAAGCCGGTGCGGAAGATGCCGAGGGGCGCGTTGTGGAAGATGGCGCGGTACTTTTCCTCGCTGGCCTTCAGGGCGGCCTCCGCCGCCTTCATCTCCGTCACGTCCACGGTGATGGACAGGATGGCCTCCTCCCCGCCGAAGGACACCGGCACGGAAGAGAAGATGATGTGCCGGGGGGAGCCGTCCGGCCTGCGGCTGCTGGACTCCACGCCGTGCACGCCGCCCGTCTCGCGCACCCTGCGGCGGAAGGCCGCGGCCTCTTCCGGCGTCATGGTGGAGAAGCGCCGGGTGTCGCCGCGCAACACCTCGTCCCTGCCCATGCCCTGGGCCTCCAGAAAGGCCCGGTTCACGTCCAGCAGGGCCCCGTCGGACATGCGGTTGATGACGATGGCGTAAGGGGCGTTCTCGAAGATGGTGCGGAAGCGCCGCTCGCTTTCCAGCGCGGCCTCGCGGTGCTGCTTCAGGCTGTGCACGTCCACGTTCAGCCCCAGGATGCGCGTGGGGCGGCCGGCCGCGTCCCAGGCCACGGCCTGGCCCTTGCCCAGCACCCAGCGCCACTGACCGTCGGCGTTGCGCATGCGGAATTCCGATTCGTAGCTGCCCGTGCCGCCGGACGCCATATAGGCGGCAAGCACCGAGGCGGTCCGTTCGAGGTCGTCGGGATGCATCAGGCTGAACCAGCCTGCGCGGGTAAGGGGTGTGCTGTCCGGCTGGTATCCCAGCATGGTGTACCATTCAGGGCTGCAATAGGCGGTATCCGACTCCGGCTGGTACTCCCAGATGCCCGCGTTGGTGGCCCCCAGCACCAGGGCCAGGCGGGTGGCCTGTTCCTCGGCCTTGCGGCGCGCATGGTCGAGGGCGTCCACCTTTTCGCGCAGCCTGCGCCGCAGCACCGAGGTGACCAGGGTGAGCCAGGCCACCACGACCACGGCGGCCACGGCGGACACGCGCAGCATGCGGCGCTGGTCCTGGGTGAGCACCCCGCCGGTGTCCAGGCGTATCCAGCGGGCCTTGGTGCGTTCCAGTTCGTCCGGTGGAATGGCGGCAAACGCCTTGAGCACCGCGCTGCACAGCAGGGGGTGCTTTTTGCTGATGCCCAGGCTGAGGGGGTAGTCGAGGTCGGCGGTGCCGACCACCTTCAGGTTGGGCAACTGCTCCTTTTCGATGTAGTGGGCTGCCACGGCCTGGTTTTCCACCATGGCGTCCACCACGCCGAAGGACACGTCGCGCAGGCCGGTCTGCACGTTGGGCACGGGCACCACCTCGATGCGCCCGTCCGGCGACATCTGGCGGACGTACGCCTCGGTGACGTAGCCCTGCACCACGGCCACGCGCCGCCCGGCGAAGTCGGAAAGCCCGCGGCCGTCCTCCTCGCCGCGTCGGGCGATGATGGCGGTGGGAATGTCCACGTAGGGCGGGGTGAACTGGGCGAAGCGCTCCCGCTCCGGGGTGCGCACGATGACGGGGACGACGGCGATGTCGCCGCTTTCCAGCGCCGCGAGCTGGCTGGGCCAGTCCGGAGCCGGGGTGTTGATGAAGCGGGCCCCCAACTGCTGTTCGACCAGGGCCATCACATCGGCGGCCAGCCCGTGGAACGTGCCGTCCGGGGACAGGTTTTCGTAGGGCGGAAAGTTCTTGTCGAAGTACAGGGTGAGCTTGTCGGGGTTGTCGGCAAGCCAGGTCTGCTCCGCCTCGGTCAGCGCGGCCCGGGCCAGGGCCGGGAAGGGACACGGCAGGCACAGGGCCATGGCCGCCAGCAGCAGCGCCACGTACGGCGCGGCGCGCTTGCGGAGAGGCCGGAGAGGCCGGGGAGGCCAGGGAGACCGGACGGGCGGGGCGGTGGGCGCGGCATGGCGGTCCGGGAGCATCTGTAGCCCTCCGTGTGCGCCGCCCGTTTCCGGCGGGGCGGCATGATGGCGGATGGTTCCAGTATGGACCAGTTGGCGGGGCCGCGCAATGCACGCGCCGTTTTTTCGTTTCTAATGCGGACACCGGACCGCGAACCGCCCGATACCGGCGGGGACCGTGGCCCCATCGGCCCCCCCCCCGGCCCCCTTGGCCCCCATCGGCAGGGTCCGCTTGCGGAGGGGCCGCCGTTGCCTGTACTTTCTGCGTTCGCAGGGGGGCTGCCGGGGAGAAAGTGATGCCTTGCCGACACGTTGGCGCGTGCAATCCTCTGCGTGGCGTGGTATGCTGCGTCATGGCCGCCTGTACCTGACGCACGGCGGGGGCCGGTGAAGGATGGTGGCGGGCCGGGGCCGGAACGGCGGCCCGCACAGGGGGACAGTATGGACTTCATCAGCATCGGGGAACGGACGCAGGCCCGCTGGCAGCAATCGCTGGATACCCTGGCGCGGCTGCTGGGCATTCGCGTCGCCGCCATCATGCGACGGCACCCGGGGGGGCTTTCGGTGCTGCTTGCCAGCGACACGGCGGGCAATCCGCTGGTGCCGGGCATGCGCATCGCCACTTCGGCGGGCGGAACCTACTGCGACGCGGTCATCGAGGCGGGCCAGCCGGTGTACGTGCAGAACGCCCTGGACGACCCGCGCTGGCGCGACAGCCCCATGGCGCGGGCGGGCTTCGTCGCGTATCTGGGCTATCCCCTGCTGCTGCCCGACGGGCAGGTGTACGGCACGCTGTGCCTGCTGGACACGCGCCAGTGGCCGCCGTCCGACGTGCACCGGTCCATCGTGTCCGACTTTCACGGCCAGGTGGAGGAAACCCTGGCCCTGATCTACGAGAACGCCCTGTTCGGCGCGCAGCAGGACACCCTGCCCTCGGCCGCGCTGACCGTGGACACCCGGGGCGTGGTGGCGCGGGCAAACCGCCGCTTTCCGAAGCTGTGGGGCATCGATGCCGACGCCGCCAGCCTGGCCGGACGTCCGCTGGCCGAGGTGAAGGCCCTGGCCGCCGCCCGCCTGCCGGACCCCGCCGCCATCGACGCCGCCCTGCCCGACGCCCCGGCCCGCGAAACAGGCGGGCCGTCCGCCCGCCCGTCCGCCCGGTCTGGCGGGACTGGCGGGACTGGCGAAACTGGCGGCCTTCCGGTGCAGCTGGCCGACGGCCGCGTGCTGCGGCGCACCTTCCGCACCCTGCGCGACGAGCACGGACGGGTCTGGGGCAGCCTGTGGCTGTTCGAGGACGTCACCGCCGAGGTGCGCGCGCAGGAAGCGCTGCGGCGCAGCGAGGAACGGCTGAAGCTGGCCCTGGACGCCGCCAGCGAGGCGCACTGGGACTGGAATTTCGAGACCGGCGAACTGTATTGCAGCCCGCGCTACTACGAAATGCTGGGGTACGTGCCCGGCGAGTTCGAATGCACCCACGACGCCCTGCGCGACCTGGTGCATCCCGACGACATGGCCGACGTGACGGCCGCCCTGTGCGTGCCCGAGGGGGGCGTTACCGTGCCCGGCCTGTCCGGCCTGTCTGGTCTGTCTGGCCCGGCCGTTGCCCGCGTGGTGGCCGGGGCCTGCGGGGTGGGCCAGTTCGAGGTGCAGTTCCGCCTGCGCACCAAGGACGGCGGCTGGAAGTGGATGCTGGCGCGCGGCCGCGTGCTGGCCCGGCGCGAGGACGGTTCCCCCGCGCGGGTGGTGGGCACGCACATGGACATCACCGCCGCCGTCAGCCAGCGCCTGGCCCTGGCCCGCAGCGAGGAGTTGTTCCGGGGCATCTTCAGCACCGCCTCGGTGGGCATCGTGCTGCTGGACCGCTTCGGCCTGCTGGTGCGGGTCAACGACGCCTGCGCGCGCATGCTGGGGTACGCCACGGAAGAAATGCGCGGCCAGCACTTCAGCCGGTTCATGCACGAAGAGGAAACCCCGCTGGCCGCCACCATCCTGGCCAACCTGCTGGCCCGCACCCAGGACGCCAGCCGCCTGCAACACCGCCTGCGCCACAAGGACGGCGGCTACCTGTGGACCGACATCAGCGCTTCGCCGCTGGTGGGGCCCGACGGCGAGGTGGAGTCGGCCCTGGCCATCATCACGGACATCAACGAGCAGCGCGCGGCCCAGCAGGCCCAGGAGGACAGCGAGCGGCGCTACCGCGCCCTGTTCGAGAACGCGCAGGTGGGCATCTTCCGCACCCGGATTTCCGACGGCCGGTTCCTGGAGGCCAACGCCCGGATCATCGAAATGTACGGCTGGACGGACCGCGCGGAATTCCTGGACAAGATGCGCGCCACCGAATGGTACGTGGACCCCGAGGCGCGGGGCCGCGTGCTGGCCGCGCTGCTGCACCGGGGAGAGTTCCGCAACGTCGAGGTGGAAATGCGCCGCCGCGACGGCTCCACGGTGTGGTTCGAATATTCCGGCAAGCTGGCTGGCGACACCATCGTCGGGGTGGCCCAGGACGTCACCCAGCGCAGGGCGGCGGAAGCGGCGCGCCAGCGGTCGGAGGCGCACTACCGGCTGCTGTTCGAGGCCGCCGCCGACGCCATCTTCCTGCATGACACCGAGGGGCGCTTCCTGGACGTGAACGAGGTGGCCTGCCGCCGTCTGGGCTACACCCGGCGCGAACTGCTGGACATGACCCCGCACGAACTGGATGCCGTGGAATTCGCCGAGCAGGTGGGCGAGCGCATCCAGCGGCTGCGCGAGGAGGGCTCGCTGACCTTCGAATCGGCCCATCGAACCCGGAACGGCACGGTCCTGCCCGTGGAAATCCATGCCAAGCTGCTCGACTTCGACGGCAGGCCCGTGGTGCTCAGCATCGCGCGCGACATCACCGACCGCAAGCGGCTGGAACAGGCCCTGATGCGCGAGGCCACCACCGACCCGCTGACGGGCATCCGCAACCGGCGGCAGTTCTTCGTGGACGCGGAGCGCGAGATGGGCCGCGCCACCCGCTACGGCCGGCCGCTGACCGTGCTGATGCTGGACCTGGACCGCTTCAAGCGCATCAACGACCGCTTCGGGCACCACGCGGGCGACGCCGTGCTGCTGGGCTGCGTGCAGGCCTGCCAGCAGTCGCTGCGCGATACCGACATCCTGGGGCGGCTGGGCGGCGAGGAATTCGCGGCGGTGCTGCTGGAGACGGACCTGGACGATGCGCTGGCCGCCGCCGAACGGCTGCGCCGGGCCGTGGAGGAAATGGCCGTGCCCTTCGGCGGCCAGACCCTGCGCTGCACGGTGAGCATCGGCATGGCCCTGCGCGGGCCGGGCGACGCGGCGCTGGACGACATCCTGCGCCGGGCGGACTCGGCGCTGTACTCCGCCAAGGAGGCGGGCCGCAACCGGGTGATGCTGGCGCGCGCCACCAACGGCGGAATGGAGGACCAGAACCGCCGCTGGAGCAGCGGCGGCGTACCGCGCAACGGCTGACCGGCACGCACCGCGCCGCCGTGTGCCGGGAACGGCCGGGGGCGCGGGGACCGGTTACGGCGCGACCGGCTCGACCGGTGTGACGGGGGCGGCTGGCTCGGCAGGGGCGGCTGGCTCGACCGGTGCGACGGGGGCGGCTGGCGCCTCCTGCGGAGAGGGCTGCGGCTCTGCCGTGGGGGCCGGTGCGGCATTCTCCCCGGGGGGTGTTGCTAGTGCGGCGGCCTCGCCAGCGCTTCCGTTGGCCGGGGTGCCCTGCGTCGCCCCCCTGGTCCGCCCGCCCCGCTGGAAGCGGTTCACGGCGCGGTTGTGTTCGTCCAGCGTGGCGCTGAACTGGTGCGAACCGTCGTTGCGCGACACGAAGTAGAAATAGCCGTGCTTTTCCGGCGCGGTGGCCGCGCGCAGCGAGTCCAGCCCCGGCGAGCAGATGGGGCCGGGGGGCAGGCCGGGGCGGCGGTAGGTGTTGTACGGGTTGGCGGCGTCCTGGAGGTGCGGGCGGCGCAGGTTGCCGTCGAAGGTCTCGCCCAGGCCGTAAATGGTGGTGGGGTCCGCCTGCAACAGCATGCCGGTGCGCAGCCGGTTGGCGTACACCCCGGCCACGCGGCCGCGTTCCGAGGGCTGGCCGGTCTCCTTCTCCACGATGGAAGCCAGGATGATCAGCCGCCGCAGCTCGTCGCGGACGGGGCGGCCGTCGGGCCAGACCTGCGCGGCGCGCCGCCAGAAGGTGTCCACCATGCGCCCGGCCACGGCGCGGGCCGATTCCCTGTCCGGCACCGGGGACTTCTTGAGCAGGTAGGTGTCGGGGAACAGGAAGCCTTCCGCCGTGTCGAAGGGGATGCCCCAGTGGCGCAGGAAGGCCGGGTCGGTGATCACCGCGCGGAAGTCCTCCACGGTGACGAAGCCCTCGGCCTCCAGCAGGCGGGCGGTTTCCCACCAGGTCAGCCCTTCGCGCAGGGTGATGCGCGACAGCACCGGCTGGCCGTTCACCAACTGGTCCAGCACGCGGAAGGGCGTCCAGTTGCTGTGCACCAGGAAGCGCCCGGCCTTCAGCGAGGTTTCCCAGCCGTGGTAGTGGGCCAGCAGCTTGAAGCGCCAGTCGCTGGTCACCGCGTCCTTGTCCACCAGTTGCTTCGTCACCCTGTCGAAGGTGGCGCCGGGCTCCACGTCCACGTACACGTCCGTTCCAGCGGGGCCGGGCGCGGCGGGCGGGGTGCTCAGGAAGCGCCAGGCGTCGTAGCCCGCATAGCCGCACGCCAAAAGGCCCAGCAAGGTCAGCGCCGCCAGCGCGCGCAGCAGGAGGCGCAGCAGGGGGCGGCTGGGTGGCGTGGGGGACGACACCGGCTCGGGCGTTTCCGGTTCCGTTGGTTCCGCCGGCTCGGGCGTTTCAGGCGCGACCGGTTCCACTGGCGCCGCCGATTCCGCAGACTCCACCGGTTCTACCGGCTCTGCCGATTCCGCTGCTTCGCCTGACTCCGCTGCTTCGCCTGGCTCCGCAGCTTCACTTGGTTCCGCTGCTTCACCGGACGGGGACGTTGCGGGCGTGCCGGGCGCGTCTCCGGCGGGGGGGGCTTCCGGTGTTGCGTCTGTATCGGGTACGGGTGCGTCGGCTACGGGTACGTCAGGAGTGGGCGCGTCCGCAGCAGCCGCCGACGGGTCGGAATTCGGGGGGGCTTTGGGGGTATCGCTCATGCGGTGATGCTGTCCGGTCAGGCGGGGGTACGCCGGGATTCAGGCAGGTTGAGGAACGATTGCAGGATGCGCGCGGCCGCCTGCTGGTCCACCACGGCCTCCAGCGCCTTGCCGGAAAGCCCGGCGTCGCGCAGGTCGTCCTCGGCCTCGTAGGAGCTCAGGAATTCCTCCATGAGGTAGACGGGCAGGGTGGTGCGGCGCTTCAGCCGTTCCACGAAGTTGCGCACCTGCCGGGTGGTCAGGGTGTCCGTGCCGTCGTGCAGCAGGGGCAGCCCCACCACGAAGGCGTCGGCGCGTTCTTCCTCGGCCACGGCCAGCAGTTCGGCAAAGAACCGGTCGCGGGTGGTCATGACGATGGTGCGGCGCGGAAAGGCCATGCTGCCGCCCGTGTCGCTGGCCGCGATGCCGGTGCGTTTCGTGCCGTAGTCGATGCCGAGGTACTTCATGGCAGGCCGGATGCTACGCCAGCGGGCGCGGCGGGGCAAGTCGCGGGGCGGCGACGGCCCTGCCGCGCGCCGTCCTACAGCGTCGAATCGTCCACCACCCGCACGCCCCCCTCGTCCCTGGCGTGGTCGGCGGCCTTGCGCAGTATCTTGCGCCAGTCCGCGCCCTTGGCCAGTTCGGCCAGCCATTCCAGGGTATGCAGCACGGGGCGCTTGTCCTTGAGGGCCAGCATGGTGCGCTTGATGCCCACCTTGCACGAGGGGCAGCCCACGATGATGGGCGCGCCGTCGGCGTAGGTCATGAAGTCCGCCTCAAGGCGCATCCGCTTGCGGGCGCGCAGCTTGTTGTAGATGGCGGGCGAGGTCATGGCGCCCATGCCCGATTCGCCGCAGCAGCCGGGGTTCACGCGCACCTTGGCCCCGGTGAAGGCGGCCACGGCCTGCGCGTAGATGTTGGCGGCCTTGCCCTTGTGCACGCCCACCCATTCGGCGTGGCACGAGGGGTGGTAGAGCACCTCGGTTCCGGCGGCGGGCTTGGCCGTGCCGGTAAGGGCGTCGGCGGACAGGGTGTTGGGGGGCAGCCGTTCCAGCAGGAACTGCACCATGTCCATGTGGCGCATGGCCGGGGCGTCGCCGCGCGCGCCCAGCAGTTCGTGGCGCTGGATGCCGTCGCGGCACGAGCCGCAGGCGGTGATGACGTGGGTGACGGAAAGCCCCGCCGCCCGCGCCTTGTCCAGGGCGGCCCTGATGGCCTGCACGTTGTGGTCGCGGTTGGTGGCGAAGGCGTTGTCCGCCCCGGCGGACAGCAGCGGGTAGCCGCAGCACAGGTGCTGTTCCGGCATGACCACGGCCACGCCGGACTTGAGCATCAGCATCAGCCCGGCCAGGCCGATGTTGCGGTAGAACAGCCCGCCCCCGCAGCCGGGGAAGTAGAACACCGCTTCCACGGGTTCGCCGGTGGCCGCCGCGCGCTCGCGGGCGCTGGCGGGCACGAAGATGCCGCCCTTGCCCAGGTGCAGGGTTTCCGCAAGGTTCTTGTAGCCCACCTCCGGGCCGGGACCGGCAAAGAGCGGGTTCTCGAAGCGTTCGCGCCACCCGGCGGGCACCAGCCCCATGAAGCGGTTCTGGAAGCGCTGGCCCATGGAGGCGGCCTTGGCCGCGCGGGGCACGCGCGCCGCCGGATCGGCCGACAGCCATTCCAGCACCTTGCGCTTGATGGGGTGGCCGCCCGCGTTCTCCGATTCCAGGAAGGCGCGCATGGCCAGGGCCACGCCCGACGAATCGATCTTCACCGGGCAGACCGAGGTGCAGCGGCCGCAGCCGGTGCAGTGCTCCATCATGGCGCGCAGTTCGCCCAGCAGGAAGGGGTCGGGCCGGCCCTTGTTGACCTGCGAATAGTACACCGCCTCCACCAGCGCGCCGAGGGCGATGTTCTTGTTGCGCGGGTGGTATTGCAGCGACTGTTCCGGGTAGAACATGGGACAGACCTGCTTGCACTTGCCGCAGCGGGTGCAGATCTGCACGTTGGCCAGCAGCGCGATGAGCCGTTCCTTGTCGGGCAGGCCGCTCTGGCGGATGTCCTCGATGAGCCGGTTGAACGAGAAGGTGAACGGCCGCACCGGCAGTTCGCGCTGGGTCAGCTTGGCCGGGTTCAGCACGTTGCGCGGGTCCACGCGCTCCTTGAAGGCGCGCAGGGCGTCCATCTTTTCCTTGCGCAGGAAGGCGATCTTGGTGATGCCGATGCCGTGCTCGCCGGACACCTCGCCGCCCACTTCCTGCGCCTTCGCCATGACGCGGTGGGCCACCTGCTCGGCGTTGTGCAGCATGACCGGGTCGTTGGAGTTGACCGGGATGTTGACGTGGCAGTTGCCGTCGCCCGCGTGCATGTGGCTGGCCACCTCGATGCGGGTGGCCTGCATGTGGTCCTTGATGCGCTCTATCTTGCGGGCCAGGTTGGGGTGGGCGTTGGCAAGCTCGCCCAGGAACACCACGGCGCGGATCTGCATTTCCTCGTCCGAGATGTCCTTGGCCGAAACCTCGCCCTTGGCCACCTTGGAGGCGTAGGTGAATTCGCGGTTGAACTCCTTGTCGTCCAGCGGCATGCCCGCCAGACGCCCCACCTCTTGCAGGGCCGAGCGGTAGGCGGCGGCCGCGCATTCCAGGTTCACCTGCTCCAGAAAGTCCGCGAACTCGGGCACGCCGTCGATGGGGATGACCACGTCCTCGTTGATCTTGAAGCCCGAGGTGCGGCGGGCGATGGCGGACAGCTTGTGGCGGTCCTCCCAGAACACCTCGGCTTCCTTCTCGTCGCGCGCGGCAAAGATGTCCGCCCCGTCGTAGGGGTTCACGATGTCCAGGATCTGGTGCACGGCGCGATCCAGGTGGAACTCGTCGTCGCCGTCCAGTTGCACGATGAGCACCGAGATGGGGTCGCCCTCGTACTCCGTGGACTTCTTCTTGTATTCTATGGCCTTGACGTACTTGGAGTTGAACTCCTCCAGGGCCGATATCTTCACGTGGTCGCCTTCGCGGCGGATGGTGTCGCGGTAGCCCACCACGTCCTTGATGACCTGCATGGCGTTGTTCATGGAACGCCCGAAGAATTCCAGCACCAGCACCCGCTGGTGGGCCGGTTTCTTGTGCAGCACGAAGCAGGCTTCGACGATGATGCCGTCCACGCCTTCCTTCTGCATGCCGGGCAGGCCGCCCAGGGTCTTGTTGGTCACGTCCTTGCCGAGGCCCGGCAGGCGGATTTCGTCGCCGCGCAGCGACACCACGTTGCGCACGCCGCCGCTCAGGTCGCGGATTTCGAAGGTGGCCGTCTCGCCGGGCATGATCTTGTGGCGCGGGTGGTCCACGCGGGCCACGTCGATGATCTCGCCGGTGGGGGTGACCATGCGCCACGAGAGCAGGTTGTCGAGGGTGGTGCCGTATTCGAAGGCGAAGGGGCCGCCCGCGTTCTCTGCGATGTTGCCCCCGATGGACGAGGCCAGCTTGGAGGCCGGGTCCACGGTGAACAGCAGGCCCTTCTTGCCCGCCGCCGCGATGGCGTCGTTGGTGATGACCCCCGCCTCGCAGCACAGCACCCTGTTCTGCTCGTCGATGCTGACGATGCGGGTCAGGCGGCCAAGGCTCAGGATCACCGTGCGCTTGCGGGCGGGCACTGCCCCGCCGGTCAGGCCGGAGCCGCCGCCGCGCGGGATGATGGCGAACTTCATCTCGTTGGCCAGCTTGACCACCGCGCTGACCTGCTCGGCCGAGGCGGGGCTGACCACCAGCATGGGCAGTTCCATGCGCAGGTCGGTGGCGTCCGTCGAATTTTCCACCAGCGCGCCGGGGCGGGTGTCGATGCATTCGCGCGGCATGACGGCGGCCATGCGCTTCACCAGTTCGTCGCGGAAGGCCACCTCGGCCTCGTGCGCGCTCCAGAACATGGTGATGCCTTCGCCGATGCTGGTGGCGTAGTGGTGGGCAAGTGCCGCCTTTTCGCCCTCGAAACGCGCGCGAACGCTCGCTTTCACCGTTTCCGCGTCGATGAACGGGTTGTACACGACCAGAAACAGTTCTTCCGCGATTTCGATGGCAAGGTGGCGCACGGACTCTGGCCAGTCCTCGAATTCGTCCAGATTGATGCGCAGGATGCGGTTGACGACGAAATCCGCGGATATGGAGATATGCGGGCCTTTATGGGGCATGAGCGGGCTCTCTCTCGGGTTGCGGTGAGAGGAAGCCGTAGACTATAGGCGCGCGCGGCCCGGTTGGCAAGTTGAGTGAGCGCACGATTTTTTGGCGGGAAGTGTGCCGCACGGGAACCGGGGCGGTACCGGCATGGGCCGGGGCAGCCGGTTTCCGGCGCGTGCCGGGCAGGAACCCGCCACGCAAGCGGGGCCGCCCCCGCCAAAAAAATGTGCGGGAATTTTCCTGCATTGCTGGTTAGCATCAGCAAAATGACGCTATGATGGTTCATGAATAGAATGTTGTATGGTGCTATGTTATATACAGTTTGTGCGTGCGAACAGTGTATTTTCATAGCATCAACCCGCACACGTTAACTGTAAGATCAATCAATTGATTGTAATTGACACATCGTCGCAATTGGTGTGTAGCGTTGTGCAAGCTCCAAGAAAGGAGGACCGCCATGCCGCACGCACTGCCACGCGCCGATGTCATGGGACGCCTTGCCGCGGACAACCCGTGGTGGGCCGACGAGATTGCCCGCCCCTTCGCGGCGGATCTGCCGCAGCGCGACCACTTCGCGCCGTTCTTCGAACTTGCCGCCGACTGTGCCCTGCACCGGGCCGTGGTGCTCATGGGGCCGCGCCGGGTGGGCAAGACCGTGCTGCTGCACCAGATGGTGGACAACCTGCTGAAGCAGGGGGCCGAGCGCCGCCAGATCCTGTTCGCCACCCTGGACGCCCCGGCCTACACCGGCATGGGTCTGGCCGACTTCGTGGAACTGGCCGCCGAGATGGCGGGCCTGGACCCCGCCCGGCCGGGGTGGGTCATCTTCGACGAAATCCAGTACATGGCCGACTGGGAACACGGCCTGGACGCGCTGGCCGCGCGCTGGCCCGCGCTGCGCTGCACGGCGTGCGGTTCCGCCGCGCCCGCCCTGCGCCGCATGGGCGACGCCGAGGCGGCCGGGCGCTTCGCGGTGTACATGCTGCCGCCGCTGTCCTTCGCCGAATTCCTGCGCCTGTCCGGCGGGCAGCGCCGCGACATGAAGCAGCTGTTCACGCCCGAACGCATGGACGAACTGAACGAACTGCTGGTGCGGTACATGAATTTCGGGGGGTACCCCGAGGCCGTGGTGTCCGAACGGGTGCGCGCGGACATGACGCGCTTTCTGCGCAGCGAGATCATCGACCGGGTGCTGTGCAGCGACCTGCCCGGCCTGTACGGCATCTCGGACGTGCAGGAGCTGAACCGCCTGCTGGCCGTGCTGGCCCTGAACAGCGGGCGCGAAGTGACTCTGGAAGACCTGCGCGGCGAATCGGGCATCGCGGTGAACACCCTGAAGCGCTACCTCGATTATCTGGAAGCCGCCTTCCTTGTGGTGCGGCTGCGGCGCATCGACGACGCGGGCCGCCGCTTCCGGCGCGACCGCAGCTTCAAGGTGTACCTGGCCAACCCCTCCATGCGCACGGCGCTGTTCGCGCCCATCACCGGGCCGGACGACCCGGCCCTGCAACCGCTGCTGGAAACCGCCGTGGTGGGGCAACTGCTGTGCAGCCCGGCGCTGTCCAGCAACACCTGCTACGCCCGCTGGGACGGCGGCGAGGTGGCGCTGGTGGGCCTGCACCCGGTGCACGGCAAGCCGGTGCTGGCCTTCGACATCCGCTGGAGCGACGAGGGCATCGCCACGGGCGCGCGGGGCAGGACGGGCGGCAACGGCAGCGGGTCCACGCCCCTGCGGCCCCTGTTCGAGTTCGCCCGGCGGCACAACGTGCGCAAGGCGTACGTGACCACCCGCACCACCTTCACCGTGGGCGTGCAGGGCAAGACCGAATTCTCGTACCTGCCCGCGGGCATGCTGGCGTTCACCCTGTCCAGCCAGGCTGCGGAGCGTATTTTCGCCAAGCTGGTGACGGCGGATGTGGGGTAGGGGCGAAGCAGGGGGAAGAAGGGCACTGGCCGGAATTCCAGAGTATTGTTGACGAGTGGCCCGCCCCCGCCGTGGGGCGGCGGGACGAAACAGTAAGCCGGGCGGCGCGATACGCGTCGCCCGGCTTGCTCGTGTCTCCGGCGGCAGGACCGCGAAAGGCCGTGCCCGGGCGGACCGTGGTTTCCGCCCCCTGCACCGGTGGGCAGGGGGCGGGAACGGAAGGGAGGTCTTTCGGAAAACTCCCGCCGCCATGGCGGCCCTGCACGGGATGGCAAGGGGCTACCCCGTGCAGGGCAAGGCCGCCGGTCTAGAATTCGAACTTCAACTGCAAGCTGCCGGTCACCCCTTCGCGTACGCCGGTATAGCCCTGTACGCCAAGGTCGAAGGAGAAATCGGAATCCTTCAGAGGCGTCACGGTCAGGCCCAGTTCGCCCACGCCCGTGTCGCCTTCGAGGCTTGGGGAATCGATGTCCACGCCGTTCACGCTGCTGCGCTGCTTTCCGTCGAACTCCCGTTCCCAGTACGCGCCCGCGTAGGGGGCGATGTACTCGTTCACCGCATAGCTGAAGCGGCCGCCCAGGCGGGTGCGCAGGGAGTCGGCATCGTCAAGGCGCACCTTGTCGTCATGCACGTCCACGTTGTCGCCGTCCTGGCGGGTCCAGAGCAGCTTGGCGGAAAGGTCCAGCATGGCCTGTTCCGTGAAGCTCCACTGGTACCCCAGGCCCGCGTGCGTGCCCCAGTACATGGACGCGGCATCAAAGTCCGCCCGGTTGCCGTTGTAGCGGATATCGCCGGAAGAGAACTCCGTTTCGGCGCGGCCCAGTCGGGCGGAAGCATCGACATACGCACCGGAAAGCACGCCGCCGGTCACGTCGAAGCGCCCCAGAAGGCCGCCGCCGTAGTAGCTGGTATCGCCGTCACCCTTGACCGAAGCGTAATTGGAAAAGCTGTTGTGGGAATTGTAATTGCCCAGGCCACCTTCAAAGAACGCACCCAAGGTGACGCGGCCCAGTGGCAGGCCGTTGCCGATGGCCAGGCCGGTCAGCATGGAAAAACCGTCCACATCCACATGCGAGCCGGTGTTGTATCGGCTCCAGCCGCCGGAACCGGCGGCGAAGCTGCCAAGGTGAAAGCCGGGTCCCCTGGTGGCGAAGAGGGCCGAGCCCATGCCCTGGTTCAGGATGAGGTCCGTGCCCTGGTTGACGAAAGCCAGGGTGGCGGCACGGCCCTCGGCATACGCCTTGAGGCGTTCATACTCCGTGCCGGTGGGCGAGAGGGCGCTGAGCATGGCGGTCAGCTGTGTTTGGGTCAGGGTCAGGGTGAAGATTTCACCCGTGTCCGTGGTCACAACCAAGGAAACCGGCGTGCCGTTGATGCTGACGAGCGCATCGAGCAGCACCACCGTATCGTTCAGGCCGAGGCGCGCCAGCCTGTTGTCGATACTCAGGTTCGTCCCGGCCAGATTGGCGGTACCCACGGTAAGAAAGGTGTCGCCGCTCGCCAGCCCGGCAGGCAGTACAAGGGTCAGGTTGGCGTTGGAAACATTCAGCGTGTTGACATAAGCCCTGTTGGCGACGCTGCCGTTGGCGACGCGCAAGAAGCCGCTGTCTCCGGCCGCGACATTCAGGGTGCCAATAGATATCCCCCCGTCGGCGGCGTTCAGAAACAGCTCATGCCCGTTGCCGAGGATGGCGGTGTTTGTCATGAAATTGCCGCCCGGCAGGCCCCCTATCGCGGTCAGACTGGTGTCCAGCGTGGTGACGTCAAGAGTATTGATGTTAATAAAATAGTCGCCCCCGTCCGGGCTTTCGGCGGTGACGGAAGAGGCTATGAGAGTTCCAGCTATCCACAGATGGGGCACCCCGCTCCAGGAACCGTTTGCGCCATCCCGACCGGTGTAGACATACACGGAGTCGGCGGTGACAGTGGTTCCCGCGCTGAAGGTCAGCCAGGCGTCGCCGCCCTCGTCTCCTGCCATGCCGCCGAAGCCGCCGGTGTCGCCGCCATTGCCGCCCCGGACGGTGATGGAGTTGGTGGTGACGGTCGCTGCGTCCAATGTCTGGCTGGCGCTCCCGCCCTTGCCGCCGCGGTTGCCGGAGCCGGAGTCTCCGTTTCCGCCCTGGCCGCCGGAGATGGTAATGGAGTCGAAGGTGGTCGCACTGTTGGGGGCTGGCGTGTTGTCCGCACCGTCGGAGCCCACGCCGCCGCCTGTACCGGCAGCGCCGTCGCCGCCTGTGACGGTGAGGGGCGCCGCGTGCACCGGCGCGGCAGGCAGGGCCAGAAGGCAACAGAGCAAGAGGCAGCGGAATAAAGCGCGGCAGTATCGCGTCATGGTTTCCTCGCAGAACGGCAAGTGTGGCAGGGATAAGGAAGAGTGCCGTATACAAGGCCATGTTGCTTTTGGGCATCACCCGAAACGGGTGATATTCACTGTTGCGGCGTCCGGGGCAGCATCCGGGGCAACGTCTGGCGCAGCATCTGGCGCAGGGCCGTGCGGGAGGTGGCGCCCGTCTTGCGGTAGGCGGTCTTGAGGTGGGTTTTCACTGTGTTGGGGCTGAGGAACAGCTGTCCGGCGATTTCCGTGTTGGAAAGCCCCTGCGCCGCGAGGCTGGCGGTTTCGTATTCGCGCCGGGACAGGCCGAAGACCCCTCGGGGGGAATACAGCCTGTCGGCGATGGCCTTGCGCCCTTCCTCCATCCGTTGCCCGAGAGCCCGGACCGAGGCTGCGAAGCCGGACGCCCCGGATGCCATGGACGCCCCGGAAGCCATGGACGCCCCGGATGCCATGGACGGGGCCAGGTCTTCCAGCAGCGGCGCGATGCACGCGTGGTTTTCGGCAAGGGGCAGCAGCAGCCCGTCGGGCAGGGCCATGTCCAGCGCCTGTTGCAGGGCGTTGGCGGCCATGGTGCGTTCGCCCCGCAGCATCCATGCGGCGGCGTTGTGGACGTGGCCATGCAGCAGGGCCAGCGGGTAGCGCAGGGCGGCGGCAAGGCCCATGGCCGCGTCGTGCTCGCCCAGCAGGATTTCCGGCTTGTCCGTCAGCAGCAGGTAGCGTGCCCGGCACAGGTCGGCGAATGGCACGGCCGGGGTGAACAGGCGCTTCGCGAACGCGCCGGGCGTGCCCTCGCGCAGCCATTCCGCCATGTCCTGCGGGCGGTCCAGCAGGCCCATCAGGTACGAGCGGGCCATGTCCGCCGCCATGCGGTTGGTCTTTTGGGGGTGCGCATCCGCGATGCCGGTCATGGCGTCCATGGCGTCCACCAGGGCGTCCGTGTCCCCCCGCAGCATGGCCGCCCGCCCCAGCACGAATTCCGCCCCGATCAGGATGCTGGCCTGCCCGCGCAACGCGGCCTCGTGCCGGGCCTTGCAGGCGTGCACCTGCGCCATGGCCGCGTCGCCCCGGTACAGCAGGCATTCCGCCGCCATGAGTTCCGGCGCGCCGCTGCCGTGCCCCTGCGTCATGGCGAAGTAGTAGGGGCAATACGTCTTCATGTCGGCGCATTCGCCGTCCAGCCTGCCCGTTTCGCTGTGGTACATGAACAGGACCGACGCGTTGCCGAAGGTCCAGGAATTGTCCAGGGCCACCAGCGCAGTCATGCCGCCGGTCAGTTCCGAGGCGCGCTGCATGCGCCGCCCCATTTCCGCGATGTCGTTGTAGCGGCTGAACGCCTCCACCAGCAGCAGTTCGCCGCGCAGGTAGTCCCGCCGGTCCGGGGGCATGGGCGCGGTTTCCACCAGTTCGCCCATCTCGGCGAACAGCGCGCCGAATTCCTCGTAGCAGCCCTGGGACAGCAGTTCGAAGGCCAGCTGGATGGCGGACACGGGGTGGCGCAGCTTCATCTCGCGCGTGCAGTTGGCGGCGATGTCCGTGAGCGCCGTGGTGTAGGCCATGCCCGGCATGTCCAGCAGGCGGTTGCCTTCCATGCCGGAAAGGTCGAGCGAGAGTATCCGCTCGAAGTCGCGCAGGCGGTAATAGAACGAAATGGCCGCTTCCCAGTCGCCTTCGGCGGCGCACCAGCCGCCCGCCGCGTACAGCGCTTCGCGCTGCCGGGCGTCGGGCAGTTGGGCAAAAGCCTTGCGGGTGAATTCCAGCAGGGTGCTGTGCGGGTAGTACAGCCCCTGGGCCGCGTCGAACCGCAGCAGGGCGTTGCGTTGCAGGGCCGCCATGGTCTTGCGGGGCAGGTGGTCCCTGTCCAGCAGGAACGTGGCCTGCCGGTGCGAAAAGCATTCGAAGGGGGAAAGGCGCAGCAGGAAGTCGCGCCCGGCATCTTCCAGGCCGTTCCAGATGACGTCCCGCAGCAGCCCTTCCAGCCCGGACGCGGCGGCGAAGCCGCCCGTTTCGCGCCAGCGCCGCAGGTGCAGGGCCAGGGCGATCATCCAGCCTTCGGCGCGGCGGTGCAGTTCCGCCGCCTCTTCTTCCGCCAGCGTGATGCCGGCATGGGCGGCGTATTCCCGCGTCTCGCCGTCGGTCAGGCGCAGGTCGGCCACGTCCAGCCGCAGGTACCCGGATTTTTCGTACGGCATGATGCAGGGTTCCAGCGCGCGGGTGACCACGGCCACCCGCACCGTGGACGAATCGTGCTCCAGCAGGGCCTTCCAGACGGCCATGGGCGCAAGGGGGGCGATGTGCTGGAAGTCGTCCAGCACCAGCCATGCGGGCTGCGCGCTGTCCATTTCGCGCAGCAGGGCGGCCACGTCCCCGGCGTTGTCCTCGTCCGGCAGGCCGAGGCCGAGCAGTGTCCTGCCCGTGGGCTCGTCGATCTTCCGCACGGCCTGGCAAAAGCGCCGCCATGCGGCCTGCGGCGATTCCTCCGCGCCGACGTGCCGCACCCATGCGGTGTCCCGGGGCAGGTGCGGATGGATGTAGTTCTGCACGGCCGTGGTCTTGCCGTAGCCGGAAGGCGCCTCGATGAGCACGCTGCGCATGGTCAGGGCTTCGCGCAGCCTGTTCTTCAGCCGGGGGGAAAAATAGGGAGTGTCGGCTGGTCTCTGGCGCGCCATGACTGTCCTTGGTGAAGTGGAGGTACCGGCGGTGGATGAGGCGTTGCCGGATGCATCGGGAGTGTGCGGAAGCGCGCGAAGGGCGATTCAGGATGGAAAACTTCCGGAATTTATCCACATAGCACGGATGCAGCGCGAAAGTAAACCGGGTTATATTTCCGGATGCTTTCTCGGATGCCGCATGTCAACGGGACGTACAGTGGCGTTGCGGAATGAGAGTGGCGCTTTCGGATTCTTGTGGCAGACGTTGCGGCAGGGCACGGTGAATCTGAGACGCGGCGCATCAGGGACGCGGCGGGGACGCGGCGCGGCGGGGGCTATCCCCGCGCGGCCAGCGCCCGGCGCGCCCAGGCGGCCTGCCCCAGCGAGATGCACCCGTCGCCGGGGGGCAGTTCCGCGTGGGTCAGCACGGTAAGCCCGCGCGCGGCAAGGGCCTGGGGCAGGTGCACGGACAGGGTCAGGTTCTGCATCACCCCGCCGGACAGGGCCACCACGGGTACGCCCATGACTTCGCCCATGACCCCGGCTGCGGCGGGGGCCACGGCGGCGACCATGTCGGCAAGGCCCGCCACCAGCCCGGCGTGGAAGCGCAGCGCCACCTCGCCGGGGGGGACGCCGCGCGCCCAGTCGTCGTGCACGGCGCGGAACAGCGCATGGGTGTCGAGCACCAGCGTTTCGCCGCCGTCACGTACAGGGCGCAGGGGGCAGGGGTAGGCGTGGGCCAGGAAGTCGGCGTGGCTGCCCCCGTGCGGGGAGACGGCGTCCTGCGCGTGTTCCAGCCGGATGGCCGCCTGTCCCTCGTAGGTGATGGCGTCGCACAGGCCGAGCAGGGCGGCCACGGCGTCGAACAGCCGCCCGCAGCTTGAGGTGAGCGGGGTGTTCACCCCGCGCTCCAGCAGGCGCGGCAGCAGGGCGGCGGCCTGGGCGTGGCGGCGCAGCCACGGCCACGGACGCGCGCCATCCCGCGCGGGCTCGCGCAGGCCCAGATGCCACAGCAGCCCCTGCGCGATGCGCCACGGCTCGCGGATGGCGGCCTCGCCCCCCGGCAGGGGGATGCGGGCCAGCCGCCCCAGCCGCCGGTGGTCCAGCGCCACGTTGTCCACGTACAGCAGTTCGCCGCCCCACACCGTGCCGTCGTCGCCATGGCCCGTGCCGTCCAGGGCCAGCCCCAGGGCCGGGCCGTCGTGGCGGTTCTCCGCCAGCACGGCGTGGATGTGCGCGAAGTGGTGTTGCAGGGTCAGCGCGGGCAGGCCGCTCTGCTCCGCCTCGGCCGTGGTCATGTAGTCGGGGTGCAGGTCGCGCACCACGGCCTGCGGGGTCACCTGCAGGATGCGCGGCAGGTGCGCGGCGATTTCGCGGTGGAAGCCCAGGGTTTCCAGGTTGTGCATGTCGCCGATGTGCTGACTGACGAACGCCTTGTCCCCCCGCGTGACACACAGGGTGTTCTTGAGTTCCGGCCCCATGGCCAGCACGCACGGGCCGTCGCCCTCCAGGAACACCGGCCGGGGGGTGAAGCCGCGCGCCCGGCGCAGGAACTGCGGCGCGCCGGTGACCGGGTTGACCCGCGTCACCGAGTCGTCGGTGCGGATCAGGATGTCGCGGTCGTGCAGCAGGAACACGTCGGCGATGGACCGCAGGCGGCGCAACGCCTCGCGGTTGCCGAGGCAGATGGGCTCGCCCCCGGCGTTGCCAGAGGTCATCACCAGCGCGGGCGCGCGCCCCTCGGGCAGCAGCGCGCCGTACAGGCGCAGCAGCACGTGGTGCAGGGGCGTGTAGGGCAGCATCACCCCCACGAAGGGGGTGTCCGGTGAAACGAGGGGCGAGATGAGCGGAGAAATGGGGGGCGGGGTTGCGGAGGGGGCGGAGGCCAGCGCGCGGCACAGCACGATGGGCCGCTCGCGCCCGGCCAGCAGGGCTTCCTCCGCCGGGGAAACGTGCACGATGCGCCGGGCCGTGCCCAGGTCCGGCACCATGATGGCCAGCGGCTTGTGCGGGCGGTGCTTGCGGCGGCGCAGTTCGCCCACGGCCGCGTCGCTGGCGGCGTCGCAGGACAGGTGGAACCCGCCCAGCCCCTTCACGGCGGCGATGCGCCCTGCGGCCAGGGCGGCGGCCAGCGCCCGGATGGCCGGAGTGCCCTCGGGACGGCCCGCGCGGGGGCCGGTGTCGTGCGCCGCCCCCTGCGGCGCGCCGTCCACGTACCACACGCGCGGCCCGCACGCCGGGCAGGCGTTGGGCTGGGCGTGAAAGCGCCGGTCCAGCGGGTTTTCGTACTCCGCCGCGCACTCCGGGCACAGCGGAAAGCAGGCCATGGAGGTCTTGTCGCGGTCGTAGGGGATGAACCGGGTGATGGTGTAGCGCGGCCCGCAGTTGGTGCAGTTGGTGAAGGGGTACAGGTGGCGGCGGTTGGCCGGGTCGTCCATGTCGGCCAGGCAGTCGTCGCAGGTGGCCACGTCGGCGCTGATAAGCACCTCGTGCCCGGCCCCGCCGTCGCCGCTGGCGACGATGCGGAACCCCTCCTCGCCGTGCGCCACGGGGATGTCCTCGCGCGTGCACGAGACCACCCGGGCCAGCGGCGGCAGCTTGTGGGCCAGGTCGTGCCCGAACCCGTCAACCGATGCCGCAAGTCCCTGCACTTCGATGAACACCCCGGCGGCGGTGTTGCTCACCGTGCCGGTCAGCGCATGGTCGGCGGCGATGCGGTACACGAAGGGGCGGAACCCCACCCCCTGGACCTGCCCGGAGACGGTGAACTTGCGGCGCACGAGATCGTCTGGCATGCGGCGACCATAGCGGAAGACCCGGAACGTGAAAAGGCATGCGGCGGCGCGGCCCCCCGTACCGGTTGTCATGGTGGCGGCGCTCTTATAAAGTGCCGCAACGGTCGCGCCACGTCGGGTGCGTCTGGCCGCTTCGCGTCACGTGGCCGGGACGGCTCCGGGGGGCCGTGGCGCGACCGGTATCCGCGCGGAAACGCTGTTCGCGCGCGCAGTCCGGGGTATTTCCCTTGTACAGCGTGCGCCGGTCGGCTAGATAAAACGATTCCCGCCGCATTTCGCCGCCGCATTCCGCCGCCGGACGCGGACGGGAGCGATGCAAACCAATCCGCTTCAAGGAGGAGCCATGGGCGCTGACAAGCTTGGCGCGCGCGTGCGCAAGTACAGGGAAGACCGCAGCCTGTCCCGCGAGGAACTCGCGGACGCGGCCGGTCTCAAGACGGAATTCATCGCCGCCCTCGAGGACGACAACATGTATCCGTCCATCGGGCCGCTACAGAAACTGGCCCGCGCCCTGAACGTACGCCTTGGCACCTTCATGGACGACGCGGTGAGCCGCGACCCCATCGTGAGCCGGCAGGGCGAACGCGAGGCGGACCTGACCATGCAGAAGGCGCGCAACAGGTGCGCGTCGTTCCGCTTCCACTCGCTGGGCAAGGGCAAGAGCGACCGGAACATGGAGCCGTTCTTCATCGAGATCTGTCCGGAGCCCGTGGAGGACCGCAAGCTGTCCTCGCACCAGGGCGAGGAGTTCATCTTGGTGAACAAGGGCTCCATCCGCGTCGTGTACGGCAAGGAAGAGCATGTGCTCGGACCGGGCGACAGCATCTACTACAACTCCATCGTGCCCCACTACGTGGGGGCCGAAGGGGACGCCCCGGCCGAGATCTACGCCGTGATCTACTACCCTTAGGAGTGGAAGGGGCATGGACGAATTCGCAGTGCGCGAACGTACCCTCGGCCAGATACTGGACGAGACCGTCGCCAGATATCCGGACAACGACGCGGTCATCTACGTGGACCGCGACTACAGGCAGACCTACCGGCAGTTCGCCCAGGTGGTGGACGACCTTGCCAAGGGGCTGATGGCCCTTGGCGTGGGGCACGGCGAAAAGGTGGCCGTGTGGGCCACCAACGTGCCCTACTGGGTGGCGTTGCAGTTCGCCACGGCCAAGATGGGTGCCATCCTGCTCACGGTGAACACCAACTATCGCGAGCACGAGATCCGCTATCTGCTCACCCAGTCGGAATGCGAAAACCTGTTCATCATCGACGGGTTCCGCGACCACGACTACGTGCAGACCATCTACGACATGATCCCGGAACTGAAGACGCAGCCGCGCGGCCAGCTTCGCTGCCCCTCGCTGCCGCACCTCAAGCGGGTCATGTTCCTGGGCGCGGAAAAGCACCGGGGCATGTATTCCGTGCCCGAGATCATCAGCATGTCCGCCATGGTCACGGACGAGGAATACGCCGAGCGCCAGCGCGCCCTTGACCCGCACGACGTGGTGAACATGCAGTACACCTCGGGCACCACCGGGTTTCCCAAGGGGGTCATGCTCACCCACGTGAACATCGGCAACAACGGCTACTGGATCGGCAAGAACCAGCACTTCACCGAAAAGGACCGGGTGTGCCTGCCGGTGCCGCTGTTCCACTGCTTCGGCTGCGTGCTGGGGGTGCTGGCCGCCATCAACCACGGAGCCGCGCTGGTGATCCTGGAGAGCTTCAGCCCCATGCACGTCATGGCCTCCGTGGACCAGGAGAAGTGCACCGCCCTGTACGGCGTGCCCACCATGTTCCTGGCCGTGCTGGAGCACAAGCTGTTCGACCGGTTCGACTTCAGTTCGCTGCGCACCGGCATCATGGCCGGTTCGGTCTGCCCGGAACCGCTGATGCGCCGGGTGATCGAAAAGATGTACATGCGCGAGATCACCATCTGCTACGGCCTTACCGAAGGCTCGCCGGTGATGACCCAGAGCCTGGTCACCGACCCGTTCGAGCGCCGCGTGCAGACCGTGGGCCGGGCCATGCCGTGCATCGAGGTGCGCATCGTGGACCCGGAAACCAACGAGGAAGTCCCGCGCGGCGCCCAGGGCGAGGTGGTCTGCCGGGGCTACAACGTGATGAAGGGCTACTACAACATGCCCGAGGCCACGGCCTCCACCATCGATCCCGAGGGCTGGCTGCATTCCGGCGACCTTGGCGTCATGGACGAGGAAGGCTACGTGGTCATCACCGGCCGCATCAAGGACATGATCATCCGGGGCGGCGAGAACATCTACCCCCGCGAGATCGAGGAGTTCCTGTACGGCATGGACGGCGTGCAGGACGTGCAGGTGGTGGGCGTGGCCAGCCGCAAGTACGGCGAGGAGGTGGGGGCGTTCATCATCCCCAAGCCCGGCGTGGAACTGGCCCCCGAAGACGTGCGCGACCACTGCCGTGGCCGCATCGCCTGGCACAAGGTGCCGCGCTACATCAGCTTCATCGACGCCTATCCCATGACCGCCAGCGGCAAGATCCAGAAGTTCAAGCTGCGCGAACTGGCGTCGGAGCTGTTTCCCGAGGCCATGAAGTAGCGTTGGCCCCGAATGGTCTTTTCGTCCGTCTGATTGACGACAGCGCCCCCGGAGCATGCCGCTCCGGGGGCGCTGTGCGTGCGGCTTGATTTCCGGTGCGGTTCCGCGCAGAGTGAAGGTGCGTTGAAGCGCCGCCCCGCCGGGGGCGCGCCTGCCGGTGTCCGGGGCTGGACCCCGCGCACCGGCACGGCGGATACATGCAATGCCACGGAGCGTGAAGGAAACCGCATGTCGCTGGAAGCGGATGTTCTCGTTGCCGGGGCCGGGTTTGCCGGTCTGCGCGCCGCCGTGGCCGCCGCCCTTTCGGGGCGCGGCCTGCGCGTCATCGTGCTGGCCCCGCACGAGGGGCCGGGCGGGTCGTCCTTCGCGGGGCATGCGGGCTCGCTGGGCGTGCTGGCCCCGGCCGACGACGGGGAGCGCGACGTCATCCTGGAGCGCGCCCTGGCCATCGCCCATCCCGGCACGGCGGACCCGGCGCTGGTGAGCCTGCTGCTGGAGCAGGGCGAGGCGCGCCTGCGCGAACTGGAACAATGGGGCGTGCCCCTGACTACCGGGCCGGGGGGCGCGCGGCTGCGCCGTGCCGCCTGCTTCCTGCCCGAAATGGACGTGGCCGCCGTCATCCCCGACTGCGCGGCGGCACACGCGGTCCTGCTGCGCGTGGCCGTGGCCGCCGGTGTCGAGGTGTTGCCGGGTTTCACCCTGGCGGCCCTGGGCGTGGAGGGCGGTCCCCCCGGCAGCGCGCTGTGTCTGGAACCGTCCGGCGCCGTGCTGCCGGTGCGCGCCCGGTCCGTGGTGCTGGCCGTGGGCGGGCCCGCCTCGCTGTTCGCCAGCGACGTGTCCGGACTTGCCCGCACCGATGCAGGACAGACCGGCGCGGGGCTGGGCCTGGCCCGCGACTGCGGAGCCCGCACCGGCAACGCCTCGTTCCTCCAGTTCATGTGGTACGAGGGCGGGCATCCCTTCGCCTTTCTGCCCGAACGGGCTCACGAACTGGAGGTGGCGGGGATGGACGGCGTGCCCGCCGCCCTGCCGCGCGAACTGCGCGGCCATGTGGCCGGTCGCGCCACCCATGCCCCGTGGGGCTGGGGCCTGCCCGACGCCGCGCTGGACGCCCATCTGCTGGCCCGGATGACTCCCGCCGGGGTGGTGCCGGTGCGCTACCACGGCGAACGGGAACCGCGCCTGCTGTCGCTCATGGCCCATGCGGGCAATGGCGGCGCGCTCATCGACGGGGACGGGCGCACCTCCGCGCCGGGCCTGTTCGCCTGCGGCGAATGCGCCACCGGCATGCACGGGGCCAACCGCATCGGCGGGGCCATGGTGCTGGCCGCCCAGGTCTTCGGCCATCGGGCGGGCATCGCGGCGGCCCTGCACGCCCATTCCGTGCTGATGCCCCCGCCGCCCACCGCGCCCGATGCGGCGGAGCGCCAGTCCTCGCGCCATCCCCTGCGCCTGCGCGAGGCCATGCAGCGCCACTGCCTGCCGGGCATCCCCGGCGAGGCGTTGCAGACGGCCCGGCCCGGGCTTGCCGGCGCCACCGGCCCGGAACGGCAGCGGCAGGAACTGGAATTGTTCGTGGAACGGCTGAAGGCCCTGATGCAGTTGCCCGCCGTGGACCTGCTGGACCGCGCCCGCGTGCTCTCCGCCCTGACCGTGGCCGAACACCGCCTGCGCCGCCTGCGCGCCGAGTGCGCATCCAGTGCGCCCAATGCGCCCGGTGCGTCTGACGCGCCCGTCGCCGTGGCGTAGGGGCCCACGCGGGCGCATTCGGGCGCATTCCCCCATTCCCCCGCTTCCTTCATGGCCGCATGGAGCTCACGGACGCTTCCCGGCCCGCCGTGCGGTTGCGCACGCATCCGCGCGTCCGCGCCGGTATCCGCCTCCTGCGGCGCGTCACGCGCCAAAAAGGAAGGCCGCCCCCGCGAACGGGAGCGGCCTCGAAATCAGGCGGAAACGAAACCTACTTGATGATCTTGAACTCGCCGCGGCGGTTCTTGGACCAGGCAGCTTCGTTGTGACCTTCCACGGCGGGGCGTTCTTCGCCGTAGCTGATCATTTCCAGCTGACCGGCGTTCACGCCGGACATCACCAGGTACTCGTAGGCGGCGCGGGCGCGACGTTCGCCGAGGGCCAGGTTGTATTCCTGGGTGCCACGTTCGTCGCAGTGGCCTTCCACCAGCACGCGGATGGAGGGGAACTTCTTCAGCACGTCGGCCTTCTGCTTCAGCACTTCTTTGGATTCGGCCTTCAGGTCGAACTTGTCGAAGTCGAAGTAGACTTTGGCGTCGGTGATGATCTGCTGGGCCCGGGCAAGGGCTTCCAGCTGGGCACGACGGGCGGCGTCGTCCTCGGTGGCCATGGGGGCGCTGGTGCCTTCAGGGGTGGCGGCGACCTGCTTTTTGGCGCAGCCGAAGCCGGTGGCGAGAACCAGGGCCAGAGTCAGGACAAGCCCAAAGCGCTTTGCGGTGTTCATGTGATTCCTCCTAGACAGCTCTTCGCTCCAATAGAATTATGCAGAGAACGGTTCCTTTCCTTTATCCCTTTCCGTCGGCTTCGGCCGCAACCCTAACACCCCCGGAGTGGGACAGCAGTAATGGTATCTCTACGCCGTTTTTTGTCAAGATGGGGGATTGCGGTATCTCCACTTTCCCGCACGATTTTTTTCCGGCCCGGGCGGCCGGGGGGCCGCAATGCCCCGCCCGGAACGTTTCCCGCCGCCGCGCTGCAACCCCCGCCCCGTGAAACATCAGGGGCCGGGGACCGCCGCGCGCCGTGCGGGCCGGTGTCGATGGCGGGTTTGCGCCCCTAGTCGGGGATCATGCCCCAGTCGGGGAACGACGCGTCCCCCGCGCCCGTGGGCACCCGCTTGGCGTCGCCGCCGTGCCGGGTGATCAGGTAGATCTGCTTCGCGCCGCTGCGGGTGGAGGTGAACGCCAGGAAGTAGCTGTCGGGCGCGAAGGACGGGGTTTCGTCGGTGCCGGGGCCGAAGGTGACCTGCCGCTCCGACTGGGTGACCATGTCGTACACGAAGATGCGGTGCCCGAAGTCGGTCATGCGGGCAAAGGCGATCAGCGTGCCGTCGGGGCTGATGGACGGGGCGGTGTTGTAGTTGCCGCTGCGGCTGATGCGCGTCACCTGCCCGGTGGTCAGGTCCTTCAGGAATATCTGAGGGCCGCCCAGGCGGCTGGAGCAGAAGGCCATCTTGGTGCCGGTGGCGTCGAACGAGGGCGAAACGTCGATGGAGGCGCTGTCCTCCAGGGTGCGTTCCTTCTGGAACACGTGGTTCAGCAGGAAGATGCCGGGGTTCTTGCCGGTGGAAAGGCTGACCGCCACCTTGTTGTCGGGCATGAAGGTGGGCCCGATGACGGTGTTGCCCGGAAACTTGATGCGCTGGGTCTGGCGGGTCAGGCGGTCCCATACCCCGAGGGCGTGGGTGCGGTCGTCCATGTGGCTGAACACGATGAACCGCGCGTCGGGCGACCACGACGGGGACAGGGCTTCGCCCGGCAGGTTGGTGATCTGGCGCAGGTCGCGGCCGGTGGGCTTGCTGAGCCAGACGTCCTTCTTGTTCTTGCCGCCGGACTTCACGAAGGCCAGGGTGGACTTGAAGAACTCGCCCCGGCCGGTCAGGGCCTTCATGAGGTCGGAGCAGAACCGGTCGGCCACGTCGGGCAGCTGCGTTTCCTGGATGTCGTAGTAGCCCTTGCCGAACACCAGCTTGCCCGAATACGCCTCGTACACGCGCAGTTCGACAAAGGGCTTGCCGGGCGCGTCGCCCTGCGGCCAGCCCGCCGTGACCACAAGGTCGGTGCCCGCAAGCTGGAAGCGCTTGAAGTCGATGTCCGGGGCCTTGTAGCTTTGCAGCACCGTGCCGCCCAGGATGGCCTTGGGGTCGGTCAGGCGCAGGAACGGCAGGAAGCTCAGGTTTTCGCGGATGATTTCGTTGAGTTTCGCGCCCTGGCCGGTCACGGGCGTTCCGGGCGCGGGGCCCAGCGGGTCGGCCAGGGCGAGGTTCAGGCTGCCCTGGCCGGGGCCGTAGATGTCGATCTGCACGGGGCCCGCCGCACGGGCCGGAGCCGCCAGCGCGCAGCACGCGATGAGGCACACTGCCGCCAGAAGGCGGTGGATGGCACGATGCTGTCTCATCTTTTTCCGATCATTTCCTGAAGGTTGAAGTTGAGCACAAGGTCCTGGAATTCCGGGCTGGGCGGCGGCGGCAGCATGCCGGTCTTGCCCAGCGCCTTCAGGGTCGACGAGTCGAAGTCGGCCCGGCCCGAGGATTGCTCCACGTTGAAATCCTGGATCTGGCCGTTGGGGGCCACCTTCACCCGCACCCGCACCTGGAGGTTCTCGCGGTTGGCGAGGGCGGGGAATTCCCAGTGGCTGCGCACGATCTGCATGACCTGCATGGTGTACACCCCGGCGATGCCGACGCCGCCGGAGCCGTCGCCCCCGCTGCCGTCACCGCCGCCCGCCGCGCCGCCCCCGCCGCCGCTCTTGCCCACGGTGGCCTGCAGGGCGGACAGGGCGCTGGCCACGTCCTTGGCCCCCTGCGCGCCCGAGGTGACGCCCGCGCGGGACTTGCCCTGCTCGGGCGCGCCGCCGGTCTTGGTCTGCACGTCGGCCAGAGCCTGCTTCAATACGTCCTTGGGGTCCGGAGCCTTGGGCGCGGGCTTGGGCTCCGGCTTGGGAGGTGCGGCGGCCGTGGCGTTCTTGGAAACGTCCTTGGGCGGTTCCGGCTTGGCCTGCTGCTCGTCCTTCTTTTCGCTGATGGCCTTGGCGTCGGGCTTGGGTTCCGGTTTCGGCTCGGGCTTGGGCTCCGGTTTGGGTTCAGGCTTGGGCTCGGCCTTGGGCGCGGGCTTTTCCTGCACCTCTGGCGTGGCCACGGGCGCGGCCTTGGGCGACGACGCCGTGGGCGCGGGAGCCGGGGCGGCCTGCGGCTGCGCGGGGCCGGGAGCGGGCGCGGGCGGGGCCTTGGGGCCGCCGGGCGCGCCCAGGCTCACCAGGTCCACCTGCACCACGGGCATGTCCAGGCGCACCGGCGGCGACGCGGGCCAGAAAAAGACCAGCAGCACGATGGCGCAGTGCAGGCTGAGCGACAGCAGGAAGCTTGTGTAGCGCATGTCGACCCCGGCCTACCGCGCGGCCTTGCCGCGAAGGATGTGGAACCGGACCGTGCCGTCCTTGCATGATGACGGGATCATTTCTTCTTCGGGTCCTCGCGTTCCGCCACGACGCCGAGCTTCTCGATGCCCGCCGCCTTGATGTGACCCATCACGTCCACCACCACGCCGTAGGGCACGGCCTTGTCGGCCTGGAGGAAGAGCAGCTTGTTCTTTTCCTTGACCAGCCGTTGCAGGTAGCCTTCCAGTTCCTCGATGGTCACCTTGTACTCGTCGAGGTACATCACCCCGTCCTTGCGCACGGTGAGCAGCAGGTGGTCGCTGTCCGCGGGCAGCACCTGCACGGTGCGCGTCTGGGGCAGGTCCACCTCGAGGCCCTCGGTCATCATGGGGGCCGTGACCATGAAGATGATCAGCAGCACCAGCATCACGTCCACGAAGGGCGTGACGTTGATTTCGGCGACGAAGCCGCCCTTGTTGCCGACGGAAGCGCCCATGGGCTACCCCCGGTCCGTGCGGTCGGCGCGTTCAGCAGAGGGGCGGGCCGCGCCGCGATGGGCGTTGATCTCGCGCTGCACGCGGTTCAGGAACGCGCCCGCGAAGTTGACCAGCTGCACCTCGATGTTGCTGATCATGCCCAGGAAGATGTTGTAGCCCACGGTGGCAGGGATGGCCACGAACAGGCCGATGGCCGTGGCGATGAGCGCCTCGGAGATGCCGGGGGCCACGGTGGCCAGCGAGGCGCTCTTCATCTGGCCGATGGCGTGGAACGAATGCATGATGCCCCACACCGTGCCGAACAGGCCGATGAACGGGGCGGTGTTGGCGGCGGTGGCCAGGAACGACAGCGAGGCGGAAAGCCGGGTCATCTCGTTGCCCACGCCCTGGCGCAGCGAGCGGCGCACGTTGTCGGCCACCACGTCGCCCGAGCTGCCCGCCTCTTTCAGGCGGTTGAACTCGGCCACGCCCTGCTGGGCCACGTGGTACAGGGGCGAGGCGGCGTCGCCGCCCAGCGACTGCACGGCCTCGCGCAGGTCGCGGGCCTTCTGGAAGCGGTCCAGGCCGTCTGCGGCCTTGCGCTGGGCGGCTTTCAGGGCGAACCACTTCTGGAACATCAGCGTCCAGCTGCCGATGGACATGAGCACCAGAAGGGCGAGGACGAACTTGGCCACCAGGGTGGCCTGGGAAAGAATCGAAAGAATGCTGGTATTATCCATGACGTTGGGTGTCTCCACCGTAGTTGAGTTGTACCGTGCGGCTGGCTGGCGGCAGAGCGCCGTGGCGCCGTGCGTGGCCGGGAGGGGGGCGGGCGGGGCGTGCTGCGCGGCGCCGCAGGCGTCCGGTTTCGCCGGGCCGCGCCACACCGTGGGCGCGTCCGGCACCCCGCCCTCCATTTAGTCGTCTCGGGACAATGATGCAATGGGATTCCGGGGCTCCGGCCCGAAAAGGGGCGCACTTTTCCGGGAGCGGCGGAAAAGCGGCGCGGGGCGCGGGCTGCCGCCGCCCGGCCACGGGCCGCCGCCCGTGCGCATGCGCACCGCGCCGCGCGCCGCTCCATTCGGCCGGGTTGTGCAAAGGCCGCACTCCGCGCGGCGAGGGCATGTGCACATTGTTGCAAGTGCGCCCGGCCCCGGCTACACTCCGGCGCGTATCCGGTCCAGCCATGGGTGCCGTGCCCGGCCCGGCCCGGCCATGGGTGCCGGACCATACCATATCAAGCAGCCGCATGTCCGGGCTTCACCCCCGGCGCACGCCGGACACACTCCCCATTCCACGCAGCCTCCGTCAGGAGTATCCATGCATCGCACCACCGCCACTGGCCCGTCGATGACGCCACGCCGCATGCGCCGCCCCGCGCTCGCGGCCATTCTCTTCCTGGTGCTGGGCGCGGCCCTGGGCGCGGTCCTGGCCGGTCCCGGACTGATGGTTCCGGCGCTGGCGGCCGACGCGGCCGCGCCCGCTCCCGGCATGCCGGGGGGCATGGCCGCCACGGCCAGCGGGGGCGAATACGACATGCGCCGCGCCGTGGAATCGGCCCTGCGCGACAATCAGGGCGTGGTGGCCGCCCGCGCCGGGCGCGACGCGGCGGAAGAAGGGCGCAAGTCGGCGCGCGGCGCGTTCGGCCCGGCCGTGTCCACCTCCTACGGCTACGACCGCCTGAACGAGAAGCCCCGCTCCATGTCGCGCGAACTTGACGACGACACCTACACCTGGACCGTGGGCGTCAGCCAGCCGCTGTTCACGGGGCTGAAGCTGCTGTCCACCTACCAGAGGGCCGCGCTGGAAACCGAGCGCCAGTCCCTGACCCTGGACAAGTCGCGCCTGGACCTCACCGTGCAGGTGCAGGAGGCCTTCCTGGCCTACCTGAAGTCGGGCGAGAACGTGCGCAGCGCGCGCGACGCCCTGAACCGCCTGCTCGAACAGGCCAAGGTCACCCGGGCCTTCTACGACGTGGGGCTGCGCCCGCGCCTGGACGTGTTGCAGGCCGAGGTGGACGTGTCCAACGCCGAATCGCTGCTGATCACCGCCGAGAACAATCATTCCACGCAGCACGCCCGGCTGAACACCCTGCTCACCCTGCCCGTGGCCGACGACACCGCCTACGTGGGCACGCTGGTGCCCGTGGGCTTCGACATGACCCTGGAGCAGTGCCTGGAGCGCGCCTACCGCAACCGGCCCGACGTGCGCATCGCGGGCAAGGCCGTGGAGATAGCGGGCAAGGACGTGCGCATCGCGGACAGCGGGCTGTACCCGCAGGTTTCGGCCAACTTCAACTGGGCCACGGATGGCGACCATCCCGACGTTTCGGGCAGCACCCTGAGCCCCACCGGGTTCAGCCAGTGGTCCACCGGGCTCAGGGCCGAGTGGAGCGTCTTCGAGTGGGGCCGGACGTGGTATTCCGGCCAGCAGGCCCGCCAGGTGGAAACGCAGGTGCGCGCCGAAGAGGCCAACCTGCGCCACGAGGTGGCCTACGAGGTGCAGTCGCGCCTGCTGACCCTGACCGATTCCTCCAAGCGCATCGCGGTGGCCACCAAGGGGCTGGCCCAGGCCGAGGAGGCCTACCGCGTGGCCGTGGCCCGCTACCAGGCCCAGGTGGGCACCAACACCGACGTGCTGGACGCCCAGGCCAAGCTGACTGCCGCCGAGGCCGCCCTGACCGGGGCCAAGGCGGAATACCTGGACGCGCTGTCCAAGCTGTGGGCGGCCATGGGCGAGCTGAAGCCGTCCCTAACCGACGGGTAGGGCACCGACGGATAGCGGCGCGGCCGGAAGGCCGGTCTCGCCGTGGGGCGGACCGGGCAGCCGGGACGCACGGAACGTTTCAGGGCCGCCGGGGCAACCGGCGGCCCTGCCGCGTTTCGGGCGTGCGGCTCCACTTCGCGGTGCGGGCCGAGTCTTTTTCCGCCCAGCCCTTGACATGGGGTCTCACAAACAGTAACCATTACCAATAAATAACGTGAGGTCCCACATGACCCAGCAGCAACAGGCCCGTCTGCAACAACAGACCCGCATGACCAAGCAGCGCATGGTCATCCTTGAAGAACTGCGCCGCGTGCACTCCCATCCCACGGCGGACGAGATCTACGGCATGGTCCGGCAGCGCCTGCCGCGCATCAGCCTGGGCACCGTGTACCGCAACCTCGACCTGCTGGCCGAATCGGGCGATATCCTGAAGCTGGAGTCGGCCGGGTCGCAGAAGCGCTTCGACGGCAACATCACCCCCCACCAGCACGTGCGCTGCACCCAGTGCGGCCGCGTGGGCGACGTGATGGAACCCGTGCGCGTGCCCGACATCACGGGGGCGCGCGCGCCCGGCTTCATCATCCTTTCCGGACGGGTCGAGTTCGAGGGGGTGTGCGAGGTCTGCGCCTCGAAGAACTGAGCGCCCGGTTGTGAGCCCAGTCGCGAGCCCGGTTGTGAGCCCAGTCGGCTGCACGTCACTCTTGCGCGGGATGCGTGGTGAATGTACGGTCGCGCGATGGAGTTTTGACGGGGCGTCAGGGTGCATGACGGCCAACTGCATGGGTTGAGCGCACGAACCGTATAGGGTTCGTGCCCCATCCGCGACCGGCGGCGTCACCGGAACCCGGCATCCGGCCGCGCTGCCGGATGCGCCATCAGGCTACCTTCCCTTTTCACCCGGAACACGACGACAATTACAAGGAGCAGTCATGAAAGCCCTGAAAGGCACCAAGACCGAACGCAACATCCTGACCGCCTTTGCCGGCGAATCGCAGGCCCGCAACCGCTACGACTATTTCGGCGCCCGCGCCAAGAAGGACGGCTTCGTCCAGATCGCGGACATCTTTGCCGAAACCGCCAGCCAGGAAAAGGAACACGCCAAGCGCCTGTTCAAGTTCCTTGAAGGCGGCGAGGTGGAGATCGTCGGCGGCTTCCCGTCCGGCATCATCGGCGACACCCACGCCAACCTCATCAGTTCGGCGGCTGGCGAACACCACGAGTACACCGAAATGTACCCTTCGTTCGCGCGCATCGCCCGCGAGGAAGGCTTCGACGAGATTGCCAAGGTGTTCATGAGCATCGCCGTGGCCGAGGAATTCCACGAGCGCCGCTTCCTGGGCTTCGCCAAAAATGTGAAGGAAGCCCGCGTGTTCGTGCGCGAATCGTCCGTGGTGTGGCGCTGCCGCAACTGTGGCTACCTGCACGAAGGCACCGGGGCCCCGGACCTGTGCCCCGCCTGCGCCCACCCGCAGGCCCACTTCGAACTGCTGGGCATCAACTGGTAGGACGTTGCATCCGGATGCGGGCGGCGCAACGGCCCGCCGGTGCAACGGCATGGAACAATAATGAAGGCCCGCCGGGTTCCCCGGCGGGCCTTTTCGTGCGCTGCCGCGCGCGTGTGGCTACTTGCCCATCTGGCGGGTTGCGAATTCCAGCATCTTGCGCGCCTCGTCGAAGTCGGGCTTCAGTTGCAGCGCGGCCGAGGCGGCCTTGGCCACCTTGTCCCACTTGCCCCAGTCCACGTACAGGCGGCCGATGTTGAAGAACAGGTTGGGGTCGCGCCCGGTGTACTGGGCGGCCTTGAAGTAGTATTTTTCCGCCACCTCGAACTTGCCCATCCTGCGCAGGGCCATGCCGATGCGGTTGTACAGGTGGACGGATTCCGGGCTCTGGTCCAGGGCCTGGGCCAGGTAGTCGAAGGCGTCCTCGTACCGCCCGGCCTTCAGGAACCGCTCGCCGATGTCGCCCTTCAGCGCCGGGTCGTCGCTGAATTCCACCACCAGTTGCCGGAACACGTCGTTGGCGGCGTCGTAGTCCTTGTCGTCCAGCAGCTTCTGGCCGCGTTCCAGTTCGGCGGCCTTGCGGGCCTCCAGCAGCTTGATGTGCTCCTGCGCCTCGTTCACGGCGGCCTCGTTCACCGCCTTGACCAGTTCGCGCACGGTGTCCAGCACCTGGCGTTCCGCGCCGGGCTTGTAGTCGATCCTGAGCGGAAAGACCTTGCGCAGTTCGGGATCGTTGTCGAGGTAGGCGGAGGCGTCGGCCAGCATGCGCTCGAATTCGTCGCGCTCGGCCTTCATCAGCGGGTTTTTCAGCACCAGCACCAGCGCTTCGTGAAAGGACTGGGCGGCGGGCATGACCTTGCCCTGGCGCAGCAGGGTGCGCACCTGGGTGAGCAGTTGTCGGGCCTTGGTGAGATCGTTGGACATGCATCGCCCCCGGAATGGCGTCGCGTGGGTGGGGCAGGGCCCCGTATGCGAAGGGGCGCGGCGTGCCTGTACCGCGCCCCCTGCGTCAGGCTGCATTCAATGGCGCAGGTGATCCCTAGCGGCCCACGGCCTCCCGCACCATGCCCCTGAAACGGGCGAAGAAGTACCGGCTGTCGGTGGGGCCGGGGCTTGCCTCGGGGTGGTGCTGTACGGCCAGGATGGGTCTGGTCTTGTGGGCGAACCCTTCCAGCGTGCCGTCGTTCAGGTTCACATGGGTTATTTCTATGTCGGGCAGGCTCTCGATGTCCACGCAGAACCCGTGGTTCTGCGAGGAGATTTCGATGTGCCCGGTCACCAGGTCCTTGACCGGGTGGTTGCACCCGTGGTGGCCGAACTTCAGCTTGTGGGTGGTGCCGCCCAGGGCGTGGCCCAGCAACTGGTGACCAAGGCAGATGCCCGCCACGGGCATGCGCTCGGTCATCACGCGGATCTCGCGCACTTCATCGGTAAGGGTGGCCGGGTCGCCGGGGCCGTTGGACAGGAACACCGCCTCGGCCCTGCTGGCCGCCACCTGCATGGCCGTGAACGACGGCGGCACCACCAGCAGGTCGAAGCCCTGGTCGGTGAGCAGGCGCAGGATGTTCCACTTGATGCCGTAGTCGTACACCACCAGGCGCGGGCCGGGGCCGGGCCAGGCGTACGAGCCGTCGGCGGCCAGTTCCACCGGCTGCGGGCGGGCGCCGTCCCAGCGGTAGGGCGCGGCGGGGGCCACCCTGGTGACCAGGTTCTGGCCTTCCATGGTGGGCAGGGCGCGGGCGCGGCGCACCAGTTCGTCGCGGTCGTCCGTCTCGGTGGAGATGATGCCGCGCATGGCGCCGTTGATGCGCAGGTGGCGGGTCAGGGCGCGGGTGTCGATGCCCTCGATGCCCATGACGCCGTGCTGCGCGAGATAGTCGGGCAGCGACATCTTTGCCCGCCAGTTGGAGGGCGTCTTGCAACATTCCTTGACGATGAAGGCCTCCACATGGACCTTGCCGGATTCCATGTCCTCGGCGGTCACGCCGTAGTTGCCGATGAGAGGGTAGGTCATGCAGACCATCTGCCCGGCGTACGAGGGGTCCGTAAGGACCTCCTGGTAGCCCGTCATCCCGGTATTGAAGATGACCTCGCCGCCCGATTCGCCGCGACCGGTGAACGAGCGCCCCTCAAGCACGAAGCCGTCTTCCAGGGCCAGGAAAGCTCTCATCCTTCGTTCTCCCCAAGCAGGTTGATGATGATGCCGATGTCTTCGGGCCGGTCCACCCCGTGGGTACGGTAGGTGGTGGGCACGACCCGGATGGGAATGCCGTTTTCGAGCAGCCGCAACTGCTCCAGTTTTTCGCGCCGCTCCAGGGAAGAGGGCGGCAACTGCGTGAAGGCGCGCAACGCCTCCAGCCGGAAGGCGTACAGCCCGACATGACCGAGGTAGGCCGGGCCGTGCGCGTTGCCGCCCCTGTCGAAGGGGATGGCCGCGCGCGAAAAGTACAGCGCGTCGCCGTTGGCCGCCGTGACCACCTTGACCCGGTCGGGGCTGGCGGCCTCCGCCGCGTCTATGGCCATGGCCAGGGTGGTCACGAGCACCCGCGCCCCGTCCGCGCCGTTTGCCCTGTCCGGCCCATTCGGCCCATTTGGCCCGTTTGGCCCGGCGGCGAACGGGCTCACCAACTGGCTGAGCATGCGCGGGTCCAGCGCGGGTTCGTCGCCCTGGATGTTCACCACCACCGCGTCGTCGGGCAGCCCCTTGCCTTCGGCGTCGCGCAGCAGGCAGGCCGCCTCGTACACCCGGTCGGTGCCGCTTGCGTGGTCGGGCCGGGTCATGACGAAGGGCACCCCAAGCCGGTGCGCCGCCTCGGCGATGCGTTCGTCGTCGGTTGCCAGCACCACCTCGCGCAGTTCCGGGCAGCGGGCCGCGCGGCGGTACACATGCCAGAACATGGGCATGCCCGCGATGTCGGCCAGCGGCTTGCCGGGAAAACGGGACGAGGCGTAGCGGGCGGGAATGATGCCGTAGCAGGAAGGGGATGCCGTCATCTCGTCGGGTGGCCGCCGGGCGGCCTGCGGTTGGGGTGCGGAGTCATTGGAATGAGACTCCGGGCGCGAAACTTTCGGACAGTAACCGAAAACCGCATGCCGGGAAAGCGTCTTGTGCGTGTTTTTGCATCACCCCGGAATGTCTGACGAAAATGTAAAATTGGGGGGGCCGTGCATGGTGCGCCGCCGCCCATGCCGGCCAGCCGGTAACCGCCGTCGCCTGCCGGTGCGCGGCGCGCGCGGTTGACCGCTCTCTTCAGGTGTAGCATAACTCCGCTTCTCGCGCGGGCAAGGCCCGCCCCCCCTTTTTGTCGCGCCGCCCCTGTTTCCGGCCCGCCAGCGTCCCTCTTCCGGGCGTCCCCACCAGACCGGGACAGAGCCGGGACAGAGCCGGGCGGAACCTGACGCACCTGACCAATTCCAGACCCATTCGAGGACCATTGCCGTGAGCAGCAGACTGGAACGCGAGGCCGCGCGCCGCCGCACCTTCGCCATCATCAGCCACCCCGACGCGGGCAAGACCACCCTGACCGAAAAGCTGCTGCTGTTCGGCGGGGCCATCCAGATGGCCGGTTCGGTCAAGGCCCGCAAGGCCGCCCGCCACGCCACCTCGGACTGGATGGCCATGGAGCGCGAGCGCGGCATTTCCGTCACCACCTCGGTCATGCAGTTTCCCTACCGCGACCGGGTGGTGAACCTGCTGGACACCCCCGGCCACCAGGACTTTTCGGAAGACACCTACCGCGTGCTCACCGCCGTGGACTCGGCCCTTGTGGTCATCGACGCGGCCAAGGGCGTGGAAGCCCAGACCCGCAAGCTGATGGACGTGTGCCGCATGCGCGCCACGCCGGTCATGACCTTCATCAACAAGATGGACCGCGAGGCGTTGCACCCGCTGGACGTCATGGCCGACATCGAGCAGCACCTGCGGATCGAGTGCGCCCCCATGACCTGGCCCATCGGCATGGGGTCCAGCTTCAAGGGCACCTACGACCTGCTGCACAAGCAGTTGCATCTCTTTTCCGCCACCCATGGCGGGCGCATCCAGTCGGGCATCGTCATTCACGGCGTGGACGACCCGCAACTGGACGAATACCTGGGCGACCAGGCCGAGCAGTTGCGCATGGACCTGGCCCTGCTGGAAGAGGCGGGCACGCCCTTCGACGAGCAGCGCTACCTGAAGGGCGAGCTGACCCCGGTGTTCTTCGGCAGCGCCATCAACAACTTCGGCGTGCGCGAGATGTTGGACATGTTCGTCGAGTTCGCCCCCGGCCCGCAGCCGCGCCCGGCCGCCACCCGCGTGGTGGAGCCCGGCGAGGAGGCGTTCACCGGCGTGGTCTTCAAGATACAGGCCAACATGGACAAGGCCCACCGCGACCGCATGGCCTTCCTGCGCATCTGCTCCGGCACGTTCACGCGGGGCATGCGCCTGAAGCACCACCGCACCGGCAAGGACGTGACCGTGGCCAACGCCACCATCTTCATGGCCCAGGACCGCACCGGCGTGGAAGAGGCCTTTCCCGGCGACATCATCGGCATTCCCAACCACGGCACCATCAAGATCGGCGACACCTTCACCGAGTCGAAGGAAGCGCTGAAGTTCGTGGGCATTCCCAACTTCGCGCCGGAGCATTTCCGCCGGGTGCGCCTGAAGAACCCGCTGAAGGCCAAGCAGTTGCAGAAGGGGCTGGAGCAGTTGGCCGAGGAAGGTGCGGTGCAGCTGTTCCGCCCGCTGGTGAACAACGACTACATCCTGGGCGCGGTGGGGGTGTTGCAGTTCGACGTCATCGTGGCGCGGCTGGCGGACGAATACGGCGTGGACGCCGTGTACGAGGGCGTGGGCACGCACACGGCGCGCTGGGTGTACTGCGAGGACAAGAAGATCTTCGCGGACTTTCAGGACTACCATCGCGGCGAACTGGCCGTGGATGCGGAAGGAGCGCTGGCCTACCTGGCCCCCAACCCGTGGCGGCTGGAATCGGCCATGGAGCGATATCCCAAGGTAGAGTTCCGCACGACGCGGGAGATCAGTTAGCGCGCGCCTTTTGCCCGCTGGCTACGTCAAACTTCGCCTGCCATATCGGTCGAATACCAAAGAGTATACTCCCTCATGCCAGGCTCGTTTTCCTTGCCAGCGAACAAAAATCGCGCGCTATCCCTCGGCACTTCGTAACGAAGAAAAGGCAATGGGACAGCGGGAACAGAATCAGCAGTAATTTTTCTGAATTCCCCCAAAACGCATGGCGCCCGGCATATGCCGGGCGCCATGCGTTTTGGGGGAATTCGAAGAAGGGAGCGGTAGATGGATGTGGGGCGTCGCAGCCTACCCCCTGCCTGTCGCCCCCCGCTTTTCGCGGTAGCGGGCCACCTGGGTTTCGATGGCCGCGAACAGGGTGTCGCGGTTCACCGGCTTGGCGATGAAGTCGTCCATGCCTTCGGCCAGGAAGCGGTCGCGGTCGCCCTGCATGGCGTGGGCGGTCAGGGCGATGACCGGCACATCCGCCCAGGCGGCCCCCTGCGCCGCCGCCTCGCGGATGCGGCGGGTGGCCTCCAGCCCGCTGACCACGGGCATCTGCACGTCCATGAGCACCACGTCGAAGGGAACGTGTCCGCCCTGGCCATCCGGCCCGCCGGTCGCGGCGGCTCCGGGTTCCATGGGGCAGCCGTCGCGCAGGCGGTCCAGCGCTTCCTGGCCGTCGATGGCCAGGTGCACCTCGTAGCCGCGTTCCTGCAGGAAGAAGGTCAGGAATTCGCGGTTCAGGTCGTTGTCCTCGGCCAGCAGCACGCGCAGGGGAGGGGCCGTTTCCGGCTCGGCCGTGCCGTCCGCTCCATGGGCCAGGCGGACCGGACGGGCAAGGCGCAGGTCGGTGGCGCCCTGCGCCCCCTGCGGGGCGTCTTTGTCCACGGGCAGGGTGAACCAGAACCGGCTGCCCTGGCCGGGGATGCTGTCCACCCCGATGTCCCCGCCCTGCAACCGCACGATGTGCCGCGAGATGGCAAGGCCCAGGCCGCTGCCCCGGTGCCGCCGGGCGTGCGTGCCGTCGGCCTGCGAGAAACTTTCGAACAGCAGGGGCAGCTTGTCCGCCGCGATGCCGGAGCCCGTGTCCTCCACGCTGAAGCGCAGGCAGCCGCCCGGCCGGGGGCACGACTCGCTGCGGCGCACGTCCACGTGCACCCTGCCGGAATCGGTGAATTTCACGGCGTTGCCCGCCAGATTCACCAGCACCTGGCGCAGCCGCAGCGGGTCGCCCTGCATCTGGGCGGGCGCCTCCGCGTCGATGTGCACGGTGAGTGAAAGCCCCTTGCGTTCCGCCTGCACGGCCAGCGGCGCCAGCGCGTCGTTGACGGCGGCGCGCAGGTCGTAGGCCACCTGGTCCAGCCCCAGCCGCCCGGCCTCCATGCGCGAGAAGTCCAGCAGGTCGTTGATCACGTGCAGCAACCCCTCGGACACGTTGCGGATCATGGAAAGGTAGCGGGCCTGTTCCTCGTCGTGGGCATGGGGCGTGGTGTCGTGCTGGCGCGAGAGGGCCACGTCCACGATGCCCAGGATGCCGGAGAGCGGGGTGCGCATCTCGTGGCTGATGTTGGCCACGAACTGGCTCTTGAGTTCGCTGGCGCTTTCCGCCTCTTCCTTGGCCCGTTGCAGGGCCTGTTCCGCCTCGTACAGGCGGCTGATGTCCTGGAAGGCGCCGCGCGCCCGCACCGGCCTGCCGTCCGGACCGCGCTGCACCATGGCCTTCATCTGCCCCATCATCCGCCGCCCCTTGGCCGTCAGCAGGGGGATGTTGTCCCAGAAGACGGATTCCGGCTCGTCGGCGGGTTCGGTGAGCATCCGTTCGAACTGCGCCACGTAGTCCGGGGCGTACATGTAACAGCCCTCCAGCGGGCGGGGCAGCGGCGTGCCGGGCTCCACCTCGAGCAGGGCGTACAGCCCCGGCGACCAGTAGGTGGCCACGTCGTTGGCGATGTCGAAGTCGAAGCTGCCAAGGCCCGCGATGAGCTGGGCCTCCAGCAGCCGGGCTTCGCTGTCGCGCAGGGCCTGTTCGGCCTCGTGCAGGCGGGTGATGTCCTGGAAGGTGCCGCGCATGCGCAGGGGCGTGCCGTCCGGCGCGCGCTGCACCACGGCCTGCATGTGCCCCATGCCTCTGCGGCCCCGGGCGGTGAGGAAGGGGATGGTGTCCACGAGGATGCTTTCCGGCTGGGGAATGCGCGAGGCCAGCAGCGCTTCGTACCATCCGGCGCGCTCGGGCGCATGGATGACGGTGCCTTGCGAGGGGGCCGTGGGGGGCGTGGCCGGGTCCAGTTCCAGCAGGGCGTACAGGCCGGGGGACCAGTAGTCGGCCCGGTCGCGCGTGAGGTCGAACTCGAAGCTCCCGATGCGCGCGATCTGCTGCGCCTCCAGCAGCCGGGCCTCGCTCTGGCGCAGGGCCTGTTCGGCCTCATGCAGGGGGGTGATGTCCTGGAAGGTGCCCCGGATGTGTTCGGGCAGGCCGTCCGCGCCGTGCCGCGCCATGAGGTGCAGCCGCCCGAACCCGCGCCGCCCGGTGGCGGTGACGTAGGGGAACGAGCGCTGGAGGGTGGTTTCCGGCCGGTCGGCGGGGGCGGACAGGAACGATTCGAACCACGGGGCCGTCTCCGGCGCGTGGCTGAGGAATGCCTGCACCGGCGCCAGCGGGCCGTCGTGCGGGTCCAGTTCCAGCAGGCGGAACAGGCCGGGCGACCAGAACGCCTCGCCCTCGTGCAGGTTCACCGAATAGCTGCCCATGCGGGCGATGAACTGGGCCTCGTTGAGCCGGGCCTCGCTGTCGCGCAGGGCCAGTTCCGCCTCGCGCAGGCTGGTGATGTCCTGGAAGGTGCCCTGGGCGTGCAGGGGCAGGCGGTCGGGCCCGCGCGTGACCCGGCAGTGGAACTGCCCCCAGCCCTGCCGCCCGCCCAGGGTGCGGTACGGAAAGATGCGCTGCAATTCCGTCACCGGCTCGTCCGAAATGCTGGCCACGTGTTCGTGGTACCAGCCCAGTTCTTCCGGTGCGTGGAGGGTGAACACCTCGGCCGGGGGCGGGGGCGGCAGCGCGGGATCGTGGCCGAGCATCTCGTACAGCCCGGCGGACCACACGAACGCCCCGGTGTCCAGGTACAGTTCGAAGCTGCCCATGCGGGCGATCTGCTGCGCCTCCTGGAGGCGGGCCTCGCTCTGGCGCAGGGCCAGGCGGGCGGCCTCGCGCTGGGTGATGTCCTGCAGCACGGCCATGCACCGGGCGGGCGTGCCGGTTTCGCGGTCCTCGTGCAGGGGGCGCAGGCGCACCTCGTGGATGCGCTCGTTCACCGCCATGGTGAAGGTACGCTCGGCGCCCGCCAGGGCCACCTGCAACTGTTCCTCGAAGGGCAGGGCCGCCTGCGGGGGCAGCACGTCCGAAGGCGTGGCCCCTTCAAGCCGCTGGCCTGGCGCCAGCAGGCCGGTCAGTCCCAGCCCGTCGGCCAGCAGGCAGCGCATGCCCTCGTCGAAGAGCATGATGGCCCCGTCGGGATAGTTTTCGGCCAGGGTGCGGTAGCGGGCCTCGCTGCGGCGCAGCGCGGTCTCCGCCTCCAGGCGCCGGCCGCGCTGGCGGCTGGCCGACCAGGCCAGCAGCGAGACGGCCATGCACAGGGCCAGGGTCATGCCCGCGTTGGCCACCGTCTGCCGCCGCCACACGGACAGCGCCAGGTCCAGCGGGGTGTGCATGGTCATGCGGAACGGAAAGCCGCGCAACTGGTGCACCGCCACCAGCGCCTCGGGCGTTTCCACGATGCGCAGGCCGGGCATGATGATCCCCCTGCCGGACATGCCATCGTCGGGCATGTCGGCCAGGGACGTGCCGTCGAGCGAGGGCGGCGTGTCCGGTGGCCCGTCCGGCGCAGCGTTCCGCGATCCGTCCGGCCAAGCTCCGGTGGCCGCGGCCACCGAGGCGCGCAGGCAGGCCGCCCCGGCATCCGGAGGCCACACCACCAGCGGCGAGGCATCCTCGCCGAGCAGCGCGGTGCATTGGGCCTCGTCCGGGTCGTAGTCCTGGTAGCGGTCATGGAAGGAAACGGGGTCGATCAGGGCCGCCAGCGCACCGGCGAAGCTGCCGTCCGGCCCGGAGATGCGGCGGCTCAGCAGCATCCGGGGGGGCGCAGCCCCATGCTGGCCCTGCGGCTCCGGCAGCCTGACCACGTGGAAATCGCGCAGCAGGTCGCGGTGGGCGGCCAGCACCGCAGCCACGGGCAGGGGACCGGCAGGGCCGGGGAAGGGGCCGGTGGACGCCACCACGTGCCCGTCCGGGGCTACCCAGGCCAGTTCCATGGCATGGGGGCGCAGCAGGTCCAGCCGCTGGGCCAGCATCCTGTCCAGGGTGGGCCGGGCCGTGTCCCGGTGTTCCGCCACGTCCAGGGCCAGGCCGGCCAGCGAGATGTCCATGGCCTGCAACAGCCCGCCCACGTGTTCGCCCATCAGGCGCAGTTGCCCTTCCAGCCGCAGGCGGGCCATGTCCATGTGGCGTTCGCGCTCGCGCAGCATGTGGGTGGCGCTGGTGGCCACCACCGTCGCCAGCACCACCAGCAGCACCCAGCCCAGCATGCTGTCGCCAAGGCGGGCCGGGGGAACGCGGCGGCGCGTTCCGGACCCGTGGCCGTCGGAAAAACGCGGCCTTTCGGGCGGTGCTGGCGCGGCGGCGTCAGCCATGGCTGCGCCCGTCGCCGGCATCCCCGCCGGCGCTGTTCCCAACGAGGTCATGCCCAACGAGGTCATGCCCGGTCGCGTTCCGGCCGGGGGGCGGTGTTTCGGCGGGCAGGGCCATCAGCGCCTCGGTGTCCTCGAACAGCCGTTCAAGGATGGAGTTGGAAACCAGCATGCCGCCGCGGGTCAGCCGCAGGTAGCCGTCGCGGATGCGTAGCAGCCCTTCGCGGTGCAGCGCGTGCACCAGCCGCCGGTGGTCGCGCAGGAAGTCGCGCCCGGTCAGTTCGCGGTAGGCCCTCACCCGCAGGCCGCGCGCCGTGCGCAGCCGCAGCATGATCAGTTCCAGCACCCGCGTCTGCGGGGTCAGCCGTTCGGCCTCGGCGCCCACGCGGCCCTCGTCCACCTGACGGGTCCAGGCGGCGTGGTCCTCGGGGTTGTTCCAGCGCAGGCCGCCGATGGTGGATGCCGCCGACGGGCCGAGGCCAAGGTAGTCCTCGCCTTCCCAATAGCCCAGGTTGTGGCGGCACTGGAAGCCCATGCGGGCGAAGTTGGAAATTTCGTAGTGGATGTAGCCTTCGGATTCCAGCAGTTCCGCCCCATCCATGAACATGGCGGCCTGGGCGCGCTCCGGCGGCAGGTCCAGCCTGCCGGAGACGCAGTCGTCCTCCAGCGGGGTGCCGGGCTCCAGCGTCAGGCCGTAACAGGACAGGTGGTCCGGCCGCTGGCGCACCACCTCCTTCAACTGCTTCATCCACTGGCGCAGGGTCTGGCCCGGCAGGCCCCAGATCAGGTCCATGCCCACGTTCTGGAAGCCCGCCGCGCGTACCGCCCGGTAGGCGTCCAGCGCCTCGCGCGCGCGGTGCGGCCTGCCCAGGGTGTGCAGCATGGCGTCGTCCAGGCACTGCACGCCCATGGACAGCCGGTTCACCCCCACGGAGAGCAGGGTGCGCAACTCCGACGGACGCAGCAGCGATTCCGGGTTGCCCTCCATGCTGATCTCCGCCCCCGGCTGCACCGCGAACGCCTTGCGCACCCGGTCCAGTATCGCCCCCACGGTGCGCGCGGGCAGCAGGCTGGGCGTGCCCCCGCCAAAGAATACCGAGGTCACCGGTACGCCGCCCATGCGGTCGCCCCACACGGCCAGTTCGCGCAGCAGGGTGTCCACGTAGTCGCGCACGGCCGCCGCCGCCCCCATCTCCAGCGAGTGGAAGGCGCAGTACCGGCACTTGCGCCGGCAGAACGGCACGTGGATGTACAGCAGCATTGTGTGTGGCGGTGTTTTGTATGCCTCCGGCGGGCAGGGGGCGCTGCCCCCTGCACCCCCGTTTCGGCTGTGTATATTGGGACAGTTTTGTACGCCCGGCGGCTATCGCTCTGCGATGTGGTAAGCCCAACTAAAAAGTTTGGGGGGGAGGGGTCCGGGGAGGGAGACCCTTTTCAAAGGGTCCCCTCCCCGGAAGATTTTATCTTTGTTTTTGTTCGACTCCCGTAGCCGTTGCGAAGTCGCGGGCGAAGCGTTCGGCTTCGCTGTACAGGCAGCCGCAGTAGTTCTGGCGGTGGATGCCCCATTCTTTGGAGGTATCGATGCCTTCCTGCCAGGCGGTACGGAAGTCGCGGTACAGGAAGGGCGCGTTGCCGTCGGCGGCGATGCCGTGGCCCACCTCGGCGATCATGTCGTGGCGTTGGCGGCGCGAGTAGAGCAGGCTGGTGGTGAAGGCGTCGTAGCCGTCGCGTTCGGCGATGGCGCGGGTGCGTTCAAGGCGGGTGGCGTAGCACACCCGGCAGCGCACGCCGGGTTGTTCGCGCCAGGCCATGTGGCGCAGCCAGGCGGCGGGGTCGTACTCGGCGTCGCGCCAGATGACGGGCAGGTCGAGCCGCCGCGAGACTTCGTGCATGGCCTCGCGGCGGCGCAGGTATTCCTGCACGGGGTGGATGTTGGGGTTGAGGAACAGGGCGGTGACCTCGTGTCCCTCGTCGCGCAGCATCCGCACCGTGGCGATGGAGCACGGCCCGCAGCAGACGTGCAGCAGGACGCGCATGGCGTTACCGGGCGGGCCTGATGTCGAGATGCACGCCGAACTGGCGTTCCAGGTCGAGCAGGCGTTCGCGCTTGTGGTTCAGCAGGTGCATGGCAAGCTCGGCCCCGGTCTCGAAGACGAACGACGGCGTGCCGTGCGGCAGGGCGCGCAACTGGCGGTGGATTTCGCGCAGGGCCTGCAACGACTGCCACTCCATGTTGCGGCGCAGGCCGGACCCCTTGCAGCAGGGGCAGGTTTCCATGGTGATGGCCAGCGCGGACGAGCCGGTGCGCTGGCGCACCACCTGCAACAGGCCGAAGCGGCTCATCTTGCCCACGTCGTGGCGGGCGCGGTCGTTCTTCATGGCGTTGCGCAGGGTCTTTTCCACTTCGCGCCAGTGGTTGCGGTCCCGCATTTCGATGAAGTCGATGACCACCTGGCCGCCGATGTCGCGCAGCTTCAGTTGCTGGGCCACGGTTTCGGCCGCTTCCATGTTGGTCTTCAGCGCCATGGATTCGAAATTGGTCTTGCCGGAGATCTTGCCCGAGTTGATGTCGATGGCCATCAGCGCTTCGGTCTGGTCGAAGACGAGACGGCCGCCGGAGGGCAGGGTGACCTCGCGCGAGTAGATCTGCTCCAGTTGGCGCTGGATGCCGAAGCGTTCCCACAGGGTGCGGGACTGATCCTTGTAGACCTTGACCAGGCTGCCCTTGCGCGGGAACAGCAGCGAGGAATAGTCCTCGATGAGCGTGGCGGTGTGCTCGTCGTCCACCCACACCTCGGCCACGTCGTCGCTGAGGTAGTCGCGCACCGCGCGAGAGGCCAGGTCCGGCTCCTTGTAGATCAGGCAGGGGGCGGATTCCTCGGTGCCCTTCTTGCGGATGTCCTTCCACAGGCGCTTCAGGAATTGCAGGTCGCGCTGGAGGGTGGTCTTGCTGGTGCCCGCGCTGACGGTGCGCACGATGACGCCAAGGCCGGGGCCGGGGTTCAGCCCTTCCAGCATTTCGCGCAGGCGGCCGCGCTCCTCGTCGTCCTCGACCTTGCGCGAGACGCCGATCTGCTCGCGCCCCGGGGTGAGCACCAGGAAACGGCCCGGCATGGACAGATAGGTGGTCAGGAACGCGCCCTTGCTGCCGGTGGGTTCCTTCACCACCTGCACCAGCACTTCCTGCCCGGCCTTCAGCACCTTCTGCATGAGCGGGTACTTCTTGCCCTTGGTCGCGTCGTGCGGGGTGTTGTAGTATTCGGGGTGCACCTCGTCGATCTGGAGGAAGCCGTTTTTTTCGGCCCCGTAGTTGACGAAGGCGGCCTGAAGGTTGGTGTCGACGTTGTTGATGATGCCGCGGTAGATGTTGCCCTTGGTCTTGGCCTGGTGGACCATCTCCACGTAGTATTCCTTGACCAGGTTATCCTTGGCGCCTTCCTCGGCAAGGGCGACTTCCACCTGCTCGCCGGGCAGCACGCTGATGAACATCCTCAGCTTGCTCTTTTTCGTTGTCATGCAATCCTCTGCGGAAAAAAGTGTAAAAATTCAAAAGTTCGCAACATGCTGCCGTGCCTGCGGCGCGCCCGCGCGGGAATGCGCGCGGGGTTCGCAGCGCAGCCGGAGGGGTGCGGACGCGCCGTGCGCGTGGCCACCCGGAATGGACGCGCATGAGCGCGTTTTCTTCCGGGCCGGGCGGTCGGTGCGCCCGTGCACTTCCGGTGCGTCGCCGCGACAGCGGCCGCCCGGCGCTACCCGTTGCGGGGTGTGCGCCCGGCGTGGAAAATTTCGCCGTCCGTATCGCGCGGCAGGGCCGTTTCGGCCACGGGTGCGCATGCGCCCCGCGCCGCCAGCCCGGCCAGCGCCCTCCGCACCGCGTCCAGCGGGGCCCCCAGGGCCTTCGCCAGTTGCGGCGCGGTCTGCGGCCTGCGCGTTATGGAGCGCAGCACCGCCTCTTGCAGGTTCCCCGCGTCCATCCCGCTATCCATGGGGGTATCCATGGCGGCATCCCCGGAAGGATGCCCAGGGGAAGAACGCGCGGGGGCATCCGCGTCTGTTTCACTGGCCGCACGGCAGGGACCGTCATCCGGTTCCGCCGCCGTGGGGGCTTGTTCCGCCGGTGCCGTGGGCGCACACCCGGCGGCCGTGTTCAGTTCGCCGCTCCAGCGGGCCAGCACGTCCCTGCCCACGGGCAGGGCGCGCGGGCTTGCGCCCGGCCGCGACAGGGTGGTCACGTCCACCCGGTGGGGGGCCAGTTCGCGCACGTAGTCACGCAACAGGGCGAGGTTTTCCGCCGTGTCGTTGATGCCGCGCGCAAGCAGCACCTCCAGGTAAATCCGTCCGCCGAACCCGCGCGCGAACCCCAGCAGGCCGTCGGCCACGCCGCGCGCGGTCACGCCCTTGCACGGGCGGTTCAGCGCGCGGAATTCCGCCTCGACCAGCGAATCCAGCGAGGGCAGCACCACGTCCGCCCCGGCCAGGTCGGCGCGCACGTCGTCCCGGTGGAGCAGGGTGGAGTTGGTCAGCACCGCCACGGGCACGCCGGGCAGGATGTCCCGGCAGCCCGCGATGATGCGGGCAAGGTCGCTGTTCAGGCAGGGTTCGCCCGAGCCGCCCAGCGTCACGTGGTCAAGCCGGATGGCGGCCTCGGCGTCGCGCCAGCGGGCCAGTTCGTCCAGCAGCACGCGGGCCGGGACGTACGGCGCCCGCTCGCAGGTGTGCACGTCCGTCGCGCCCACCTCGCAGTACAGGCAGTCCATGGAGCACACCCGCCCGCCAAGCAGGTCGAGGCCGAGCGAACGGCCAAGGCGGCCGGAGGCCACCGGACCGAACACGTGGGCAAGGGGCATGCTGTCCAGAACGTCCTCGTGCGGGAAATGCGTGCGAACGATGCGTGCACGGCGCGGCGCGGGCCGCACCTTTCACCGTGGGGTGCATCAAAACGGGTTTTCAGGAAAAAAGCAAGCGGGGGCGGGAAACCGGTGGGGTTCTCTGGCCGTTTTGCAGGGCCCCGACGGATGATGCAGGGGCAGGGACGCGCACTAGCACGCGCCGGAGCGGCCGTCCATTGGAATGTTGCATGCCCCGATGGCGCCCGGCGCGGAGTACCGCATGCCGGATGCGGCACGGGGGGTGTCCGTGCATGTCTGGACAGAACCGGGCATATCGGGCGGACCCGCGCGGCCTCTCCGTTCGCCTCGTCCCGCCGTGCGGGCCGCCGCTTCTTGACACCGCACCCCTGTCCCGGTAGGCCCTTCGTTCCATAGGGCCGGGACCGGGCCTGCCATCGGCGGCGGGCGCGGCCCCGGGCGCGCGCACGGCGCGCGCCGCCCGGCTTCGCGCGTGCGGGCCGGTTGCCGGTGAACCATCAGGAGGAATTCCCATGCCCGCATACGGAGAACTGGTCATCCTGCAAAGCCCGCGCGGCAAGCGCTACCTGCGCCGCGTCGAAGAGGGCAACGATCTGCACTGCCAGGAAGGCGTGCTGCCCATGGCCGACCTTGCCGCCGCCGAGTACGGCACCGAGGTCCGGACCAGGCAGGGCGTGCCCTTTCGCGTGCAGCGCCCCACCATCACCGACCTGGTCAAGGGCGTGAAGCGCCAGACCCAGATCATCTATCCCAAGGATATCGCGTACATCTGCATGCGCCTTGGCGTCGGCCCCGGCCGCACCATCATCGAGGCGGGCTCCGGTTCCGGCAGCCTGACCGTGGCGCTTTCGTGGTTCTCTGGCCCCACCGGCCGCGTCTGCACCTACGAGGCGCGCGAGGAATTCTACAAGCTCTGCCGCCGCAACCTCGACTGGGCGGGCGTGGGCCAGAACGTCACCCAGTTCAACCGCGACATCGCGGAAGGCTTCGAGCAGACCGACGCCGACGCCCTGTTCCTGGACGTGCGCACCCCGTGGGACTACCTGCACCACGTGGTCCGCGCCGTGAAGCCGGGCGCTGCCCTGGGCTTCCTTGTGCCCACCGTGGACCAGGTGTCGAAGCTGCTGCACGGCATGGAAACCGGCCCCTTCGACGACATCGAGGTCTGCGAAATCCTGGTCCGCCGCTGGAAGCCCGTGGCCGACCGCCTGCGCCCCGAAGACCGCATGATCGCCCACACCGGGTTCCTCATCTTTGCCCGGCATCAGGAACGCTCCGAAGAATGGGACTCGTTCCGCACCCTGGGCACCCGCGAACGCAAGCAGGAAGCCGCCCGCCAGGAACGCCTGGCCGCCGCGCGCGGCGATGCGGATACCCCGGACGGCGACGACAGCTTCGAGTAATACTATTTCGGGGGAAGGAAGGGGAACTTTCCCGAAGGTTCCCCTTCCTTCCCCCGCTCTCCGCCTTTAATTTTCACTTCGGAACCGTCATGAACTTCACCATCCAGAATCTCAGCAAGTCCTACAACGGGCAGGACATCCTTGCCGACTTCTCGCTTGAGGTGCAGTCGGGGGTGCGGCTGTGCGTGTGCGGTCCCAACGGGTGCGGCAAGTCCACGTTGCTGCGCATCATCGCGGGCGTGGAGTCGGCGGACGGCGGCAAGGTGCTGCTGCCCAAGGGCTGCCGTCTGGGCTACGTGCAGCAGGAACTGGGCGACGACGTGCTGGACCGCCCCCTGCTGGACTGGGTGCTGGACGTGCTGCCCGCGTGGCACGACTTCTGGGCGGAATGGGAGGCGGCCACCCACGCCGGGGACGAGGCGGCCATCCGCAGGCTGGGCGCGAAGCAGGCGGAGCTTGAGCAGGTGTACGGGTACAACCCGGAACACCGGGCGCGGGCGGTGCTGTCGGGCCTCGGCTTCGCGGAGCGCAAGTGGAGCCTGCCCATCCGCAAGCTGTCGGGCGGCTGGCGCGAGCGCGCCAAGCTGGCCCGCGTGCTGACCGCCGGGGCCGACGTGCTGCTGCTGGACGAACCCACCAACCACCTCGACCTCGAAGCCGTGGAATGGCTGGAAGCCTTCCTGATGGACTACAAGGGCGCGCTGGTGTTCGTGGCGCACGACCGGGTGTTCATGGACAAGGTGGGCACGCACGTCCTGTACCTTGGGGCCGGCAAGCCCATGTACCGGCGCGGCACGTTCAGCCAGTTCGTGGCCTTGCAGGAAGAGGTGGAGGGCCAGCGCGAGCGCGAGGCCCAGCGGTTGCAAGAGGAAATCGCCCGCAAGATGGACTTCGTGCGGCGGTTCCGGGCCAAGGCCACCAAGGCGCGGCAGGCTGGTTCGCGCCAGAAGATGGCCAAGAAGCTGGAAAAGGAACTGGAGAACTACCGGCCGGAGCAGAAGCGGCGCGAACTGGACTTCTCGTGGCCGGAGCCCGCGCGGGCGGAAAAGACCATCCTCAGCGTGGTGGACCTGGAATACACGTTTCCGGACGGCACGGGCCTGTGGCCCGGTCTGACCTTCAACATCTACCGGGGCCAGAAGATCGCGCTGGCCGGTCCCAACGGGTGCGGCAAGTCCACGCTGCTCAAGGTCATCGGCGGCAGGCTGGAGAAGAGCGGCGGCTCGGTGGTCATGGGCACGCTGGTGCGCATGGGCTTCTTCAGCCAGCACCAGTTGGAGACGTTGAACCCCTCGGGCACGGTGCTGGGCGAAATCCGCCGCCTGTCCGACCCGCGCACCACGGAAGAAGAACTGATGAGCGTGCTCGGGCTGTTCCTGCTCGGGCAGAACTATTTCGACCGGGTGGTGGGCGAGCTTTCCGGCGGCGAGAAGAGCCGCCTGATCCTGGCCGCGCTGTTTCTGGCCCGCTGCAATTTCCTGGTGCTGGACGAACCCACCAACCATCTGGACCTGGAAAGCCGCGAAGCGCTGGTGGAGGCGTTGCAGAACTACGAGGGCACCATCCTGATGGTGGCCCACGACCGGCACCTGCTGTCCAGCGTGGCCGACGAGATATGGGCGCTGTCGCCCGCCGGGGTGGCGGTGTACGAGGGCGGGTTCGAGGAATACGACGCGGCGCGCCGCCAGCAGGGCGAATCCGGCAGCCTGACGCCGGGCGCGGGCGAGGCCAAGCGCGAGACCCCGTCCCTTTCGCGCGACGACATGAAGCGCATCAAGCGCGAGCAGGCCGAGCAGCGCAACGCCCTGTACAAGGAACTGAAGCCCAGACAGGACGCCTACGCCAAACTGGAAAAGCAGTTGGAAACGTCGCTGGCCGAACAGGCCGAGGTGGAGCAGACCCTGGCCGACCCTGCGGTGTACGCCGATTCGGCGCGGGCCACGGAACTGCTGAAGCGCTTCGGAGAATTGCAGCGGCAGGGCGAAGACCTGTTCGAGAAGATGAGCGAACTGGAAGCGGTGATCGCCGATCTGGAAACGCGGCGGGCGGCGTTGACCGTGGAAGGGGCGTAGCATGGGCGCGGGCTCGTCGAAACCGGCAATACCCGTCGCGGACGCCCCCGCGCCGCCCGCATCCACGCAGTCCCCGGCCCGGCGCATCGCCGTGGTGGCGGGCATCCTGTGGGACGGGGGGCGGTTCCTGGCCGTGGAGCGCCCGCAGGGCAAGCCGCAGGCCGGGTTCTGGGAATTTCCCGGCGGCAAGATAGAGCCGGGCGAGGCCCCGGCGGACGCCCTGGCCCGCGAACTGCGCGAAGAACTGGGCGTGACCCCGGTGCAGGCCGCCTTCTGGCGCACCGTGCGGCACGACTACCCGCACCTGTCGGTGGAACTGCACTTCTTCCACGTCACCGGGTTCACCGGCACGGTCACCGCGCTGGAAGGCCACCGCTTCGCGTGGCTGACCTGGGACCAGGCTATGCGCCTGCCGTTCCTGGAGGCGGACCTGCCGCTGGTGGCCGACCTGCGGGATGGTCCCGTACCGGGCGGCGGGCCGGGGCAGGGAAGCGAAACGGCGCGCTCGTCTCAAGGAAACGACTGCCCGTAGGGAGGGCATATGGAACAACTGTTGTGGATCATGCTGGCCCTGCTGGCGGGGGCGACCCTGCCCACGCAGGCGGGCATCAATGCGGCGTTGCAGGCGGACTGGGCGCGGCATCCGGCCCTGGCCTCGCTGATTTCGTTCACGGTGGGCACGGCGGCGCTGGCGCTGTACGTGCTGGCCTCGCGCATTCCGTTTCCTTCGGTGTCCACGTCGTCGGCGTGGCAGTGGACGGGCGGGCTTCTGGGCGCGTTCTTCGTCACCGTGGTCACCTTTCTGGCCCCGCGCCTGGGGGCCACGGCCATGATCGCCCTGGTGCTGGCCGGGCAGATGGCGGCGTCGGTGACGCTGGACCACTTCGGCCTGCTGGGCTACCCGGAACGTCCGCTGGGGCTGGCGCGTTTTGCCGGGCTGACGCTGGTGGCGGTGGGGGTGTTTCTGGTGCGCCGTTTCTAGCCGGGGAACCCCCCGCGCACGACGCCAGGCGGTCAATTGCGTTCCGCCGCGCGTCGGCATATGGTGAACGGCTGCGGCCGGTAAGGGCTGCCGTCAGGTGCGGCGACCCCGGCGCGGGCCGCGGCATGGTGGGGAATCGGGGAAGTCCCGGAACGTCGAGGGAAGCCGGAATACGGCGGGCGCGGGTCCGCCTTCAGGCGCAAGGAGTGCATCATGTCCAAGGAAAGACTTGTCGTCGCCGTGTGCGGGGCCACCGGGGCGGTGGGCCGCGAAATGCTGAACACGCTGGAACAGCGCGAATTTCCCGCGGCGGAGGTCATCCCCTTCGCCTCGGCCCGTTCCGCGGGCAACAAGGTGCCCTTCATGGGCGGCGAACTGACCGTGCGCGAACTGACCGAAGATTCCTTCCGGGGCGTGGACATCGCCCTGTTCTCGGCGGGCGGCGCGACCTCGGAGAAATTCGCCCCCCATGCGGTGCAGGCCGGGTGCGTGGTGGTGGACAACTCCAGCGCGTGGCGCATGGACGAGCGCTGCCCCCTGGTGGTGCCCGAGGTGAACGCCCACGCCCTTGACGCGCACAACGGCATCATCGCCAATCCCAACTGTTCGACCATCCAGATGGTGGTGGCGCTGAAACCCCTGCACGACGCGGCGAAAATCACCCGCGTGGTGGTTTCCACCTATCAGGCCGTTTCCGGCACCGGGCAGAAGGCCATCGACGAACTGGAAAAGCAGGTGCGGCAGATGTTCAACATGCAGGAACCGGACGTTGCCGTGTACCCGCACCGCATCGCCTTCAACTGCCTGCCGCAGATCGACGTGTTCATGGACAACGACTACACCAAGGAAGAAATGAAGATGGTGCTGGAAACCGTGAAGATCATGGAGGACCCCTCCGTGAAGGTCACCGCCACCTGCGTGCGCGTGCCCGTCTTCTACGGCCATTCCGAGTCGGTGAACATCGAGACCGAGCGCAAGCTTTCCGCCAGGGAGGCCCGCGCCATCCTCGCGCAGGCCCCCGGCGTGCGGGTGTACGACAACCCCGCCCAGAAGATGTACCCCATGCCCATCGACGCGGCGGGCGAGGACGAGACCTTCGTGGGCCGCATCCGCGAGGACGAGACCATCGCCAACGGCCTGAACATGTGGATCGTTTCCGACAACATCCGCAAGGGCGCGGCCCTGAACGCCGTGCAGATCGCCGAGGCGCTGGTGGAGCGCGACCTGCTGAAGGTACGCGACCCGCAGCTTTTCCTCCGCTAACGGCGCTAACGGCGCTAACGTCGCTGACGTCCGGCATCGAGTTCACGAATCCAGCGATGCGGCCGTCCGAGTCCGGCAAGCCCGGCCGGGCGGCCGCGCGTCCGTCCGGCATCGTGCCGGCCGCCGCCCCTCGCCATCCCCTGTCACAAGGAGCGATCACGCCGTGATCCCCGTGCTTGATACCGACGACTACGTCGCCCGCCTGCTGTCCCGCGAACGCCCCGGCGAAGCGGGCATCCTCGCTTTCTACGAGCACCGCGTGGGCGCGGTGTGCCGCAACCCGCGCCTGATGCTCATGCCCCTCGACGACCACCTGGCCCATCGCGGCGACGGCATCTTCGAGAGCATGAAGTACCTGCACCGCCGCATCTACCAACTGGACGCGCACCTGGAGCGCATGCGCCGCTCCGCCGCCGGGCTGTACCTGGCCCCGCCGTGCGCGTGGGAGCGCATGCGCGAGATCATCGTCGAGGTGGCGCAGGCAGGCGGCGAGGCCAACGGCTCCATCCGCGTGCTGGTGGGGCGCGGCCCCGGTGGCTTCGGCATCGACCCCGCCGAATGCCCGGAACCCAGCCTGTACGTGGCCGCCTACCGTTTCACCCCTAAGCCCGAGGCGTGGTTCGACAAGGGGCTGACGGCCTTCCGCAGCACCATCCCCGCCAAGCAGGGCTACCTTGCGCGCATCAAGAACGCCAACTACCTGCCCAACGTGCTCATGACCCGCGAGGCGCACGAGCGCGGCATGGACGTGCCCTTCTCGTTCGACGAGGAAGGTTGCCTGGCCGAGACCGCCATCGCCAACGTGGCCCTGGTGGACGAAACCGGAACCCTGGTGGTGCCGGAGTTCACCAACGCCCTTGCGGGCACCACCGTGCTGCGCGCCGTGGAACTGGCCCAGGGCGAACTGCCCGTCAGCTTCCGCAAGGTGCGCGAGCAGGAACTGCACGCCGCCCGTGAAATCCTGGTGCTGGGCACCAGTTCCGACTGCGTGGCCGTGGTGGCCTACGAAGGCCGCCCCGTGTGCGACGGCCGCCCCGGCCCGGTCTCGCGCCGGTTGCGGGCGTTGCTGCAGGCGGATTTGCTGGAAAACGGCGTGCCGTTCTAGGGAAGTGAAGATGTGAAGCACGCGGGGGGGAAGGGGAGAAACTTTTGGAAAAGTTTCTCCCCTTCCCCCCGCACCCCCCATCCCCTCTTCAAAACTTTTCAATGGGTGGGATGAGGATATATTGCGTTGGACAGGGATGCTACTGTTGTTGAACGCTACCCCCGAATGAAAAGTTTTGGGGGGAGGGGTCCGGGGAGGGAGACCTTTTTTAAAAGGTCCCCTCCCCGGTCGGAATGTTTTTATATGCGGGAATACGCGCTGCCATGACCACCGACACCGCCATGCACATCATCCTGCTGGACCTCGGGCGCGAGATGCGCGGGGGCCAGTTGCAGGTGTTCTACCTGGCCCGCGCGCTGCACCGCAGCGACGGGTTTTCGGTGGTGGTGGCCTGCCCGGCGGGCGCGCCCCTGGCGCGCGAGGCGGCGGCGGCGGGCATTCCCGTGCTGCCCCTGCCGGGCCGCCGGTCGTGGAGCCCGCGCGCGCTGCTGGCCCTGCGGCGCGAGGCGCGCGGCCACGGCGCGGTGGTGCTGCACACCCACGACGCCCGCGCGGCCAGCCTGGGCGCGCTGTGCAAGGGCACGTGGGGGGCAAAGGTGCGGCTGGTGCACACCCGGCGGGTGTCCTATCCGCTGGGCCGGGGCCTGAGCCGCCGCAAGTATCTGGCGGCCGACGCGGTGGCGGCGGTCAGCGCGGAGACGGGCGGCGTGCTGGCGGCGGCCGGGCTGGACCCGGCGCGCATCACGGTGATCCATTCCGGCATCGACCCCACCCGCTACTACCCCCGGCGCGAACGCGGCGACGGCCGCTTCGTGTTCGGCATGGTGGGCGCGCTCACCCCGCAGAAGGGGCACACGGTGCTCATCGAGGCGCTGGCGGCGTTGCAGGCGCGCGAGGCCGCGCACGCGGATGATGACGCCGGGGAAGTGCAGGGCGGACCGCTCCTGCCCCCGTGGGAAGTGCGCGTGGTGGGCGAAGGCCCGCTGTTCGGCATCCTGCTGGACCGCGCCGACGAACTGGGCGTCTCGCCGCGCATGGCCTTTCTGGGACGCCAGGACAGCCGCCGCATGCTGCCCGACTGCGACGCCCTGGTGGTGCCTTCCGTGCACGGCGAAGGCAGCAGCGGCGTGATCAAGGAAGGCTGGGTCACCGGGCTGCCGGTGATCTGCTCCGGCCTGGCCTCCAACCTGGAACTGGTGCGCGACGGCGAGAACGGGCTGGTGGTGCCCCCCGGCGACGCCGAAGCCCTGGCCGAGGCCATGCACCGCGTAGCCGGCGACGCCGCCCTGCGCGCCCGGCTGGTGGAAGGCGGCACGGCCAGCGTGGCCCACTACACCGACATGCGCATGGCCGAAGCCTACATGGCCCTGTACCGCCGCCTGCGCTAGGGGCTGTTTCTAAATTGTCCTTTCGCCCGTTGGCTGACCGACCCGAAGGGCGCGAAGCGTGCCCGTTACGCGAGCTTGCGAGTGTTACGGGCATCGAGCGCAACGCGGTCAAACTTCGTCTGCCATGGCGTTGCTGTCCTTATCCGTAAGACTCGCAAGCTCGTCTAACGGCTAAGGCTCGGTCGAATACGGTAAGAGTATGCTCTGCGGTCGCCATCCGTAATGCTCGAAGACTCGCATAACGGCTGCCGCGCTTTGCGGTCCTCATCCGTAAGACTCGCGCTGCGCGCTCGCCTAACGGCTGCCGCACTCCCTCATGGCAGGCTCGTTTTCCTTGCCAACGAACGAAAGTCCTAATTTGGAAACAGCCCCTAGGGACTGCTTTCAACCGGTCCTTTCGCCCGTTCCGACCCGAAGGGCGCGAAGCGTGGCCGTTGGGCGAGCCTGCGAGCCCTACGGACATCGTGCGCAACGCGGTCAAACCTCGCCTGCCCTGTCCGGCAGCCCTCGCCTGCCGTCTTCCCTTCCATCTTTTTCCCCGCCATGTTTCGGCCCGTTCCGGGCCGGGCGCGACATGCGCACGCCCGTCGCGCACGTGTCGTGCGCCGATGCGTTGTTGCGGCCATTGCAGGGGGCTTCCGTCATGCGAGTGTTCACTGCCGCACGCGGGAGATGCCGCATCCGTGGATGGTGCGGGCCATGCAATTGCGGGACTGCATCTGTGGCGCAAGGGATGCCGCGCCATCACCAGGTGCGCGAGGCGCCGTGCGGCGCTGGCGAGTGGCCGGTGCTGCAATGGCCGGGAACACGCAGGGGGCGCATACCTTGCGCCAAGGAGCCAAAGGTAGGGTTTGCCCGCAGTGACAGGGGGGCATCATGCGGTATAGATACACCGCAAGTGAGCCGCGAGGGGGATTCTCCATGACCTGGGTGTTCATGATCGTGGCGCTGGCGGTGTTGGTCATCCTCATCGCCCGCGACCGGTGACGCCCCTGCGGCAGCCGTGCGCCAGCGGCGGAACGGAGGGCGGAGGGGCAGAGCCCGAGACAAATGGGCCGGAGGGGCAAAGCCCGAGACAAATGGGCCGGACGTGCATCGTCCGGCCCATTTTTCGCGTGCGGCGTGCCCGTCTTCTCACGTCTTCCGGCGGGTTCCGCAACGGACAGGGGCCGGACGACGTATCGTCCGGCCCCTGCGTCATGGTCCGGGGTGGCGGCGCGGCGGGACGCCCGTCACGCCGCGCGCGGGTCTAGCTGGCCGGGGCGGCAGCGGGCGGCGGCACCAGGCGGTTCTGGCCGTCCCACACGCGCGGGGCCTTGGGGGTGAGCGGGATGTACTTGAACCACTTGTGGGTGGCCATGTGGGCCGGGTCCATTTGCAGTTCGCGGCTGTGCTTCAGGATGGGCGGCACGATCTTCTTGATGTCGCCGTCCAGGTCCTTGGCGGTGGTGAAGGCCGCCGCGCGGATGGCCACGTCCACGGCCTTCTGGCTGTACTGCTGCGACTGGGCCAGGGTGTTCAGGGCCTTGGTGGGGTTGTGGAAGCCCACGCTGTTCTCGGCCGAGATCAGATCCCAGAAGAACTGGCCCTTGCGGCACATCTGGCGCGCCTCGATCATCAGGGCGTCGTAGTCCGGCGGCTTGGGCCCGGCGTATTCGTCGGCCATGCGGATGGCCTCGTGCGCCTTCACCGAGATGTCCTGGGCCACCATCAGCTGTTCCCACACCTTGTTCTGGGTGAACAGCACCCGCTGGCGCAGGTAGTCGGGGGTCTTGTCGGTGTGGCACTGGCGGCAGGCGCGCAGGTCCGGGTCCTTCAGCGGCGACGTCCAGTGGTGGGTGGACATCTTCTTCTTGCCGTCAAGCCGGACGTAGGACATGTGGCAGTCGGCGCAGGATACCCCGGCCGCGCCGTGCACGCCGTTGACCCACGTTTCGTATTCGGGGTGCTGGGCCTTGAGCATGGGGGTCTTGGACACGGGGTGCACCCAGTCCACGAAGTTGCCCTCGAAGCCCTTGGTCGTCGTGTTGCCGTGGGTCTTGTAGTACTCGAACATGTCCTCGGGGTCGAAGCCGTTGGCCCACGGGAACACCGGCTTCTTGGCCGCACCGAATTCCTTGTCCTGGAAGTAGTATTCCACGTGGCACTGCCCGCAGACCAGCGCGCGCTTCTCGTTGCGGGGCAGGTCCTTGAATTCCTTGTTCTGGGTCTTCAGGTAGTCCTTCAACGGTTCGCTGTACAGGCGCAGTTCCATGGTCTGCGGCTCGTGACAGTTGGCGCAGCCGATGGTGTGGTCGTCCACGTCCAGCTTCTGGCGGAACTCGTGGAAGTCCTTGGCCCAGAAGGCGTCGCCGTTTTCCTTCACCCATTCCATCATCTTGGGCGTCTTGCAGTTCCAGCAGGTGGAGGGCAGGCCCGCCTTCTCGCTGTAGTTGTTCAGCCGGTCGATGTGCAGGATGTCCTTCACCGCGTAGGTGTGGCCCCGCGCGGCGCGGTATTCGTAGCTGAAGGGATACCCCAGCCACAGGTTTTTCAGGTACGGCTGGGCGTGCTTGTACCCTTCGGGCAGGGGATTCACGTTGTCATTTTTGTTATAGGCCACGGAGCCGCCGTACTCGGTCATGATCTGCGATTCGTTGTTGCGCAGGTAGGTCTCGTAATGCAGCGGGAATTCCGGCTTGAAGGCGGAATTCTTCAGTTCTTCGGCCGAAAGCTTGGTCTTGTACGTTGGCGTCATGGGCTCCGAGGGCTCGGAGCAGCCCGCCAGCACGGCGAGCGCCATGGCCATCAGCGCGACGAGAAGGCGACGGCTAGACATCGGCGGCACTCCTTCTGGCGATGGGCAACTTGGGGGTGTGGGGGACGTGACGGTGGCAGTCGGTGCAGTACTTCTTGGTTTCCATGGACACGGTCATGGTGGTGGCCACGTGGCAGCGCCGACAGTTGGCCTGCACCACGTCCTTGGTTTCTCCGCCGGGGTGGATCAGGTCGGGGATGGTGCCAAGGGTTGTCGAATAGATGTCGCGCGTGCCTTCCTTGGCCTTGAACGGCAGCTTGACGAGCAGGTTGTGCGGCGCATGGCATTCGTTGCACGCCAGCTTCGCGTGCGGCGAGCGCTTGTGGGTCAGCGCCGCCTCGGCCATGGAGTGGCAACTGCCGCAGAACATGGCCTGGTCCGTGGCAGTCATGGCCAGGGCCGCGCCCACGGTGACGGCAACGCCCGCCAGCGCGGCCACGAGCATGATGCGCCATGGTCGCCCGGTGGAGTTGCTCCGCAGTGCATGCATGGTTCCTCCTCCTGTTGGTGTGTCGTGCCCCTGTCCGGCGCGAAGACCGGCATGGCGTTCCGCGCGGGTGCCGCACGGAGCCGCCGGGGTACGGATATCCGCATGATTGCGGAGTATCCGGACGGTTGGCGACGGCGCCCGGCGGCATCCACCCGGTGGTTCGCGGCGGGCATGGCAGGGGTTCCCGCTCCAGTATATGGGAAAACAACATCCCGTGATACAATGATTTTTAGTTGGAGTCGCGAAGTCTGAACTTTTACAATTTTCTGATTTATGGTGCACCATGCTGCTTTATCAGGATAAAGCATGGCGTATTGGTGCGCCGTACAGCCGGAGAGACCGCGCCGCGCCTGTGGCGAACAGCGGGGCGGAAGACCGGCAAGGCACGGCGGACAAGGAATTTGCGGGGCGATGCGGATCTATCCAGTGGGAACAACAGGAAAAATACTGCATAAGCGTGCAACATGCGCCATGGCGGCGCGGGAGTTCAGCGCAAGGCCGGTGGAGGCGTCCGGGAGGCCGGGTTGAATGCGCACATTCAGAAAATTATTTGTTTGAATACAAGATATTAAGCATTATTTTGTTTCAAAATTGTAAAAATATGTAGTACAAATATGTAATAAAAATTCCAATATCACCACAGGCAAACGCGCGTTCTTGCCGTTTTTGGAATTTTCCGCTATCGCACGTGAACCCGCTGCGGATTGCGCATTCGTGTCATTCCGGGGCGGAGTCCACGCCATCCGGAGAACGCGTCCATGTGTCGATTGTTCGCCTTGACCTCGACGGAGCCCGTCTCCCCCATGGTGGCCATCAATGCCCTGAACGTGATGAAGGAAGGGCATGACGGTTCCGGGGTCGGGCTCTATCTTTCCGGTCTTTCGGGACCCTTCGCGGAACATCCCGAGTATCCCATCCTCTCCGGCATCTTCACCGAAAAGGGCCTCAAGCGGCTCGACGGAATCATGGACGACCTGGGGTTTCGTCCGTTCCATTCGGTGTCGATCATCAAGTCCAATCCGCCCACGGGCACGCCTAAACGCGGCGTGTACCTGGCCCGCGCCTACGAGCCGCCGAAAGCCTGGGCGGACATGTCCGGGGCCGAGCGCACCGCGCAGCTGGTGCAGACCCGCGTGGCCATCCGCCAGCAGGGCGAGGCCGAGCGCGACATGATGGCCTTCTCGTTCTGGCCGGGCGTGGTGATGCTCAAGGAAGTGGGCGACCCGCTCACCGTGGGCGAGTACCTGGGCCTTGACCGGCCCGACCTGCATGCCCGCCGCATCCTGTGCCAGGGCCGCCAGAACACCAACTACGCCATCAACCTGTACGCGTGCCATCCGTTCTTCATCGAGGGCGTGTGCACCATGACCAACGGCGAGAACACGGCGTTCATCCCCATCCGCGAATACCTCTCGTCGCGCAACGTGCCCGGCTACACCGGCTACCAGTCCGACTCCGAGGTATTCACGCACATCATGCACTTCACGCACTACAAGCTGGGCCTGCCGGTGGAGGCGTACAAGCACGTCATCACCCCGCTGTCCGATGCCGAAATGGCCGGTCACCCCGACCGCGACATGCTGGCCCGCCTGAAGGTGCTGTGTCGCAAGATGATCATCGACGGCCCCAACTGCGTCATCGGCTGCCTGCCGGACGGCGCCATGTTCATGGTGCAGGACCGCAAGAAGCTGCGCCCCGGCGTGGTGGGCGGCAAGCCCGGCATGTACGCCTTCTCGTCCGAGTTGTGCGGCCTCGACGCCGCCATCCCCGACCGCGACAAGACCCTCGACTTCCAGCCCATGCATCTGGACACGGCCTACGTCCGTCCCGAATGCCAGGAGGTGACCATATGCAGCCAACTGCAGGCATTACCCCGTCAACGCTGAGCGTGAAGGACCTGCCCTGGCAGGTGGAGTGGAACAAGGACACCTGCACCCTGTGCGGGCGGTGTACCTCCGTGTGCCCGGTGAACGCCATCGAGCTTGCCGTGCACAGGAAGCGCGTGGTGGAAACCTCCACCGGCCTCATGCAGAAGCCGAAGAACAGCTATTCGGTGTTCCACGGCATCCGCCAGCGCACCGACGCGGCCTACGCCTGCATCGGCTGCGCCATGTGCACCATGGTCTGTCCCAACAACGCCATCCGTCCCATGCGGCTGGACGAGGGCACCACGCTGCGCTTCCACAACAACCGGGGGGGCCACGCCCGCACGCGCGGCGGCCGCCGCAACGCCCCGGACAGCCTGCTGGACCAGATCAAGTTCATCCGCATCTCCATGCTCACCGACCCCGCGCTGGACGCCGGGCGGCACGAGTTCGAGCTGCGCACCCTGCTGGGCCGCGTGCTGCCGCCCGAGCAGGGCCTGGCCGCCTTCCAGGAGAACGGCTGGGTGCCCGCGGTGCGCGAAATCTACCCGCTGGTCATCGGCTCCATGTCCTTCGGCGCGCTGTCGCCCAACATGTGGGAAGGCTTGCAGATGGGCGTGGCCTACCTGAACGAGGAACTGGGCATGCCCGTGCGCATGTGCACCGGCGAGGGCGGCTGCCCGCCGCGCCTGCTGCGTTCGCGCTTCCTCAAGTACGTCATCCTGCAGATTGCTTCCGGCTACTTCGGGTGGGACGAAATCCTGCACGCCATCCCCCAGATGAAGGAAGACCCCTGCGCCATCGAGATCAAGTACGGCCAGGGCGCCAAGCCCGGCGACGGCGGCCTTCTCATGTGGCACAAGGTCAACAAGCTCATCGCCTCCATCCGCGGGGTGCCGCCGGGCGTATCCCTGCCCAGCCCCCCCACCCACCAGACCCAGTATTCCATCGAGGAATCCGTGGCCAAGATGATCCAGTCCATGAGCATGGCCTGGGGATTCCGCGTGCCCGTCTACCCCAAGATATCCGCCACCACCACCGCGCGCGCCGTGCTGAACAACCTGGTGCGCAACCCCTACGCGGCGGGCCTGGCCATCGACGGCGAGGACGGCGGCACCGGGGCGGCCTACAACGTGTCCATGAACCACATGGGCCATCCCATCGCCTCGAACATCCGCGACTGCTACCACGACCTCGTGCAGCAGGGCTGCCAGAACGAGATTCCGCTCATCGCGGGCGGGGGCATCGGCAAGAACGGCAACCTCGCGCACAACGCCGCCGCCCTGATCATGCTGGGCGCCAGCATGGTGCAGGTCGGCAAGTACGCGATGCAGGCCGGGGCCGGGTGCGTGGGGTCGGAAATCGACCGGTGCAACATCTGCAACCTGGGCCGCTGCCCCAAGGGCATCACCTCGCAGGACCCCCGCGTGTACCGCAGGCTGGACCCGGAAAAGGTGGCCGAACGGGTGGTGGACTTCTACCTGGCCTTCGACACCGAACTGCGCAAGATCTTCGCGCCGCTGGGCCGGTCCACCTCGCTGCCCGTGGGCATGTCCGACGCGCTGGGCATTGCGAACAGGGATGCGGCCGACCGGCTCGGCATTCAGTACGTCGTCTAGCGCGGGGCATTCGGGGCCTTTTGCCCTCCGGCGTCGTCAGGCTGCGCCGTTCATTCCGGTCACGTACGAGAAGAGTACGCTCCCTGCATGAACGGCTTGCCTTCCTCGCCGGAGAACAAAATTCCTCCGAATGCCGGAGAACGGCCACGAGTGCCGAGGAGTATCGCCGGAAGGCGAAATCCCTTCGGATGCACGGGCCGGATTGAGAAAAGATTCCGCGCGGCGGGGCCGAAAGAGCGTCCGCGGCGCGCCAGATGCAGACAACGCCGGAAAGGCAACCATACAGCAGCGGAGTGACGGTATGTCCCCCAGCGACGTGGTCCGCGTAAGCGGCATGGAAGACGGAAAGCGCGTCGAATCGCGCATACTCGAGGAACGCCTGCAAGGCGCGGTGCGCGACGGCGCGCGCCACGTGGAGGTGGATGCCTGCGGCCAGCACGGCATCGGCGGGCGGTTGTGGATTTCGGAGAAGGAGCCCGTGCATGTCGCCGTGCGCGGGTCGTCCGGCCAGCGGCTGGGTTCGTTGGGCAGCGCCGGAACCACGGTGGAAGTGTTCGGCCCCGCGTCGGACGACGTGGGCTGGCTGAACGCGGGCGCGGACATCGTCGTGCACGGCAACGCGGGCAACGGCGCGTGCAACGGCATGGCCCAGGGCCGGGTGTTCGTGGCGGGCAACATCGGTTCGCGCGGCATGACCATGACCAAGCAGAACCCGCGTTTTTCCGCGCCGGAACTGTGGGTGCTGGGGAGCGTGGGCGACTATTTCGCGGAGTTCATGGCGGGCGGCACCGCCGTGGTCTGCGGCGTGGGCGCGCAGAACCCCGCCAACGTGCTGGGCTACCGTCCCTGCGTGGGCATGGTGGGCGGGCGCATCTTCGTGCATGGCCCGCACGAGGGCTTTTCGCAGGCCGACGCCAAGCAGGTGCCCATCGACGATGCCGCCTGGGCGTGGCTGACCGAACACCTGGCCGGGTTCCTGGCCGCCATCGGCAAGTCCGAGCTTTTGACCGGGCTGTCGGTGCGCGAGGACTGGCAGTGCATCGCCGCGCGCGGCCCCTTCGAGAAGACGGGCAAGAAGCGGAGGGGCATTTCCGACTTCCGCCGCAACGTGTGGGAGAAGGAACTGGGCATGGGCGGTCTGGTGGGCGACCTGACCTCGGTTGACCGCAGCCCCATCCCGCTCATCACCACCGGCGAGCTGCGCCGCTTCGTACCGGTGTGGGAAAACGCGAAGCACATGGCCCCCTGCCAGTCCAGCTGTCCCACCGGCATGCCGGTGCAGGAGCGCTGGCGGCTGGTGCGCGAGGGCCTCATCGACGAGGCGGTGGACGTGGCCCTGGCCTACACCCCCTTCCCGGCCACCGTGTGCGGCTACCTGTGCCCCAACCTGTGCATGCAGGGCTGTTCGCGCAGCCTGCAACGCATGAAGCCCGTGGACATCACCCAGATCGGCAAGGCGGGCGTGGCGTCGCGCGCGCCCAAGCTGCCCCCGCTGACCGGGACCAAGGTCGCCGTCATCGGCGGCGGCGCGGCGGGCATCTCCGTGGCGTGGCAGTTGCGTATGCGCGGCATCGCCGCCACCGTGTACGACATGGAAAAGGAACTGGGCGGCAAGGTCAGTTCGGCCATTCCCGGCAGCCGCATCCCGCAGGACGTGCTGGACGCGGAACTGGCCCGCGCCCGCGAAGTGCTGCCCCACGTGCACCTGCAACAGCGCCTGGGCAAGGACGAGTTCGCCCAGTTGAAGTCCGACAACGACTTCGTGGTGCTGGCCACCGGGGCCAACACCCCGCGCATGCTGCCCGTGCCCGGCAAGGAACTGGCCCGCACCGCCCTGGAATTCCTGAAGTCGGCCAAGTCCGGCTCCGGCAGCGTGGGCAGGCGGGTGGTCATCGTGGGCGCGGGCAACGTGGGCTGCGACGTGGCCACCGAGGCCGCGCGGCTGGGAGCGGAATCCATCACCCTCATCGACATCCAGACCCCGGCGGCCTTCGGCAAGGAACGGGAGGAGGCGGAACACGTGGGCGCCACCTTCCGCTGGCCCTGCTTCACCAGGGAGATCACCCCCGAAGGGCTGGTGCTGACCACCGGAGAACTGCTGCCCGCCGAAACGGTCATCTTCTCCATCGGCGACGCGCCCGGCCTCGACTACCTGCCCGAGGACATCGCCGTGGAGCGCGGCCACGTGGTGGTCAACGACATCCAGCAGACCACCGACGCGCGCGTCTTCGCCATCGGCGACGCGGTGCGCCCCGGCCTGCTCACCCAGGCCATCGGCATGGGCCGCAAGGCCGCCGAGGCTATCGTCGAGATGGCCGAAGGCAAACGCCCCGTGTCCGACACCCGCACCATGATCGACTATTCCCGCGTCAAGCTGGAATACTTCGACCCGCGCATCGACAACTTCCAGGACCTCGGCCAGTGCGGCGACGCCTGCGCCAGTTGCGGCGCGTGCCGCGACTGCGGCATCTGCGAGACCATCTGCCCGCAGGCGGCCATCAGCCGCCGCGAGGTGCAGGGCGGCTGCGGCTTCGAGATGGCGGTGGACGGCGAAAAGTGCATCGGCTGCGGCTTCTGCGCCGGCGCCTGCCCGTGCGGCATTTGGAATCTGGTGGAGAACACTCCGATGGAATAACCGAGCGCACGCCCCGGACAGCTACTGACTCAAAGAAAACGGGCGGCCCTTCCGTACGGAAGGGCCGCCCGTTTAGACTGTTGACAAACCCAAATTCTTGCGGGGGAGGGACCCTTTTGGAAAAGGGTCTCCTCCCCCGCACCCCCTCCCCCCAAAACTTTTATTTGTGTTTCCTGAACATTGCGAAAACACAAAGCATGGGGTTCCAAGGGGCTCGGCCCCTTGGCCGCCGGAGGCGTCCAAAAAGCAGACGTTGTCAGCAACCTGAGACGGGCGGCCCTTCCCATGGAAGGGCCGCCCGTTCGTATTGCGGGAACTTCATGGGGGTTATCGGAGAATGAACCCCATGACCCTCAAGTCCTTGGCCCAGCAGCCCCACGGCCCGGTCAGGAAGGCGACCTGCATGGTCTTGGGGTTGAAGCGCACCTTGGCGTCCTGGTCCAGGTGGCACTGGCGGTCGTAGTTGGTGTGGGTGATGCGCAGGGTCCAGGTGCCGTCCTTGTTGGGGCAGGTTTCCTCCACGTACACCGGGTGGCCGGTGGGCATGCCCCGGCCCTTGTTGGCGTCCAGCACCATCACCGACCCCGGCGTGGGGGTGCGGGTGGTGGCCCCGTTGCGCTGGGCGCAGGCGAACCACTGCACCGGGCTGGTGTCGCCCAGGCGGCAGGTGTCGATGCCGGTGCGGCAACGGGCGTAGATCAGGCTCTGCGGCTGGCAGCGTCCGGTGACCTTCACCGTCTTGCCCTTCTTGTCCTTCTTCGTGGTGGTTGCGCCGGGGCGCAGCGAATAGCACTGGCCGCGCACCTTTTCCTGGTTCATGGACACGCACTGGCCCTGCAAGACGCCGGTCAGCGGGTCGCACGCGGCGTCGTCCGGAGTTACGGGCGAGTGCGGCTTGCCGGCGGTTTCGCGCATTCTGGCCGCTTCGGCGTCCTCGGCGTCCTGAGCAGCAGGGGCGGCGGGCTGGGCTTGGGCCGCAGGCACGGGGGGCGCGGCATCGGCCACAGGCGCGGGTTTGGCGCAGCCGGAAAGCAGCAGGGCCGTGGTCAGCAGCAGCGCCAGCAGGGGGAGGGAACCCCGCGTGGCGGCCATGGCGGAAAGGCGAAGCGGGCGGATGCCGGGCACGGTTCCTCCGGGTGGATGGCGGTTGGCTGCGGGACAGTGGAGGGGCAGGCCCGGTGCGCGGGCGTGCATCATGACGCTCCCGTGGCCGCCGTTGTCGTCGTCTATCCGGGCGGGTGCGGTGCGTCAATCGGATGATGCCTGACGATGCCGGACCGATGGCGGGGGGTTGCGGCGGGCTGCCGGTACGATATGGTGGGGCCGGGTATCGCAGGAACAACCGGAACGCACGGGGTGAACGATGCACGCGGCACAGGGGCCATATGCACGAGGAGAACGCGCCGGACAGGGAAGCGGCCACGCGGCGCACGGCAGGAAAACCGGCGCCGTGCGCCGCGCGGCCTGCATCGCGCTTCTGCTGCTGGCGGCGCTCGTTCTGCCCGTCCGCCCGGCCATGGCCCTGGACGACATCGCCAACCTCAAGGGCATGGGGGTGGTGGCGGCAGGGCAGGTGAAGCGGCTGGACTGCCCCATGTCGGGCCGCTTCGATTGCAACTCGTGGCCCACCAATTTCCTGAAATTCGAGTACGAGAACATCTGCTTCGCCACCGACCCCGGCGTGTGCGGGGCCTACTGCAAGGGCATCCTGGCCACGGACAAGGGCAAGACGGTGTATTTCTTCGAGTCCCTGCCGGGGGGCGACCTGGCCCAGCGCAGGGCGCGGGGGTACGAGTGCCCGCCCGGCTTCTAGGGCTGATTCTGTCCGGCCCGCATCATACTCCGCATGCCCGCAAGGGGCACCTTCCGATGGTCAGACGCCGGGGCGCGCCGGGATGTCATGCTTTGCCCGTACCTGCCGATATGCTACGGAAAGCGCACGCCTCGCCGCGCGGGGTCGCGCCCGTACATCTTCCGGAGGTCCCATGCCCGCCACCGACGCCCCCCTCGCCAAATGGATGTTCCTGCACCTGCTGCACGGCCTCAGCCAGTCCGGCTACGCCATGGCCGGGGCCAACGAACTGCTGGGCGAATTGGACAAGCTGCCCGCGCAGCAGCGCAAGGCGCGGGTGTTGTTCGGCACCGGGCTGCTGCGCCAGGCCCTGTTGCTGAATCCGCTGGATGGCGGGCTGCGCGGGCTGGTGGGGCAGCTCGGCGCAATGGCCGCGCCGTCGCCCGTCTACGCGGCGTGGCTGAAGGCGACCGCCGCCGTGCTGGACGGCCTGCCGCAGGTGCCCGCCAACGAAGCCTTCGGCCGGGCCTGGGACCTGCCCGCCGACCCGGACGCGGTGCTGGCCGCGTGCCGGGAATCCCCCGCGCCGGGTGACATGTTCGCTTGCTTGATGCGCTTGTGGGAAATGGGCGCGTGGGAACAGACGGCGGCGGGCATCGCGCATTTTCTGGCCTCTCCGGCGGCCCCGGCGGGCGCGGGCGTGCTGGCCCACGCCGCCCACGCGGCGGGCGACGCCGCACTGCGCGACGAACTGCTGGCCAAGGCCCTGCCGTGCCCGCTGACGACCCTGCTGCGCGCCCGCATGGCCGAGGCGGCCGACGATCTTGCCACGGCCCGCGCCCTGTACACGGAGGCGCTGGACGCCGAGCCCGCCCTGCTGTTCCTGGTGCGCCACCTGGCCCAGATGGGCAGGCCCGAGGCCCCGGCCTCGGTGCTGGAGGGGCGGCGCATCGGCGTGGGCTTCTACACCTGGAACAAGTTGCAGGTGACCCTGGACACCCTGGCCAGCCTGCTGGCCTCGGACATCGGCGGGGCGCACGTGGCGCTCATCAACAACGGGTCCACGGCCTTCTCGCGCGACGAGTTCGAGGCGGGCGTGCGCGCGGTGGCCGCCGGGCGGCAGGTGGAACTGATCCAGCTGCCCATCAACATCGGCGCGCCCGCAGCCCGCAACTGGCTGTGGCACCTCGATTCCATGCGCGACCGGGACCTGCTCGCCTTCCTGGACGACGACGTGCTGCTGCCGCGCACGTGGCTGCGCAGCTACGTGCAGGACATGGACGAAATGCCCGGCACCGTGGTGGTGGGCCCACAGGGGGTGAACCCCGGCAGCCTGCCCACGGTGCAGTACGTGGCCCGCTATTTCGAGAAGACCGGCAAGCACCTCATCCGGTTCACCAACAACGCGCCGCTGGTCATGGATTTCGGCCAGTACGGGCAGCGCCGCCCGTGCCTTTCGGTGATGGGCTGCTGCCACCTGCTGGACAAGGCGGCCTGCGCCCGGCTGGGCGTGCCCGATTTCGACCTGCGCTTCTCGCCTTCGCAGGTGGACGACCTGGAGCACGACATCCAGGTCTGGAAGGCGGGCGGCCGAGTGGTCTACGACGGCCGGGTGCGCGTGGTGCACCGCCAGGACGCCGGGCGCGCCGCGCCGCTGTCCGAGGCCTCGTGGGGGCACGTGTGGGGCAACCACTACAAGATGGAACGGAAGTTCACCGAGCAGGAACTGGCCCACGTGGACCGCGCCACCCGCGCCGCCGACGTGGCCGATCTGGTCGCGGCCTACGAGTCGGTGGCCGCGCAGTTGCCCTCCGCCGCGCGGTCGTACGCGGGCCTGTGCGTGCGCACCTTGCAGGCGGCGGTCGGGGAGAACGTGTTGTAGGCGAGGCCCGCGCTGGCGCGGGACAAGGAAATGACGGCGGCGCGTTCCGGAAGGGGCGCGCCGCTTTGGTGCGTTGTGCGTGAGGAAGAGGCGGGGGCTTCCAGGGGCTGTCTCCAAGTTAGGATTTTTGTTCGTTGGCAAGGAAAACGAGCCTGCCATGAGGGAGTATACTTTTTTCGTATTCGACCGAGCCTTAGCCGTTAGGCGAGCGCGCAGCGCGAGTCTTACGGATAAGGACAGCAAAGCTATGGCAGGTGAAGTTTGACGATGCCAACGGGCAAAAAGACAATTTAGAGACAGCCCCTAGACGTAGCGGGCGCGTACCGCCCGAAACAGCTCGGGCATGCGGTCGTACTGGTGCACCAGCACGGCGGGCACGCCCGCGTCGTTCAGGATGTCGCCGCGTTCGTCGGTGGGGGGCGGTGTCGCCTTGTAGCCCAGGGTCAGGATGGGTCCGGCGTTGTCGTGCACGGTGACCTTGGGCAGGTGGCCGCCGTGCAGCAGATGGTTGTGCACCCCCTGGTCGTACCCGGCCATGCCGATGGGGGGCGCGGGCGGACCGTCGGGTAACCGTGGGGTCTGTAGCGGCGGGGGCGTTGGCGAAAACGGCAGCAGCAGCCCGGTCAGCCGTTCCAGGTAGTCCGTCATGGCCGCGTGGCCGCCCACCGTGGTGCCGGAACAGGAGATGCGCCGCCCCGCCAGCGTCCGCCATGCCGCCTCGCCCAGGTGCCCGGTGACCCAGCGGGTCATGTACGGGCAGGCGTCGATGGTCATGCGGGCGTCTTCCAGGGTCACGTTCAGGCCGTCGGCCCACGGGAAGGAGAACGGGTCGCGCTGGAAGATGACGTCGCGCACGTCGGTGATCAGGACGCGCGCGTATGGCCGGGGGGCCTGCCGCAGCAGGTCCAGGTACAGGAAGTAGCGCAGGGCGTTGTAGGGCAGGTGGGCCAGCGCGGGCGGCCGTTCGAAGGGCAGGATGTCCGCGCCCATCTCGGCCATGCGGTCCGTGTCGCGGGTGGTGGGCGAGGTGAACAGCACGCAGCGCCCCGTGAACCCCGTGGCCCGCAGGGATGCGAGGAACGGGCGCACGTCGCCCGCGTGGTACCCGGCGGCCAGGCCCATGACCAGGTCGGGGCCGGTCGGATCGTGTGCGGCCGGGCCGGAAGGGCCCGAATCCGGGGAGCGTGGGGAGTGCGGGGCCGCGCCGGGCGGCATGTGGGCGGGGGGCGTGGTCACGCCACAGGCTTGCCCCGCGCCGCGCCAAAAAGCAAGCGGCGTCGCGGCCATGTCAGGCGGATAGCCGGGCGAAGTTCCGGATGCATTCCGGACGGCAGGGGGGCGGGCTACCCCGGCGCGTCAGCAGATATGGGGGACATGGGGGGCATGGCGGGCAGGATGGCCGCCCGCAAGGCATCGAAGGCGGCCTGGTGCGGGGCCTGCCGGGCGCAGGCATGGCCGGGGGCGTGCATGTCCACCGGGGCCACCCGGCCTTCCGTCAGCACGGCGGCCTCGTCGCAGAACAGCGGCACCAGTCGTACGTCGTGGGTAACGAACAGGTAGGCGGTGCCCGTGGCGCGGCGCAGTTCGGCCAACAGGTCCAGCACGCGGGCCTGCACCAGCATGTCCAGGCTGCTCAGGGCTTCGTCCAGCAGGATCAGCCGGGGCCGGGGAGCCAGGGCGCGGGCGATGCACACCCGTTGCAGCTGTCCGCCGCTCAGGCGGTGGGGCAGGCGGTCCAGCAGGGCCGGGGACAGGTGCACCTGCTCCAGCAGTTCGCCCGCGCGGGCGCGGCGCTGGCGGCGGTCGAGCGTGGTGAAGTTCTCCAGCGGCTCGCCGATGATGCGTTCCACGGTCAGGCGCGGGTTCACCGCGTTCACCGAGTTCTGGAACACCACCTGCACGTGGCGGCGGTCCCTGCCGAGCCCGCCGCGAACATTCCGCCCCATGAAGCGCACTTCGCCGCCGTCGGGCCGTTCCAGCCCCAGGGCGATGCGGCACAGGGTGCTCTTGCCCGCGCCGCTGGGGCCGACCACGCCGGTGCAGCCGCCCTCGCGCACGGTCAGATCCACGCCGCGCAGCACCTGCCGCTCCTGGCGCGGGGCGAACCACCCCCCGGTGCGGTAGCTGCGGGTGACCCCGCGCAGTTCCAGCAGGGGCGGGGCGTCCGATGTGGATGCGGCGGCGGATATGGCCGTGACGTCGGCGGGATACATGGCACTCTCCTTCATGGACGGCCTCCGGAAGTGTCGGCGGAAGCGGAGGCATGCGGCGCGGCGGACGGACCCGGCCTTGCATCCGGCCCTTGCGGCGGGCACGGGCCGTACAGCCGGTGGTGGGCGGCCAGCAGGGCGCGGGTGTACGGGTGGCGCGGCGCGGCGAACAGGTCGCGCGCGTCCCCCTGTTCCACCACCCGGCCGTGGCGCATGACGGCCATGCGGTCGGCCATGCGGGCCGCCACGCTGAGGTCGTGGGTCACCAGCAGGATGGCCATGTGACGCGTGCGCCGCACCTGGTCCAGCAGGTCCAGCACGTGGGCCTGCGAGGGCAGGTCGAGGTCGGTGGTGGGCTCGTCGGCGATGAGCAGGGAAACGTCCAGCACCAGGGCCAGGGCGATCATCACCCGCTGGAGCATGCCCCGCTCATCTGGAACGGATAGTGGCGCAGGATGGCGTCCGCATCGGCAAAGCCCACCTCGCGCAGGGCGGACAGCGCGGCCGCCCGCCAGTCGGGCCGGGTGCCGTTGGCAGAAACGACGGATGGATGCGCGGCAAGGGTTTCTTCAAAATGCGCACCGATGGTGAACACGGGGTCGAAGCAACTGGCCGGGTTCTGGAGCACGTAGGCGGCTTCGCGCCCGCGCAGCAGGCGCAGCCGTTCCGGCGGCGCTCCGTCCACGGCCTGCCCGTTCACACGGATGCGGCCCGCCGCGCGGACCACGCTGTCGGGCAGCATGTCCAGCAGGGCCATGCAGGTCAGGGACTTGCCGCAGCCGCTGGGCCCCACCAGGCAGACCACCTGGCCGCGCTCCACCGTCAGGTCTACCGGACCGACCAGAGGGGGGCCGGCCAGAGGGGGGGAGACCGGGGGAGGAGATGCCGGGGACTGTGCGCCGTCCGGGCCGCCGGGGCGGGCCACTGCGCGGCGCAGTTCCAGCCCGCGCACGGCCAGTGCGGGAGCGGGCGCGGGCGTGGCCGCAGGGGTGGGTGCCTGGGATGCCATGTCGCTCATGCCGCCCCCTGGCGCGCGCCCGCGCGGATGCCGTCTGCGTCCGCCGGGCCGTCTTCCGTGTCCGCGTATTCCCCGGAGCCGTCCAGCCCGTCTCCGTCATGGGCGTCATGCGGCGCGCAGTCCGTCTCGTGCGCGGCGGCGGGGTCCAGCGCGTCGCGCAGGGCGTCGCCCAGCAGGTTGAAGGCCATCACCGTCACGAAGATCATCAGGCCGGGGTACAGCAGCAGTTCCGGGTGGGCGCCGATGTATTCGCGCGCGTCGCCGATCATCACCCCCCATTCCGGCGTGGGCGGGCGCACTCCCAGCCCCAGGAAGGACAGGCCAGAGACGTGCAGCAGCATGTGGCCCACGTCCAGCCCGGCCATGACCAGCATCTGGGCCAGCACCGGCGGCAGGATGTGGCGCAGCACCAGCCGCGCCGGGCGGGTGCCCGCCGCGCGCGCGGCCAGCACGTATTCGCGCTGCTTCAGCCCCAGCACCAGCCCGCGCGCGAACCGCGCGTACCAGGCCCAGTGGGTGCAGGCCACGGCGATGATCACGTTGGTCAGCCCCGAGCCCAGCAGCCCCACCAGGAACAGGGCCAGGATGAAGGTGGGAAAGGTCATGAACACGTCGCAGGCGCGCATGAGCAGGCCGTCCACCCGGCCGCCCGCGTAGCCCGCCACGCAGCCCACCGTCAGCCCCACCGCCACGATGGCGGTCAGGATGGCGGCCACGGCGAACAGCGAGACCCGCGTGCCGTGGCACAGCCGGGCCAGCACGCTGCGGCCCAGGTGGTCTGTGCCCAGCGGTTCCTCCAGGCTGGGGGCCTCGAACTTGCGGGCGATGTCCACGTCGTCGGGGGGACGGGGGGAGAAGGCGGGCGCGAACACGGCCATGGACAGGATGATGCACAGCAGGGCCAGCGCGGCCAGGGCCGTGGGCCGCGCCAGCAACTGGCGCAGCAGTGTGCCGCCCGGGGCGGCGTCCATGAGGAGTTCCGGACTCATGCGGGGGCTCATGCGCGGTCCTCCCCCAGGCGGATGCGCGGGTCGGCCCACGCGTACAGGATGTCCACGGCCAGGTTGCACAGCACGAAGATGGCCGTCATCAGCAGCATGAAGCACTGCAATATGGGGTAGTCGCGGTTGTACACGGCGGACACCGCGTAGCGGCCCACCCCCGGCCAGGCGAACACCGTCTCCACGATCACCGCGCCGCCCAGCAGTTCGCCCACGTGCATGCCGAGGGATGTCAGCACCGGGATCAGCGAGTTCTTGAACATGTGCCGCCACACCACGCCGCGTTCGGAAATGCCGCGTGTTCTTGCATACATGACGTGCCGGGCGTGCATGTTTTCCAGCAGGCTGGTGCGGATGAGCCGGGTGTTGATGCCCATGGACATCAGCGACAGGGTGACGGCGGGCAGCACCAGGTGTTCGAAGCCGCCGCGCCCCAGCGCGGGCAGCCAGCCCAGCTTGACGGCGAACAGCCACACCAGCAGGAAGCCCAGCCAGAAGTTGGGCAGGGATACGCCGGTGTAGGACAGGGCGCGGGCCGCGTTGTCCAGCGGACGGTCGCGGTGCAGGGCCGCGCCGACCCCCAGGGGGATGCTGACGGCCAGGGTGAGCAGCAGGGCCGCCCCGGCCAGTTGCAGGGTGGCGGGCAGGTAGTGCAGCACCTCGGCCAGCACCGGGCGGCCGGTGACGTAGGAAGTGCCGAAGTCGCCGGTGACGGCGCGGGCCAGCCAGCGGGCGTACTGTTCCCACAGGGGCAGGTCCAGTTCCAGCATGCGGCGGGCCGTGGCAAGGGCTTCGTCGGTGGGCGGGATGCGCGACAGGCGCAGGTAGGCCATGGCCGGGTCGCCCTGGGCGGCGCGCAGCAGCAGGAAGACCACCACCGACACCAGCAGGAGGAGGGGGACGAGTGCGGCGAGGCGTTTCAGGATGTAGACGGGCATGCGTGGTTTCCGGGGCTGGGACGTGAAGAGATGTGCGCGCGGGACGCCGGTGCGGAAAAGAGGCCGGTGCTGCACCGGCAGGCAGGGAAGGGGAAGGCGGCGCGCGGCCGCCTTCCCGCTCCTTGTCCCTATTTCAGGCGCATGTCCTCGAAGGGGATTTCCGAGTCCATGGCCCCGAAGCGCACCCCGTCCACGCGGGCGGTGTGCACCACCATGCTGCTCTGGTAGGTCAGCGGCAGGTACACGGCCTGTTCGTGCAGGGTGGTCAGGATGTCGCGGTACAGGTTCCGGCGCGCGGTTTCGTCGGTGGTCAGCAGCACCTTGCCGATGTTGGCGTCGATGTCGGCCTTCATGGGCAGGCCAAGCTGCGCCTGGTAGTCGGCGTGCGAGGGCACGCGCATGGAACTGACGAAGGAATGCGGGTCGTAGGGCGCGCCCCAGGTGTCGCCGAAGACCATGCCGAACGCGCCGTTCTTCTGGCGTTCGCCGATGGCGTCCTCTTCCTCGCCGATCAGGTTGGCCCGCACGCCCACGCGCGCCAGTTCCGATTGCAGGAATTCCGCGATGGCCTTCTGCAGGGCGTCGTTGCCCACGAAGCACAGGTCGACGGAAAGGGGCTTGCCGTCCTTCATGCGCGGCCCCTTGGGCGCGGAGCGCTTCCAGCCCGCCTCGTCCAGCAGGGCTTCCGCCCTGGCGGTGTCGTGGGCGTAGGGGGCCAGCTTCAGGTCGCAGTAGGGGGCCGTGGGCGGGAACAGGGCGTCGGCGCGCTGCTCCGCGTTCAGGAAGATGCCCTTGACCATGGCGTCCTTGTCGATGGCGTGCAGGATGGCCTTGCGCACGGCGATGTCGGCCGTGGGGCCGCTCTTGCTGTTCAGCGCGATGACCCGGCTGGCCTGCGGCGGCGAAAGGAAGGCCGCGTACGCGCCGCCCTTCTTCAGGGCGTCGAAGGCGTCCAGGCTGATCTGGCCGCCGCCGTGACCGCCCCCGCCGAACACCAGGTCCAGTTCGCCCGCCTGCAACGCCACCAGCCGGGTGTTGGGGTCGGGCACGACCTTGACCACGATGCGCCTGATGGCGGGCTTCTTGCCCCAGTAGGCGTCGTTGCGCTCGAACACGTCGTGTTCGCCCTTGCGGGTTTCCACCAGCTTCCACGGGCCGGTGCCGATGGGGGCCTTGATGCTGTCGTTGGTGTTGCCCGACGGGGGGAACGCCGAGGGCGACAGGAAGCGCACCGGCCGGATCAGCGCCAGTTCCTGCAACGCGGGGTAGTAGGCGTTCTTGAGGACAAGGCGCACGGTGCGCGCGTCGGGCGTTTCCACCCTGTCGATCTGGGCCACCAGTTCCAGCCAGTCGTGCCGGGCGCGGTTGGCCAGCACCGTCTCGAAGTTCATGCGCACGGCCTGCGAATCGAACGGCGTGCCGTCGGAGAAGGTCACCCCCTTGCGCAGCGTGAAGGTGTAGACCTTGCCGTCGGGTGATACGGTCCAGCTTTCGGCAAGGCACGGCTCGATGGCGCCGCCCTTGGCGTATTTCACCAGCGGTTCGTACACCATGCCCTGCGCGAACATCTGGTTGGGCGAATACTTGTGCGGGTTCAGTTCGCCCACGTTGGAAGGCCAGGAATAGCGCAGGGTGTCGGCCGGTGCGTCGGCGGCGTACGCGGCAAGGTGGGTGGCCGGGCCGCCCGCCAGCACCAGGGCGAACAGCATCAGGGCGGCGAGCACCGGCAACAGCAGCGCCCGCAGCCGGGGGCGCGGGAAAAGGGCGGCGGCGGAAGGCGGCCGGATCGGCATGTCGTTCTCCGGATTTTGAATGTGTATTTCGGATAAAAAAATGTAGAATGTGCTACTTTGAATGCCAGAGCTGAAATTTCATGTCAACGCAGGAATGGCTGGCCCCGGTGCTTTTGCATGCAACAGCTTGCAATAGAGGAATTTCGTGCGGAAAGACCCGGATGCGGCGGAGAGGGGAGGAGGGACACGAGCCTGATGGCCGCGGGCGCGGAAGGGCGGGTGATCGCCGCAGCCTTCTTCACGCCGGAACGGCGGGCAATCTCGCGGAAGGGCATGGGGTGTGAGCAGCCATCCATGATATTTCCACGAAATCATGCCGGGGACCTTTCAAGGACGCTGCGGCGGATGTAGAATGGGCGGCGGGAAACATGAAAACAGTCACGATTTTTCAGGACGGCCAACAGTCACGAAGATTTTATTTTGCATGACTCTCGGCAGGTGTTATCTTGTACGTATGAATTCCCCTGCGGCGAGCCGTTCGCCAGGGCAGTTGCATATCCAACACAGCCATGAAAGGAGAACCATCATGAAAGTCAGCGCCCGCAACCTGATTCCCGGCAAGGTCAAGGAAATCACCGTCGGTGCCGTCAACTCGGAAGTGATCATCGAAGTGGCTCCCGGCATCGAGATGGTGTCCATCATCACCAAGCGCTCGGTGGAAGACATGGGCCTCAAGAAGGGCTCGGACGTGAAGGCCATGGTCAAGGCCTCCAACGTCATGCTCGTGATCGATTAATCCACCCGGCGGGCGCGGGCGGCGGCATTGCCCGCCGGGCAGCGCCACCCGCACCGTAGCGGCGCATCAGCCGCCACGGCGTCGCATGACGACGAAGCCCCCGCTCCGGAAGGAACGGGGGCTTTTTGCATGTAGAAAACCCCGCGCTATGCGCGGGGTTCTCGTATGCTTACAGCTATGGTGGTGTAAGAAAAACTCCTTTTGATTTGTTATGGAAGACCTGCGGTC
>NZ_JBPGNZ010000006.1:0-226447 GCF_051133415.1 Nitratidesulfovibrio sp. D1 | reverse complement strand
GCGGGGGGAGAAACTTTTTCCAAAAAGTTTCTCCCCCCGCCCCCGGTTCCTTCTTCCTCCCCACCGCCGCCCCCGGAACACTCCGCCCTTTTCCCGGACGGGCTCTTGGCGTATGCTGCGTGCAAACTCTGACGGCCGACGGCGCGGGGCGAAGCATGACGGAACGGTGGGATGCGGACACGGTTCGGCGCTACATCCAGTGGCTGGAGACGCCCAAGGGGGCGTTTGCCGTGCGGCACGAGCAGCGGCTGCTGCACCATCTGGTGTCGGGCTGGCCCCGGCGCGGGCACACCCTGCTGGAGGTGGGCTGCGGCCCTGGGGTGTTCCTGGAATCGTTCTGGGGGGCGGGGTTCGACGTCACGGGGCTGGACAGCAGCGAGGCCATGCTGGAGGCCGCGCGTGAGCGCATGAACTGCCGGGCGGACTTTCACCTGGGCGTGGCCGACCACCTGCCCTTCGACGACGACGCCTTCGACTACGTGGCCCTGCTGACCAGCCTGGAATTCATGCCCGACCCGGCGGCGGCCCTGGCCGAGGCGTTCCGGGTGGCCTCGCGCGGGGTGCTGGTGGGCTTCCTGAACCGGCTCTCGCCCTACTATCCCACCCACGGCCTGCCGGTGCCGGGCCTGCGCGGCTCCCTGCTGCGGCAGGCGCGCTGGTTCAGCGTGCCGTCCATGTACGGACTGGTGCGCCGCACGGGGGTGGCCTGCTCCATCACCATGCGCTCGGTGCTGCACGGCCCGGCCTGCACCTGGCGCGAATCGCGGCTGTTCGAAGCCCTGAACGGCTGGATCAGCCTGTCGCCGTTCGGGGCGTACGTGGCCATGCGCATGGACTTCGGCCGCCGCATGCCGGTCACCCCGCTGATGCTGCGCACGGGCAAGGCCGCCGTCTCGCGCATCACCCCCGGCCGCCAGACCGCCACGGACGGGTACTCCTGCCGCCAGAAGCACGCGGACTGATCCGGTCCGGTTCCACCCGCCGCATTGACAGTGGCGCGGCATTCCTCCATGGTGGGCACACTATATGAGGAGGTCTGCTAGTGGACTTCATCGATTGTCCCTGTACGGGCAAGACCCTGTCCAAGCTGGTGCGGCCCGCCATGCTGACCCTGCTGGCGCGCGAGCCCTTGCACGGCTACGAACTGCGCAAGCGCTGCGAAGGTCTGGCGCTCTTCCATGGCCAGCCGCCGGACGCGGCAGGGCTGTACCGCGCCCTGCGCGAGATGGAGGACGAGGGGCTCGTGCTGGGCGCGTGGGACACTCCCGGACGCGGACCGGCCAAGCGCAGGTACGCCATCACCCTCACCGGGCAGGCCTGCCTTTCCCGCTGGAAGGCCACCCTGACCGCCTATCGGGACGCCATCGCGCAACTGCTGGACATGGCCGGAACGGCGCGGGACCCGTCGGCGTTCACGCCTGAAGCCGGGCCATTCCGCACGGCGCCGGAACGACCCGCCATCCCGGAGCCGCACCGTGAACCCTGATGTGCGCCATGACGTGAGCCGCGACGCGCCACGCCGTCCGGACCGGCACCGCCCGCCTGCCACGCACCGCGCCCGCGCAAACCGTCGCGGCGCTTCCCTGCCGTCCCCCGCCGGAACACGCCGCGAGAATATCTCCGCCATCCTGCGCCGCACCGCGCACGGCCACTGCACGTTCGACGACGCCGTGCGCCTGCTTTCCCTGCCCCCGGACAGTCCGGATGCCCTGCGCCTGCGCCGCGCCGCCCACCGGGCGGGGTTGCGCTGGACCGGCGGCCGGGGCCACATCTGGTTCGCCATCGGCATGGACGGCGCGCCCTGCCCCAGAAGCTGCGCCTTCTGCTCGTTCGGCGAACGGTGGGGACTGGCCGGAACGCCGTGGCGGCTGGCCGGGGACGAGGCCGTGGCCGCCATCCGCGCCCACGACGTGCCCGGCGTGGGCTACATCGTGCTGCGCACCACCGACCTGTTCCCCCTGGACGACCTGGCGGAAATCGCCCGCCGGGTCATGCCGCTGCGCCATGCCCGGCTGGTGGCCAACGTTGGTGATTTCCGGGAGGACACGGCCCGGCGGCTGCACGGCGCGGGCTTTCGCATGATCTACCACGCCCTGCGCCTGCGCGAAGGCATGGACACCGGCATCGCCCCGGCCGTGCGCCTGCGCACCATGCACGCGGCCATGGCGGGCGGGCTCGCGCTGGCGGCGCTGGCCGACCCGGCGGGGCCGGAACACGATGCCCGCGAAATCGCCCGGGCGTTGTTCCTGCACAAGTGCGCCGGGGCGGACGTGCTGGGGGCCATGGCCCGCGTGCCCGTGCCCGGCACGCCCAAGCACGGGCTGGGAGCCGTCACGCCGGAACGCCACGCCCAACTCACCGCCGTGGCCCGGCTGGTGGCGGAGCCGCGCGTCCCGGCCATCTGCGCCCACCCGCCCCACGCGCTGCTGGCCGAATCCGGCGCCAACGTGCTGGTGGTGGAGCACGGGGCCATCCCCCGCGACACGCAGCGGGCGCACGCGGCATGGCGTTCCTTTTCCCTCGACGACGCGGCGGCCATGCTCCGCGCCGCCGGGTACCGCGTCGGATGACCCCCACGACGGCATACGCCGGAACGACCACCACAGGAGGACAGCACATGACGCCACACGCAACGGCACGCCGCCCCATCATGTGGCGGGGCATGCACAACGGCATGGCCCTGCGGGCGGTGCTGCTTCTGGCCGGAGCGCTCCTGTTCGGGCTGCTGGCCGCCCCCCTTGCCGTCCGCGCGGAAGGCGACGGCCCGGCGCGGGTGGGCACGTGGAAGACCGCGCAGACCATCCAGCCCTTCCTGTACGCCGGTCTTGCGGCAGAACGGCTGCCCCCACGCGGGGTGGAGGTGCTGTCCTTCACCAACCCCGGCGACCAGAAGGCCGCCCTGCTGGCGGGCAGCCTGGACATGACCGGCACCACGCTGGCCCTGGCCATCCAGGCCGCCGCGCGGGGCGAACCGGTGCGGCTGGTGGCCGCCCTGTGCGAGAAGTGCTCGGCGCTCGTGGTCCGCAAGGGCGGGGGCGTCACCTCCGTGGCCGGGCTGCGGGGCGGACGCGTGGGCTACGTGCCCGGCACCATGCACGAAATCCTGCTGCGCGAGGCCCTGACCCGCGCCGGGCTGGTCCCCGGCAGGGACGTGACCCTGATGCGCGTCGATTTCTTCGACATGGGCATCGCCCTCGCCAAGGGCGACATCGACGCCTTCCTGTCCGGCGAACCGCTGCCCACGCAGGCCGTGTTGCAGGGCTACGGCGAAATCCTGGCCTACCCGTACTTCGACGACGCCATCGGCCCCATCAACGCGGGGCTCATCGTCCGGACGGACACGGCGGAGCAGCGGCCCGACCTGGTGACCGCGCTGGTGGCGGCCCATGCCCGCGCCACCGAACGGCTGCGGGCGGACAAGAACCTGTGGCTGACGGAGGCCGCCACGCGCTTCGGCACCGACAGGGCCGTGCTGGACGCCGCCGCGCCGAACATGGAACTGGCCTGGGACATGGACGACGCCTTTGTCCGCAGGCTGGCCGTACTGGGCGCGCGGATGAAGGAACTGGGCATGATCGACAGGGAGCCGGACTATGCCGCGCTGGTGGACCGGCGGTTCGTGGACGCCGTGCGCGCCGGGCTGGCCCGGCCCTAGCGCCACGGGAGGACGCACCGTGCCCGCACAGCGACATGCCGCCCATGCGGCGGCCTTCCGGGTGTTGCCCCTGCTCGTGCCGTCCGCAATGCTGTTGCTGTGGTGGTCGGCGTCGGCCACGGGCATGGTCGCCGCCTATCTGCTGCCCTCGCCCGGCGATGTGCTGGCCGCGCTGCACGGCTACGTGCTGGGTCCCGCCGACGGCAGCCCCTACAGAGGAAGATTCGCGGGGGACGTGACCGCCAGCCTGTTCCGGGTGGGCTGCGGCTTCGCGCTGGCCGTGGCCGCCGGGCTGCCCCTGGGCGTGGCCTCGGGCCGCCTGCCCCTGCTGCGGCGCGCCGTGGCCCCGGCCATCGACGGACTGCGCGCGGTGCCGGGAATCTGCTGGCTGCCCCTGGTGCTGGTATGGTTCGGCATCGGCCTGCGCGCCACGGTGTTCCTGGTGGCGCTGGCCGCGTTCTTTCCCGTCTACCTCAACACGGCGGCGGGCACGGCGGGCGTGCCGCCCGTGCTGGTGCGCGCCGGGGCCATGCTGGGGCTTTCCCCGGCGGGCATCTTCCTGCGGGTGGTCATGCCAGCGGCCATGCCGCACATCCGCACCGGGTTGCGGCTGGGGCTGGGGCTGGGCTTCGCCTATCTGGTGCTGGGCGAACTGACGGGCGTGCCCGACGGCGTCGGGGCCATGGTCATGGACGCCCGGCTGGCGGGCCGGGTGGACATGATCATGGCGGGCATCCTCATCCTTTCCGCGCTGGGCGTGCTGTGCGACGCGCTGCTGGCGCAGGTTCTGCGGCTTGCCTTCAAAAGCGCGCGCCTGCCGTGACGTCCCCCCTGTTCATGGCGGAAGGCGTCGCCAAGTCCTTCCCCGACGAGCGCGGCGCACCCCGCGCCGTGCTTTCCGGCGTCGGCCTGTCGCTGCGCCGGGGCGAAGTGCTGGCCCTGCTGGGTCCCAGCGGATGCGGCAAGAGCACGTTGCTGAACATCCTTGCCGGGTTCGTGCCGCCCGACGCGGGGCGGGTGCTGCTGGAGGGCAGGCCATGCGCCGCGCCCGGCCCTGAACGGGCCGTGGTGTTCCAGGAGGACGCCCTGTTTCCGTGGCTGACCGCGCGGGAAAACGTCGAACTCGGGCTGCGCGCCGCGGGAACGGGCGCGGCCGAAGCCCGCCGGACCGCCGACGGCATGCTGGACATGGTGGGCCTTGCGGGGTGCGGGGGGCAACTGCCCGCCGCGCTTTCCGGCGGCATGCGCCAGCGGGTGGCGCTGGTCCGCGCGCTGGCGGTGCGGCCCAAGGTGCTGCTGATGGACGAACCCTTCGCCGCGCTGGACGCCATGACCCGCGACCAGATGCACGACGTGTTGGTGGACTTGCACGCGGCCACCGGCGTCACCATCGTCTTCGTCACCCACGACGTGGCCGAGGCCGCGTTTCTCGCCGACACCGTGGCGGTGATGGGCCGGCCCGGAAACGCGGGGGACACGGGCGGCGGTGACGCCCCCGTCCACCGGGGCGGCGCGGGCATCGTGGCCCGCGTGCATCCGCCGTCCCCGCGCGTGCGGGGGCCGGAAGCGCGCCGCAGCGAAACCTGCGACGCCCTGCGGGACATCCTGCGCCGGCATGCCTGACGGACGCCCCGCGCCTTCCCTCGCGCGTGATATTCTACGATTTTGACAATACCCGCCCATTGGACTATCCATGGCTGTTTCCGCACCGGCGGGGCGCGGCGTGAAGTCCGCACGCCCCCTGCCGCGCACGCCTGCATCCGGAAGCGAGCCATGAGCACCAACAATTCCGACAAGACCGCCGCCCCCAAGATCACGGGCGACAAGGTGAGCACCATCAAGGGGTTCGCCGATATGTTCAGCCCTGACAGCGACGTGTTCACCTTCATGGAGAACACCGCGCGCGAGGTGTTCAGCCGCTACGGCTACACCGAACTGCGCACCCCGCTGCTGGAGCGCACCGAACTGTTCTGCCGTTCCATCGGCACCGAGACCGACGTGGTGCAGAAGGAAATGTACACCTTCCCGGACCGCAAGGGCCGCTCGCTGACCCTGCGCCCCGAGGCCACGGCGGGCGTCATGCGCGCCTTCATCGAAGCGGGCCGCCACGCCCAGGAGCCGGTGTCCAAGCTGTTCACCACCGGCCCCATGTTCCGCTACGAGCGCCCGCAAAAGGGCCGCATGCGCCAGTTCCACCAGATCAACTGCGAATGCCTTGGCCCGCAGGAGCCGCAGGCCGACGCCGAACTGGTGCTGATGCTCATGACCTTTCTGCGCGAACTGGGGCTGACCGACCTTTCGTTGCAGGTGAACTCGCTGGGCTGCCGTGAATGCCGCCCGGTGTACCGGGCCGCGCTGCGCGACTTTCTGGATTCCATCGACCGCGAATCCCTGTGCGAGGACTGCCGCCGCCGCATCGACACCAACCCGCTGCGGGTGCTGGACTGCAAGGTGCCCACCTGCCGCGAGCTGACCGCCGACGCGCCGCGCATCATCGACCACAACTGCCCGGAATGCCGCACCCACTTCGATACGGTGCTCCGCGTGTTCGACGCCGCGCGCCTGGACTACGTGCTCACCCCGCGCCTGGTGCGCGGGCTGGACTACTACAACCGCACCACCTTCGAGGTGGTGTCCGGCTCCATCGGCGCGCAGTCGTCGGTGGCGGGCGGCGGGCGGTATGACGGCCTTGTCGCCCAACTGGGCGGCCCGGACGTGCCCGGCGTGGGCTTTGCCTGCGGCATGGAGCGCCTTGCGCTGATGATGCCCGCGCTGGAGAAGAAGCGGCCCGACTTCTACATCGCCGTGCTGGACCCGGCGGCTGCGGACGCGGCCATGCTGCTGGCCCAGGAACTGCGCGCGGCGGGCAAGGCGGGCGAGGTGTCCTTTGCGGCGCGCGGCATCAAGGGCCAGATGCGCCAGGCCGGGCGCACCGGCGCGCGCGTGGCCCTGCTGCTGGGCGGCGACGAACTGGCCGCTGGCACCGTGGTCGTCAAGGACATGGACAGCGGCGAGCAGCGCAGCGTGCCGCAGGGTGAGGCCGTGGCTGCCGTGTAGCCACCGGCCGACGGCGCCCCCGATACCCTTTCCGCCCTTTTTGCCCTTTCCGACTTGTCATCCTCGGGAAACATCCAAAGGAACCGTTCATGAGCGACCAGAAACTTGACGTCCAACAGGAACACCAGCAGTACATCGAACCCCTGGGCGACTGGGTGCGCAGCCACGACTGCGCCTCCCTCACCGCCGCCGACACCGGGGCCGACGTCTGCCTGATGGGCTGGGTGCAGTACCGCCGCGACCACGGCGGCCTCATTTTCGTGGACCTGCGCGACCGCCAGGGCCTTACCCAGATCGTGTTCAGTCCCGACGTCAATCCCGCGGCGCACGAGCGCGCGCACATCATCCGCTCGGAATACGTGCTGGCCATTCGCGGCACGGTGCGTCCCCGGCCCGAGGGCATGACCAACCCCGGCATGAAGACCGGCGAGATCGAGGTGTACGTTTCCGAGTGGAAGCTGCTGAACACCTCCAAAACGCCCGCCTTCGTCATCGAGGACCGCACCGAGGCCAGCGAAAACCTGCGCCTGCAGTACCGCTACCTGGACCTGCGCCGCCCGCGCATGGCCAACAACTTCATCGTGCGCCACAAGGCCGCGCAGGCCACCCGCCGCTACCTGGACGAGTTGGGCTTTCTCGAAATCGAGACGCCCTACCTCACCAAGTCCACGCCGGAAGGGGCGCGCGACTTCCTGGTGCCCAGCCGCCTGAACCAGGGCCAGTTCTACGCCCTGCCGCAGTCGCCGCAGCTGTTCAAACAGCTGCTGATGATGTCGGGCATGGAGCGCTACTACCAGATCGTGCGCTGCTTCCGCGACGAGGACATGCGCGCCGACCGCCAGTTGGAGTTCACCCAGATCGACATCGAGATGAGCTTCGTGGACGAGGAGCAGGTGATGGCCATGGCCGAGGGCCTCATGGCCCGCGTGTTCCGCGACGCGCTGGGGCGCGAGGTCGCCACCCCCTTCCCGCGCATGAGCTATGACGACGCCATGGCCCGCTACGGCGTGGACAAGCCGGACACCCGCTTCGGCCTGGAACTGCTGGACGTCACGCACATCGTGCGCGGCTCCAACTTCAAGCTGTTCGCCACGGCGGAACTGGTCAAGGCCATGCGCGTGCCCGGCGGCGAAACCATGACCCGCAAGGAGATCGACGAATTCACCGAGTTCGTGAAGATCTACGGCGCGCAGGGCCTGGCCTGGATCAAGATCCGCCCCGACGAATGGCAGTCGCCCATCGCCAAGTTCCTGTCCGACGCGGAACGCGCCGGGCTGAAGGACGCCCTGGGCCTTGAAACGGGCGACATCGTGTTCTTCCAGGCGGGCGCGCCGGGCATGGTCAACGCGGCGTTGGGCAACCTGCGCGTGCGCCTTGGCGAGCACCTCGGCCTCATCGACGAGAACGCCTTCAACTTCCTGTGGGTGACCGACTTCCCGTTGTTCGAATACGACGAGGAAGAAAAGCGCTACGTGGCCTGCCACCACCCGTTCACCTCGCCCAGGGACGGCCACATGGACGTCATGGTCGAGAACCCGGCGGCGGCCCGCGCCCGCGCCTACGACATGGTGCTGAACGGCTACGAGTTGGGCGGCGGGTCCATCCGCAACCACACGGCGGAAAAACAGCGCCGCATGTTCGCGGCTCTCGGCTTCTCGCCGGAAGAGGCCGAGGCGCAGTTCGGGTTCCTGATCCAGGCGCTGGAAATGGGCGCGCCGCCGCACGGCGGCATCGCCTTCGGCATGGACCGTCTGGCCATGCTGCTGACCGGGTCGTCGTCCATCCGCGACGTCATCGCCTTCCCCAAGACGCAGAAGGCCACCTGCCTGCTCACCCAGGCCCCGGACACCGTCTCCGCCCGCCAGTTGCGCGACCTGGGCCTGCGCCTGCGCGAAACGGGCAAGGACGCCACGCCCACCAAGGACACTCCGCAGGACTAGGCCCCACACATCGACTGCTCCGCACGGGGGAGGAAGGCCGCGCGCCTTCCTCCCCCGTCGCTTCGCCCCCTGTTTCCCGCCCTTTCCTTGCCCGCGCGGCGTGCTTACCGTAGGGTGACCGTAGCAACCGCCCACATCACAGGACCGCACATGATCCGAGAAGTGCTGCAATATCCCGATCCGCGCCTTGCCGTCGAATGCGAGGACATCACCGAGATCACCGACGAAATCCGCCAGCTTGCCGCGGACATGGCCGAGACCATGTACCGGCAGGACGGCATCGGCCTTGCCGCGCCCCAGGTGGGCGAGCACTGCCGCCTCATCGTGGTGGACGTGTCCGGCCCGGAAAAGCGCGAGGCGCTCATGACCTTCGTGAACCCCCGGCTGGAACTGACCGGCGAGAAGATCGAGTCGGAGGAAGGCTGCCTGTCCGTGCCCGGCGGCTACCGCGCCACGGTCACCCGCAGCGACACGGTGCGCCTGACCGCGCGCGACCTGGACGGCAACGAGGTGTGCATGGACGCCGACGGCCTGCTGGCCGTGTGCCTGCAACACGAGGTGGACCACCTGAAGGGCACCCTGTTCATCGACCACATCAGCAGGCTGAAGCGCACCCTGTACGATTCGCGGGTGAAGAAGATGCAGAAGCGCTCGCCCCAGCCCATGCCCACGGCGGCCAGATCGCAGGCCGGGGGGCGCTGACATGAGCGGGGAAGACGCCATGCACGGCCATGCGGAGATGCCGCGCCCGCCCCTGCGCGTGGTGTTCATGGGCACGCCGGGCTTTGCCGCCGTGATCCTGCGCCACCTGCTGGAGTGGGACGGCTGCGAGGTGGTGGCCGCGTACACCCAGCCGGACCGCCCCTGCGGGCGCGGCCAGCAGTGCCGCCCGCCCGAGGTGAAGCTGCTGGCGCTGGAACACGGCGTGCCGGTGTACCAGCCCCTGAATTTCAAGACCGAAGAAGCCGTTGCGGAATTGCGGTCGCTGCGGCCCGACGTGCTGGTGGTGGCCGCCTACGGGCTGATATTGCCGCAGTCGGTGCTGGACATTCCCCGCCTTGGCCCCGTCAACGTGCACGCTTCGCTCCTGCCGCGCCTGCGCGGGGCCGCGCCCATCCAGCGGGCCGTCATGGCCGGGGATGCCGTGACCGGGGTGACCATCATGCGCATGGAGGCCAGCCTGGATACCGGCCCCATGCTGCTGCAGAAGGCCATGGGCATCGGCATCGACGACACCGCCGGAGACCTGCACGACCAGTTGGCCGAGCTTGGCGGCAGGCTGCTCGTCGAGGCGCTGGGCAAGCTGGCGGCGGGCACGGCCGTGACCATTCCGCAGGACCACGAGCGGGCCACCTACGCGGCCAAGCTGACCAAGGCCGACGGGCTCATCGACTGGAACCGCCCGGCCGCGCAGGTGCACGCGCACATTCGCGGGGTGACCCCGTGGCCCGGCGCGTACTGCACCATCCTGCGGGAAGGCCAGAAGGACCTGCGCGTCTCCCTCGGCCCCGGCCGCATCGGCCCGGCGCTGTCCGGTGACGGGGCTGCCCCGGATTGCGTGGACCACGCGGCCGCGGCACCCGGCGCCCCCGGTACCCCTGGCACCATAGTCGGGCTGGTGGACGAACGACTGGCCATCGCCTGCGCCGACCGGCTGTACCTGGTGGACTCCATCCGCCCGGCGGACCGCAAGCCCATGGACGCCCGCGCCTTTCTGTGCGGGTACCTGAACGCCTGCGAATGCGACGGCGGCCTGGCCGTGTGCGAATAGCACGGACGGAAGGCGGACCCTCTGGCCCCCCCCGGCTCCCCCTGGCTCCCCCTGTCGCTTTGACCGGCGGCCCTCCCCAACCCTTTCCGCCATTCCGCAAGCACCGAACCCATGTCCATGCCCATCCGCAAGAACCCGGATTCCCTCCCGCGAGAGGACTACCACGGCGCCCGCAAGCGGCTGTTCATCGGGCTCGTCAGCCTGACGTCCGCCGCCCTGTGCCTGGTGCTGCTGGTGGGGTGGATCATCCCGTACATCGGGCTGGGCAACATCCACCCGCTGGTGCCGGACATCACCGGCGCGCTGCTGGTGGCGTGCATCGCGCTCATCGTGTGGGCGACGCTGGGGCTGGTGCTGCACATCTACACCGGGCGGCCGTGGTTCGGCTCGCAGCGGGTGCGCGGCGTGGCGGTGAAGCTGTTCCTGCCGCTCATGGAACTGCTGGGGCGGTTGCTCGGCATCTCGCGCGAAGAGGTGCGCCACTCGTTCATCAAGGTCAACAACGAACTGGTGCGCGGCGAAACGGGCGGCTTCGCCCCGTCCGACGTGCTGATCCTGCTGCCCCACTGCCTGCAATCCAGCAGTTGCGCGGTGCGCCTGACCTATGGCGTGGACCACTGCAAGCGCTGCGGCCAGTGCCCCATCGAACGGCTGCTGGCCCTGCGGGACCGCTATGGCGTGAAGCTGGCCATCGCCACGGGCGGCACCATCGCCCGGCGCATCGTGGTCAAGGAGCGGCCCCGGCTGATCATCGCCGTGGCCTGCGAGCGCGACCTCGCCAGCGGCATCCAGGACACCCACCCCATTCCGGTGTACGGCGTGCTCAACGAGCGGCCCAACGGCCCCTGCCTGGACACCCTGGTCAGCCTGACCAACGTGGAAAAGGCCCTGCGGCACTTCCTGAACGTGCTGCCGCCCGATAGCGAAGACGAGCCTGCCGCCACGCCCGGTGCGGTGGCGGGGGCGGTCTTCGGGCCGCGTGACGGCAAGGATGCGGCGGCATCGGCTTCTGCCCCTGCCGCATCGCCCGCCACCCCTTCGGAACCGCAATGAGCGCCCGCCGCCCCGATCAACCCGGACGGAAGAGCGCCCACCTGCCCCCCGCCCGCGCGGCCGCCCTTGCCGCATTGGACAAGGTGCTGCGCAAGGGGCAGGAAGTGCAGGCCGCCCTGGACGGGGTGCTTGCGGAGGCCACCGGCCCTGCGGAGGCACACACACCCGCAACAAGGGGTGACGCAGCCTCGTCCGCAAGCGCCGCTCACGTACAAAAGCCCCTCCCCGCCACGCCTGACGGCACCGCATTGCGGCATGGCCGAATTTCGCGCCAGGACGCCGCCCTGGCCACGGAACTCGTCTACGGGTACCTGCGGACGGAAATCCGCATTTCGTGGCTCTTGCGGCGCTTCCTGAAGGCACCGGAAAAGCTCCCGCCGGAAGCGTTGTTGACCCTTGGCGTGGCCGCGCACGAAATCCTGCATCTGGACCGCATCCCCGACTACGCGGCGGTGGACTGGGCCGTCACCCACATCCGCCTGCGCTTCGGTCCCGGCCTCGGCAAGCTGGCCAACGCCGTGCTGCGCAACGTGGCCCGGTTGGGCGGCGGCACCCGCAACGCGGACCTGTACCGCGCCGACCTGCCGGACCAACGCGATTTCCTCGGGGTGTACCATGCCGCGCCGCGCTGGCTGGTGGACCTGTGGTGCGATGCGTACGGCATGGACCGCGCCGCTGCCCTGCTGGCGGCCAGTGCGCAGGCTCCGGCTCCGGCGGTGCGCGTCAACGCCACGCGGCCTGAATGGGAAGCGTTGCGCGGCCGCCTGGTTGCGGAGCATGGCGGCGCGCGCTGCGGCCATGCCGGGGTGGTCTTTCCCCCCGGCGGCTTTCCGGCCGAGGTGGCCGCGCTGGAGCGCGAAGGCTTGCTGTCGCGCCAGGGCGCGGCATCGCAGGAAGTGCTGGACGCGCTGCGCCCGGACACCTGGGAAGGCCCGGTGTGGGACGCCTGCTGCGGGCGGGGCGGCAAGGCGCTGGCCCTGCTGGAACGCGGGGTGGACGTGCGCCTGTGCAGCGATCCCAATGCGGCCCGTCTGCGCGGCCTACGCACGGATGCCGAACGGCTGGGGCTGGCCGTGCCCGCGCTGGCCCGCGCCTCGGCCACACAGCCGCCCTGCGCGACGTATGCGCCGGGCGCGTTCCGCACCATTCTCATCGATGCGCCCTGTTCCGGGCTGGGCACCCTGTCGCGGCGTCCGGACATCAAGCTGCGCCGTACCCCGGCCGATCTCGACACCCTGGCGGCGTTGCAGGCGCGCATCCTCGACGCCGCCGTGGCCGCGCTGCCGCCCGGCGGACGCGTCGCCTACATCACCTGCACCCTGAACCCCACGGAGAACGAGGCGCAGATCGACCGGCTGCTGGCCGGGACGTCCGACACCGGAACATCCGCCCTGCTCACCGTGGAGACACAGCACGTCACCCCGGTTGATCCCCCGGCCCGTGAGTTCTTTTTTGGGGTGCTGTTGCGCAAGGGCTAGCCTGCTGTCAGGACCGGCCTCGTTGCCGTTTGCCCCGCACCACTGCCGGACGCCGCCGCCCCTAGCCTTCCCCGCCGTTTTCCCCTCGGCCCGCTACGCGCATGCGGCTGACCATGCTCTGGTAATACGCCTCGTATTCCTCGAAGTTCAGCGGCCGGTTCCGGCTGGCCCCCACCTTGCGCAGCAGCAGATTCAGTTTCTGCATCTGGCGGTACTTCTCGCGCTCGTCCGCGCAGTTTTCCAGCAGGTCCATCACCGTCTGGATCTCGCGGGCCGTGTCCAGTTGCGGCGGCAGGTACCCCGCGTTGCGCAGCACCTTGTAGGCCATGCGCAGGTCTTCGGGCACCATGGAGTCGTCTTCCAGTTCCAGCGGGCGGCCCGCGCCCGGCAGGTTGTCGAACGCGCCCTCTTCCTGCGCTTCGGCGATGCGCCGCTCGGCGATGAGCGTCATGGCGTCCATGGGGCCTCCCGCAAGGGGGCCGGGGCGCGTTGCGCGCGCCCCGGAAAAGCGTGAAATGCCGGCCGGCCGGGCAGCGCCCGATTCGGCCCGATTCGGCCCGATTCGGCATGACCCGGCACGGGCCGCGCCTGTCCGCCACATACGCCCATGCCGCGCGCCCGGCAATGCCCGGCATGGCAGGCGCGACGGCCGCCGGGTCTGCCCCACGCATGTGGTTGCCGCCGCCGAAACAATGCCGAATCGTATTACGTTTCCATCGGCGTTTACGATTCGTGTTTCACGTGAAATCGCATTCCGTCCCTGAAAAACGAACAAGGCTCCCTCGCGGGAGCCTTGGCGAAAACGCAGGAAAAAACCGGTCAGGCCCAGCGGTCCACGTGCGGCACCGGCAGGGCGGCGATGGCCTCGCGCAGTTCGTCCGGCAGTACGGAAGCCGCCCCCACCTGCCCCACCACGATACCCGCCGCGTAGTTGGCCAGCACGCAGCTTTCCAGCAGGTTCACCCCGGCCGCCAGGGCCAGGGCCACGGTGGCGATGACCGTATCCCCGGCGCCAGTCACGTCGAACACGCTGCGCGCCGTGGTGGGGATGTGCCAGACCTTGTCCGGCCCCTCGAACAGGGCCATGCCCTTGGGACCAAGGGTGGTCAGCAGGTGCCGGCAGTGCAGCTTTTCGAAGATGGCCCGCCCGGCCGCCAGGATTTCCTCGCGGGTGTTGGTGGGCAGGTGCGCCCCTTCGCTGGTTTCCTTGGCGTTGGGGGTGGGCATGAACACGTTGCGGTACAGGTGGAAGTTGGGCGTCTTGGGGTCCACCAGCACGGCGGGGCGCGTGCCGCGCCGTTGCCACAGCGCTTCCAGTCCGTCCATGAACTCGCCGGTCACCACTCCCTTGCCGTAGTCGGACACGATGACCACGTCGCAATCCGCGCTGGCCGCATCCACCAGCCGCAGCAAGGCGGCAAGATGCTCGCCGCCGATGGGGCTGGTTTCCTCGCGGTCGATGCGCAGCATCTGCTGCTGCCGGGCGATGACGCGGGTCTTCAGGGTGGTGGGCCGACCGGGGATTTCCACGAAGCAGGCGGCGACCCCCTGCTCTTCCAGCACGCGGCGCAGCAGCGCGGAGCGCGGGCCGTTGCCGCACACGCTGACCAGGCGCGGCACGCCGCCCAGGGTGCGGATGTTCCTGGCCACGTTGCCCGCGCCGCCCACCAGGTGGCGGTCCTCGGTCACGCTGATGACGGGCACGGGCGCTTCCGGCGAAATGCGCTGGGCGTCGCCCACCAGATATTCGTCGATCATCACGTCGCCCACCACGCACACGCGGGCTCCCGCCAGGCGGTCCACCTGCATGCCCAGGGCGACGCCATCGATGCTGTAGCTGACCATCAATACATCCTGCAAAGCGTAATACGCCGCGTTATCGCTGTTCCAGGCCAAGCCGCGCCAAAAGCTGCGCCAACTGCTCGGACGACTCGAAATTCAGGGTGATCTTGCCCTTTTCCTCCGTGCCGCTCACGGACACCCGCAGGCTCAAGGCCTCGTGCAGGCGGCCCTGCAAGGAACGCATGGACGGCGCCACACGGTGCGGCGGCCGGGCGGGGCGCGCCTCCTCGCGCTTGGGGGGGGCGGCCAAAGGCTCCGGCAGGGCTCCACGGTCGCGCCAGTGGGCGGCGGCTGCTTCCGCCTCGCGCACGGACAGCCGGTCCGACAGGATGCGGCGGCGCAGGGTATCCTGCGGCTCCGGGTCGGTCACCGTCAGCAGGGCGCGGGCATGCCCGGCGGAAAGCCGCGCCTCGCGCAGGTCTTCGCGGGCGGCCTCGGGCAGGTGCAGCAAGCGCAGGGTGTTGGCCACGGCCGGGCGGCTCTTGCCCAGCTTCTGGGCCAGGTCTTCCTGGCTCAGGCCGAACTGCTCGCGCAGTTCCTGCATGGCGAGGGCCTCTTCCATGGGGTTCAGGTCTTCGCGTTGCAGGTTTTCGATAAGCGCGACGGCCAGCGTTTCCTGGTCGGTAAGTTCGCGGATGAGCACGGGCACTTCGCGCAGCCCGGCCATCTGGCTGGCGCGCCAGCGGCGCTCGCCCGCCACGATTTCATAGGCCTGGCGGGCCTCGTCACCCTGCCCGTCCGTGCCCGGAATGGGGCGCACCAGCAGGGGCTGCAACACGCCCTGGCTGCGGATGGAGGCGGCAAGTTCCTCCAGCGCCGCTTCGGTGAACATCTTGCGGGGCTGGTTGGGATTGGGGCGCAGCGCGCGCAGGGGCAGCGTGCGGATGTCCGAGGGCTTGGGCTGTTCCTGATAGCCCTTGAACAGGGCGTCGAGTCCCCTGCCTAATCCGCGCGAAGGTCCTGCCATCGTGTTCTCCTTGACTTTGGGCCGCGTAGACCTGAATCTTTACCTAAATCTGTGGACTGACGAACAAACACCCTCATGGAGTGCCAACCGGATGAACGAACGCGAAGCGCACGTGGTGCACCTGCACGACCGCCACGGACAGCTCTACGGCGTGCTGCTGAGCCCGCAGGTGTGGGCCGCCGTGCAGCACAAGGTGGCGCCGCTGCTGGAACAGGCCCTGGAAAAAATGTACCCCACTGCCCGGCCGGAGCCCATGGACGACTGGCAGATGTTCAAGGACTACTGGGACTTCAAGTACCCCTTCTGCGCCGACGTGCACTGCGACTGCTGCGGCGCCGCCACCGACGACTGGGAGCACGACCCCCTGCATCCCTTTCTGCTGCGCAACGCCACCCTCAGCGGGATGCTGGTCTTCGACTGCGTGAAGTGTGGCGCCTCGGTGCGCAAGAAGCACTTCAAAGACCACATCTGCTTCGAATTCACGCCCGCCAGCCCCAAATGAACACGGTTCGCCGCGCACCAGCGCGGCGAACCGCCTTCCCTACCTATCCGCCCTGCCCTTCGCGCCGCTGCGGCCTGCGCAGCACCACTTCCTTGGCCAGCGCCAGGTACGATTCCGCACCCTTGGACTTGATGTCGTAGTGGATGATGGACTTGCCGTGGCTTGGGGCCTCGGACAGGCGCACGTTGCGCGGGATCACCGTTTCGAACAGGTGGTCGGGGAAGCACTTGCGCACTTCGTTCTTCACCTGCCGCGACAGCTTGTTGCGCACGTCGTACATGGTCAGCACCACTCCCAGCAGCGCCAGGCCGGGGTTCAGGCGCTTCTTCACCTGCTCGAAGGTTTGCAGCAGCTTCACGATGCCTTCCAGCGCGAAGAACTCGCACTGGAGGGGGATAAGCAGTTCACGCGCGGCGCACAGGGCGTTCAGGGTGATCAGCCCCAGCGACGGCGGGCAGTCCAGGATGATGTAATCGAACCTGGCGTCCAGCGGCTTCAGCAGGTCGGCCAGAAAGTACTCCCGGGCCATCTTGTCCACCAGTTCCAGTTCCAGGGCCACCAGGTCGGTGGTGGACGGCAGGATGGACAGGTACGGCGTCTGGGTGGGGTAGATGGCCTCCACCACCTCTTCGGGCTGGAAGAACACCGAATAGAGGTTGTGGCGCACTTCCTCCTGGTCGATGCCGAGCCCGCTGGTGGAGTTGGCCTGCGGGTCGCAGTCGACCAGCAAGACCTTTTTTTCCATGATGGCGAGGGATGCGGCAAGGTTGAGCGAAGAGGTGGTCTTGCCCACGCCGCCCTTCTGGTTGGCGACTGCGATGATTCGTGCCACGGCTGCCTATCCTGTTGGGGTAAGAGGCAAAATTCATGTTTCACATGAAACGTATGCGCGCCGGAGGGGAGAAAACGGCGGTGAACAGGTCCGCCGGGCTCGCCAAGCACAGGGTTATAGCTATGTGAGGCACGACACCCTGTCAACACGCAAAACATTGATGCGCCGGTTGAACAACGTGCCCCCACAGCGGCAAAAAAGCAGCCATGTTGTGGAATTACGCCATGATGAACGCACGCGAGAAGCACGGTCGCCCGTGTCCTGAGCGCGTGGGTTTCCGGCGGCAACGGAGACGACGCAAATCAAACCCCTGCCCGGAGCGGGCGGACCAACCCCGGACAGGACGGCATTGCGGAAGAAATGCCGCTGTGCCCACCGTCCGGAAGCAACCCGCATCCATTTCAAACAGATATGACGTTTCACATGAAACAACGGGCGCTCCCCTTGCGGGAAGCGCCCGTTGATCATTCATGGCAATGCGGCTTGATGAAGGAAAAAACCGGTCAACCCGCCCGTCCTGGCCGATGCGGGGCGGGGCCTGCGGCCAGCGTCGGCTACATCTTGTAGTAGTCGCGGAACCAGCGCACGAATTCGCCTATGCCCTGTTCCAGCGGGGTGTGCGGCTTGAACCCGGTGTCGCGGATCAGGTCGTCCACGTCGGCGTAGGTAGCCTCCACGTCGCCGGGCTGCATGGGCATCAGGTTGCGCACCGCCTTGCGGCCAAGGGTGTCTTCCAGAATTTCGATGAACCGGCCAAGCTCCACGGCATTGTTGTTGCCGATGTTGTAGATGCGATAGGGGGCCGGGCTGGTGGACGGGTCCGGCGCGTCGCCCCGCCATTCCGGGTTGGGCTGCGGGGTGCGTTCCGTCACGCGCACCACCCCTTCCACGATGTCGTCGATGTAGGTGAAGTCGCGCCGCATGCGCCCTTCGTTGAAGACGTTGATGGGCTGGCCTTCCAGAATGGCCTTGGTGAACAGGTACAGGGCCATGTCCGGCCTGCCCCACGGCCCGTACACGGTGAAGAAGCGCAGGCCGGTGGTGGGCAGCCGGTACAGATGGCTGTAAGTGTGGGCCATCAGCTCGTTGGCTTTCTTGGAAGCGGCGTACAGGCTGATGGGGTGGTCCACGTTGTGGTGCACGCTGAACGGCATGGCCGTGTTCAGCCCGTAGACGGAACTGGACGAGGCATAGACCAGGTGCCGCACCCCGTTGTGGCGGCAGCCTTCCAGAATGTTGCCGAAGCCCACCAGGTTGGACTGCACGTACGAGCGGGGATTCTTGAGCGAGTAGCGCACCCCGGCCTGGGCGGCCAGGTTGACCACGTGGGTGAACTTCTGTTCGGCGAACAGGGCGTCCATGGCCGCGTCGTCGGCCATGTCCAGATGGGCGAAGGTGAAGCCGGGGTACGGTTCCAGCTGTTTCAGGCGGTCCTTCTTCAGCTGCACGTCGTAGTAGTCGTTCAGGCAGTCCAGACCCACGACGGTGTGCCCGGCCTCCAGAAAGCGGCGCGAAAGGTGGTAGCCGATGAACCCGGCCGCGCCGGTGACGAGAATATGCATGGTGGCGTCCTGTGGTGGCTGTTGCTTGCAAGGGCACGCGCGGTGCCGTGCCCGGATACGGGGATGCAGGGGGCTGCAACCGCAAGGTCTCCGGCGGCATGACGTGGGGACAGTAGCGGAAGACGGCCGCAAGGGAAAGCCGCGGCCGGTTCGGACCCCGTTTCCGCGCCGGGTCCTGCCCTACCCCTTGCCGGACTCCCTGGGCAGCAGCCCGCGCAGCAGGTCCAGCGGAATGGGCAACACCGTGGACGAGCTTTCCGCCGCCATCTCGCGGATGGTCTGGAGGTAGCGCAGTTGCAGCGCCTGCGGGTGCTCCGCGATGATGGACGCCGCCTGGGCCAGCTTGTCCGCCGCCTGGAATTCGCCTTCCGCGCTGATGACCTTGGCCCGGCGCTCGCGTTCCGCCTCGGCCTGCTTGGCCATGGCGCGCTGCATCTCCTGCGGCAGGTCGATGTGCTTCAGTTCCACCGACTGCACGGCAATGCCCCATTCCTCGGTCTGGGTGTCCAGCAGGGCCTTGATGTCCTGATTGACCTTGTCGCGGTGGGCCAGCAGGTCGTCCAGTTCCACGCCGCCGCACACACTGCGCAGGGTGGTCTGGGCCAGTTGCGAGGTGGCGTACAGGTAGTCCTCCACCTCGTTGATGGCCTTCACCGGATCCACCACCCGGAAGTAGACCACGGCGTTGACCTGGATGGACACGTTGTCGCGGGTGATGACGTCCTGGTCGGGCACGTCCATGGTCAGCACGCGCATGCCCACCCGGACAATGCGGTCGATGACCGGGATGACGATGATCAGGCCGGGGCCCTTGGGCCGGATGATGCGGCCCAGGCGAAAGATGACGGCCCGCTCGTACTCGTTGAGCACCTTGAGCGAGGCCACCAGCAGCAGGACGCCAAGGGCGGCGGCCGGGCCAAAGATGGAGGCGAAGTCGAACATGGGAACCTCCCGCACGGCCGGGACGGGCTGCAAGCGTTGCGGGGCATCCGCGTTGCCGAGCCCGTGGCGGGCCATGCGCCGGAACATACCATAGTGCCGACGGAAAGGCACGGTGGCGCACGGAAAGAAAGCCGGGACGCGAGGGGGGCGGGTGACGGGGGCGGTTGGCCGTTACAGCGTGGCGGGCTTCAGGGCCGTGCGCAGGTAGGCGATGACCGCCTCCACCGTGGCCGGGGCGGCGATGAGGTTGTCCATGTCGGGCAACACGATGAGCAGCCTGCCCCTCCACGGAATCTGCTGGTACGGACGGGCCCGCAGGTCCGGCGCGAAGGCGCGCAGGGCCTTGGAGCCCATGACCACCACCAGGCGGGGGGCAATGCGCTCCATCCCGGCCAGAAACAGGGCAGGGTCGGCGCCGGGCTCGGGGGACGATTCGGAGGCGTCCGCCGCTCCGGCATCGGGCATGGACACCGGCCAGAACGCATTGCTGCCCTTGGGCTGCCGCAGCGCGCCCAGGATACGGCGCAGGGTGTCGCGCCGGGCGGCGTCGGCGCAGCCGGAAAGATCCAGCCCCAGCGCCCAGTAGGTCCACAGCACGGGGGCTGGCTGCGGCGTCCTGGCGAACAGCTCGCGCCACGGGCCGGGCCAGCGTTCCGGCGGCAGGGGGCTGGCCGAGGGGCCGGACGCAACGGGCGGCGCAGTCGCCGCCAGACCGGAGCCTGATGAAGTCTGGGCGGGCCGTTGCGGGGGTTGCGGCCGCCCACCGCCGTGGGACACGTGGCTGCCGAAGGCCGGTCCGGACGTCGTGCCGTGGCCCATGCCCGCCAAACTATCGTCGGCCATGGGATCGGGCGGAATGTCGTAGGCGTCCGGGTCGAAGGAAGGATCGTCACCGTGCCCTTCGCCGGACCGGACCGACACGCCGCGCATGCTCGCGGGCGCGTCGCAGACCGCCGGAAACGCGCCCATATCCGGCACGTCGGCACCGGGCACGTCACCGCCTGCGGCGACCGCATCGGCGGAGGGCGCAGCCTCCCCTTCGGGCAGCAGCACGTGCAGCAGCCCGGCCCCGTGCCACGGGCGCAGGGTTTCCAGCAGACCTAGAGGCGGACGAGCCAATCCACGATCCTCCATGCCACGTCGGGTTTGGGCAGCACCGGCCATTCCTCGGGCTCGCCGCCCCGCGCCAGCACGGTGACCCGGTTGGTGGCCGTGCCGAACCCGGCATCCGCGCCGCCCACCAGGTTGCCCACGATCATGTCCGCGTTCTTGGCGGACAGCTTGCGGGCCATGCTTTCCGCAAGGCCGGACGTCTCTGCGGCAAAGCCCACCACCTTCTGCCCGTCCCGCTTGCGGTCGCCCAGGGTGGCCAGGATGTCCGGGTTGGGGGTGAAGGCCACGCTGAACCCGTCCCGCGCGTCCGCCTTCTTGAATTTTTCCGCGCCCAGCGGCACGGGGCTGAAATCGGCCACGGCGGCGGTGAACACCCCCGCGTCCATGCCATCCCACAGGCCGTCCGCTGCCTTGAACATCTGCCGGGCGCTGGTGACGTCATGGCGGGTGATTCCGGCAGGCAGCCACGGCGTGCCGGGGCCGCACACGGCGTGCACCTCCGCCCCGCGCAGCCACAGGGCCACGGCCACGGCCGCGCCCATGACCCCGCTGGAGGGGTTGGTCCAGTAGCGCACGCCGTCCCACTGTTCGCGCGTGGGGCCGAGGGTGACCAGCACCCGGCGGCCCTGCATGTCCTGCGGGGATGCGGCGCGCAGGCCGTACAGGAAGACCTCGCGCGGGTCGGCCAGCCTGCCCTGCCCTTCCTCCATGCACGCGGTGCGCCCGCAGGCGGGCTCCACCACCACGTGGCCACGGCGGCGCAGGGTTGCCACGTTGTCCTGCGCGGCCGCGTTGGACCACATCTTGGGGTTCATGGCCGGGGCGATGACCAGCGGGCCGGGAAAGGCCAGGGCCTGGGCGGACAGCATGTCGTCGGCCAGGCCGTGGGCCAGCCGGGCCATGGTGGTCGCGCTGGCCGGGGCGATGACGAAGGCGTGCGCGGCCTGGCCGGGCATGAGGTGCCCGAACACGTCGTCGTCAGGTGAAGCAGGGGACGCGCCGTCCCCACCCGGCTGACCGGCAGGGCCGCCCGCGAACATGGTGGTGAACACCGGCGACGCGCCCAGCGCCGCGAAGGTCAGCGGCGCGATGAACCGCCGGGCTGCGTCGGTCATGGTGACGCCCACGTCCATGCCTGCGTCGCGCCACATGCGCACGAAGTCCGGGGCCTTGTAGGCCGCGATGGAGCCGCAGACCCCAAGGTGGAGCCTGCGGCCGGTGAAGCGGGTGAAGGCGAGATGCGCGTCCATGTTCCCCCTGGGCACGATCCGGGTCGAGGCCCGTTGCGGGCAGGCCACGGCGGGCCACTGGACAGCGGCCGCCGGACGGACTACTGCGAAAGCCCCTGTTCCTTGACGCCGCCGCCGGAGGGCGCCGGCGCGTTGGGCGCGACGGAGAAATTGCCGGTGGGGTACGTGCCTTCCGACGCCGTGCCCGCGCCCGTCGAAACGCCCGCGCCTTCGGGCAGGCGCTGGGCCACCCACACTTCCAGGGTGGAGTAGGCTTGGCCGTCGGTGATGCCGATGATGGCGTTGCGGTCGCCCTTCTCGAACAGCAGCACGCTACGCTGGCCCCGGAACACCGAACGCAGAGCCCAGCCCTGGCGGGTCATGTTGTGGATCATGGCGTTGACCAGCGACTGGCGGTCGATGCGCCCCTCGAACACCTGGGTGCCGGTCTTGGACCCGTCGGAGTTCTGGGAGACGGCCGTGTACTTGGTCTGTTCGCTCATGTCGCTGGGGATGGGCACGTCGCGGAACTCGCCGTAGTACACCTCGTTCACGCTGGCGGGCGGGGCGGGCTCGAACGGGTTCGGAATGGACGTGGAGGAGCAGCCCTGCACGGTGAGCAGAGTGGCGGACAGGGCGGCGGCTATGACGAGCTTGCGCATGGGGTTCTCCTGTGCTGATGGTGCGGCCGGACGGCCCGCGTCCTGTGGCGGCCGGGGGTCCGGTACGGCCCGCGCGCGGGCCTTGCGGGGGCGTGCGCCCACCGCGAAAACTGCGCCGACACTAGCGGATGTCGTGCCGGACTGCAAACGGCGCGCGCCACGCGGGGCGCACCCCGCGAGGAATATATGCGTATGGATGACACGATGGGCAACACCGGCAACGGCCTGATGCGCGCCGCCACGGAATCCGGGACCGGGACCGGCGGCGTCCCCGAAGACGACCGGCTGGAATCGTACCGCTTCCACCTGCCGGAAGACCGCATCGCCCAGCACCCCGCGCCGCAGCGGGGCGGCTCGCGCCTGCTGGTGCTGGATCGGCGCGCCGGGGGTGCGGGGCTGTCCCACGCCCGCTTCGCGGACCTGTGCGATTACCTGCCGGAAGGCTGCCTGCTGGTGGCCAACAATTCCAAGGTGCTGCCCGCGCGCCTGCTGGGCGTGCGGCCCACCGGCGGCAAGGTGGAATTTTTGCTGCTGACCCCCCTGCCCCTGCTGGAGGAGATGGCCGAAGCCGACGGCACGCGCGACGGCCTGCGCGATGAAGGCGGGGGCTGGCGCTCCGTGCCCGCCGAAGGGCTGCTGCGCGCCTCCAAGAAGATCCGCCCCGGCGACGTCATGTCCTTCGGCCCGGACCTGGGCGTGGAGGTGACCGAACCCGGCGACTTCGGCCGCAGCGCGGTGCGCCTGCACTGGCGGGGCGATCTGCGCCGCCTGTTCCTGGAACAGGGCCACCTGCCCCTGCCCCCGTACATCCGGCGCGAGACGACGGCGGACAGCCCCCATGTGCAGGACGCGCCGGAAGACCGCGAGCGCTACCAGACCGTGTACGCCGACGACAGCCGCCTCGGCTCCGTGGCCGCGCCCACGGCCGGGCTGCACTTCACCGACGGCCTGCGCGCCCGCCTTGCCGCCACGGACCGCCAATGGGCGGAGGTCACCCTGTACGTGGGCTACGGCACCTTCAGCCCGGTGCGCTGCGCGGACATCCGCCAGCACGCCATGCACCGCGAGTACATCGAGGTGGGCGAGGCCACCGCCGCCGCCATCCGCACGGCCAAGGCGGAAGGCAGGCCGGTGGTCACCGTGGGCACCACCTCCACCCGCACGCTGGAAGGCACGGTGCGCGCCTGCGGCGAGGTGCGCGCCTTCACCGGGTGGACGGACATCTTCATCAGGCCCGGCTACCGCTTCACGGTGGCGGACCACATCATCACCAATTTCCACCTGCCGGAATCCTCGCTGCTGATGCTGGTCTCCGCCTTTGCCGGACGCAGGCGGGTGCTGGCCGCCTACGCAGAGGCCGTGGCGCGGGGGTACCGGTTCTTCTCCTACGGCGACGCCATGCTGTTGTTGTGACGGGCGGTTGCGGGCGCGCTCTCCCTAGAGATAGGGGTGGGGCATGCCCGTTCGCCGGGCGCCGCACCATGCTTTGAAAAGCTGCAGAACTTGTCCTATAGGTAGAAGCCGCCGCGCGGCATGCAGGTCCGGCTGCGGCCGGGTTCGCATTTCATCCACCAGCCTTTCGAACCTCCATCCCAAAGGACGGTTTCATGTCACGGGTCGTATTCCTGGACGAGCGCTGCAAGGGGTGCCTGTTGTGCACCACGGTGTGCCCAAAGGGCATCATCGCGCAGTCCTCGCGCTTCAACAGACAGGGCTACAAGGTCGCCGAGGTTCCGGCGGATGCCATGAAGGACTGTACGGGCTGCGCCTCGTGCGCGCTGATCTGCCCGGACGTCGCCATCCGCGTCATCAAGTCGCGCAAGGCCAGGAAGGCCGGGAAGGAGTAGCCCCATGCCGCACAACACACCCGACACGGGCACGCCGGAACGCATCTTCATAAAGGGCAACGAGGCCATAGCGCACGGCGCGCTGGCCGCGGGCTGCCGCTGCTATTTCGGCTACCCCATCACCCCCCAGAACGACATTCCGGAAATGATGTCCTTCGCCCTGCCCGACGCGGGCGGCGAATTCGTGCAGGCGGAAAGCGAGGTGGCCTCGGCCAACATGCTGCTGGGCGCGGCCGCCGCGGGCATCCGCGCGCTGACCTCGTCGTCCAGCCCCGGCATCTCGCTGATGCAGGAAGCCATCTCGTACATGGCGGGCAGCGAACTGCCCGGCGTCATCGTGAACATGAACCGGGGCGGCCCCGGCCTCGGCGACATCGGCCCCTCGCAGGGCGACTACTTCCAGTCGGTGAAGGGCGGCGGCCACGGCGACTACAAGCTGCTGGTGCTGGCCCCGGCCACCTGCCAGGAATGCTACGACATGATGGTGGAAGCCTTCGACCTGGCCTTCAAATACCGCAACCCGGTCATGGTGCTGGGCGACGCCATCGTGGGCCAGATGAAGGAGCCGGTCACCCCGTGGAAGCCCGCCGCCGCTGAAGGCCCCGGCTCTGCGGAAGCCGCCGACTGGCGGCTGGAAGGGGCCAGGGGACGCAAGCCGCGCCTCTTGAAGTCGCTGTTCCTGGAAGACGGCGCGCTGGCGGGCCAGAACCGGCATCTCCAGGCCAAGTACGCCTCCATGCAGGCCGAGGCCAGGGCGGAATGCTTCCTGACCGACGACGCCGAACTCATCGTGGTGGCCTACGGGTCCATCGGGCGCATCGCCAAGTCCGCCATCCGCAAGCTGCGCGCCCAGAGCCACAAGGTGGGCCTGGTGCGGCCGCAGACCCTGTTCCCCTTCCCCGGCCCGCTGCTGCGCGGCCTGGCGGAGCAGGGAAAGCGCTTCCTGACCATCGAGCACAACTGCGGCCAGATGGTGGAGGACGTGCGGCTTTCCATTCGCGGCATCGTGGATTCGGCCTTCTACGGGCACATGCCGGGCGAGATGCCCGGCTCGGACGATTTCCTCGCGCCCATTCTGGACGCCATGGGGGGCAAGTGATGCAGGCTGACGCACAACTGGCGCTCGCCGATGACGAGCAGATGGCCTTCGAGGTTCCCGGCGTGCTGGTGGACCGCGCCACCCACTACTGCCCCGGCTGCCACCACGGCATCGCCCACCGCCTGGTGGCCGAAGTGCTGGAGGAAATGGGCGTGGTGGAGGACACCATCTGCGTGGCCTCCATCGGCTGTTCGGTGTTCATCTACAACTACCTGGCCGTGGATTCGGTGGAGGCCCCGCACGGGCGCGCCCCGGCCGTGGCCACCGGCGTCAAGCGCGCCCGCATGGACAAGATCGTGTTTACCTACCAGGGCGACGGCGACCTTGCCTCCATCGGCCTTGCGGAAGTGATGCACGCCGCCAACCGGGGCGAGCGCATCACCATCGTGTTCGTGAACAACACGGTGTACGGCATGACCGGCGGCCAGATGGCCCCCACCACCCTCATCGGCCAGAAGACCACCACCTGCCCCGGCGGCCGCTGCCGCGACCGCGAGGGCATGCCCATCCGCATGGCCGAGATCATCGCGGGCCTCGGCGGGGTGGCCTATTCCGCCCGCGCCTCGCTGGACAGCGTCAAGAACATCCGCGCCGCCAAGAAGGCCGTGCGCAAGGCCTTCGACGTGCAGCAGCAGGGCCTGGGCTTCGGCTTCGTGGAACTGCTGTCCGGCTGCCCCACCAACTGGCGCATGGACGCGGTGAAGGCCAATACCCGCATCCGCGAGGAGATGATCCCCTACTTCCCGCTGGGGGTGTACAAGGACGTGACCGAAGGCGAGGGGGTGTGCTGATGGCGCTCTACCAGGACGTGATCATGGCCGGATTCGGCGGCCAGGGCGTGATGCTCATCGGCAACCTGCTGGCCTACGCGGGCATGAACGCGGGGCTCAACGTCACCTATATTCCGGTCTACGGGCCGGAAATGCGCGGCGGCACCGCCAACTGCACGGTGGTGGTATCGGACGAGGACATCGGCTCGCCCATCATCCAGCGGCCCAGGAGCCTCATCGTCATGAACCAGCCCTCGCTGGACAAGTTCCAGCCCCGGCTGGAGGACGGCGGGGTGCAGGTGCTGAACTCCTCGCTGGTGGACGTGAAGCAGGCCGAGGCGCGCGTGCGCACCGTGGCCGTGCCCGCCAACGAAATCGCGGACACGCTGGGCAACACCAAGATGGCCAACATGGTGGCGCTGGGGGCCTACGTGCGGGCCACGGGCGTGGTGGACCTGGACATCGTGAAGAAGAGCCTGACCAGCGTCATTTCCGCCCACTACAGCCATCTGATTCCCAAGAACGCGGATGCGTTGCAGGCGGGGTACGACCACGCTGGATAACCTGCCGGAACGGCGGGAGAATACCTGCCGGTAGCGGCAAACCGCATCGCGCTGCCCCGCCCCGCCCGCAACCGGAGCGCAACGGCAACGCGGGGCGTGAGCCGCGCCAAACCCCATGTCCCGCAAGGGCTGCGGGGAACATGACGGAAAAATCGGCCGCCCGCCGCGAACCTTCGCAGCGGGCGGTTTCGTTTCCGTGCGCCAGCGCCCCGCATATCCCCAGCCATGACAGGGTGATGCGGAAGGAACATTCCGGCCATCTTCCCGCCCCGGTCTGGACGCGGCCCGCGCCGATGCCTACCTGTACGGGTGAAGGCGCGGCACGGGGCCGCGCGGATGCCGGACATTCCGGCCCGTTGACACAACCCCAGCCACGGGAGTGCAGACCATGCCCAACACCAGGGAAGAGTACATCCGCACCCTTCGCGACAAGCTCGAACTGTGGAAGGCCCAGCTCGAAAAGCTGGAAGTGCAGGCCGCGCTGGCCAAGGCGGAAGCCCGGGTGGAATACCACGAGCAGATCGCCGACCTGCGCCGCAAGCGCGAAGAGGCCAAGCGCAAGCTGGATGAATTGCAGCATGCGGGCGAGCATGCCTGGAAGGACATGAAGGCCGGTCTTGAGCTGGCGTGGGACGCCGTGGAGGCGGCCTTCGCATCGGCACGGGCGCGCTTCAAGTAGCCTTCGCACCCTTTCGCACCCGGCCCCATCGGCCGCCCGTGCCGTCCGTCCCCCGCCTTCACACAGTTCCGACACTTCGCCACAACGCCAGCGGCCCGTGTTTCCTGCAATGGACACGGGCCGCCATGCGTTTTCGCATGTCCAACGTCATGCCCTGGCGGTTGCCCCCTGCCGCCCGGTCCCGCCACGTCAACGGAAATCCGATATTATCATGTCTCCGGCCCACCGCCAGTGGTAGCTCGCTGACAAGGCCCCAAGCCGGAGGAGAACATGAAACACACGGAACTGACCCTCTGCGAACAGATGCACATCGGCGTGCAGGCCGTGGAGCGCCGGTTGCGCCTGGTGGGCGTGACCAGAGAGGACTGCGCCACCCTGAAGCGCTTCAAGGCAGTCATCACCGCCAACGTCGAGGAATTGCTGGACGAATTCTACGACGTGCTGGCCAACGTGGACGAGGTGGCCCGGCTCATCGGCGACAAGGAAGGCCTGATGCGGCTCAAACGCTCGCTGCGCAACTACGTGCTCACCCTGTTCGAGGGCGAGTACGGGCTCGACTACGTGCAGAGCCGGCTGCGCGTGGGGCTGGTGCACAAGCGCATCGGCGTCACGCCCAAGCTGTTCATGACCGCGGTGCTGCACCTGACCCGGATGCTGCGCCAGCGCATCCGCAGCGAGGTGCCCGGCATGGAACAGCAGATGGAGGTGATGCACGCCCTGGAAAGGGTGGTGTTCTTCGACCTTGCGCTCATCTTCGACACCTACATCCAGAGCCTGATGGACGAGATATTGTACCGCAGCGAGGAACTGACCACCTACGCCAAGGAACTGGAGCAGATGGTGGCCGAGCGCACGCGGGAACTGGAGGACCTCGCCCGCCTCGACGGGCTCACCGGCATCCCCAACCAGCGCCACTTCCATGCCGAACTGCGGCGCGAATTCCTGCGCGCCCAGCGCATGGGCTCGCACTTCTCCCTCGTTTACATGGACCTCGACAACTTCAAGATCGCCAACGACACGTGGGGACACAAGGTCGGCGACCAGTTGCTGAAAAACGTTGCGGAATGCCTGAAGGGGTGCTGCCGCGAGGGCGACGTGACGGCCCGGTGCGGCGGCGACGAGTTCTGCGCCATCCTGATGGATACCGGCATCCACGGCGCGCAGCAGTGGGCGCACAGGCTCATCGAGGCGTTCGACGCCAGCGAGGAGCGCTACGGCGTGACCCTGAGCATCGGCATCGCCCAGTTCGAGCCCATCCTGGACCATGAGCCGGAACAGCTGCTGAAACGGGCGGACGAAGCCATGTACCGGGCCAAGCTGGCGGAGGGGCACGCCGTGGTGTCCGCGGAGTGCGACGAAGATGCGCTGCTGTGCGAGGGACGGCCCCCGCCGCGCGACGCCAAGAGACGCGGGGGACGCGAGCTTCGGCCCCCCCGCGCGAAACGGGAACCCGACGCCGCCGCGGAACAGGCGGGCATGGCGGAAGCGTCCGGGGCGTGACCGGAACGGATTCGCCGGCACGACATCAACGGGAAGGGGAACACGACGGGGGGCGGCAACGCCCCCCTGCGCATTGCGGAACGGCGGGACAGGCCTGCGGGAACGGTCAGGCAGAGGGCAAGGCGGCCATGCGGCCTGCCCCTACCCGTCCACCATCAGGCCGTCGCGCATGACCAGGGTGCGGTGGGCTCGGCGGGCGTAGTCCGGGTTGTGGGTGACCATCACCGTGGTCAGCCCGTCGCGGCCCAGTTCGGCCAACAGTTCCATGATGGCCTCGCCGGTGGCCGTGTCCAGGCTGCCGGTGGGCTCGTCCGCGAACAGCACCCGCGCGTCGCGCACCAGGGCGCGGGCGATGGCCACGCGCTGCTGCTCCCCGCCGGAAAGCGCGCCGGGCAGCGAGCCCGCCTTGCCGGAAAGCCCCACCCGGTCCAGCACGCGGCGGCCCTTTTCGGCCATGGCGGCGGGCACCGGGGCAAGGCCGTTCATGAACGGCAGCAGCACGTTTTCCAGCGCGGTCAGGTAGGGCATCAGGTGGTGGGCCTGGAAGATCACGGCAAAGTCGCTGTGGCGCAGGCGGTTGCGCCGGGCCTCGGACACGCGGGTGATGTCCTCGCCGTCGAACAGCACCGCGCCCGCGTCGGGCAGGGTCAGCGAGGCCAGCACGTTGAGCAGGGTGGACTTGCCCGAGCCGGAACGGCCCGCCACGGCCACGAATTCGCCGGGGGCCACGCGCAGTGAAACGCCGCGCAGCACGGGCGCGGGCGCGCCGCCGTCGGTGGCCGGGTAGCTCTTGCAAAGGTCGCGCGCCTCGATGATGGCCGGGGCGCTGGCGGTGTGGTCTGTGGTCATGCGGTGCCCTTTGGGACTGCTTGGAAAGCTAGAGAGAAACGAGGGCGGCGGCAGGCTCCACGCGCGACGCCTTCCACGCCGGGAAGGCGGCCGCCAGCACGGACACGGCGGCGATGCCGCAGGTGGTCAGGGCCAGCGCGGCGGGGCTGAACGCAGGAGCGGCCACGTCGGCCATGTGCAAAAGTTCCAGCACCTTCAGGGCCAGGCCGTGCCCGGCCAGGTGCCCCGTCAGCCCGGCGGCCACGCCCACCAGCAGCGCCTCGGACGCGAACACGGTGAACACCCCGAAGCGCGAAAAGCCCACCGAACGCAGGATGCCGATCTCGCGCCGCCGCTCGTTGACGGCGGAGAGCATGGACATGACCACCATGGCGCAGGCCGTGAGCAGGATGACCAGGCTGACCACCAGGGCCAGGTGCTGGGCGAAGTGCACGGAATACATGCGCTGCTCCACCACGTGGCGCAGGGCCTTGATGTCCTGCCCCGGCAGCGCGCCCCGCAGCTGGGCCACGATGTCGTCGATGGGGCAGCCCGCGCACAGGGCCGCCACTTCCACGAAGCTGGCCTTGTCCGGCAGGCCGAAGGCCCGCTGCACGAAGCCGATGTCCGCCAGCAGCACGTTGTCGTCGTCGCTGCCGGTGGACCCGATGACCCCGGTGACGGTCACCGCATGGCCGTTGACGTCCACCACGCTGCCGGGCGCAAGGCCCAGCCGCGCCGCCACGGCGTGGCCCGCCAGCGCCCCTTCCGGGATTTTGGGCGTTGCGCCGTCGATGGCCCAGTAGCCCTTCAGCGAAAGTTCCTCGGGCCAGTCCACGCCCACCACGGCCACGGGCAGCGGGGCCACGGGGGTGGCCGCACCCACGGGCGAACCGATGCGGGCCATGGTCACCAGCTTGGGGGCCACGGCGGCGATGTTGGCGTTGAATTCGATGGACCGGATGCGCCGGACGGTGTCGGCGTGGGGCAGCTGCCCCTCGTCCAGCAGCAGGTCGCCCAAGGGCAGGCCGCCGTAGCTGACGGTGAGCGTCTCGCGCGCCGGGGAGACCATGATGTTGGCCCCGAAGCTGGTGAGCTTGCGCTCCAGGCTTTCGCCCACCACGGCGGACACCTCGCGCAGGGCCACGATGGAGGCCACCCCCAGGGTAAAGATGCAGAACAGCGAGAGGGTGCGCAGCCACTTCTTGCGGGCGCAGCGCAGCGGAATGGTCAGGATGTTCATGGCGTGCTCGCGGGCGGGGCCGGGCAGATCTCCCCCCCAAGGCGTTGATTCCGGCGGAGCGGATTATTTCCTGGCGGTGGCGAAATACCTGGCCCCTGCCTTCAGTTCGGCCACGCGCAGCAGCAGGTCGCCGTTGGCGTCCATGGCGCGCTCCAGCGGATGCGGGTTGCAGCCGCCGCGCACCTCGTTGATGCGCGCGGTGTTGAAGGCCATGCCGCAGTTCTCGCAGATCATGTTCGGCCCCTGCTGCCGGTACCCCTTGCCCTCGCGCCAGCACACGTCGCAGGCGTCCAGGGCCGCGCGGGCCGCGCCGTCGGGGCCCTTCACCACGAAGAAGCGGATCTCGACGCCGCCGTCCTTGAAGGCGTAGAACCGGGCCGTATCGGAGATGTCGGCGGCCTTGATGCGGACCGTCTCGCCCTGGGGCTGCACGGTTTCGTACTTGCCGCCAAAGCCGAAAAAGGCGTGGGCGGCGCTGGATATCGCCAGCGGGGCAAGCAGGGCCAGCACCATGAGCGCGGCCGGAAGGACAAGACGGAAAAATTTCATGCACTGCTCCTGAAAAGAACCACACGGACGTACCGCACCACATAGGCATGGCCGTCAGGGGAAGCAACCGCTGACCGGGCGGAATGCCGCCCCGCACCCGTTGCGCGCCCGTTGCGCGCCGGACCCGACCGGGGTACTTCGGGGTACGTCGCGGCGTCGGCACCCGTTCGTCCCCCTCCAGCCCCCCGCCCCGGCCAGCCTGTCCGACCTTGCGGCCGCATCCACAGGGAGAAGCCATGACCCCGGCCATCGACCGCGCCAAAAAGGCCGGAATCGCCTACACCATCCACGAATACGCGCACGACCCGGCGGCGGAATCCTACGGCCGCGAGGCGGCGGACAAGCTGGGCGTGGACCCGGCCCGCGTGTTCAAGACCCTGGTGGTGGCCGCCGGAGACGCCTTGGTGGTGGCCGTGGTGCCCGTGCTGCACCAGCTGGACCTGAAGCGGCTGGCCCGCGTGGCGGGGGCCAAGAAGGCCGCCATGGCCGACGTGGCCGTGGCCGAGCGCGTCACCGGCTACGTGGTGGGCGGCGTGAGCCCGCTGGGCCAGAAGAAGCGCCTGCCCACGGTCATCGACGCCTCGGCGCAGGGGTACCCCACCATCTACGTCAGCGCGGGCCGCCGGGGCGTGGAGATAGAACTTTCGCCCGCCGACCTGGCCGCGCTGACCGGGGCTGCCTTCGCTGACGTGGCGGCCTGAACCGCCCTTCCCCGCCATACTGCCCGCAACGGAAACGCAACGCGGGGCGGTCATCCGCCCCGCATTCTGGTTATTAACAACGGCTGCTTTTTGGACGCCTCCGGCGGCCAAGGACGGCAGCCGTTAGGCGAGCTTGCGAGCCTTACGGATGGCGATCGCAACGCGGCCGAGCCCCTTGGAACCCCGTATTTTGTGCTTCCATAATGTGCAGGAAACACAAATGAAAGTTTTGGGGGGAGCTTTAGCCGTTATGCGAGTCTTCGAGCATTACGGATAAAGACAGCAGAGCGGGGTACGGGGGAGGAGACCCTTTTCACGCTTTGCGGACGCCATCCGTACGGCTCGGGGCTCGCCTACGGCTGCCGCAAAAGGGTCCCTCCCCCGCAAGGCTTGAAACGTAAAACAACCACCCCTACGCCTTGGGGCGCAGCAGGCGCAGGCCGTTCATGATCACCAGGAACGAGCCGCCGATGTCGGCCACGATGGCCATCCACAGGCTGGCCACCTGGAACACCGCCAAGCCCAGGAACAGCGCCTTGAGGCCCAGGGCGAAGCCGATGTTCTGGCGGATGACGCCCAGGGTGCGGCGAGAATGACGCACCAGCCAGGGCAGCTTGCCCAGGTCGTCGGACATCAGGGTGATGTCGGCGGTCTCGATGGCCGCGTCGCTGCCGATGCCGCCCATGGCGATGCCCAGGTGCGCGGTGGCCAGCGCGGGCGCGTCGTTGACGCCGTCGCCCACCATGGCCACCCGCTCGCCCGCTTCCACCAGCGCGGCCACGGCGGCGGTCTTGTCGGCGGGCAGCAGGTCGGCCCGGATGTCGGCCTCGTCCACGCCGCAGGCGGCGGCCACGCGGGCGGCGCTGGCCGCGTTGTCGCCGGTCAGCATGACCACCCGGCGCAGCCCGGCGGCGCGCAGGCCGTCCAGCACGCTGCGGGCGTCGGGGCGCAGGTCGTCCTCCAGTTCCATGACGGCGGCAAGGCCCGCGTCGTTCCACAGCAGCACCGAGGACCCGGCCTCCGCGCCCTCGCCCTCTCCGCCCGCCCCGGCAGGCGGTTCCACCCCTCCGGCAGCACCGGACGGACCGTCCTGCGCGAAGAAGCGGCGGTTGCCGATGCGCCAGCGCGCACCGTCCACCACGCCTTCGGCCCCCAGGCCGGGCAGGGTGCGGTGGTCACCGGCGGTGGCGGCCGCATCCGGCCCGGCCCCGGTCACCTGCCGGGCGTGCTGCACGATGGCCCGGGCAAGGGGGTGGCTGCTGGGGGCTTCCAGCGCGGCGGCGATGCGCAATGCGGACGCCTCGTCCCGCACCTGCGGATGCCCGGCCACGGGCAGCACGCGGGCCACGCGCGGGCGGCCGTGGGTGAGGGTGCCGGTCTTGTCGAAGGCGATGGCGGTGAGGCTGGCGGGCAGTTCGAGGAACGAGCCGCCCTTGACCAGCACGCCGTTGCGGGCCGCGCTGGTCAGCCCGGCCACAATGGACACCGGCGTGGAGATGACCAGCGCGCACGGGCAGGCGATGACCAGCACCACCAGCGCCTCGTACACCCAGGCCGACCACGCCCCGCCGAAGAACAGCGGCGGCACCACGGCCACCAGCGCGGCCACGGCCAGCATGGCCGGGGTGTACACGGCGGCGAAGCGGTCCACCCACTGCACGGCGCGGGCGCGGCGCGACTGGGCCGCCTCCACCATGTGCAGGATACGCGCGAGGGTGGTGTCCGACGCGGCGCGGGTGGTCAGCACCTCCAGCACGCCGCCGCCGTTGATGGTGCCCGCGTACACCGGCTCTCCGGGCCGCTTGGGCACGGGCATGGATTCGCCGGTGATGGGCGACTGGTCGATGTCCGAACTGCCCGCCGCCACCGTGCCGTCCAGGGGCACGCGGTCGCCCGCGCGCACCAGGATGCGCGAGCCCACGGGCACGTTTTCCACGGCTGTTTCCACGGGGGTGCCGGGCAGGTCGTGGGGCAGCGACAACAGCAAGGCCCGCGAGGGCGAAATGTCCAGCAGCGCGGCAATGGCCGAGCGCGCCCGGTCCACGCTCCACGATTCCAGTTGGTTGGCCACGGCGAACAGGAAGGCCACCGAGGCCCCCTCGAAAAACTGGCCGATGGCCGCCGCGCCGACGACCGCCAGCAGCATGAGCAGGTTCATGTCCGGGCGCAGGGTGCGCACCGCGTGCACCGCGCGGGGCAGCACCCGCCAGGCGCCCGCCACCGCCGCCGCCAGCCACAGGGCCAGGGTGGCCGGATGGGGCACGCCCGTTTCGGAAAACACTTCCAGCAGCGACCCGGTGTGCGTCCATTCCACGCCGATGCCCGCCACAAGGGCCATGCCGCTCAACGCGCAGAGCAGCAGCGAGGACTGGCGCTGCCACAGTTCGGCCAGCCCGCGCGGCAGCAGGGACGCGAAGCCGCCCGATGCGCCGCCGGGCTCGGGCACGGCGCACGCGCCGCCGCAGCACGAGCATCCGGCCAGGGCCGGAAGCTGGGCGGGCCGGGGGGCGATGCCGTGGTCATGTTCGTGGTCATGCATGTGACCATGGGCCTGACCGGACGGCGGGGCCGGGCGCGGCACCGCGCCGCCGCGTCTGGCGGCCTCGGGCGCGGCGCGCATGCCGGTGCGGGCCACGGCGGCCACCACGTCGTCGGCATGCAGGTCCAGACCGGCCATATCCACGCGCATGCGGCGGGAGAGCACGTCGAATTCCAGCCGGTCGGGGCTGCCCACCAGCGGGGTCAGCGCGCGCCGCAGGATGTTCACCTCGCTGGCGCAGTCCATTTCCTCGATGCGAAAGGCGGTCATGGGCGAGTCTCCGTGGGAAAACGGCGGGGCGCGTTCCTGCGCCGCCCGGCCGTGGGTTCAGCCTGCACATATGAACACGTGTTCATATGTGCAGAGTATGCGGCAGGCTCCCCGGTGTCAACCGCCCGGCGAGGCCGGAGCGGCGGAAAACATGGCGACCCCCCCGCCCACAGGGCATGGAGACGCGGAAAACGCGGAAATCCCGGCCTGTTCCTGATGCGGACAAGCCGGGAAATGGTGCGGACATGGATGCGGAAACGACGACGCCGGGCGCGCCAAAAGACCGACGCGCCCGCCGGGCAATCCCTGTCGTCCGGCGAACCGGAAGGGGCGCGCCTACGCGCGGGTCTTGCCGTCGGTCATGGCCAGGGCCAGCTTCATCTCGCGGTCCAGGCGGTTCTGCACGGCGGCCTGCACCCGCTCGGACGAGGAGCCGAACTGGCCGGAGCGCACCGCGTACACCTCGCGGATGAGCTGCTTCTCGAAGTTGCGGCCCGCTTTGGCGGTGCCCGCCTGCACGGCGGCCCCTGCTTGCCCGTCAGTCTGAACCTCGGGCTGACCATTGGGCTGACCATTGGGCTGAGCCTCGGGCTGCCCGGCGATGTTGTCCAGCGCGCGGGCGAAGATGCGGGTGGCCCCTGCCGGGCCGTGCTGCACGGCGGTGCTCCACAGCACCTCGCGCAGCGCGGGCGACAGCGCCCCCTTGTCCAGCCCCGCCGCCCGGCTCACGGCCTGCAACGCGGGCGCGTAGTGGCTTTCATGGATGAACCGTTCCTGCAACGCCTCGAACCGGGCCGGGTCTTCCTGGGCGATTTCGCGCCACACCCGGGGCATTTCGCCGCCCTTGCCGCCCGTGTTGGCGGGTCCGGCCGCCTCCAGGCGCGAGGCGATGTCCGGCGCGGCCTGCCGCGCGAAGTCGAGGAAGCGGTCCATGGTCCCGGCCCGCGACGAAATCTGGTACTTGCCGTACGAGGTGCCGCCGTGCCGGTCGTAGCCGATGGCGGCGATGCCCTCCTCGCCCGACTCGAACTGCGCGGAAAGGCCGCCCAGGTCGTCACCGGATGCGCCTGCCGCGTCGCGGCGGCCGGATTTGTCCGGTCGCTCCCGCCGCGCGGCCTTGCCCGCGCCCGGCTGCCCGCCGCCGCGTCCCGGCCCGCCTGCGGCGGCGACCGTGGGCGCTCCGCGCCCCATGCCGCCGCCCATGGCCGAAGCCGCCATGTCCAGGTTGCCGGAAAGGGCCATCAGGTTGCGCGAGGTCATGGCCCCGCGCAGCGAATCGAGCCCGCCCGCGCCCCCTTCCATGACCTTGGCCAGGGTGGCCAGCGCCCGGGAATTGACGATGTCCATGGCCGCGCGCGAGGCGCGCTCGTCGGCGGCCAGGGCGCTTTCGGCGTCGCCGCCGGCTGCCGTCAGTCCGGGCAGCGCGGCCAGTTGCGGCGAGGAACCGGCCCCGCCGCCCGCGCCGCCGGTGAGGATGCCCGCAAGGGGCGATGTGCCCGCCCCCGCGCCGCCCTTGGCGAGCAGCGCGGCGAAACGCGGATCGGCGGCGGCCCGCTGGCCCGCCCTGGGGGCGGCTCCGGCGCGCCGGGCTCCTTCGGTGGGCCGCCCTTCGACCAGCGTTTGCAGGGCGTCCATGGACATGCTTTTACCGTAGGCCATGCGCAATCCTCCTCGCCGCCGTAAAAACGGAGTGGCGGCGGGAAGGGCAAAGCAAGGGGAATGCCAGCGTGTGCACTCTGCGTTGCATGACGGCAGGTTGCGGGTGGGGCGGATGACGCGGGACCGGGCGGGGCGGGGGCCGCGTCAAGCGGCCGACGGGCGGGACAGCGGCCGCCGGCGGCGGGCTACTTTCCGGCCGGGACCGCGCCGCCCGATACGCCGCCCGATGCGCCGCCGGACCCGGAGGTCTTGCCTCCCCCGTCGTCGCGCGGGCGGTAGTAGCGCAGGGCTTCGGGCAGCATGGCCTTCAGCGCGTCGATGCGCTTGGCCTCGGTGGGGTGGGTGGACGTGAAGTCCGACTTGCGGCCGCCGCCCGCCTGCTTGAGCATCTTCTGCCAGAAGGTGATGGCCGCGTGCGGGTCGTACCCGGCCTTGGCCATGAGCAGCAGGCCGATGTGGTCGGCCTCGTATTCCATCTCGCGGCTGTTGGGCAGCATGACGGCCATGTTCATGGCCCCGGCGTAGCTGTCGCCCACGGCCTGGGCCGCCTGCGACGAACCGCTGGCCGCGGCCACGCCCACCATGGTCGCCAACTGGCCCACCTGCACCATGCGCGCCCGGCTCATCTTCTCGTTGCTGTGCCGGGCCAGGGCGTGGGCCACCTCGTGCCCCATGACGGCGGCCAGTTCGGCGTCGGTGTCGGCGATGTCCAAGAGGCCAGTGTACACGGCCACCTTGCCGCCGGGCAGGCAGAAGGCGTTCACCACGTCCTTCTCTATGGTGTGGAATTCCCAGCGGTACTGGGGGCGCTCGGCCACGGCGGCGATGCGGCGGCCCACCCGCTCCACGCGGGCGGATTCGGGCGTGCCGGTGACCTCCTTCTCCTTCTTCAGCACCTGCTGCATGGCGGCAAGGCCCATTTTGGCCTCGTCCGCCTCGGAATACATGATCAACTGGCTGCGCCCGGTGTAGGGGGCCTTGGCGCATCCGGCCAGGCCCAGCAGCAGCGCGCACAGCACGAGGACCAGCAGCCGGGCCGCCCCGCGCGTGCGGCGCGCCGCCGCGCCCGCGACCCCGTTCATTGCGGTTCCGTTCATCGCATCACCATTGACCAACGATTGCATGTGGTTCCACCCCGTGGACCCGCCGTCCGCCGCCGCGGCGCCATGCCGCGCGGCTTGACGGAATCGTCGTTTGCCGTATTTTCCCCTACCTGACGGGGCCGAACGCGGCCTCCTTCCGGCGGGGCATCCGGCTCCCTGCCGGAAACGCGCCCCCAATAGCGTATTTTCCCGGAAAGGAACAGTCATGGGCAAGGACCTGATTATCGTCGAATCCCCCGCCAAGGTGAAGACCATCAAGAAATTTCTTGGCGGCAACTACGCCGTGCATGCCAGCGTGGGCCACGTGCGCGACCTGCCCACCAGCGAACTGGGCGTCGACGAGGCCAACGGCTTTGCCCCCCGCTACCAGGTCATCGACGGCAAGCAGAAGGTGGTGTCCGCCCTCAAGGAAGCCGCCGCCAAGGCCGACAACGTGTACCTGGCGCCCGACCCCGACCGCGAGGGAGAGGCCATCGCCTGGCACGTGGCGGAACTGATCCGTGACAAGAACACCAACATCCGGCGCATCCAGTTCAACGAGATCACCGCCCGCGCGGTGAAGGAAGCGCTGGAAAACCCGCGCGAACTGAACCGCAACCTGTTCGACGCCCAGCAGGCCCGCCGCGTGCTCGACCGGCTGGTGGGCTACAAGCTCTCGCCCCTGCTGTGGAAGAAGGTGAAGCGCGGCATCTCCGCCGGGCGCGTGCAGTCCGTGGCCCTGCGCCTGATCGTGGACCGCGAGAACGAGCGCCGCGCCTTCAACCCCGAGGAATACTGGCTGTTCCGCGCCCGCCTGGCCGGGGCCACCCCGCCCCCGTTCCGGGCCGACCTGCACAAGCTGCACGGCAAGAAGCCCGCCATCGGCAGCGCGGAAGACGCCGCCGCCGTGGAAGCGGCCATGCAGGGCCAGCCCTTCGTGGTCACCGGCATCGACGAAAAGGAACGCCAGCGCCAGCCACAGCCGCCGTTCATCACCTCCACGCTCCAGCAGTCCGCCAGCCAGCGGCTGGGGTATTCGGCCAAGCGCACCATGAACATCGCCCAGCGCCTGTACGAAGGCGTGGAACTGGGCGAGGCGGGCACCGTGGCCCTGATCACCTACATGCGTACCGACTCCGTGCGCATCGCGGACGAGGCGCGCGACGCGGCGCGCGAGTTCATCGCCGCCACCTGGGGGGGCGACCACCTGCCCGCCAAGGCCCGCCAGTTCAAGACCAAGGGCGGCGCGCAGGACGCGCACGAAGCCATCCGGCCCGTGGACGTGGGCGTGACGCCCGATTCCGTGCGCCACCTGCTGCCGCCGGACCAGTACCAGTTGTACCGGCTGGTGTGGCAGCGCTTCGTGGCCTCGCAGATGGCGGCGGCGCGCTTCCACGACACCACGGTGACCATCGCCTGTGGCCCCGTCGAGTGGCGCGCCAAGGGCGAACGGCTGTTGTTCCCCGGCTTTCTGGCCGCATCGCCCCAGAAGGACGCGGCGGCCGAAGGGGAAGAGACGGCCGGGGGCGACCTGCCCAAACTTTCCGTGGGCGAGGAACTGCAAGCCCTGTCCGTGGAAAAGGAACAGAAGTTCACCCAGCCCCCGGCGCGCTACACCGAAGCCTCGCTGGTGCGCGAACTGGAAGAGCGCGGCATCGGCCGCCCGTCCACCTACGCAGCCATCATCTCCACCCTGCTCGACCGCGACTACGCCCGGCTGGAGGAAAAGCACTTCGCCCCCACCGACCTTGGGGCCGTGGTCTGCGACCTGCTGACCGGCCACTTCACCACCCTGATGGACGTGGACTTCACCGCGCAGATGGAAGGTTCGCTGGACAAGGTGGCCGAAGGCGACCTGGACTGGGTGAAGCTGCTGGAAGACTTCACCGGCGGGTTCAACCCGGTGCTGGAACGCGCCGCCCAGGCCATGGACACCGTGAAAGGCGGCCTGCCCAGCGGCATAGACTGCGAACTGTGCGGCAAGCCCATGGTCATCAAGTTCGGCAAGGCGGGCACCTTCCTGGCCTGCTCCGGCTACCCGGCCTGCCGCAACACCAAGAACTTCACCCGCGACGAGAAGGGCAACATCCAGGTCGAGCAGAAGCTGCGCGAGGAACCGGAAAAGGTGGGCACCTGTCCGCAATGCGGCAGCGACCTGGTGCTGAAGAAGGCGCGCACCGGCAGCCGGTTCATCGCCTGCACCAAGTACCCGGACTGCACGTACACCGCGCCGTTCTCCACCGGCGTGCCCTGCCCGCGCGAAGGCTGCGACGGCGTGCTGGTGGAAAAAAGCTCCAAGCGCGGCAAGATCTTCTACTCGTGCAGCACCTACCCCAAGTGCGACTACGCCCTGTGGGACTGGCCCGTGCCCGGCCCCTGCCCGGACTGCCATTCGCCCCTGCTGGTGATCAAGAACACCCGCGCCCGGGGCCGACACATCGCCTGCCCGGAAAAGAACTGCAAGTACTCCCGCGACCTGGATGAGGACGGCGGCGGCGAGGAATAGCCCGCCGGTGCGATTTCGGGAAGGAGCGGGGCGCTGCCCCGCGCCCCCTTGACCCCTTTATGGGGCAAGCCGTCCGAACATGCCGTCAGCCCAAGCCCCCGCCGCATTCCGTGGCGGGGGCTTTCGCGTTTCCGGGCAGGGTGGGGAAGGCGGACGGACGGACCGGGGGCGGACGGCGGACACATGTCATCATCACGTCACGAGCATGTCAGGCGCACGTTGGGCGCACGTCATGGCCACGCACCCTTCGGACGGCCTTCCCACCCCCTTCCCACCCCCTTGCGAGCCGCGCCACGAAAAAAACGTGCGCTATGCCTGCCGGTGCACAGGCGCGCGCCGCCGCCCGGATTGGCCGGGCGTACCCGCCGTCTCCCGGCCGGAGCGGACGTGCCGCGTTGACACCCACTAGAGGGGAATGCATATGTGGAACAACAGGTTGCAGGGCGGCGGCGAATCCTACGACGACAAGCGGAGCGGACTGTACCGGCAGGTTCGGGACACGTCGCGCCAGGCCATGGGCGCCACCACCATGCAGGAATGGTATCGCCTGTTCGATGGCGGGTTGCGCTCCATCCGGGGTTTCGAACACAAGGGCAGCAGGCTGCCGGACAACGAATCCGACGCGCTGCGGCAGGGCTTTCTACGCGACATGTTCGAGGAGGCCCGGCCAGACCGCTTCGACGATTTCTGGCGCTTTCCCCGGCAGGAAGGCGACAGCGGGCTGGAACTGGACGCCAGGCGGCTCGGCATGTCCGTGTACGGCAAACCGCTGGGACCGACGCTGGAAGGCCGCAACGCCCGCCCCGCGAACCCGGAGCCGCTCGACGACAGGTACGACGGTATCGCGGGGCGCGGGTCTGACATCCCCGGCTGGCCCGACGCGTCGAACCGGACGGGCGGAACGGAACCCCTCGACCCGGACAAGAAGGAAGGGCGCGAGCTTGCGGTCGTGCGCTGGAAGGACGGAAAGCCGCCCCGGCTGGAGGATAGTATCGAGCTGATGTCCGCCAACGGCACAGCGGACGGCGCGCCCGGCAACGCGCCTGCGGGGACGGGTGGCGGAGCCTCCGGCGGTGCGGGGGCTGCGGAACAACCGGGCAGGCCCACCCGGCCCGGCGCGAGCGGCGCGCAGGAAGGCCCCCTGCAACGCGCCGCGCGCACCTTTCTGGAAGGGGCTGGCCCCGGCCCGCTCACCGTCCCCGCTGCGCCGGAACAACCCCGGCCCGCCGCACCGGCTCCCGCGCCCACGGATGGCGGCAAAACGGCTTCACCCGGCGCGGCAGCGCCCGGCAAAATCCGGGGCACCCTGGCCGCGCCCGACAAGCCCGAAGATATCTACCGGGTAACGGCGGACACCCTGCACAAACTGGAGGGCAACGTCCTGCACGCCTACATCCCCGAGAAGGACGGCAAACCCATGGACAACAGCAGCGCCACCATCGGGGCGGGTATCGACCTGGGGCAGTGGAGAGCGGAAAAATTGCAGGAGATCGGTGTGCGTGACGACGTGGTCAAGGCTGTTAGCCCGCTGCTTGGCAAGAATGCCACGGAGGCAAGACAGGAAATGGAAAATCTTAAAAAAAAGGGACAGGCTGTTTCGCTCACCCCCGAGCAGGCCCGCCACCTCAACGAAAAGATGTTCGTCCATTTCAACGGGCAGGCGCGGCAGCAGTACAACAGCGCACCAGGCAACGTAGACGCCCAGGGCAAGACCATCCGCCGGTTCGAAGAACTGCCCAAGGAAATGCAGGCTGTCGTCACCTCCGTGCTCTATCAGCATGGCAGCACGAGCCAGTTCAAAAACTTCTGGGGATATTCCACAACGGGCGACTGGGACGGGGCCATCAAGGAACTGCGCAACTTCAGCCCCAAGCCGGACTACAAGTACCACCCCCGCCGCAACAAGGAGGCCGACCTCATGCAACAGGGCCTGGACAGGCTGCGCCAATGACGCGCCCCGCAATCTTCCAGCACAACATCTTCCGGGGGGCCACACGGCCCCCCCGTTCCCACCGCGTGCCGGCCATGCTGCTGGCTTTCGCCCTGTGGCTGGCCTGCCTTGGGGCATGGTTTCCGCTGCATGCCGAGCCGTTGCCCGCCATGCAGCGGATTCCAGTGGTGGCACCGGAACCGCATATTTTCAAAGGATTCGTGCAGGAAAATCTGCATTGGCTGCAACGCCCCGGCATCATCGATGCGCAAGGCGGTTACCCCATGGCCGACGCAATACCTGCCGGTGAGTATGCACCGCAGTCCTTTGCCCGCGAATTGTTTGAACGCGCCGACCTCACGGCCTTTCCGTCCATGATTCTTCCGACAGATGGCAAATCGACCTACAGCACATGGGGCGTTCGCTACCAGGCCGTAGAACCCTACACATTGTTCGTTGAAGACAAACCGTGGGATCAGAATCTTCAAATAGGTCTGACCATCCCCCTCATGGCCTCACTCGACTGGGACGGCAACGGAACACGCGACTGGCTCTTCGGGTGCCGCACCCTGCTGTACAAACAAAACGTGGATCTGGGTTCCTTCCTGTTGGTGCTCAACCCGCAACCGACCGGGCCGCTCGATGTCCGGCTCCTGCGTGTCACCTACTGGCCGTCCAACGATTCTTCAAAATACATCAACTATTTTGGCACCGCCGCGCGGGACTATCTGTTCACCATCATGCGGGACAAACTGCCGGCCATCTACCTCGGCTGGACCCCGCCCGCACGGGCCGAAGACCTGCCCTGGCGCGACGCGCCCGGCATGGAAGGCGTGGGCTACGTCGAGCACGTGGACGAGGGCAAAAAATGACGCGCCCCGCAATCTTCCAGCACAACATCTTCCGGGGGGCCGCACGGCCCCCCCGTTCCCACCGCGTGCCGCCCATGCTGCTGGCTTTCGCCCTGTGGCTGGCCTGCCTTGGGGCATGGTTTCCGGTGCATGCCGAACCGCTGCCCGCCATGCGGCGGGTGCCTGTGGTGGCTCCGGAGCCGGATATTTTCAGGGGGTTCGTGCGGGACAACCTGCAATGGCTGCAACGTCCCGGCATCGTCGATGCGCAAGGCCGTTATCCCATGGCCGACGCAATTCCTGCCGGGGAATACTCTCCGCTGTCCTTTGTCCGCGAACTGTACGAACGCGCCGACCTCACGGTCTTTCCGTCCGCATTTCTGCCTGTGGCGACGGGCAAGCCCACCTTTGCCGCCCTGGGCATTCGTTACGAGGCCGAAGAACCCGATGTCTTGCTCGTGGAGGACAAGCCATTGGGTCACAACCCGCAAGTTAGTCTGACCATCCCCCTCATGGCCTCGCTGGACTGGGACGGCAACGGCATCCGTGACTGGTTGTTCAGTTGCCGCATCCTGCTTCACAATCGCAATGTGGACCTCGGCTCCTTTCTGCTGGTGCTCAACCCGCAACCCACGGGACCGCTCGACATCCGGCTCCTGCGTGTCACCTACTGGCCGTCTGACGACTCCTCAAAATATACGACCTACTTCGGCACCGCCGCGCGGGACTACCTGTTCACCATCATGCGGGACAAACTGCCCGCCATCTATCCCGGCTGGACCCCGCCCGCGCGGGCCGAAGACCTGCCCTGGCGCGACGCCCCCGGCATGGAAGGCGTGGGCTACGTCGAGCACGTGGACGAGGGCAAAAAATGACCCGCGCATAACGAAACGGGGCGGCAGGTAGTGCGCCTCCGTCCCGTGAGCAGCATTGGTCAGGACCGGCCGGCAGGCCGCCCCCGCGTCTTCGCCATCATTCCCCCCCTCGTCGTCCCCTTGCCCCCCCTATTCCCCCTTGACGACGATGGACTCGCCCGTGGCCAACACCACCGAGCGCACTGTGGATTGCCCGGTCAACCGTTCCGCGTTCAGCAGGGGGACATCGTTCGGTTCCGCCTCGTCCAGGTCGATGACCCATGATTCGGCAAACGCCTCGCCGGGCCGCAACTGCGTGTTGCGCACCAGCTTCAGGGTGCGCAGCACCCGCCCGGCCTCGTCCCGCACCACGCAGTCCACCACCACCCGGCCCACGGTCTGGTCGCTCTGGTTGACCCCGGCCACCTGCACCACCAGCATCTTGAAGTTGCCGCCGCCGGACAGGGTGTCGGTGCCCACCAGGGTGCGGTCCAGACGCACCAGCCCGGCCAGCCGTTCGGCGATACGGGCGTCTTCCTCGGCGGCGGCGGCGCGCTCGCGGGCGCGGATGCGCTCCAGCGCGGCGGCATGCGCGGCCAGTTGGCCGTCCGGGTCCACCAGGCCGGACACCTTCCAGCCGCCCTTGCCGTCGGTCATCTCCACCCGCATCTCGAAGGTGGTTTCAAACGCCTCGTTCTTCACGGGCACCACCACCATGGCCTTGTCGCCCGTGCGTTCCGCCACGGCCGGAACAAACGCCCCCGCCTGCTCGCGGAAGTCGGGCGGCAGCAGGTCTTCGCGCTGGTGTTCGCCCGCCGCGCCCACGGGCAGGGCCAGCAGGGACTGACGCAGCATGTCGCGCAACTGCGCCGTTTCGCGCGCGTCCGGGGCGGACGCCCCCTGCACGCCGGAAGCCCGCAACTGCACCGCCAGCAACTGATCCACCACCTTGTCCACGTCCACGCGGCGCTCGAAGGCTGCCGCGTCGCCGTTGCGGAAGGCCAGCACCAGTTGTTCCACGGCATATTCCGGGCGGCTGGTCTTGTACCACCACCAGCCGCCGCCACCGGCGCTCCCCAGCACCACCAGCCCGGCCACCGCGAACAGCACGAGGCGCAGGGTGCGTTTGGACAAGCCCATCTTCCTGCCGGGCGCGGAACCGCCGCCGTCACCGGAGGGGCCTGCGGACGCCGGGGAAGCCGGGCCGGGCCGGGACGCGGACTTCGCCTTGGGCGACCCCGCAGGCGCGGACGCGCCGTCCAGCGATTCCGGGGCGGCGATAAGCAGATCGCCCCCGGCGGGCTTCTTCTTGCGGGAAAGGAACGACAGCTTGAACGGGAATCCCATGGATCTCTCCGGTTGCGGCATTGCGGGATTGCGGGATTACGAGGCCGGGAGACCCGGCGGGAAGCGGGGCCGCGCGGGGGCGGAACGGATCAGCCCAGCACCTCGCCCAGGCCGCCGCATACCGCCGCCAGTTCGTCGGCGCCCACGGCAAAGGACAGCGCGGCGGCAAGGTCGAAGGGGGGCGCGGCGGCAAGGTCGGTGGGCAGCGGGGCGTGCCCCAGTTCCGCCAGGTCGGCGCACAGGGCCGCGCACAGTTGCGGCCAGGGCGCCAGAAAGGCCGCCGCCGCATGGCGCAGGGTGGCGCGCGCGCCGTCCCCGCCCGTTTGCCCCGCTTGCCCCTCCGTTCGCGCGGACGCGTGGGCCACGGTGTCCAGCAGGGCGTGCAGGGCGTAGAGCAGGTCGAAATAGAGCAGGCGCGGGTCTGCCGCGCGCGAGCGCAGCATGCGTTCGCGCATGGAATACAGCACCACGTTCAGCACTTCGTCCAGCGGGCGGCCCTCGTCCAGGGCGGCCTTCATGTGGTGGCCCTGCCAGCGCCAGCCCCGGCGCACCATCTGCAACCGCCCGATGCGCCGCACCTCGAAGGCCTCCACCCCGTCCACGGCCCACAGCAGGTAGCCGTTCTCGCGCAGGCGGCGCGAAAGATAGGCGTCCTGGCCGTAGCGTTCCTCGTAGCCGGAAAAGCCGCCCACGGCCTCGAAGGCGTCGCGCCGGGCCAGCCACGCCCCGCCGGGCAGGAACGGCACGGAACCGGACGCCCCCCGGTTGAGGGTGTAGGTCAGTTCCAGGTAGCGCGAGAGCAGGTCGTCGCCGGTGCGGGGGCGGATGGCCGTGCCCGCCATGCCCACCCCGGGCCGGGCCGCGGCGGGCAGGCACACCGCCAGCCAGTGCGCGGGAAAGCGGATGTCCGCATCCACCGAAAGGATGAACCGGGTGGCGGCGCGGGCCGCCCCCAGCGCGCGGGCGTGGGTGTTGCCCCGGTTTTCCGGCACGCGCACCACCTCGATGGGGGGCAGGCGTTCGGCCACCTCTTCCGGCAGGTCGGGCGTGAACGGTTCCGCCGAGCCGTCGTCGATGACCACGATGGCGGAGGGCATGGCTGTCCACCCGGTGGCGGACGACAGCAGGCCCCGGACCAGTTCGTGGTCGTCGTAGGTGTAGGTGACCAGGGTGACGGAAACCGTGCGCATGGATGCCTCGTTCCGGAATCTCCGCGTGGCCGGGGTGGCGCGGGACCACCGGCGGCCGGTATTGCCGATGCCGCCCATGCCCCCGTGCCCCCGTGCCGTGGACAGGCCCGGCGCCGCTGACGACAGGCCCGGCGTCCGCGCGGGGCCGGGCCGGGCCGAGCAGCCGTACCGCGACGCCCTGCGGGCCTCCGGGGCGCGCCGGGGCACGCCAGCGCACCCCGGCTGTGGTACGGTGCAACTGTATGTATTGAAGCAAATGCGGCCCTTTCCGCAAGGGGAAACCTCGCGGATGGAGGAAAATACGCACTCCGGCGGGTGTACCGCACGCACGGGGGGCGGGAACCCGCCCCGGACGGCGAACCGCAATGCGCATGCGGCGGGATGCGCGGGAAGCCGGGACACGCCCGCTGCATCTCCGCAGCCGCCACATCCCCACAGACGCTGGACAGGCGCGCGCGCGCGGCGCTAGGATGGACGATACGGGGCGCCGCACCTGCCGCCGTCCCGTGTCCGTCCCCGCATGCCCAGGAGGCCGCCATGCCCCGCACGCCAGACCAGCCAGACCAGCCCGCGCCCCGCCCCGGCCATCGCCTGGAGCGGGACAGCATGGGCCTTGTGGAAGTGGAGCAGGACCGCCTGTGGGGCGCGCAGACCCAGCGTTCACTGGACAATTTCCGCATCGGGACTGACCGCATGCCCCTGGCCGTGGTCCACGCGCTGGCGCGCATCAAGAAGGCCGCCGCGCTGGTCAACCGCGATCTGGGCCTGCTGCCGCCGCCCCCGCCCGGCCAGCCGGGCCTGCCGCATATGGCCGAGACCATCGCCCGCGCCGCCGACGAGGTGTTGGCGGGCCTGCATGACGGCCATTTTCCGCTTTCGGTCTGGCAGACCGGCAGCGGCACCCAGACCAACATGAACGTCAACGAGGTATTGGCCAACCGGGCCACGCAACTGCTGGCGGAAGCGGCGGACACCGGCGCCGCCCCCGAGGGCCATCCCCCCTTCCGGATTCATCCCCCCGTTCATCCGCCCGTTCATCCCAATGACCACGTGAACCGCTGCCAGTCATCCAACGACGCCTTTCCGGCGGCCATGCACCTGGCCGCCGCGCTGGCCCTGCGCGACGACCTGCTGCCCGCCGTGCGCCACCTGCGCGACGCGCTGCGGGCCAAGGCCGCCGCGTGCGCGGACATCGTGAAGATCGGCCGCACCCATTTGCAGGACGCCGTGCCCCTGACCCTGGGCGACGAGATGTCCGGCTGGGCGGCGCAACTGGACACCTGCCTGGAAGGGCTGGACGCGGCCATGCCCCACCTGTGCCGCCTGGCCCTTGGCGGCACCGCCGTGGGCACGGGGTTGAACGCTCACCCCGCCTTCGCGCCGCGCGCCATCGCCCTGCTGGCCGACATGACCGGCCTGCCGCTGGCGCCCGCGCCCAACCCCTTCGCCGCGCTGGCCGCCCACGACGGGCTGGTGCTGACCAGCGGCGCGCTGCGTACGTTGGCGGGCGCACTCATGAAGATAGCCAATGACGTGCGCTGGCTGGCCTCCGGCCCGCGCTGCGGCATCGGTGAGTTGCGCCTGCCCGAGAACGAGCCCGGCTCGTCCATCATGCCCGGCAAGGTCAATCCCACCCAGTGCGAAGCCCTGACCATGGTGGCCGTGCAGGTCATGGGGTTGGACGCGGCCGTGGGCATGGCCGGATCGCAGGGCAACTTCGAACTGAACGTGTTCAAGCCGCTGATCATCCACGACGTGCTCACATCCATGCGCCTGCTGGCCGACGGGTGCCGCTCGTTCGCGGATCACGCCGTGGCGGGCATGCAGCCCGACCGGGCGGGCATCGCCGCGCACGTGGGCCGCTCGCTGATGCTGGTCACCGCCCTTGCGCCCGTCGTCGGTTACGACCGGGCGGCGCAGGCGGCGCACCTGGCCCATGCGCGGGGCATCACCCTGCGCGAGGCCTGCCTGGAACTGGGCCTGCTGGACGGCGCGGCCTTCGACGCGGCCGTGGATCCCCTGCGCATGGCCCGGCCGCACGGTGCGGAGGACGCGTAGCGGACGCGGGGAAGAGAATCCTCACCCCGACCCGTGAAAGCGCACACTCCAGCGCATCTTGCGCGCTTGTCCGCATCCGGGCATAAGCGCGCCATAGCCCCTCGCAGGGTCCGGCCCGGCAGCCGGACCACGCGGCCCCTCAGGGGGCGGACCGCCAACCCGCCATCCCCGGCCGCGCCACGCCACATCGCATCGCCGTTCCACCGGTACAGGTTCGCCGCCCGCACCGCCGCGCCCATTCCGTATCCATCCGGTACCCATCCGGTATCCATCGGGGCAGGCGGGCATCCATCGCGTCGGCGTGCCGTCATGGCTCGCGCCCGTCAGCCGGTCCTCATCCCCGGAACCCGGCACGCGGCGCGCCCCGCTGGTCCGCACGACGCGCCCACCCCCAGCCGCAGCAACGAGGAAGACAATGGAGACCAAACTGGCCAACCCGGCCCCGCTCGGGCTCATGGGCTTCGGGATGACCACCATCCTGCTCAACATCCACAACGCGGGCTTCTTTCCCATCAGCTCGATGATCCTTGCCATGGGCATCTTCTACGGCGGCATCGCGCAGGTCATCGCGGGCATCATGGAATTCAGGAAGGGCAACACGTTCGGCACCACGGCGTTCACGTCGTACGGATTCTTCTGGCTGACGCTGGTGGGGCTGATCGTCATGCCCAAACTGGGCTGGGCCGAACCCACCCCGCACGCCTACATGGGCTGTTACCTCGCCATGTGGGGGCTGTTCACCTTCTTCATGTTCCTGGGCACGCTGAAGGGCAAGACCACGCTGAAGTTCATCTTCCTGTCGCTGACCGTGCTGTTTGCCCTGCTGGCCATCCGCGACTTCACCGGCAGTGAGCTGATCGGCGTCATCGCCGGGTGGGAAGGGATCGTGTGCGGCGCCAGCGCGTGTTATCTGGCCATGGCCGAAGTGCTGCACGAGCAGTACGGGAAGGTTGTGTTGCCGTATTAGGTGGGATTGGAGGGGAAGGGAGGGGGAGGGGTTGTGCCCTGTTGGGTACGGCCTCTACGAAGACAGTTCTGCCCTGTTGACCACGCCCGATTTAGTTATGCCTCCGGCGGGGAGGAATGGGGTCGTGCGCGGTTGCACCCGGCCTCTACGAAGACAGTCCTGCCCTGTTGATTACCCTTGATTTCGTTATGCCCCCGGCGGGCAAGGGGCCATTAAGCGATGGCCCCTTGCATCCCCGCGCTCCAGGGGGGCTTCGCCGCCCCTGGACCCCCAACGCATCCTGCACCGCATTCCTACGCCGCCAGCTTCCCTCGGCCAAAGGGCCTTCGGGTGATCTGGCGGCGGGAATGCGATGTGCGCCAATCTCCCGCCGACGCCATCGCACTTAGGGTTACCCTTACCCCCGCCCCCGTTGCGACGCATGTGCCGCCGTCAAAGCCCGGCGGCACACGCTTTTTCGCACGCCGCTTTTCCGTTGAACGGCCTGAACTCCGGAAGTGCTGTTGGTATTGAAACCAATTGGCGTGGGCAACCTTCGTGCGGCGATACGCAGCCGCAGCCGAAGATCACCGCCGAGGCTTTGCGAGGCGGAAGCTTCGACGTCGCGGATGCGCGCCGCAAACAACATGGGGATAGAGGCAAGCTTGCCCCGGCCAAGCCGGCGAGAGCCCCGCGCACATCGCATTCCGCCGGGCAGATCGCCCGAAGGCGCTTTGGCCGAGGGAAGCTGCCCGGCGAGGAATGCGGTGCAGGATGCGTTGGGGGTCCAGGGGCGGCGAAGCCCCCCTGGAACGCGGGGGTGCAGGGGGTGTTCGTTACAACACCCCCTGCTCGCCGAAGGCATAACGAAATCGGGCGTGGTCAACAGGGCAGAACTGTCTACGTAGAAGCCGTACCTAACAGGTCACGCCGTCCCTCCTACTCCCCCTTCTTCCTCCAGTACGGATTCTGGGTATCCTCGAACGCGGCCAGCGCGGCAGTGGCCCCGCTGCCCACGGCGGTGACGATCTGGCGCACCCCGCCGGTCACGTCGCCCGCCGCGTAGATGCGCGGGATGTTGGTGCGCATGTGGCGGTCCACCTTGATGGAGCCGTCCTTTTCCAGCACCACGCCAAGCTCCGCGGCCTGTTCGGAATTGGGAATGTGCCCGATGGCCACGAACACCCCGTCGAACGGAATCTCGCTGACTGCATCGGTCTTCACGTTGCGCGCGCGGATGCCCCGCACCACGCCGGTGTCCGCCTGGGCCGGGGCGGTTCCGGGGGCCGCGCCCTTCCCGTCCTTTCCTTCCTTCCCACCCTGCCCCTCGCCACCATCCACCGGGGCCACGGTGTCGCCCAGAATCTCCTCCACCACGGTATCCCAGATCACCGGAATACCCTCGCGTTCCAGCGAATCCTGCAGGGCCTTCTCGGCCCTGAAGCCGTCGCGGCGGTGGATGACGGTCACGTCCGCGCCCAGGTTCTTCAGGTGCAGTGCGTCGGTGAGGGCGGAATTTCCCCCACCGATCATGGCCACCCGCTTGCCCCGGTACATGAACCCGTCGCACGAGGCGCAGTACGACACCCCCCGGCCGTAAAAGCGGCCCTCGCCGGGCGCGTCCAGCTTGCGCCATTGCGCCCCGGTGGCGAACACCAGCGCCTTGCACAGGTACACGGCCCGGCTGGTGTACACCTCGATGAGCTTGCCGATCTTGATTTCGTGCACGGCCTCGTTCTCGCGCACGGTGGCGTACTGGCGGGCGTGGGCGGAAAGCACCTCCACCAGCTTCAGCCCGGCGATGTCGGTGAAGCCGGGGTAGTTCTCCACCACCGGGGTGACGGTCACCTGCCCGCCCACCACGGCCTTGTCCAGCACCACGGTCTTCATGCCGCTGCGCTCGGCGTAGATGGCGGCGGAAAGGCCCGCCGGACCGGCGCCCAGCACCACCAGGTCGGCCTCCACCACGTCCAGTCCATCGGGGTCGATGCCCAGCGCGCCATGCTCGTGGCCGGGTTCCATGCCGTGCTCGCGCATCAGTTCTTCCGCGCTCTTCAGGGTAACCATTTCCAGGACGAAGCGCTCCTCGGGCAACAGCCCGATGGCCTTGTGCGTGTCGTCGTACTGGGTGTGCGGCACCGAGCCGACGCCGTACTTCCGGGACAGGTCGGGGAACTCGTCGGAATTGACGCACTCCGCCTCCACCAGGCCGGGCCGCTCGATGGCGCACTTGGCCGCGTGCATGAACTGGCCGGGGCAGTACGGGCACCCCGGCGAGGTGAACACCCGAGGCCTGCGCGGCTCCTTCAGTTCGGACAGGATGCGCCGCGAGGTTTCCGTCAGGCCCGACTGGCGCAGCGAAACCAGAAAGATGGATTCCACCAGCGCCCGGCCTTCCTCGCCCAGCGGCGCGCCGGTGAAGCGGATGCGGTAGTCCAGCGCCGGGGCCGCTTCGCCAGTGCCCACGAACATGGTGGGCGACAGGGTGACGTCCAGCCGCCTGGCCTCTTCGGAATCCAGCGCGTGGTGGCGCATGGAAATCTTGTCGATGATCAGCGAAAGGTCTTCGGCGAAGCGGCGGGTGTAGTCGTTGAAGGCGTTCTTTGCGTCGCCGTCGGTGAACACGTCGAGCACCACGGGATTCGGCAGCTTGGCGAACAGCTGGGTCAGCTGCGTGCGCCCGTCCTCGGGGATGAACCAGTCGCGGTCGGCGATATCCTTGCCGGAGGCGTTCGATACGGAGGAGTTCGATACGTCGGGCTTCATGGGGGACTCCTTTGGGTGCTGCGTTGTGGGGCGCGGGCTGTCCGGAAGGCGCGCGGACGCGGTACGCCGGATGCTGCCGGAACCATAGCATGGTGTAGCCATGCGGAACAACACAGGCAAGGGATAAGGCCACGGCCGCGCGCCCCCGCGGCATGCCCCACGCTCCCCCCCGCCGCCCGGCCCTTGCGTTTCGCGCGGCTTCCCGGCAAAGAGGGGGAACATTTCCCGTCAGGAGACACCCATGAGCAACCCCGTCATTCTGCTGGAGACCTCTTCCGGCGATATCCTCATCGAACTCGACGCCGAAAAGGCCCCGGCCACCGTAGCCAACTTTCTGGGCTACGTGGATTCGGGCTTCTACAAGAACACCATCTTCCACCGGGTCATCAAGGACTTCATGATTCAGGGCGGCGGCCTTTCCGTGCGCATGGAAGAAAAGCCAACCAACACCCCGGTGCGCAACGAGGCCAACAACGGCCTCAAGAACCTGCGCGGCGCCATCGCCATGGCCCGCACGGCCGACCCGCACAGTGCCGCGGCCCAGTTCTTCATCAACACCGTGGACAACCCCGACCTGGACCACACCGAAGAAACCGCCGAAGGCTGGGGCTACTGCGTGTTCGGCCAGGTCATCGAGGGCATGGACACCGTGGACAAGATCCAGAAGCTGAAGACCAAGCCCCAGGGCATCCACACCGACGCCCCGGCGGACATGGTGGTCATCACCGGCGTGAGCCGCTTCGAATAGCCGCGCCGCAACGTACCGCTCCCGAGAGGGGAGGGGACACCGTCGGGTGTCCCCTCCCCTTTTCCGTTGGCGCACCCCTCACCCGTGCGGATGTTCGTAATCATATCCAGTCATTTCAGCATGGTTACATGCTTGCGCACACCAGATGTCACCTTCCGGACCTGCCCCCTCCGCGCGCGTGAAAGGCACATGCCATCGGCGGTGACGGTCGCACCGGGTCTACGTTCATAATATATCATTTTATTTCACCATGTTTCACGCGAAACGCACACAGCGAACAGCCATTCCGGCTGGCCCCACATCCCCCTGACCGCACCGGCACCCATCGGTGGCTTGCCGACGGCTTGCCCGTCGCACGCACGCAAAAGCGCACCGCCCCCCTTGGGGAACGGCGCGCCATATCGAAATTATTATTGTGATTTCTAGATGTTGGGCAGGTTCTGCACATCCAGCGTGGCCAAGTCGCCGTCACCGTCCAGATAGGGGCGGATGGCGTCCATCTGGCGGCGGAAGTCGGGCAGCAGCTTGCGGGCCACGGGTTCCGCGCGGGGGCTGATGTTCTTGGTGGGGTTGATGAACTTGCCGTCCTTCTTCAGGCGGAAGTCCAGGTGCGGGCCGGTGGCCCAGCCCGTGGCGCCCACGTAGCCGATGACGTCGCCCTGCTTCACCGTGGCGCCCTTGCGCACCCCCCGCGCGAAGCCGGAAAGGTGCCCGTAGTAGCTTTCGTAGCCGTTGGCGTGGCGCAGGATGATCAGGTTGCCGTACCCGTTGCCCCACCCGGCGGAGGACACCACCCCGTTGCCCACGGCCTTGACCGGGGTGCCGGTGGGCGCGGCGTAGTCCACGCCCTGGTGCGGCCGCACGTCGCGGAAGATGGGGTGCTTGCGGGTCATGGTGTACCCGCTGGAGATGCGGGTGAACGACAGCGGGGCCTTCAGGAAGGAACGGCGCATGGAAGCGCCCTCCGGATTGTAGTACTGCGGAAAGCCCAGGTCGTCGTGGAACAGGTAGGCGCGGTGGGTCTGGTCCTGATTGGTGAAGATGGCGGCCAGCACCCGCCCGTAGCCCTTGAATTCGCCCTCGCGGAAGCGCTTTTCCACCAGCACGGTGAAGCTGTCGCCCTCGCGGATGTCGCGGATGAAGTCCACCTCCCAACCGAAGATATCCGCCAGGCGGATGGCCAGGGTGGGCGATTCGCCCGCGTCGGCCACGGACTGGAACAGGTTGGACTCGATGACGCCCTCGACGCGGACCACGTCCACGTCGTACGTGATGGGCTCCACCCTGGCGGCGAAGGAATCGTCGGTCTTGCTGACGATGAGCTTTTGCGAGTTGTCGATCTCGTACTCGAAACGCTCGATGCCGCCCACGCTGGCGTTGGCCACCACGGTGTACGGCTGCCCGGCGCGCAGCTTGGCCAGCGAATAGACCTTCTCGCACGCGGTGACCATGGTGTGCACGTCCACCGAGGACAGCCATTCTTGCAATATCTTGGCCGCCGTGTCCCCGGAGGAGACAACCCCCTGCACCACCTCGGGCTGCCCGTCGGCCTGCCCGTCCGGGCCGCCGTCCGCGCGCAGTTCCGGGGGCAGCTGCCCGCCCGGCATGGTGGCGTTGCAGTCCGCCGCCGTGGTTTCGGCGGATGTTTCGGTGGCCTGCTGCCCGCGCCGCAACACGAATGGCGCGGCGACCAGCAACAGAATGACCAGCAGGACGATTCCGGAACGCTTGGCGGAAGGCAACTGCATGAAACCTCGTGCGATGGGGCAGACCCGGGAGCCGACCGGAACCAATCGAAACTGGCGGCCACGGCGCGTGGATGGGGTCGGGCGGTCTGCGCTTCGGTGATGGGGTGGCCCCGCGCCGTGCGGGTCCGGTCCACCGGATTGCCCCTTCGACACGGGGAACCGGGGTGGCCGGTGATGGGTGGCGCGCGCCGGGGATGCCGGGGCGGCCACTGGGGCGCCCAAGGGGCGCCTTGCCGCGCGCACGGCACGGAAGGCAATGGGGGCGCGCCCTCAGGGGACGGGCGGGTCCAGCCGCAAGGGACCGGCCAACCCTAGCCGCGCCGTGGGGAATTGTCCAGACGGCCGACGGATTCTGCACATGGTTGCACAAACGGCGCCTGCGGTGCGAAACCGGACCAACCCGGACCGGGATGCGAAACCGAGCACAACGGGCTTCTGCGGGGGCGTGGCGCGGCAAATCCGGCATGCCCCGAGTCGGTTCTGCTCCGGTTCGCGCCGATCCCGCGCGAAAGCGCACGGCGTCCGTCCCTCGCGCAAGGCCCCTCGCCCCGCGCCGGGCGTGCGCCTCCACGGCCCCGCCGCGTCCGGTGAAGCGCCCGGCCTTGTTCCGGTTCGATGAATATGATAATGATGCGCACTTGGGCCACGGCAATCCGCCGTCATCCATCGCTCCCGCGCACACGGGCATGCGAGGGGGACGGCACGCGCCGCCGGCGGCCCGCATTCCCGTACCCGCAAGCCCGGTCCGCCGGGTTCCACACAGGACCGATCCACCGCCCGTGCTGAAGAAAGCCCTGCGCCAACACCTCCAGCAGACCTGCCAGGAGCAGGATCTGCGCCAGTGGTACGACCCGCTGGCCATCACCCTGAGCAAGGACGACAAGCGGCTGGCCGTCCAGTTTCCGCACCCGTTCTTCGCCCAGTGGTTTTCGGCCACGGCGCAGGTGACCTTCGAATCACGGCTGCGCGAGTTCCTGGGCGACGGCTACGTGCTGCACTACACCTCGGGCAACGGCGGTTCGGCCCAGGCGGCCCCGGCCGTCCGGGCGGCGCGCCAGCTGGACTATCCCTTCGGCCCCCGGTTCACCTTCGACAGCTTCCTGAACAACCGCAAGAACCAGTTTCCCGTGGCCTCGGCCAAGGAAGTGGCCCGCGACGGCCGCGATTCCAGCGACCGGGTGTACAACCCCTTCGTGGTCTGCGGCGGCAGCGGCAACGGCAAGACGCACCTTCTTCGCGCCATCGCCAACGAACTGAGCCGGTCGCGCGACGAAAACGCCATCTTCTGCGGCGCAGTGGACGAACTGGGCACCCGCTTTCCCGGCCTTTCCGCGTCCGGCCCGGCCGCAGCGCAGGAACGCCAGCAGGCCCGCAGCCGCCTGTGCGCCCACGAAGTGCTGGTGGTGGACGACCTGCAACGGCTGCGCGACCTGCCCTTTCTGCAGGACGAGCTGACCTTCGCCTTCGACCACTTTCACGACAAGGGCAAGCAGATGGTCTTCGCCTGTTCCGGCAAGCTGACCGACCTGGACTTTCTGGCACCCAAGCTGCGCTCCCGGCTGGAATGGGGGCTGATCGTGGAACTGCGCGAACCGGACCTGGACGTGCGGCTGAAGTTCATCCAGCAGCAGAGCCGCTCGCGCAACATCCAGCTTTCCAAGGAACACTCCCTGACCCTGGCCCAGCGGTTCCGCGAGTTCCGCCACCTCCAGGGCATCCTGATCAAGGTCGGCGCCTACCGCCAGCTGATCAACCGCGACATCCAGGACCGCGAACTGGAGCAGATCCTGCGGCACACCGACGGCGGCAAGGGCACCAGCCTCACGCCCCAGGCGGTCATCGCCGCCACGGCGGAGCAGTTCGGCATCCCCGCCCGCGACATCGTGGGCGACAAGCGCCAGAAGAACATCGTGCAGGCGCGCCAGGTGGCCATGTTCCTGTGCCGCGAACTGCTGGGCAGTTCCTTTCCGGCGCTGGGCCGGGTGTTCGGCGGCAAGGACCATTCCACCGCCATGTACGCCGTGCGAAAAATCAAACAATTGCAGCAGAGTGACAAAGATATGCAACTTCTGGTGACCGACCTCAAACGAAAGTGCCTAACTCGGGCCGAATGAGCCCTCGCCCCCTTTCGGCTGTTCCTTCGGTTCCCACGCGGTGCATTGTGATGTTCCCGGAAATTTCAATTCATTTCCGCATGTTGAACAGGTTGTGCACTTGGACACAGGCCCTGCTACTACAACAGGAGATCCAGATATGTTTCTGAGAATCCAGAAGGAAGATGTCATCGAAGGCCTGCAGAAGGCCGCCAGCATCATCCCCGCCAAGACGGGCGCGGCCTACCTGCGCTCCATCTGGCTGAAGGCCGAGAACGGTTCGCTCAGCGTGCTGGCCACCGACTCGAACATCGAGTTCCGGGGAGCCTACGCCGCCGACATCGAACAGCCCGGCCTGGCGGGCGTGCAGGGCCGCGCCTTCGTGGACCTGCTCCGCAAGCTGCCCGGCGGCCAGATCACCCTCAAGCTGGACGGCGAGAGCGGCAACCTGCTCATCGAGCAGGGCCGCCGTAAGTACAAGCTGCCGGTCAACGACCCGGTGTGGTTTCAGAACTTCTCGGAATTCCCGGCCGACGGCTCGGTGATGTGGTCCGGCGACTACCTGCAGGAACTCATCGAGCGCATCGCCTTCTGCATCAGCGACGAGGACGCGGTGGAGGCCATCGCCTGCCTGTCCCTGAAGCCCGGCGCGCAGAACGCCATCGAGGCCTGCGGCCTGAACGGACACCAGTTCGCCATGCTGCGCTTCACCCATGACGAACTCATGGCCCTGCTGCCGCCCGAAGGCATCCTGATTCAGAAGAAGTATCTGGGCGAACTCAAGAAGTGGCTGGGCACCGACGAGGTGGAACTGAACATTTCCGAAAAGCGCCTGCACTTCCGCACCGGCGACGGCAAGGAAACCTTCAGCCTGCCGCTGTCGTACTACCAGTACCCCGACTACATGAACTTCCTGGCCAAGCTGTCCGCCGATTCCGTGTCCAGGCTGGAACTGCCCCGCAAGGACGCCATGGACGCCCTGGACCGCCTGCTGATCTTCAACACCGATTCCAACCGCTGCACCTACTTCGACCTGAACGGCAACGGCGGCGCGGGCGAAGTGATGCTCTCCGCCCAAGGGCAGGACGTGGGCTCGGCCACCGAAACCCTGGAAGGCGCCTACAGCGGCGACATCAAGAAGATAGCCTTCCCCACCCGCAACCTCATCGAGATCATGGGCCACTACCGCTCCGAACGCCTGGCCCTGACCCTGACCGGCAGCGAAGGCCCCTGCGGCATCACCGGCCCCGACGACAGCGAGTACACCGTGATCATCATGCCCATGAAGATCGTGGAAGAGACGTATTACAGCGAAGAGGAAGTGTAGCGCGCAGCGCCGCTTTGGTATCTTCGCAGGCCGTCGGAGGAAGGGGTTTACGTTTTTTTACGCCTCCGGCGGGCAGGGGCTGCCGCCCCTGCACCCTGCAAATGGAGTTTATGACGTGCCGTGCCGGATGCGAGGAGTATTCGTGCGCCCCTAGTGTCTCATTTGTGAGACAAGTTCACTAGAGAATGGGGTGCAGGGGCGGCAGCCCCTGCCCGCCGGAGGCTGAAAAAAATGGCGCGCCGCACGGTTAGAACATCCACAAGTTGGAGACGATCCCAAAGATGACCACTCCCACGGGACAGACCTATACCGCGGACAGCATCACGATCCTCGAGGGTCTTGCCGCTGTCCGCAAGCGCCCCGCCATGTACATCGGGTCCACCGATGCGCGGGGCCTGCATCACCTTGTGTACGAGGTGGTGGACAACTCCATCGACGAGGCCATGGCCGGGTATTGCTCGCGCATCGTGGTCAAGCTGCACCTCGACAACAGCGTGACCGTCAGCGACAACGGGCGCGGCATTCCGGTCGACCTGCACCCCAAGGAGGGCAAGCCCGCGGTCGAGGTCGTCATGACCAAGCTGCACGCGGGCGGCAAGTTCGACAACAACGCCTACAAGGTGTCGGGCGGCCTGCACGGCGTGGGCGTGAGCTGCGTCAATGCGCTGTCGGAATGGCTGGAAGTGACCGTGCGCCGTGACGGCAAGCGCCACCGCATGCGTTTCGCGCGCGGCGCGGCGCAGGGCGCGCTGGAATTCCTTGGCGAATCGGCCAACCACGGAACCACGGTGCACTTCAAGCCCGACGAGGAGATCTTCGAGACGTTGCAGTTCTCGTACGAAACGCTGCGCAAGCGCTTCGAAGAGCTGGCCTACCTGAACAAGGGCCTGGAAATCGAGTTCACCGACGAGCGCAGCGCGGAAACCCACGTGTTCCGCGCCGACGGCGGCATCCGCCAGTTCGTGAAGGACCTGAACTCCGGCGAGAGCGGCATCCACCCCATCATCGACGGGGAAGGCATGACCGACGGTGTGACCGTGGACTTCGCCCTGCAATACAACGCGGGGTACAAGGAAAACGTGCTCACCTTCGCCAACAACATCCGCACCAAGGAAGGCGGCACGCACCTGGCCGGGTTCAAGACCGCCCTCACCCGCGCCATCAACGGCTACATCAAGAGCCAGCCCGACCTGACCAAGAAGCTGAAGGGCACCGCCCTGTCCGGCGACGACGTGCGCGAAGGCCTGACGTCTGTGGTCTCGGTGAAGCTGCCGCAGCCCCAGTTCGAGGGCCAGACCAAGACCAAGCTCGGCAACAGCGAAATCGCGGGCTTGGTGGCCGGCATCGTGTACGACAAACTGAACGTGCACTTCGGCGAGAACCCCAAGGACGCCCGCCTGATCATCGACAAGGCCGTGGACGCCGCCCGCGCCCGCGACGCCGCCCGCCGGGCCAAGGAACTGGTGCGCCGCAAGGGCGCGCTGTCCGACAACTCGCTGCCCGGCAAGCTGGCCGACTGCCAGTCCAAGGACCCCGCAGAATCGGAACTGTTCATCGTGGAAGGCGACTCCGCAGGCGGTTCGGCCAAGCAGGGCCGCGACCCCTCCACCCAGGCCATCCTGCCGCTGCGCGGCAAGATCCTGAACACCGAGCGCACCCGCTTCGACAAGATGCTGGCCAATAAGGAAGTGAAGGCCCTCATCACCGCCATGGGCGCGGGCATCGGCGAGGATGACACCGACTACGACAAGCTGCGCTACCACAAGGTGGTCATCATGACCGACGCCGACGTGGACGGCGCGCACATCCGCACCCTGCTGCTGACCTTCTTCTTCCGGCAGTACCAAGAGCTTATCGACCGCGGCCACCTGTACATCGCCCAGCCGCCTCTGTACCGGGTGCACAGCAGCCGCTTCGAAAAGTTCATCAAGGACGACCCCGAACTCAACGCCTTCCTGCTGGAACGCATCAGCAACGACATCACCATCCGCACCGAATCGGGCTGCGCCTTCACCGGGCCGGATATCGTCTCGCTCATGAAGGCCATTGAACTGGTGTCCGGCAAGGTGTCCGACGTGGAGAACATCGGCATCGCCCGCGAACTGTTCCTGGCCTTCATCGAGTACCAAACCCGCATCGAACCCCAGTGGTTCACCGAAGAAGACCCCAACGGCCTGCGCCAGTGGCTGGCCGACCGGGGCTACTCAGTGTCCGCCGAGCACGAGGAAGCCGACGAGGGCAGCCGCACCTTCGTGGTCTTCGAGGACGCCAACGGCCACCGCACCCGCGTGGGCGCCGAGTTCTTCCATTCCAAGATGTACCGCCAGGCCTGGGATGCCCTGGCCGATATCCGCACCCGCTGCGGCAGCCTGCGCTGCTCCGTGGACCGCAAGGGCGAAACCACCGAAGCCGAGGACATCTTCGACCTGTTCCGCATCGTGCTGGACGAGGCCCGCAAGGGCATCAACATCCAGCGCTACAAGGGCCTGGGCGAAATGAACCCGGAACAGCTGTGGGTCACCACCATGAACCCGGAAAACCGCACCCTGCTGCGCGTCAACGTGGACGACGCCGAAGAAGCCAGCGAAGCCTTCGAACAACTCATGGGCGACCGCGTGGAGCCCCGCCGCGAGTTCATCGAGCGCAACGCCCTGTCCGTGCAGGAACTGGATATCTAGGGGAAGTTGCCTATGGGGAATGCGGGGCGCTGCCCCGCACCCCGCAAGGGGGCCGCGCCCCCTTGACCCCTTGTATGGGGAGTGCAGGGGACGGCAGCCGTTAGGTGAGCGCGTAGCGCGAACCTTACGGATGGCGATCGCAGCGCGCGACAGCCCCCTGTCCGCCGGAGGCGTATAAAAATCTGTTCTCTCCGGGCATAGCCGCAACGGCAACCGTCCATCGAGAAGCGAGGCAAACCAGTGTCGCAACAGGTCAGCATAGAAAAGGAGCTCAGGAAGTCGTACCTCGAGTACTCCCTGAGCGTGATCATCGGCCGCGCCATCCCGGATGCGCGCGACGGCCTGAAGCCGGTGCACCGGCGCATCATGTTCGCCCAGCACGAGCTGGGCAACGGCTACACCCGCCCGCCCAAGAAGTCGGCGCGCGTGGTCGGCGACGTCATCGGTAAGTACCACCCGCACGGCGACTCCGCCGTGTACGACGCCCTGGTCCGCATGGCGCAGGATTTCTCCATGCGCGACCCGCTGGTGGACGGGCAAGGCAACTTCGGCTCCATCGACGGCGACGCCGCGGCGGCCATGCGCTACACCGAAGTGCGCATGTCCCGCCTGGCGGGCGAATTCCTTGCCGACATCGACAAGGAGACCGTGGACTTCCGGCCCAACTACGACAACACCCTGCTCGAACCTTCGGTGCTGCCTACCAAGGTGCCGAACCTCTTGCTGAACGGTTCGTCGGGCATCGCGGTGGGCATGGCCACCAACATTCCGCCCCACAACCTGGGCGAACTGTGCGGGGCTCTGCTGCATATCGTGGACGAGCCGGGCTGCACCGTGGAAGACCTGATGGACCACGTGAAGGGTCCGGACTTCCCCACGTCGGGCTTCGTGTACGCCGGGCAGGGCCTGTACGACGCCTACACCACCGGGCGCGGCACCGTGAAGGTGCGCGGCCGGGTGGAGATAGAAGAGCGCAAGAAGGGCCTGCAAGCCATCGTCATTCGGGAAATCCCCTTCGCGCTGAACAAGTCGAGCCTGGTGGAGAAGATCGCGGCGCTGGTCAACGAGCGCAAGATCGACGGCGTGGCCGACCTGCGAGACGAATCGGACCGCAAGGGCATCCGGGTGGTCGTCGACCTCAAGCGCGGCACCATTCCGGACATCGTGGTCAACGCGCTGTACAAGTACACGCCGCTGGAAACCTCGTTCGGCATCAACATGCTGGCCGTGGTGGGCAACCGCCCGCAGCTGCTGAACCTGAAGCAGGCGCTGGAAATCTTCCTCGAGCACCGGCGCGAGGTGATCATCCGCCGCACCCGGTACGACCTGCGCAAGGCCGAGGCGCGCGCCCACATCCTGGAAGGCCTGCGCATCGCCCTCGACAACATCGACGAGGTCGTCGCCCTGATCCGCGCGTCCAAGACGCCGCAGGACGCCAAGGACGCCTTGATGGGCCGCTTCGACCTGTCCGAGGCGCAGGCCCAGGCCATCCTGGACATGCGCTTGCAGCGCCTGACCAACCTCGAACACGAGAAGTTGGTCGAGGAATACAACGAGCTGCTCAAGAAGATCGAGTTCTTCAAGTCGGTGCTGGAAAACCCCGAGGTGCTGCGCTCGGTCATCCGCGAGGAAATCAGCGAACTGCGCGACACCTTCGCCACCAAGCGCCGCACCGAAGTGCTGGAAGAAGAGCTGGACGGCATCGACATCGAGGACCTCATCCCCGACGAGGACGTGGTCATCACCCTGTCGCGCCGCGGCTACATCAAGCGCACCACGCTGGACAACTACCAGCAGCAGCGCCGGGGCGGGAAGGGCATCGCCGGGGTGCACACCTCGGAAGACGACTTCGTGCAGGACTTCCTGACCACCACCAACCACCAGTACCTGCTGCTGTTCACCAACCACGGCCGCATGCACCAGATCAAGGTGCACCGCGTGCCCGAGGGCAGCCGCACGGCCAAAGGCGTGCACATCGCCAACCTGGTCCAGCTGGACAAGGACGAACTGGTCACCAACGTGCTCACCGTGCGCGAGTTCGCCGAGGACCGGTACTTCCTGTTCGTGACCCGGCGCGGCATGGTCAAGCGCTCCAGCGCATCGCTGTACGCCAAGTGCCGCAAGACCGGCCTCATCGCCGTGGGCCTGCGCCCCGACGACGAGCTGATCATGGTGCGCGAGGTGGACGAACATTGCCACATCGTGCTCACCACCGGCGACGGCATGGCCATCCGCTTCCAGTGCGAGGACGTGCGCCCCATGGGCCGCAGCGCCACCGGGGTCAAGGGCATCGCCCTGCGCGGCAAGGACCGCGTGGTGGCCTGCGTCATCCTGGCGGAGGAAGACACCACCTCCATGATCATGTCCGTGTCCGCCAACGGCTTTGGCAAGCGCACCAAGGCCGACCTGTACCGCGTGCAGTCGCGTGGTGGCGTGGGGGTCAAGAACTTCAAGGTCACCCCCAAGACCGGCGAGGTCATCGGTGCCATGCCCGTGCGCGACGACGACGCCCTCGTGCTGCTCACCTCCACCAACAAGATCCTGCGCATGGGCCTCGACGACGTGCGCAGCGTGGGCCGCGCCACCCAGGGCGTGCGCCTCGTGCGCCTGGACGAAGGCGCGCTCGTGGTCGGCTTCGATCGCATCGACGAACGCGAAGTGGTGGACGGGGAAGAGTAGCCGGGAAGGGAAGAGGAAACGAATCGGGGGAGAGGAAGGAAACTTTTGGAAAAGTTTCCTTCCTCTCCCCCGTACCCCCTCCACTCCCTTCAAAACTTTTTAATAGGCTTCAGTATCGTCCCCCATTGAAGGTGTGCCCATGACCAGTGCTGTTGAGTTCCGGGCAACGCCCTTGGCTACCCCCCAATCAAAAAGTTTGGGAGAGGGAGCGGCAGCCGTTACACGAGCGCACAGCGCGAGTGTTACGGATGGCGACCGCAGAGCGTGGGTACGGAGAGGGAGAACCTTTTTCAAAAGGTTCTCCCTCTCCGTGATTCTGCCTTTGCTCATATTTCCCATTTTTTTCCTCACTGCTTGCGAGAAGGCGGCGCCGCCGGACGACATGGCGGACGCGCGCAAGGCGGCGGTGGAGCGGCGCTACGGCGAGGCGGAAAAGTTGCTGGAGCGGTACCTGCGCCTGAATCCGGAGGGGGAGGAGCGTTGGGAGGCGTGGCAGCGCCTGGTGCAGATCACCCTGGACGTGCGGGGCGACGACAAGGCGGCCATGGAACTTCTGGAGGCCATGTACCTTGAGTTCGGCATGGACGGCGACAAGGCGCGCGAGGTTCTGGTGCGGCTGGGCGGACTGCTGGAGACGGCCCGGCGCTGGGACCGGGCGGCGGACGTGTGGCGCAAGCTGATGGAGGTGCCGGACCTGCCGGGCGACGAGAACGCCCGGACGCACCGGCGTCTGGCGCGCATCCACGCCTCGCGGCGCGAGTTCGGCATTGCGGAGGACGTGCTGCACCAATGCCTGCAACTGAAGGCGGCGGAGGCCCGGCGCGCGGAATGTTTGTATGATCTGGCCGACATGCAGATGTCCATGGAACACTACGCGCGCGGGGCGGACCTGGCGCGGCAGATCCTGGCCATGCCCGGCGCGGACAAGGATTTGAAGGCGCTGGCCGGGTTCCTGCTGGGCGACGCGCTGGAACAGCAGGGCAGGACCGCCGAGGCCTTGGCCATGTTCGAATCCATCCGCGAGGCGTACCCCAATGAGATGGTGGTGGACACACGCATCCGCCAGTTGCGCAAGGGGCGTTAGGACGAGCGACACGGCCCGCAGGGGCCGCCACGCGGTGCGACCGCCGTTCCCCTTGGGGGGAGCGGCGGTCGCGTCGTTCGGGGCCGGGAAAAGGAGTTGGCGGCGGGCATGCCGGGGTTCGGTCTAGGACGCCACCATCACCGTGCAGGGCGCGGCGCGCACCACGTGCTCGGCGGTGCGGCCCACGTCCGGTTCGCCGGCGTTGCCGGTGCCGTGGCGTCCCATGACGATGAGGTCGCAGCACTCGCGCTGGGCCACGCCCAGGATGGTTTCGGCTGCCGGTCCTTCCACGGTGTGCTCCATGTACCGTACCTGATGGTCCTGAAGGATGTCGCGCGCGGGGCCCATCCGCTCGTGGGCGGATGACGCCGGGCACGCGGCGTACTCCGGCATGGCTCCGGCTCCGCCCGCCGGAAAGGGCAGGGCCAGCGAGGGATGCGGGTCGGCGCAGTGCAGAAGGATGACCTCCGCTCCGGTGAGGTTGGCGATGAGGGCGGCGTGGCGCGCCGCGCGGAATGATCCCTGGGTTCCGTCGATGGCCAGCAGAATGCGTGAAGGCTTGATCATGTATTCCCCCTGTCCGCCCCTGTTGGGCGTCCGGCGGCATGACGGCGCGCGGCAACGCGGCGGCACGCTGGGCCGGGCGAACGGACTTGGCTTTACCATACCGCGCGGGCGCGGGTACGGCAATGGGGGTGCGGGAAAAATGGCGTCAGTGCAGGGCTTCCGGGCATCGGGCCGGGCGCGGAAAAGGAAAACGCGGCGCAGGGTTGTCCCCGCGCCGCGCGCGTGAGATTTTTTTGAGGAAGTTTAGAATTCGAGATTGCCGGGCGTACGCGGAAACGGCACCACATCGCGGATGTTGGCGATGCCGGTCAGCAGCATCAACAGCCGTTCGAAGCCCAGTCCGAAGCCCGCGTGCGGCACGGAGCCGAAGCGCCGCAGGTCCAGGTACCACCAGTAGTCCTCGGGGTTCTGGTTCATCTCGCGGATGCGCGCCTCCAGCACGTCCAGCCGTTCCTCGCGCTGGCTGCCGCCGATCAGTTCGCCGATGCGCGGCACCAGCACGTCCATGGCGGCCACGGTCTCGTTGTCATCGTTGCAGCGCATGTAGAACGCCTTGATGGATTTCGGGTAGTTGTACACGATGACGGGCTTGCCGAAGTGTTCCTCGGCCAGGAAGCGCTCGTGCTCGGTCTGGAGGTCCAGCCCGAAGGACACGGGGTAGTCGAACTTCCTGCCGGAGGCTTGCAGCAGTTCGATGGCCTCGCGGTAGGGCACCCGGGCGAAGGGCTGGCCCGCGATGGTGCGCAGCCGGTCGATGAGCCCGTTGTCCACGAAGCGGTCGAACAGTTCGATGTCGGCGGCGCAGCGTTCCAGCACGCGGGTGACCACGGTGCGGGTCATGGCCTCGGCCAGGTCCATGTTGTCGTTCAGGTCCGCGAAGGCGAATTCCGGCTCGATCATCCAGAATTCGGCCGCGTGGCGGGCGGTGTTGGAGTTCTCGGCGCGGAAGGTGGGGCCGAAGGTGTACACCTTGCCCAGGCCCATGGCCAGCGCCTCGGCCTCCAGCTGGCCCGACACGGTGAGATTGCATTCCTTGCCGAAGAAGTCGGCCTCGAAGCGGTTGCCCGAGGGCGGCAGCGTAGCCCCCGCCACCGGCAGGGTGGTGACGCGGAACATCTCGCCCGCGCCCTCGCAGTCCGAGCCGGTGAGGATGGGCGTGTGCACGTGGAAGAAGCCGTGCTCGCGGAAGAATTCGTGGATGGCGAAGGCCGCTTCCGACCGGATGCGGAAGGCCGCGCCGAACTTGTTGGTGCGCGCGCGCAGGTGGGCGATGGTGCGCAGGAATTCGTCGGAATGGCGCTTCTTCTGCAACGGATAGGCTTCCGCGTCGGCCCCGCCCAGCAGGGTCAGGGCGGCGGCGCGCACTTCCCACTTCTGGCCCTTGCCGGGCGATTCCACCAGTTCGCCGCGCACGTCCACGGCGGCGCCGGTGTGCACGTCCTTGATCACGGCGTAATCGGGCAGGGCTTCGTCCACGATGCACTGGATGTTGGCGAGGCACGAGCCGTCGTTGATTTCGAGGAACGAGAAGCCCTTGGCGTCGCGCCGGGTGCGCACCCAGCCGCAGATGCGGATGTGGGCCACGGGGGCCTGGGCGGTAAGGGCATCGGCCACGGGCGTGCGGGCCATGGAGCTGGCGGAAGCGGTCATGCGGCGTCTCCTGGGTGGTCGGTGTGGCGGCCCGGCGTGTGGTGTGGCGGGCACGGAGCAGGCGCGCGGTGGGCGCGGCGCACGTGCACAGGGTGTACGGTGCAATGGGGGGGCGGTCAACGGGGTGGGAAGGGGAGTGAGGGGGGAGGGCTGGCGTGGGGCGAAAAGAGGCGGGAGAGGATGTCCATGCGCGCCGCTATTTACGGGCCTCAATGGACAGGCTGACAACGTAGTCCGCTATTTCCTCGCCTTTGGGCAAGGTTTCGGCGACCTGCTTGTACAAGGGGTCGTTCCAGTCCTGCATGTTCCGCACATAGTCGGGCCTGGGCGTCAGGACGATGGACGTGAAGCCGGTCTTTTCCAGCATGGCCCTGGTTTCGTCCACCAGCACCGCCCCGGCCACGCAACCCACCAGAGCCGCCGCCATTTCCCGAACGTCATCCGGCAGGGGCTTCAGGAGGGCCAGGTCGGAAACGGATATCTTGCCGCCCGGTTTCAGGGCGCGGAAGACTTCGCGCCAGACCTGGGGCTTGTCCGGGGAAAGGTTGATGACGCAGTTGGAAAGCACCACGTCAACGCTGGAATCCGGCACAGGCAGATATTCGATCTCGCCAAGGCGAAACTCGACGTTATCCAGGCCGGTGCGCTGCCGGTAGTGCCCGATGTTCTTGCGGGCCTTGGCAAGCATTTCCGGGGTCATGTCCACGCCGATAACCCGCCCGGAGGCTTTCACCTTCTCGCCCGCCTGGAACACGTCAAAGCCGCCGCCGCTGCCAAGGTCAAGCACGGTCTGGCCTTCCAGCAAGGCCGCAATGGCGACGGGGTTGCCGCAGGAAAGCCCCATGTTCGCGCCATCCGGCAGGTTGGCAAGGCTTTCCGCGTCATAGCCGATGGCTTTCGCCAGCCTGGTGGGGTCGGCATGTCCGCTGCGCTGGCTGGAACAGCAGCAGGAGCGCTGTCCCGTGGCAATGGCCGCGTATCCCGTGCGGACGGTTTCCCTGACGTGTTCGTTCGACTGGTTTTTGTCGGGCGCGCTCATGAACATGTTCTCCACGTTACGGTTTCTTGCTGTCACAGCAGGTCGGCAGAAATTCCGGCGCAATCCCGCTCTCGGCCCGGTAGGCCTGGCACTGGTCAGGGTCGCCGGAACAGCATTCGGTGGTCAGGTAGGCGATTGTTTCCAGCATCAGGGGGATGTTGGCCCTGTACCGCGTGTTGCGGCCTTCGCGCTCCATGCTGGCAAGCCCGCTGTGGACGATGGTTTTCAGGTGAAAGGAAAGGTTGGTTTTCGGGATGTCCAGCATCCGGGCGATTTCCCCGGCGACCAGACCGCCCGGCGCGTATTTGACCAGCAGCCGGAAGATGGAAAGCCGGGCTTCGGACGTCAGGACTTCAAAAATGGTGGTGGCTGTTTTTGTCTCCATTGGATGATTGTTCAATACCATTTGAATAATGTCAAGAAAAAGTGGGAATACCAACGGGAAACCCCTTGCTGTTGCCGGGTAAGAAGCTGAATGTCGTACTACGCAACCGCCCTGGTTTTTGGAAAACCTGGGTGTTTTGCATGACAGCCTCAACAACGCCACGCTATGCTGGCGGCAAGGTTTGCGCCCGGCGGAAAATTGTGGCGCCGGTGTCCGGAAGGGTTGACGAGTGGCGGCCATTTTATTATCAGGAATTATTCCTGATTAACTGCAAAGGAGCACACCCATGGAAGACAAGGTTCTGAAAGCCATGAAGGAAGCGGGCAAGCCCGTGCGCCCCGGCGATATCGCCAAGTCCCTCGCCGTGGACTCCAAGGACGTTTCCAAGGCCATCGACGCCCTGAAGAAGGCAGGCAAGATCCACTCGCCCAAGCGCTGCTTCTACGAGCCGGTGGCGTAACGCTCCGGGCAGTGCGCCCGAACGGTTGGTAGCCGCGCCTGTCTGCCTCGAAACCCCCGCCGTGGCCCGCAAGGGCAGGGCGGGGGTTTTCCACGCCAATTGTTGACAAACCCGGTGTGCTGGGGCAATGTCTGCTCCGCGCCCGGCCAAGCCGTGCGTCCCAACACGCCTGGGGCTGTAGCTCAGTTGGGAGAGCGCTTGAATGGCATTCAAGAGGTCAGGAGTTCAATTCTCCTCAGCTCCACCAGAAAGGATAAGGGTTCCGCATCGCTGCGGAACCCTTTTTCCGTTTCGGGATGGCTGTCGCCCCGTTTCCCGCCCTGTTCCGGACCCGTGGCCGCATCGGCTCAATAGGCCGTGAAGGTATCCTTGGGCCGGAAACAGATCGGACACTTCTCGAACTCTTCGCCCTTGTGGATGTATCCACAGATGGGACACAGGTAGAACTTGTCGTCGTCCGGCGCGTCAAGGTCGTTGTAGGCGTCCAGATAGCGTTCGGCGTGGACCGATTCGGCCAGCTTCGCCCGCGTGAACACGTGGACGGCCTTCGCGTTCCCTTCTTCCTGGGCCTTCTTGATGAAGGCCGGATACATGTCCGACGTCTCGTAAATCTCGCCGTTGGCCCCGGAAATGAGGTTGAGGTCGCATGCCTTGGCGGCGGGGGCGGCCACCGTGGGCTTCTGGTAGCCGGGTTCCATTTCGGCCACCAGGTCGTACTCCAGGCCGATATGGATCAGTTCGGCTGCCGCCGTGGCCTCGAAAAGGCGGGCGATCTGCGCATAGCCCTGCTCCCTGGCCGCCTTGGCAAAGGCCGTGTACTTCGCGTGCGCGCCGGTTTCTCCGGCAATGGCGGCCTTGAGGTTCTCCAGCGTGCTCCCCACGGCGGTCTTGCTGTCTGCCACCATGTTGAAATTGGTTGCATTCTTGACGGTTGGTATCTGCGCGCGGACTTTCATGGGTGCATGCTCCTTCTTGTTGGAGGCCGGGTGCGGTATGCATCCGGAAAGATACCGGAAATCGGCACGTTCCCGGACACGGCCCAATACCAGTTACCGTATTTTCTGCTCCCAATCGTTGTGCGCGTCAAGTTCCGGGCCCCGGCAGGCGCGGCATGCCAAGGCGGCGAAGCGGCGCAGAAGGGCCCTCGGCCCGAAGCAATCGGGGCCGGGCACCGCCATGATGGCGGTGCCCGGCCCCGGTCGTTTTCGTGCCTTTTCCGCAAGGCGCGGTGCCTTCCCGAGTTGGCGGTCTTGCGGGTGGATGAGCGGGTCGTATCCTGTAAATCCGGCATGTTGCCCAACAAATCGCCATGGTCCCGATCTTGCTCATGTGGCGGCGCGCGGCCCGTGCGGGGGAGGGCTCCCCCGCTCCGGGTTCCCGCCGGCGGCCCTGCCGCATGTCGGCCGCCGGAACGACACCGTATCCACACTGCGCAAGGAGATTCACATGGCACAAAAGCGCTGGCTGACCGAGGACAAGCTGGCCCTGATCATGGGGCTGTTCCTCTTCCTGCTGGGCACGCTCAACTTCGCCGGGGTGGACGCCCTGGGCTGGAGCGTGAAGACCAACGTCTGGGTTAGCCCGGACCAGATTTTCAGTTCCGCCACAGGCACCTTCAAGGGCATGCCGGGCTACGTCTGCCTGCTGCTGACCTATCTTTTCGTCACGGTGTTCCTGTCCGTGGGGGTGAAGTTCCTGGGCGGCGACGTGCCCCGGTTCGTCAAGTCGTTCACCGTGGTCTTCTTCGTCAGCGCTGGCTGCTACGCCGTGGGCCACTACGCCGTCATCGCCGCCACCCCCAACCAGGTGGCCAAGCTGGGCATTCCGTGGGCCATGGGCCTGACCGGCGAGGCGGGCTTCATCATCGCCCTGGTGCTGGGCATCATCGTCGGCAACTTCACCCCCGGCCTCGCGGCCGAGCTGAAGGAAGCCCTGCGCCCGGAAATGTACATCAAGATCGCCATCGTCATCCTGGGCGCGGAACTGGGCGTGAAGGCCGTGGACGCCCTGGGCCTGGCTTCGTCGGTCATCTTCCGGGGCCTGTGCGCCATCGTCGAAGCCTACCTGATCTACTGGGCGCTCGTGTACTACGTGGCCAGAAAGCACTTCAAGTTCAGCCGCGAATGGTCGGCCCCGCTGGCCTCGGGCATCTCCATCTGCGGCGTGTCGGCGGCCATCGCCACCGGCGGCGCCACCCGCGCCCGCCCCGTGGTGCCCATCATGGTGTCGTCGCTGGTGGTGGTGTTCACCTGCATCGAAATGCTCATCCTGCCTTTCGTGGCGCAGTGGGGCCTGTCGTCCGAGCCCATGGTGGCCGGGGCCTGGATGGGCCTGGCCGTCAAGAGCGACGGCGGCGCCATCGCCTCCGGCGCCATCACCGACGCCCTGATCCGCGCCAAGCTGGTGGCCGACACCGGCATCCAGTACCAGGAAGGCTGGATCACCATGGCCGCCACCACCATCAAGATCTTCATCGACGTGTTCATCGGCATCTGGTCGTTCATCCTGGCCATGGTCTGGAGCGCGTTCATCGACCGCAAGCCGGGCGAGCGCATGAAGTTCAGCGAAGTGCTCGACCGCTTCCCCCGCTTCGTGCTGGGCTACGTGATCACCTTCCTGATCATGCTGGCCCTGTGCGCCAGCGGGCCGGAACTGCTGAAGTTCGGCAAGGCCACCATCGCGGGCACCAACACCTTCCGCGGCCTGTTCTTCCTGATGACCTTCTTCACCATCGGCCTCGTCTCCAACTTCAAGAAGCTGTGGGCCGAAGGCATCGGCCGCCTGGCCGCCGTGTACGTGGTGTGCCTGTTCGGGTTCATCATCTGGATCGGCCTGTTCATCTCGTGGCTGTTCTTCCATGGCGTGATGCCGCCCGTGGCTTCCTAATATTCAATAATTCCGGCAAGCCGCCGCGCCCGGCGCGGCATACGCACAAGGAGCTTGACCATGCAGCTTGAAGAAAACAAGATCGCCGAGGAAATCCAGAAGATGGAGTACGAGCCGCTTCTGCCCGTGGAAAAGAAGCTCATCGCCTGGAGCCTGACCATCGGGGTGGTTTCCCTGGTGGTGCTCTACTGGGTGAGCGCCGTCTTCTTCCCCGCCGCCCACGGCGCCGCCTAACCGCCATCCCCCCTCCCGCCGCGCTCCGCGTCCGCCCGTCAGGTAGTCGGGAAGTCGGGCCGGAGCGCGGCGGGGGCATCGGAACACCGCATGTCGCACCCCCTTCACGGCAAGATCCAGCACAAGTTCCTTCTGGGCCTTGCATGCATCTTCCTGCTGCTGGGGGGTGTGTTTCTCTTTTCGCTCAACCTGCACCTGCGCGAGATGCTGCACATCGAGGCCGAGGCCAAGGCGGAACTGGTGTTCTCGCACGTTTCGTCCTTGCAGCAGTACGTGCGCGACACCCTGCGCCCCTCGGTGCGCGGGCACATCCCGGACGAGGACTTTCTGCTGGAGGCCATGAGCACGTCCTTCGTCACCCGCAAGGTGTTCGTGGACCTGAACGCCGAGCGCGACCAGTACCTGTACCGCCGGGTGTCGGTGACGCCGCGCAACCCCGCCTCGCAGGTCAACGACCTGGAGCGCGAACTGCTGCGGGGCTTCCGCGACGACAGGAACCTCCGAACCTTCCACGGCTACCGGGTCATCGACGGGGTGGAGCACTACATCCTGGCCCGGCCGGTGTATTTCGAGGCCGACTGCATGTACTGCCACGGCGACCCGGCCGACGCCCCCCGCGTGCTCATCGAGCGCTACGGGGCCGTGCGCGGCTTCGGCCACAAGGACGGGGATCTCGCGGGCATGGACTTCGTGGGCATGCCCGTGGACAGGAGCGTGCAGCAGGTGCGCGAGGCCATCACCCTGTTCGGCGGTTCGTTCTACGCCGCCGCCGCCGGGGTGTTCCTGCTCATCGTCATCTTCTTCAACCGGCTGGTGGTGGCCAACCTGCGCCGCCTGACCGGCATCTTCCGCCAGAACTTCCAGAGCCCCGGCGACCGCAACATCCTGAACCGGCTGGACGAGGGCGACGAGATCAATTCGCTCATGGAAGCCTTCGGCGCGTTCGCCACGCACCTGCGCGAGGCCCGCGTGAAGCTGGAGGACTACGCCGCCAACCTGGAGGACAAGGTGCGCGAACGCACCGAGGACCTCAGCCTGGAAGCCGCCGAGCACCGCACCGACGTGGAGCTGTTCGTGGACCTGCTGGGCGACCTCAATTGCAGCCAGAGCCACGCGGAACTGCTGCGGGGCGCGCTGCCGCGCATCGCCGCGCGCTTCGGGGCCAGCCGGGCCACCTACCTGTGCGCGCCCATGGGCCGCGAACAGTACGCCTGGCCCACTCCCCCCGGCCCCGACGACACCGCCCGCATGCCCGAGGACTGGCTGAACGTGGTCAACGCCCGCCAGGTGCGGGTGGAGCCGGGCCGGGTGTTCGTGCCGGTGAGCACCTCGGACTTCAGCCGGGGGCTCATGGCCCTGTACTGGGAGGACGGCCGCACCCCGGACCTGACGCCCGAAGTGCTGCTGGCGCTGGGCCAGCAACTGGGCATCGCCATCGAAAACCTGGACGCCATCGACGCGCTGCTGCGCCAGAACCGCCTGCTGGAACTCATCTTCGAGGGCATTTCCGACCCGGTGCTGCTGGTGGAGGAAGGCGGCACGGTGGTGCTGGCCAACACCTCGGCGCGGGCGCTGGCGGACGGGGTGCGCCCCGGCGCGCGCATCGGCGTCTGGCTGGGCTCCATCTCGGAAAAGGCCCTGGCCGACGGCGGCCTCGCGGCGGCCATCGCCGGGCGCGAGCCATCGAACCTGGAACTGGAACTGCCGGGGCCGCGCGTCATGGCCGTGAGCGTGTACCCCCTGCGCGACGGCGGCGACATGGGCCGCGCCGTGGTCTACCTGCGCGACACCACGCTGGAGAAGCGCGTGCGCGCCCAGATGCAGCAGAGCGAAAAGCTGGCCGCCCTGGGCCAGCTGGCCGCGGGCCTTGCCCACGAGATCAACAACCCCCTGGGGGTCATCAACTGCTATGCCCAGCTGTTGCAGAAGACCCAGCAGGACCCGCAGGCCCAGGAAGACCTGGAGGTCATCGTGCAGCACACCCAGAAGGCCCGGCTGGTCTTGCAGGACCTGCTGGGGCTGGCCCGCGCCAACCGCGCCCTGACCGGGCCGTCGGACCTCAACGCGGTGCTGCGCGACATGGCCCAGATCTTCCGCGTGCAACTGGAAAGCGCGGGCGCGGACATCGAGCTGGACCTCGCGCCGGGCCTGCCCCGCGTGGCGGCGGACACCACCTCGCTGGAGCAGATTCTGACCAACCTGCTGGTCAACGCCATCGACGCCATGCCCCCCGGCAAGGGGCGCGTCCGCGTGCGGACCAAAACCGCGGAGGCCGGGGCGAACGCCGACGGCCCCGGCGACAGCGGACGTGGCCGTGGCGGCGGCTACGTGCGCCTGACCGTGGCCGACAACGGCCCCGGCATTCCGCCCGGAAACCTGTCCCAGATCTTCGACCCGTTCTTTACCACCAAGGAGATCGGCAAGGGCACCGGCCTCGGCCTCACCGTGGTGCACGAACTGCTGCGCGACCTGGGCGGCATGGTGGAAGTGACGGGCGCGCCGGGGGCCACCTTCGTCATCACCCTGCCCGTGGCGCCGGAAGCGCCCGAGGAACCCGAAACTCAAGACGCGCCCGCCGGGGACGACGCCGCCTGCGCCCGCATCGAAGGAGACCGCGCATGAGCCCCGCATCGACCCCGTGCTGCGGCAGCGTGCTGGTGGTGGACGACGAGCGCGTGTTCGCCGTGGGGCTGGCGCGCCTGCTGTCCACCCAGTTTCCGGACTGGACCTTCGACGTGCGGTGCAGCGGCGAGGAGGCCCTTTCCGCCCTGGTCCACGGCGACTACGCCGTGCTGGTCACCGACCTGCGCATGCCCGGCCTGTCCGGCCAGACCCTGATGAAGGAAGCCCTGGCCCAGGACCCCTCGCTGACGGTGATCATGCTCACCGCCTTCGGCTCGGTGGAAACGGCGGTGGCCGCGCTGAAGCAGGGGGCCTACGACTTCCTGACCAAGCCCATCGACCAGGAACACCTGTTCCGGGTGGTGGGCAAGGCCATGGAGCGCGGCGTGCTGCTGCGCGAGAACAGCCGCCTGCGCCAGAAGGCCGCCGATGGCGACCTGGGCCCCATGCTCATCGGCAAAAGCCCGGCCATGCAGCGGCTGCGCAAGTCCATCGCGGCGGTGGCGGCATCCGACTACACGGTGCTCATCCGGGGCGAATCGGGCACCGGCAAGGAACTGGTGGCCCGGGCCGTGCAGTCGCTGAGCCGGCGGGCCGACGGCCCGTTCATCATGGTCAACTGTCCGGCCATTCCCGACGCCCTGCTGGAAAGCGAACTGTTCGGCCACGTGAAGGGGGCCTTCACCGGCGCGGACAGAAACCGCAAGGGCCTGTTCATGGCCGCGGACAAGGGCACCATCCTGCTGGACGAAATCGGGGACATTCCGGCCTCGGTGCAGAGCAAGCTGCTGCGGGTGATCCAGGAGGGCGAGGTGCGTCCCGTGGGCACCAACGAGGCCCAGCGGGTCAACGTGCGCATTCTGGCCTCCACCAACCGCAATCTGGAAGCCAAGATCGCCGACGGCAGCTTCCGCGAGGATCTCTACTTCCGGCTCAACGTGCTGACGATCATCGTGCCCCCGCTGCGCGAGCGCATCGAGGACGTGCCCCACATCGCCGCGCATTTCCTGTTCCGGGTGTGCAACGAGTTGGGCGTGCCGGAAAAGGAGTTCTCCAACGAGGCGTTGTCCTACCTTTCCTGCCGCCCGTGGCCGGGCAACGTGCGCGAACTGCTGAATCTGGTGCGGCGCATGGCCGTGTTCTGCCCCGGCGAGCGCATCGAGGGGGCCTTCGTGCACCGCATGGAGCACGGCGCGGACGCGGAACCGGAGGGCGGAGCGGGCTTTTCACCCTACAAGGACGCCAAGCAGGTGGCCGTGGACGAGTTCACCCGCAGCTATGTGCACCGGCTGCTGGAGCACACCCACGGCAACATTTCCGAGGCCGCGCGCCTCAGCGGGGTGGAACGGTTCACCCTGCAGAAGATCCTGAAACGCATGCACATCGACACGGCGGACTACCGCAGGGGGTAGCGCCATGGGAGAACGAGACATGGAACCGGACATCAGGCAGGACGACGCGCCCCGCGACCCGGAACTGGACCGCGTGCTGGACAGCCTGCTGCACATGCTGCGCGAGGGGGAACGCGACCGCCTGCGCGCCCGCATCGAGGCCGCCGTGGCCGCCCAGGCGCGCGGCGGGGCCGACGACGCGGCCCGCCAGCTGCGCTTCGTGCAGGACCTGGACATTCTGGTGCACGTGCACGGCCCGCAGTTCATGTATTCGCGGGGCATCGCCGAAACCCTGCGCGTGGGCGAGGACATCGTGGAACTGGCGTATGACCTTCAGAAGGCGCTGAAATAGCGCCGAATGGTCTTTTCGTCCGTCCGGCATGGTTCCCGAAAGGTGACTATCTACCCTCGCGGACAGTTCTTGCCTTTTCCCCACCAGCGGGCATCATGGCCTTTTCCGCAACCCGCAACCGCCCGCCGGGCAGGAGCGCCATGAACATCATCGCCATCAACGGCAGCCCGCGCAAGAAATGGAACACCGCCACCCTGCTGCACCACGCGCTGGAGGGCGCGGCGGAACGGGCCGCGCAGGCGGGCCGCCCCGCCGCCACCGAACTGGTGCATCTGTACGAACACGACTACAAGGGCTGCATCAGCTGTTTCGCGTGCAAGAAGATCGGCGGCAAGAGCTACGGCCATTGCGCGGTGAAGGACGGCCTGACGCCCATCCTGGAGCGGGTGGCGGCGGCCGACGTGCTGCTGCTGGGCTCGCCCATCTACTTCTATACCGAAACCGGCGAGATGCGCTCGTTCCTGGAACGGCTGCTGTTCCCGTACCTGTCCTACACGCCGGGGTACAAGGCGCTGTTCCCGCGTCCGCTGCCCACGGGGCTGGTGTACACCATGAACATCCCCGAGGAGAAAATGCCGGACTACCACATGGACCGCGCGGTAAAGGCCACCTGGGCGGTCAGCCGCAAGATCTTCGGCAGCTGCGAACTGTTCCTGTGCTCCGACACCTTCCAGTTCGACGACTATTCCAAGTACGTCTCCACCAGCTGGGACCCGGTGGCCAAGGCCAGGCGGCGCGAAGAGGTCTTTCCGCAGGACTGTGCCCGCGCCCGCGACCTGGGCGCGTTGCTGGTGGAACAAGCCATGGCCGCGGGTGAAAGCGGCGCTGCCGCCGGGGTGGACACGGACGGTGGGCGGTCGTAGGTACTACCTTCCGTCCCGCTTCATTCCGTTTGCCGCGAGGTGTCGCAATGCAGTTCACGCCGGTACGGCTGGGGCATGCCGGTTCGCCGGGCATGGTGCTGGCCACCGTGTGCATCGCCCAGTTCATGGTGCCGTTCATGCTCACCGCCGTGGGCGTGGCCCTGCCCTCGCTGGGGCGCGACCTTGGCGCGTCCGCCGTGCAGCTGGGCCTGGTGGAGCAGTTGTACGCCCTGGCCCTGGCCATGAGCATGCTGGCCTGCGGCCGCTTGGGCGACATCGTGGGGCAGCGCCGGGTGCTGCTGCCCGGCCTTGCCGTGTTCACCGGCATCACCCTGCTGCTGGGCCTCGTGCCGTCCGTCGAACTGGTCATGGCCCTGCGCTTCGTGCAGGGGATCGGCGCGGCCATGATGCTGTCCGGCAGCCTGGCGCTGGTGGCGGCGGCCTACCCGCCGGAACTGCGCGGCCGGGTCATCGGCATCGTGTCCGCGTTCACCTATGCGGGGCTGTCCATCGGCCCGGTGCTGGGCGGCTACACCACCGACCACTTCGGCTGGCGCAGCGTGTTCCTGATGGTGGTGCCCCCCGGCCTTGGGGCCACGGCCATGTGCCTGTGGCGCATGCGCCCCCAGCCCGGCGCGGACAGCGGCGCGCACATGGACTGGCCCGGCAGCCTGGTCTACGCGGCGTCGGTATGCATGGTCATGACCGGGGCCGCCCGCGCCACGTCCGTGCCCCTGGGGCCGGTGCTGATGGTGGCCGGGCTTGCCGGGCTGGCGCTGTTCCTGCGGGTGGAGGCGCGCAGCAGAAGTCCCCTGCTGGACGTGAATCTGCTGCTGCGCAACCGGTTTTTCTCGCTGAGCTGCCTTGCCGCCTTCGGCAACTACGCCGCCGTGTTCGGCGTCACCTTCCTGTTCAGCCTGTTCCTGCAGTACGCCAAGGGCCTGCCCCCGCGCGAGGCGGGGCTGATTTTGCTCATCCAGCCGGTGATGCAGGTGGTCACCGCCCCGTTGTCCGGCCGCCTGTCCGACCGGGCCGACCCCGGCCGCGTGGCCACGGCGGGCATGCTGTTCAGCGCCGCCGGACTGCTGCTGGCCATGGCCACCATCTCGCCGGGCATGCCCGTGTGGCTGCTGGCGGCGGAACTGGTGTGCATCGGCATCGGGTTCGGCATCTTCGTCACCGCCAACTCCGTGGCCATCATGAGCAGCGTGGACAAGGCCCACTTCGGCGTGGCCTCGGGCATGGTGGGGGCCATGCGCACCCTGGGCATGGCGTGCAGCATGACCGCCGTCTCGCTCATCTTCGCCCTGCACCTGGGCGAGGCCGCCATCACCCCCGCCGTGCTGCCCGAATTCCTGTCCGCCACCCGCACCGGCCTTGCCGTGGCCGCCGTATTCTCCTGCCTGGGCGTGCTGGTCTCCGTGGGGCGGGGGCGGAAAAGGGATTGACCTCGTAGCGGTTTTTTGGGCGCCTCCGGCGGGCAGGGAGCCACGGCCCCCTGCACCCCCTGAAATGATCAACGCGGCCAACGGCGAATGCCATTGGCCGCGTTTTTTGCTGGCGATAGCAGGGCGGGCTCGGGGAGATTTCCTCCCGCCCGTTTTTGCGCGCCTACAGCACGGGCAGGTAGCGCTGCAACTCGAACTCCGAGATGTGGGTGCGGTAGTCGTCCCACTCGATGAGCTTGTTGCCCACCAGATTGGCGTGGGTGTGTTCGCCCAGCACTTCCTGCATCAGGGAACTGCCCTTCAGTTCCATGGCCGCCTCGTACAGCGAGCCGGGCAGCGAGCCGATGCCGTGCTTGGTCAGGTCTTCCTCGCCCATGTGGAAGATGTTGGCTTCCACGGCCTTGGGCAGTTCGTAGCCCTTTTCGATGCCTTCCAGCCCGGCGGCCAGCATCACCGCAAAGGCCAGGTACGGGTTGCAGGCCGGGTCGGGGCTGCGCAGTTCGATGCGGGTGGCCGCTTCCTTGCCGGGCTTGTACATGGGCACGCGGATCAGGGCCGAGCGGTTGCGCTGCGCCCAGGCGATGTACACCGGGGCCTCGTAGCCGGGCACCAGGCGCTTGTACGAGTTGATCCACTGGTTGGTGACGCAGCAGAACTCGCGCGCGTGCTTCAGCAGGCCCGCGATGTACGAGCGGCATTCGGAGGAAAGGTGGTGCGGGTCGTTGGCGTCGAAGAAGGCGTTGCGGCCGTTGCGGAACAGCGACTGGTGCACGTGCATGCCGCTGCCGTTCTGGCCGAAGATGGGCTTGGGCATGAAGGTGGCGTACACCCCGTGCTTGCGGGCCATCTCTTTCACCACGACCTTGTAGGTCATGACGACGTCGGCCATCTTCATGGCCTCGTTGTAGCGCAGGTCGATCTCGTGCTGCGAGGGGGCCACCTCGTGGTGCGAGTATTCCACGGAAATGCCCATGCGCTGCAACGCGAAGATGATGTCGCGGCGTACGTCGTTGCCGAGGTCCAGCGGCGGCGCGTCGAAGTAGCCGCCCGCGTCAAGGGGCTGGGGGCACTGCGAACTGGCGAACAGGAAGAACTCCAGCTCCGGGCCCACGTAGTAGGTGTAGCCCTTCTGCGCGGCCTTTTCGGTCAGCTTGCGCAGGATGTAGCGGGGGTCACCCTCGTAGGGGGTGCCATCGGGGTTGCGCACGTCGCAGAACATGCGCGCCACCGGGCGTTCCAGGGGCCGCCAGGCGCAGATCTGGAAGGTGGTGGCGTCGGGAAAGGCCACCATGTCGCTTTCCTCGATGCGGGTGAAGCCCAGGATGGACGAGCCGTCGAAGCCCATGCCTTCCTCGAAGGCCGCCTCGAGTTCGCTGGGGGTCACCTGGAAGCTCTTCAGGGTGCCCAGGATGTCCACGAACCAGAACTGGATGAAGCTGACGTTGTATTCCTTGACCGCCCTGATGACATCGTCGCCGTTCTTGCAATTGAAAACGGGAAAGTCCATGTGCACCTCCTGCAATTGGTGCTTCGCGCCCGGGTCGCGGCCCGGCCGGCCCCGCAAGGCCGTGGTGTGTCTGGAAGTGCCGCGTCGGGTGGCGCGTGTGAAGCCGGACCAGGGGTCCGGCGGGAAACAGGTCGGGGCCATCGTAGACATAGCAGATACGCAAGGGGGGTCAATGAAAAGCCCCCGGCTTGACATCATTGTAAAACGGCATGGTTTTGAGGAAGTGAGCGGGCGGCGGGACGGGCGGCGGGAAGCGCGCGGGTGAGGGGTCGGCGTAGCCGGGATTTTCCGGGGTGCCCCTAATACCCTGCCCGGCGCTGCCGAAAAGACGGTCAGCGGGGCATGCCACGCCCCCCTGGAGCACCGCATGAGCCTGAACCTGACCCTTGGCGCGTTGCGCGCGCGGAACGGCCTTTCCCCGTACGGGGAAGGGCTGGGTGCGCTGCTGGGCACGGGGTCGGGGTCGAGTGCGCGGCTTTCGGGCCTGTCGCCGGACAAGACCGCCGACGTGTTCGGCGCGGACATCGTGCGCCGGGCATCCGTGCTGCCCGCCGCCGCGGAAGCGACTGGCGCGAATACGGACGCCACGACAGATGCGGCGTCCGTCGCTCCCTCAATTCCCACTGACGCCGAGCGCGAGGCCCTTTCCGGCGCGCTGTCCGGCAGCGTGCGCTGGATGGCCGACACGTTCGGCGACGCGGCCGCCACCGCCGTCATGGGCATCGTGTACAAGCGCATCGGCGACGGCCCGGTGACCGAGGATGCGCTGGGCGACGGCCTGCTGGACGCCCTGCGCTTCGTGGACCGCCAGTTCGGCACGGCCTCGGGCGATGCGTTCATGGCCCAGCTCAATGGCGGCGGCCTCAACGACGCGCTCAACGACTACTTCGACAACGGCCTGAACGAGCGGTTTCTGGTGGCGGGCGCGGGCAACCTGGCCGACGACGCGGTGCAGGGCGCCGAGGCCGCCAAAGCCACGCTGGTGCAGCAGGCCATGTCCGGCACCACGTCCGGCACCATGTCCGACATCATATCGGGCCTGCTCTCCGGCGCGCTGTCCTCCCTTCCCGGCCAGTCCGGCAGCCGCGCGGGCGGCCTTGCCGCCGCCTACGGCCCCACCGGCGCGGTGGTGGAAGGCTCCGCCGCCCTGGCGCCCGGCCTGCTGCTGTCCGCCAGCGTCTAGCCGCCATTTTCCCGCAATCCCTTGCGGCGCTAAGCGCACCCGGCCTGCTTGCCATGGCCCGGCAGAGGCGTATACCGGATTCCCCGCCCGCTCAATGAAGCGGCGGCGACCGGTGCCGGAGGTGCGCACCGCGACCGGTCCCGGTTCTTCCCCCACCGGATGGGCAGGGGGGCCGCGTTGCCTCGTGCCGCGCGGCCTGCTCCCGTGCGCCCATCCGGTCCGTTCCGCCACTTTCGCCTCGACCGGGTCCGCCATGTCCACAGCATCGTCCACTCCGCAGCCCCAGCCATCCGATCATCCGTCCCCCCCAGACGGCCCCTTCCGCCCGTTCCGCCCCTTCCGTGAGGTCACCCGCATTCCCTCGCTGCCGCGCTTCTGGATCAGCCAGTGCGGGTCGTACCTGGCCTACAACATGCTGGCCGTGGTCATCGGCTGGCAGATCTACGCCATGACCGGCAGCGCCATGCACCTCGGCCTGGTGGGACTGGCCCAGTTCACGCCGCAACTGCTGCTCACCCTGGTGGTGGGCGGCGTGGCCGACCGCTTCGACCGGCGGCGCATCGCCTTTTGCTGCCAGCTGGCCGAAGGGCTGATGGCCGTGGCCCTGGCCGTGGGCAGCGCCACCGGCAGCCTGACCCCCGCCGGGGTGTTCGCCGGGGCCTTCCTGACCGGGGCGGCCCGCGCCTTCGAGCAGCCCGCCATGAACGCCCTGTTGCCCGGCCTGGTGCCGGTGGTGGTGCTGCCGCGCGTGCTGGCCTTCGGCGCGGGGCTGCGCCAGGCGTCCATCATCGCCGGTCCCGCGTTGGGCGGCTTTCTGTGCGCCGCCGGGGCGCAGGTGGGCTACGGGGTGTGCGGCGCGGCGTTCCTGGTCGCGTGCGCGGCCATCCTGCTGGTGCGCCGCCCGGACACGGCCGCCCGGCGAGAGCCCATGACCCTGCGTTCGCTGTTCGGGGGCATCGACTACGTGCGGCGCAACCCGGTCATCCTGGGGGCCATCTCGCTGGACCTCTTTTCCGTGCTGCTCGGCGGGGCCACGGCCCTGCTGCCCATCTACGCCAGCGACATCCTGCGCACGGGGCCGTGGGGCCTCGGCCTGCTGCGCGCCTCCCCGGCCGTGGGCGCGCTGTGCATGTCGGTGTACCTGGCCCGCGCGCCCATGCGGCGGCGGGTGGGGCGGCGGCTGTTCGCCGGGGTGGTGGGCTTCGGCGTGGCCACCGTCACCTTCGGGCTGTCGCGCAGCTTTCCGCTGTCCATGGCCGCCCTGTCCATGCTGGGCGCGTGCGACATGATCAGCGTGGTGGTGCGCCAGACCCTGGTGCAACTGGAAACGCCGGACGAGATGCGCGGCCGCGTGGGCGCGGTGAACTCCGTGTTCATCGGCACTTCCAACCAGCTTGGCGAATTCGAGTCCGGGGTCACCGCCGCGTGGTTCGGGGCCACCGGGTCGGTGGTGCTGGGCGGGGTGGGCACCATTCTGGTGGCCCTGCTGTGGATGCGCCTGTTTCCGGACCTGCTGCGGCGCGACCAGTTGGTGAGCACGCCCCCGGCGGAACCGACCCCGCAGACAACAACGGGGGTACGACCCGAACCGGAAACGGCGGGTACCTCCGGTTAGTTCGGCTTTTTTTCCGCACCGCACGCGCAAGGGCCGCACGGCGGGCGTTTTCCGCCCGGCCATGCGGCCCTTTTCGCGTCTGCCTCTTGAGGTTGGCAGGCGGTTTCTCCAGTGTTCCCTACCGTCGCAGCCTGTCCCGCACGGCCACGTAGACCGGGATGCGCGAACTGGCCACCACCTCCTCGGCCACGCTGCCCAGCAGCAGCCGGGCCAGCCCTCCCTTGCCGTGCGAGGCGATGAACAGGCATTCCGCGCCCAGCCGCTTGGCCGTGGCAAGGATGCGCTCCGCCGCCTCGCCCTGGGTCACGTGGCCGCGCGCCCGCACCCCTTCCTGCGCGGCCCGCGCCGCGATGGCCTCCACCACGGCCCGGCCGTGCTCCACCTCCATGTCCGCCGCCAGTTGCCCTTCCGCAGAATCGGGAAAGGCCCAGTCGGTCAAGTCGGCCACGTACAGCACGTGCAGGTCGGCGTCGTGCTCGCGCGCCAGTTGCAGCGCGGTGACGGCGGCGTAGGTGCAGTAGCGCGAACCGTCCGTGGCCAGCAGGATGGACCGGAAGCCCAGCGTTGCGCCCTGCGGCACCAGCAGCACGTCGTGCTCGCTGTGGCCGATGGTGCGCAGCGGCACGTTGCCGCGCACCAGCCGCCCCAGGGCGGACCGGTCGGCCACGCCCATGGCGATGAGGTCGGCCTTCAGCCTGCGGGCGGCGTCCACGATGACCTCGAAGGGTTCGCCTTCCTCACACAGGCAGTCGATGTCCAGGCCGCGCGCGTTGGCCATCTCCAGCGCGCGGGCCAGGGCCAGTTCGCTTGGTTGGCGCAGCAGCCGCCTCAGGTCCGCCAGGGCGCTGGAGCCAAGGTCGCCGGCGTAGGGCGGCACCACGGAGAGTACCGCCACCCGGCACTTGCGGGTGGCGGCGAACTCCAGGATCTGGTCCAGCGCGTACAGGGAATGCGCATCGCCGGTGACGGGCACCAGCAAACGCTCAAGCCTGCCCATGCGCCTCCTCCCGCGCGGCCGCGCGGCCCTTCCACATGCTGCCCAGGATGATCACCGCGCCGGTCAGCAGGGCCAGGCACATGGACCCGAAGCTGATCTTGCCCAGCACGCCGAGCACTTCGGGCGACACGTCCATCAGGCCCAGCTGCACCAGGTAGCGCGGCAGGGCGATGCCCCGGCTCACGGCCACGATGAGCATGATCACGGCCATGACCATCTTGATCATGTGCTCGCGCACGTAGGTGGTGCCGATGGCCCCCAACTGCACGCCCAGCAGCGACCCGCCGAGGATGATCAGCACCAGGCGGATGTCCACCATGCCGTGCATGGCCCAGTTGATGGACCCGCCAAGGCCCATGACGAAGGCGATGACCAGTTCGGTGGCCGAGGCCATCAGCCCCGGCACGCCCATGACGTAGATCATGCCGGGCACGCCGATGAACCCGCCCACGGCGATGGTGGCGGCCAGCATGCCGGTGGCGAAGCCCACGGGCAGGGTGAACCACAGCGAAATGCGGATGCCGGAGCGGCGGAAGGTGAGCATGGGCGGCAGTTCGATGGCCTGCAACCGCAGGGCCAGGGGCGCGGTGGTTTCCACGCCGCCGCTGCGGGCGCAGCGCAGGGCGTCGCGCATGACGTAGCCGCCCACCAGCACCAGCACGGCCACGAAGGACAGGCTGACGTACAGGTCCGACCCGGCCTGGCCCCATTTTTCCAGAATGACCTGCTGGATGCGGATGCCCATCTGCACGCCCACGGCGGCGGACGCGGCCATGACCAGGCCCAGCTTCACGTCCACCTGCCCGTAGCGGAAGCGCTTGATGGCCCCCACCAGCGCCTTGGGAAACTTGTGGCACATGTTGCTGGCCACGGCCACGGTGCCGGGCACGCCCAGGCTCATCATGCCGGGGGTAAGCACGAAGGCCCCGCCCGAGCCGATGAACCCGCTGACCAGCCCGCCGATGAAGCCGACGATGAACAGGAAACAGACCCCGGTGGCGTTGAGGTCGATGAATTTGGTGGGGTCCAGGGTAAGGATGTCCATGTTTCGTCTCCTGGTACGGGCTAGGCGTTCAGCGTGGCGCGGCGCGCGGCCGGGCGGACGGTGGCGGGCTTGGTGGCGGTTTCCGGCTTGCGGGCGGCCTTGCGGGTGGCTTCCACGCCCAGCACGCTCCACAGGTTGCCGGTGAATTCACCGTGCACGTACGAGAACAGGAACACCGTGGCGATGGGCCCGGCGGCCCAGTACGAGCCCTGGGCGAAGTGGGCGGCGATGGTGTCCGCGAAGGCGAACACCCCGGCGTACAGGGCGGCGGACAGGATGCCGAAGACGATGGTCTTGCCCCAGGGCTTGCGTGCGGTTTGGGTTGCCATTGCTAACTCCCGTGTGGTGGCGCCGCCTGCGTGACGGCCCGTTGTCCCCGTTGGCGGGGGTTGTCGAGGGCGGCCGCCCTCATTCCACCGTGAACAGCGCAAGGCCGGTGCGGCCCCGCATCAGTTCGCTCTCTTCCGGTTCGCTCAGGATCAACTCGACGCGGCCATGGGCGCGCGCCGCTTCTTCCACTGCGTGGTCCGGCCGTCCTGCCGGTGCGAAGCGCACCTCGTGCAGGGCCGCCATGCCCCGCGCCCGCGCCGCTTCCACCCATTCAAGGGCCCCCGCCCGCGCCTGCCGCTCGAAGGCCGCGCGGCGATAGGCGTCGTGGGCCGCGTCGCCCACGTGCAGGAACAGCAGGCCGCTGCCCATGCGCCCGGCCAGGCTCAGGGCGTAGCCCGCCAGACGCGAGGACAGGCCGCAGCCGTGCCCCAGCACCAGAATGCGGCGGACCTGGGCCTCGCCCCGGCGGATCACCGCCCCGGCCAGCAACTGTTCGCCCGCCTCGGCAAGGGCCAGGGCCTCGGCGTAGTCGGCCAGGCGTTCCTCCACGCGCACGGCGGCGGTGGAACGCATGCGGATGCCGCCCTGCCCGGCGTCACCGCCAGGGGCGGCGCGGCGAAACCATCTACCGGGCATGGGCGGCCTCCGCGAAAAGGGCAGGGATCAACGGCATGCTCATTCGGCTCTCAGCACCGGGCGCTGGCGCTGCCCGGCGGTTGCGGTGCGGGTTTGCGCACCTTGCGCGGGGGACACGGACGGCGGGGTGGTCAGGCGGGCATGGTCGCGGGCGGCGTCGTCGCCGCCGCGCAGTTGCCACACGGCCTCGTCCGGCCGATTCCGTTCCGCAAAGGCCACTGCGACAAATGCCGACTCGATCGATTCGCGGATGGTTCCCATTTTGCTTCCTCGCGGTTTGTGTGTGTCCACGCATAAACAAGCGCCGTGCCAGAACGCGTTGATGTGGATAATGCGCTGATTTCACAATGGATATTCTTGGATGGAGGCGGGCGGACGGAGCGCTTGCGGTGTTGCAAGATGCAACGCCGACTGCTACCAGTCCGCGTAACGGGCCGGTTTCGCGCGGGTTCGTGAAAAAAGGCACAGCGTTGCGGAATGCAACGGTGCTTCACTCCGCAACGGCGATGCCGGTCAGGCCCAGAGGGAATGCGAGGAGGCGCGCATGATCTTCTTTCGACGGCAGGGCGGGGACACCCCCCCGGAAGCGCCTGGCGCGGCGGGGCAGGGGGGCGGCCAATCGGGCCAGCCGGGCGTGGCGGACCCCACCGGCCTGCGCGCCCGGTGCGCGGCTGCGGACCTGCCCGACACGGTGCGCGGGACGCTGGAGGCGGAAATCGGCCGCATGGAAAAGACCGACGCGGCCGCGCCGGAGAACGCCATCGCCCTCAACTACGTGGAATGCCTGCTGGACCTGCCGTGGAACGCGCTGACCCGCGACAGCCTGGACCTTTCGCGCGCGGCGGCGGTGTTCGACGCCAGCCACGCGGGCCTCGGCCAGGTGCGCGAACGGGTGCTGGAACACCTGGCCGCGCGCGTGCTGTGCGCCACCCAGCCCGCCGCCGTGCTGGTGGTGGACGACGAGTCCATCGCCCGCGACAACGTGGCCCACGTGCTGGCGCGCGAAGGGTACGCCGTGGACACGGCGGCCAACGGCGAAGAGGCGTTGGCCCGTCTGGCGCACCGCCGGTACGACTGCATCGTCACCGACCTGAAGATGGACCGCATGGACGGCATGCAGTTGATGGAGGCGGCGCGGCGCGCGGCCCCGGACACGCGCATCGTGGTGGTGACCGGCTACGCCACGGTGGACACCGCCGTGCAGGCCCTGAAGACCGGCGCGGTGCAGTACCTGTCCAAGCCCATCGACATCGCGGAACTGCGCGCCACCGTGCGCGAGGCTTTGGCCGGGCGCGCGCAGGGCCTCTCGTCGCGCGCGCCGGTGCTGTGCTTCACCGGGCCGCCCGGCGTGGGCAAGACCTCGGTGGGGCGGGCCATGGCCGAAGCGCTGGGGCGGCGCTTCCACCGCATGTCCCTGGCCGACCTGCGCGACGAGGCGGAACTGCGCGGCCACCGGCGCACCTACGTGGGGGCCATGCCGGGGCGGATCATCCAGGCCCTGCGCGCCACGGGCGCGCGCAACCCGGTGTTCATGCTGGACGAGATCGACAAGGTAGGACAGGACGCCAAGGGCGACCCGGCCATGGCCCTGCTGGAAGTGCTGGACCCGGAGCAGAACGGCCGCTTCGTGGACCGCTATCTGGAAATCCCCTTCGACCTTTCGCAGGTGCTGTTCATCGCCACGGCCAACGGGGTGGAGCGGTTGCGCGGCCCCCTGCTGGACCGCATGGAGGTGGTGGAATTCCACGGCTACGCCGAGGCGGACAAGCTGGACATCGCCACCCGCTTCCTGCTGCCCCGCCAGTTGCGTGAGCACGGGCTGACCGCGCCCTATCCGCGGGTGAGCCGGTCTGCCCTTGCGCGGATCGTCAACGACTACACCAGCGAGGCGGGCGTGCGCGGTCTGGAGCGCGAACTGGCCCGGCTGTGCCGCAAGCTGGCCCGGCTGCGCCTGGACGCGGGCGGGCACGCGGGCGGGGGCATGGGCGCGGACACCCTGCCGCCGGACACGTTGCAGGTGGACACCTTGCAGGTGGACGAGGCCGTGGCCGCCGCCCTGCTGGGGCCGCCGCGCTACCGGCACGACGCGGCCCGCGGCGCGCCCCGCGTGGGCACGGCCACCGGGCTGGTGTGGTCCGAGGCGGGCGGCGAGATCGTGTTCGTGGAGGCGGCCCGCATGGCCGGTTCCGGCCAGCTCATCCTCACCGGCTCGCTGGGCGAGGTGTTGAAGGAGTCGGCGCGCATCGCGCTCAGCCACATCCGGGCCGAGGCGGAACATCTGGCGGAACAACTGGGCGTGCCCGGTCTGCCCGGACTGCCCGATTTGGCCGGTCGGGCGTCCGACGGCCAGTCTGGTCAGTCCGGCCACCCCGCGCAGGACATTCACATCCATATTCCCGCCGGGGGCATCGCCAAGGACGGCCCCTCGGCCGGGCTGACCATCTGCGTGGCGCTGGTCTCGCTGCTGTCGGGCCGTCCGGCGCGGGCCGACGTGGCCCTTTCCGGCGAATTGTCGCTGTCCGGCCGGGTGCTGCCGGTGAGCGGCGTGCGCGAAAAGCTGCTGGCCGCCGCGCGGGCCGGGGCGCGCACCGTGGTGCTGCCCGCCGCCAACGAGCCGGAGGCGCGCGGCCTGCTGGCGGAATTCGCCGCGCGCGGGTCCGGCGGGCTGCCGCAGGTGGCCTTTGCCGCGCGGGTGCAGGACGCGCTGGCCGTGGCCCTGCTGCCCGCCGCGACACTCGGCAAGGGGGACAGGGGAGAAGGGGGGGACGCGCCGTGCAGTTCCTGATCCGCCGCCTTGCGGAAGGCAACATCCGGCAACTGGTGCTGTTCGGCATCTCGGTGTCCATCCTGGGCTTCTCGCTGCTGGGCGGGCTGTCGTACAACTACCTGCTCCAGATCGAGGACGCCCTGGCCCTGGCCGAGGTGGTGGACGACCTGAGCAGCGACATCCTGGAAATCCGCCGCTACGAGAAGAACTACCTGCTCTACGCCATGGAGGAGGACCACGCCGAAAACTTGGTGTTCATCGGCCGGGCGCTGGAGGTCATCGAGCGCATCGAGCCCGGCGGCGGCGGGGTACAGGGCACCGACCTGCGGGGCAGCGATGGGCTGCGCGCCCTGCGCCGCGACCTGCACGGCTACCGCGACACCTTCAGCCGCCTGGGCGAGGTGCAGCTTGCCGGGCAGCAGCGCGAGCGCGAACGCGGGGCGCTGCGCGAGGATTTGCGCGAACAGGGCAAGGCGCTGGTGGCGCAGGCCCGCCAGATCGTCACCTACCAGCGCGAGCGCATCCTGGGTATCGTGGGCTCGCTGAAGCACCAGCTGCTGCTGTCCATCGGGGCCATGGTGGGGCTGGCGGCGTTCTTCTCGTGGCTCATCGGGCGGCGCATCCTGGGGGCGCTGTCGGTCATCGAGCGCTCGGCCCGGCAGATCGTGCGGGGCAGCCTGGAACGGCTGCCCCTGCCCGCCACCAGCGACGAGACGCGCGGCGTGGTGGAGGCGTTCAACCACATGCTGGTGGAGCTGGAGCACCGCCAGAACCAGCTGGTGCAGGAAAAGAAGCTGGCCTCGCTGGGGGTGCTGACCTCGGGCATCGCGCATCAGCTGAACAACCCGCTGAACAACATCTCCACCTCGTGCCAGATCCTGTGCGAGGAGTTGCGGCATGCCGGGGGCGGAGAAGCGCCGGACCTCGACCCGGCCCTTGCCGGGCGCATGCTGGAGAACATCCATCAGGAAGTGCGCCGCTCGCGCGATATCGTGAAGGGGCTGCTGGAATTCTCGCGCGAGACGGAGTTCTCGCTGAAGCCCGTGGCCCTGCGCGACGTGGTGGGCCGCAGCGTGGCGCTGGTGGCCAGCGAGGTGCCCGCGTCCATCGCCATCGACGCCGACGTGCCCGGCGACATCGTGCTGCCGCTGGACGTGCAGCGGTTTCAGGAAGTGCTGCTGAACCTGCTCATAAACGCCATTCAGGCCGTGCAGGCCACGCAGGAGCGGGACGGCGACGCGCCCGATGGGGGCACGCCAGTCGGGGGCACGCCGGACGGGGCCGTCCCCCGCGCCGGGGCCATCACCATCACCGCCGAGCGCGACATGGCGGCGCGCCAGGTGGTGCTGCGCGTGGCCGACACGGGCATCGGCATCGGTCCGGAGCACCTTGGCCGCATCTTCGACCCGTTCTTTACCTTGAAGGACGTGGGCAAGGGCACCGGCCTCGGGCTGTCCGTGGCCTTCGGCATCATCCGCAAGCACGGCGGCACCATCGGGGTGGAGAGCACCCCCGGCGCGGGCGCGTGCTTCACCATCCGGCTGCCGCTGGGCGCGCCGGAACCCACGGGAGACGCGGCATGAACGACGCACCCGGACGGACCACGGGAGCCGTCCCCCCCGTCCCGCAACCCCATTCGCCCCAATCACCGGACACCCCCGGCCCGGCCCGCATTCTGGTGGTGGACGACGAGGCCATCGCCCGCGACAATCTGGCCCTGGTCCTGGGACGGCAGGGGCACGAGACCCTCACCGCCGCCAGCGGCGTGGAAGCGCTGCAACTGCTGGCCGGGGCGGACTTCGACCTCGTGCTCACCGACCTGATGATGCAGGGCATGGACGGGCTGGACCTGCTGCGCGCCGTGCGGCTGCGCCACCCGGACACCGAGGTGGTGGTGGTCACCGGGTATCCCACGGTGAAGACGGCGGTGGAGGCCATGCACGCCGGGGCCTACCACTACCTGTCCAAGCCCTACGACCTGGACGAGGCGCGGGCGCTGGTGCAGAAGGCGCTGGAAAAGCGCCGCCTGAAGCAGGAGGTGGCCCGCCTGCGCGAACAGCTGCGCGAACGGTCGCTGCCCGTGCCCCTGCTGGGGGCCGCGCCGTGCATGCAGGCGCTGAAGCGCACCATCGCGCAGGTGGCCCCGTCGGACGTCACCGTGCTGATCCTGGGCGAGACGGGCACCGGCAAGGAACTGGCCGCGCGCATGGTGCACCTGTTCAGCCGCCGGTCCGAGGCGCGCTTTCTGGCCATCAACTGTGGGGCGTTCAACGAGGAATTGCTGGAAAGCGAGCTGTTCGGCCACGAGCAGGGGGCGTTTTCCGGCGCGGTGCGCCAGCGCAAGGGGTTGTTCGAGGCGGCGGAAGGCGGCACGCTGTTCCTCGACGAGGTGGGCGAGATGTCGCTGCCCATGCAGGTCAAGCTGCTGCGCGCGGTGCAGGAACGCACCATCCGCCGGGTGGGCGGCACCGCCGACATCCCCGTGGACGTGCGGCTGGTGGCCGCCACCAACAAGGACCTGGCGGCGGAGGCGGCGGCCGGGCGCTTCCGGCACGACCTGTACTACCGCCTGAACGTGGTGGTGCTGCGCATGCCCCCGCTGGCCGAGCGCATGGAGGACGTGCCCCTGCTGGCCCAGTACTTCGCGGAAAAGGCCGCGCGCGACACGGGCAGGCCCGCCCCGCACATGGCGCAGGAAACGCTGGCCGTGCTGGCCCGCTACCCCTTTCCGGGCAACGTGCGCGAGTTGCAGAACATCGTCGAGCGGGCCGCCGTGCTCCGCGCGGGCGACACCATCACCCCGGCGGACCTGCCGCCCGACCTGCGGGCGCTGGCGGACGGGCTTGCGGGAAAGGGCAGCCCCCCGCTGGTGCTGCGCGCGGACGGGGCCGGGGAAGGCATGACGCCCGACGGCCGCCCCATGACCCTGGACGAGAACGAACGGGCGCACATCGAATGGGTGCTGGAACTGGCGGGCGGCAACCGGACGCAGGCCGCGAAGGTGCTGGACATCGACCGCGCCTCGCTGTGGCGCAAGCTGAAACGGTACGGACTGTAACGGCGCGGGCGGCGACTGGCGGGAGCTGGCGTGAACGGGCGGGAACCGTCTGGACGCGCCACCCCGCCCCGTGCCATTCTCGCGGCGGCCCGGCATGTGTCCGGCGCGCCGCCTCATTTCGAGACAACAGGAGAATCCGCCATCGCACCGCTTCTGGAACTGCGCGGCCTTGGCCGCCACTTCACCGTGCGCCGGGGCATGTTCGACCCCACGCCCGCCGTGCTGCGCGCCGTGGACGGCGTGTCGCTGACCCTGGACCGGGGCCGCACCTTGGGCCTGGTGGGCGAAAGCGGCTGCGGCAAGTCCACCCTGGCCCGCATGGTGGTGGGCCTGCTGCCCCCCAGCACGGGGCAGGTGCTGCTGGACGGGCGGTTGTTTGCCGGAACGGATACTGGCGCAGGCAAGGACGCGGCCACGCCCGCCATTTCGCGCGCCGAGGCCGCGCAACTGGTGCAGATGGTCTTTCAGGACCCCTTCTCGTCGCTGAACCCGCGCCGCACCGTGGGGGCCTCCATCGGCGAGGCGCTGGCCGTGGCCGGGGCATCCGGCGCACAGCGGCGCGGGCAGGTGGCGGACATGCTGCAACTGGTGGGCCTGCGGCCGGAACACGCCGACCGCTACCCGCACGAGTTTTCCGGCGGCCAGCGCCAGCGCGTGGCCGTGGCCCGCGCCCTGATCACCCACCCGGCGCTAGTGGTGTGCGACGAGCCGGTGTCCTCGCTGGACGCCTCGGTGCAGGCGCAGGTGCTGAACCTGCTGCGCGACCTTCAGGAACGCATGGGCCTGGCCTACCTGTTCATTTCGCACGACCTCGGCGTGGTGGGCCACATGAGCGACCACGTGGCCGTGATGTACCTTGGCAAGGTGGTGGAAGAGGCCCCGCGCGACGTGCTGTTCGCCGCGCCCGCCCACCCGTACACCCGCGCCCTGCTGGCCTCGGTGCCCGTGCGCGACCCGGCCCGGCGCAGCGAGCATCCGGCCCTGTCCGGCGACCTGCCCAGCCCCATCGCCCCGCCGCCCGGCTGCCCCTTCCACCCGCGCTGTCCGCAGGTCATGGACGTGTGCCGCCGCGTCGCGCCCGGCTGGCATCCGGTGGCCGAGGGGCAGCATGCCCGCTGCCATCTTCATGCCCCCTGATTCCGCGAAACGGTGAGCAGCGGGCAGCAGCCCCGCGTGTACCGGCTTTTTCCACACAGCTTGTGAAAAAACGTACTTGACGGGCGGCCCTGCCGTCACCATAGTGCGGGTGCCCCGCCGCGCGCCGCGCCAGGACGCGATTCCGTGCGGCCCCGTGCGGTCCCGTGCGGTTAGGGGCCATCGAAGACCACGAACCCCGGCCCCGGCCTTTCCCGGCGGCGGGGGAAGACGCCAAGGAGTGTCCATGTCCACGGAATTCGTCAACGCCATCAACGCCGTCAGCGAAGTGCTGATGTTCGAGAACTGGCTGCGCTTCTATTTCATCACCGAGGAAGGGGACAAGCTGTTCATCCGCGTGCCGGAAACGGCGGAAACGCGCATCCGCGAGGAATATCCCCACCTGTTCGGCCTGCTGGAACTGCTGAACGGCAAGGAGATCACCTACGAGACCTCGCGCGACGCGGTGTGCAGCTTCGTGGCCTCGGACGTGGACGGTTCGCGGATGAAGGCGGGCAGTTCGGAAAAGGTCTTCGACAGCAGCCTGTTCCAGTTCGAGATGCAGTTGTTCAACATCTGGGTGCAATCGCACGAGGAACAGCTGGACAAGAACTTCATGGACCTGCGCAAGTGGCAGGAACTGTTCGCGGAATGGAAGCGCTCGGACAAGGTCAAGGAATACATGGCCGAACTGAAGGACGCCTCCACCCGCACCGTGCCCGATTGCGATTCCGTGCAGTAGGGCGCCGTTCTCTCGCCATCGCGGCGAGAGGCAGGCACGCGAGAGGCAGGCACGCAATGACAACGGGGAGGATGCCCACGGCATCCTCCCCGTTTCTTGTCGATGGTCTGACGCGCACGGGCGTGCCGTTACACCCCCAGCGAGTCCAGCGCGGCTTCGATGTCTGGGCGGGCGGCCAGCGGGGCCAGCCAGCGTTCGGGCATCCAGCCAAGGCCGTGCCGCGCGCCGAAAAGCATGCCGATGGCCAGGCCGCGCGCGCACGAATCGCCCCCGGCCATGACGTTCTCCACGAGCCCGGTTTCCGGGTCGGCCTCGTGCTTGAGGACCGTGTGCACCACCCCCAGGAAGGCCCCCTGCATGCCGCACGACTGCCCGAAGCGGGCGATGGCGGCGGGGGTGTCTTCCGTCAGGGCCATGTCGGCGAAGGCCAGCCAGTCTTCGGCGGGCAGGGCCGCGTAGCGGGCCGCGGCGGCGTGGTCCAGGGCTCCGCGCATGTCCGCCCCGCCCAGCAGGGCGGCGGCGGCGCGGGCCATGAATTCCGCGCCGTCGGCGATGACCGGGCTGCCGTGGGTCATCAGGGTCTGGGCGCGCGCGGCATTGACCAGCCCTTCCTCGTTGTTACCGAGAACGGCCAGCAGCGGGGCCATGCGGGCCGCCCCGGCAAAGTCGTTGGTGGCGGCCCCGGTCTGTTCGGGCGCGCGGCCCGCGGCGAAGTTGGCCAGGGCCTCGCGGCTGGCCTTGTCCATGTACCCGGCGTAGCCGCCTTCCATGACGCCGCGCCAGCGCGCGGCGAAATCGGCCAGGTCGAACCCGCCCTTGCCCGCCACCGAGCGGAGCAGCAGCAGGGTCTGGTCGCCGTAGTGCGACTGGGCGCCCGCGCCCTTGCCGGAATGGTAGTCGTTGAGGGCGGGCGGCAGCAGGTCCGTCACCCGGCCCAACTGGCGCGCGATGCGCGCCTGATCGTATTCCCAGTGCGCCCCCAGCGACAGCGAATCCGCCGCCAGCGACGCCAGAATGGCGCTGCGTATCCTGCTCATGCTGCACCTCGTGCGGGTTGCGGCCCGCGGCGGCGGGCCGGTGAGCGACACCTTTTTCCAGTATACGACAGGACGCGCGCCGGGGCCAGTGGCGGCGGGCAACCGCGACGGCGCGGGGCCGGAAACGCGAAACGCACGGGGTGACCGTGCGTTTCGTGGCCCGCGAGGGATGGCGGGTCGGTCCGTTTCCATGTGCGGGGATGAGGAGGGGCCGGGGAGGCCCTTGCGGGCCTCCCCGGTGCCGGAAACCGCTCGCCCGGTTTGCCGGCGGGGGCAGAGGGGGGTCAGCTAGCTGAAGCTGACGGGGGAGGTGTCCAGGATGGACGGGGATGCCGGGGATATGCGCTGCGCTTCCCGCCAGAGGGCCGCCAGGGCCACGACGGCTTCCCTGTCTTCTTCGGGAAGGGCACCGATAAGGGCATCCAGGTGAGGAGGGGTTGCCGCTTCGCTGCGGCAAGTTTCGGGAGTGTGCATGTCTTCTGCGGCTCCTTGTTCCGTTACGCCACAAGGTTAGCAGGGACCGTGCCAAACATGCTTGTCCTGTTTGCCCGGCATGTTGGGTCGTTTTTCCGGATGGCGGGGCCGCGCCGGACGTGCAAACGGCGGCACAGAGTCCGTGCAGCATGTTGCACATGTGCACAAGTTCATGCCCGGCGTGCGCCCGCGTGCGCGTCTGCGTCCCGTGTGCTTGTCGTGAGGGGGGCGTGTGGCGTACCACGGTGCCGGAGGTGAGCATGTCCCGTTCCGGACCCGATGATGCCGCCCTGCCCGCCCTGCGCGACCTGTCGCGGCAGGCCGTGGCCCATGCCCTGGTCCGTGCCCAGACCCACGCCCAGCCCCGTGCCGTATCCGGGGGCGCGGAAAACGGCGAGCCCTGGCCCGTGGCCGTGGACGGCACGGCGGGCAACGGCCATGATACGCTGTTCCTGGCCCGGCTGGTGGGCGCGCGCGGGGTGGTGCACGCCTTCGACGTGCAGCCCGGAGCGCTGGCCCGTACGGCGGAACGCCTGGCGGCGGCGGGGCTGGACGGGCGGGTGACGCTGCATGGCCGGGGGCACGAGGAATTGGCGGCGGCGCTGGCCGCGCCACTGGTCATGCCACTGGCCGGGCCTGACACCGGGGGCGTGTGCCCGCTCCGCGTCACGGCGGCCATGTTCAATCTGGGCTTCCTGCCCGGCAGCGACCGCCGCGTGACCACCCGGCCGGACACCACCCTGGCCGCGCTGGACGGGCTGCTGCCGCTGCTGGCGGCGGGCGGGGTCGTCTCGCTGCACGTCTACGCCGGGCACCCCGGCGGCGCGGACGAGGCTGCCGCGCTGGACCAGCGCCTTGCCGGGCTGGACTGGGACCGGTGGCGGGTGGCACGGTACGAATTCGCCAACAAGCCCCGCAACCCGGAACGGCTGCTGCTGGTGTATCGGCTGCCGGACCGGGCATAGCCTTCCGCCACCCGAAAACCACGCCGCCCGCGCCGTCCATGCCATCTGGAGCGCGGCGGCCACGAGCATACCCCCACGAGCATACTGCCATGACCACCAATTCCACGCCCACCGGCGACGCTTCCGTGTTCCCCGACCCTTCCGACGACGACCTGTGGACGGCCGTGCGCGCCGACATGGAACGCCGCTTTCCCGGCCGCTATGAAGAAGCGGCCGTGCGCCGCGCCTTCGAGGCGGTGTGCGCGGGTGAGAGCGACTACCTGCCCCTGCGCGCCCTGCTCAAGAAGGTGCGCATGGCCTGCATGTGGACCCGCCCCAGCCTGGATGGCCGGGCCGAAGGCGCGGAGTAGCGGGAAGAACCCTTCCGGCGTTTCCTTTCCGCTCCCGCGCCGGCCGGATCAGGGCAGCAGGGGATGGCGGAACAGCGGGTGCGCGGCGTGACGCTCCAGCAGCCCGGCCAGCCTGGCCCGCTGCTCCGGCGAAAGCCCGGCGTGGAAGGCCATGAATTCGTCGCGCACGTGGGCGTAGGCCTGCTCGGCCAGTTGGCGCTTGTCCGCGAACAGTTCGTCCAGCGCCGTTGCATCCACCGCCCCGTCGCGGATGGCCGCGTGCAGGCGCTGGCGCAACGCCGCGTTGTGGCGGCGCAGTTCGTCCACCTTGCGTTCGTGGGCGTCCAGGCTGCGGGCCAGCCGCCGCGCCTCGTCCGGCGAAAGCTCCAGTTCGCGGGCCACCTTGCGCGCCACGCGCCGCATGTCCACCCCCGCCAGCCGCGCGGCGATGCGCCGCCTGTTGTACCACAGCACACAGAGCACGGTGGCCTTGACCGCCCCCACCCCCACGGCGAATTCCCAACTCATGCGGTGTCTCCGGATATGTTCGTGGGGGCGCCGCCCCTCGGGCTGCCCCGGCCGCTCCCGCCGGGGTGGCGTCCGCCATGGGGTTCAGTCGTGCCCGGTCATGTCCATCCGGCATGCACGAAAAAGGGGGAAGGGCCAAGGCCCTTCCCCCGACGTTGCGGTCTGCTCTTCCTTTTTTCGCCCTTTACCGAAGGGCTAGCGGTACTGCTCAAGATCCTTGAGGAACTCCGGCCGCACCTCGAACCCGCAGGCCACGGCCTGGTCGGCGAACTGCACGGCCTGGGCGAACTCGCCCCGCTCGAAGTGGGCCAGGGCCAGGTTGTTGTAGGCCGGGCCGAAGCCGGGTTCGCGCTTGATGGCCTCGCGGCTGATGGTGATGGAGGCCTCGTAGTCGCCCTGCATGTAATAGGCGGCGCCCATGGTGGCCATGGCCTGGATGAAGTTGGGATCCCACTTCAGGGCCTTCTTCAGGGCCTTGATGGCCTCTTCCGGCTCGCCGCGCTGCAGGTGCACGAAGCCGATGTTGCTCCACGGCACCGGGAACTTGGCGCGGCACTGGGCCGCCTCCTCGTTGTAGCGCAGGCAGCCGTCCAGGTCGCCGCGTTGCAGGCAGATGCCGCCCAACTGCACGTAGGCTTCGGCCAGGCGGGGCGAGTTGCGCACCGCGCTCAGGAACGATTCCTCCGCCGCCACGAAGTCGCGCTTGTGCAGCAGGGCCACGCCAAGGTTGTAGTGATGGTTGGCGCAGTTCTCGCTCTTTTCTATCTCGGCCCGCAGGTCGGCGATGTACTCGTCAATGTCATCGTACTTATCCTTCATCGACGTGACCCTCCTTGATCAGAATATTGTAGTACCACACGCAGAAATCGAACACGCCGCGGTACTTTTCGTCCTTGTTGACGATGCCGAGGGCGGTTTCCAGCGCGCCACGGCCGTATTCGTTGGTGTAGTCCTTCTTGCTGGCGGTCTGCAGAAATTCGCGCACGAGCTGCTGGGTGGTGCGCTTGGTGATGTCCTGGCGCGTGTCCAGGGGGTCGTTGGGCTTCTGGAAGGGGTCCCAGTTCTCGTAGCCGATGCGCTCCACGTACTTGCGCCGCCGGGGGGACATGGCGTCCCAGATGGCGCGCTTCTGGACCTCTTCTTCCGGCGTCAGTTCCCGCGTGGTGCTGTCGCGGAACATGGAGCCCGAGATGTTGACCATGCTCAGTCCTCCTTCCTCGCCGGGCCGACGCCGAGATAGGCGTTGTCGTACCTGGTGATCAGCGCCATGGACACGGGCACGTACACCTGGTCCAGTTCGCGGTAGCGCGACTGCACGGCCACCAGGATTTCGTGGCTGAGGCCCGCCAGCCGTTCGTGGATCTTGTCCAGGGCCACGGTGGGATAGCGCCCGCCGGGGGCGAAGCCGGTGCGGCCGCAGGTGTGGGCCACGCCGCCGATGGCGGTGGGAATGCCGTACAGGCGGCAGGTGATGGGCCGGTGGGCGTACATGACGCAGGTGTCGTCGTCGCCCAGCAGGGGACAGCGGATGCGCTCGCGCGCCACCTCGGCCAGCAGTTCGGCCGAATCGCGTCCGGCCAGCGATTCCTTGTACAGGCGGCGCTTCAGGCGCACGGCGTGGCGGTCGGCCGCGTCGGCCCGCTCGAGGATGGCGGAGCGCTCCGCCCCGAAGCCGAAGGCTTTGGCAAAGCGCTGGTTCAGGTACATGGCCTCCACAAGGCCAAGGTCGAACAGGGCGTGGCAGCAGTCGCTACAGCCAAGGCCGCAGGTCACGCAGTCGGCGTGCTGCGAACGCACGCGCTCGAACAGCGCGTCGGCTTCCGCCACCAGCTTTTCATATTTGGCGAAGATTTCCGTCAGGTCCACGGTCATCCATTCTGCTCCTTGGGGGCCGCGCGGACGCGGCCGTCATGCGAAGGCCCGACAGGTTGGCGTATCGGGCGCCTGGCGGTCTCGGTCGTTCTGAGGCCGGAATGCACATCCCAAGGTTGCCGCCGCGCCGTGGGGACGGGTCCAGGCAGGCCAGACGGGCAGGGCTGACCGGGCGAAGGGTCGCGCGGCTCCCGCGCGGGCGTGCGGATGTGCGGGAATTCGCGGTGCGGGCGGGCGGCACGCCACGGGAAGGCAACCCCCGTTTCCGTTGTGGCGCGGGGCGTGGCGCGGCCGCGTGAACACCTGCCCCTGCAACCGTGCCCCTGCACCGGGCCCTTGATGCGGCAAATGCCGCCGGACGGCGCAAACGTCGTCCGGCGGCATGACGTGCAGCAAATCCGGAAAGGCGGCGATTAGTTCTCTTCGACGGTGATCGCGCCGGCTTCGCAGACTTCCACGCAGGATTCACAGCCCAGGCATTCTTCCTCGTTCACGGGAACAGCCTTGCCATCCTGCAGTTCGTAAACTTCGACGGGGCACACGTCCACGCATTCGCCGTCGCCGGTACACTTATCGGTGTCAACAGTAACAGTCCAACCCATGTCATCCTCCAGGCGTGTTTTTCGGCCGACGACGTAGTCGGCTCTTTGGGAACAATTCCCTGTCGTGATTGCGAAAAAACCGCGTCACCACAGGGTTTGACGGCTTACCATCGAAATTGCAGATAGCTGGCGTCAACCGGGGTGTCAAGCGCTGACGCAAATTCTCATGATTGCGGGGCGCGGGGGCCGCAGCGCCACCGGATGCACTGCCGTCTAAACGGCCAGCGACACATAGTACCCCTTGCCGCCGCGCTGGATGAGCAGGGTCACCTTGCCCGCCAGCCGGTGCCGGGCGAACGCCTGGGCGAAGTCGCGGGTATTGGTCACGCGCACCCCGCCCACCTGGCGCACCACGTCGCCGGGTGACAGCCCCAGCCGGGCGGCCGGGCTGTTGGGGAGAACGGCGTTGATGCGCACGCCGCTTCCCTGCGCCTCCTGCACGCGCAGGCCCCAGCGCCGCTCGGCCAAGCGTTCCGCCGTCTCCTGCGTGAACACGGCCGGGGTCATGCGCAGGGTGGCCGTCCTGCCTTCGCGCAGTATGCCCACCTCCAGCGTGTCGCGGTGGGTGTAGTTGCGCAGCAGCATGATGTAGGCGTCCTTGTCTTCTATGGGGTTGCCGTTGATGGACACCAGCACGTCGCCGGAGCGCAGCCCCGCTTTCGCCGCCGGGGTGTCCTGCTGCACCTCGGTCACCAGCATGCCGGACACGCGCTTCAGCCCCAGCCACGCCGCCGTGCGCTGGTCGATGTCCTGCCCCAGCACGCCCAGCCACACCGGGTCCACCCGGCCCTGGCCCAGCAGTTCCTCGACCACGCGGCGGGCCTTGTCCACGGGGATGGCGAAGCCGATGCCCTCGCCCTTGGCGTAGACCGCCGTGTTGATGCCGATGAGCTCGCCCATGATGTTCAGCAGCGGGCCGCCGCTGTTGCCGGGGTTGATGGCCGTGTCGGTCTGGATGAGGTCGGTGATCATGCCCTGTTCCACCTTGATGGACCGGCCAAGGGCCGACACCACCCCGGTGGTCACGGTGTGCGCGAAGCCGAAGGGGTTGCCGATGGCGATGACCGTCTCGCCGGGCATGAGGTCGGACGAGGTGGCCATCTTCACGGCGGGCAGGTTCTGCGCGCCGGGCACGCGCAGCACGGCGATGTCGAAGTCGGTGTCCGAGCCCAGCAGTTCGGCGTCCAGCGAACGGCCATCCAGCAGGTGCACGGCGATGCCCGTGGCCCCGGCGATGACGTGGGCGTTGGTGAGCACGATGCCGGGGTGTCCGCCGTCCGGGTTGATGATCACCCCGGACCCCAGGCTGCGCCGGGTCTGGCGCTGGGTGGGCAGGCCGGGGAACATTTCCCGCGCGGCCTCGTCGTCCATCAGGCCGGGGAAGGGGTTGAAGTTGCGCTCCACCACCCGTGCGGTGGTGATGTTGACCACGGCGGGGGCCACGGCGTTGACCGCGCGCACCACCGGGGTGAGGCGCGGGCTGTTGTCCGGGATGCCGGGGGGCAGGCCGGGCGCGCGCGGCGTGGGCACGGTGATGGCCGGACGGCCCGGCTGTGAGGACACCGGCTGGTCGGCCGCCAGCGGGGCCGGAAACGCCACGGACGCGGCGGTCAGGGCGATGGTGGCGAGGGCGAGGACCGCGCCTTTGGCGGTGCGGCCGCGCAGCATGTCATGGATGGACATCATGGGTGCTCCCCGTGGGATGTGCGGTTTTCGCACGCATCACTATGCGGCCTGCGGCGGTCATCGGCAAGGGGCAGGGGCAGAGAGGCGAGGCGGAGCCGTCCGCGCCCTCCACCCCGGCTTGCCTTGCCCGGCCCACGGCGCTACCGTGCGCCGGTTCCCGTTCCACACCGACACCTCCGGGGGTTCCCATGCCGTCCATCTCGCCGCGCCTTCTCGACCTCATCGCCGCCATCGACCCCGTGGACCACGGCCACGACCCGGCCGGGCAGGCGCATCTGGACAACCTCACCAAGCCGCGCGGCAGCCTGGGCCGCCTGGAAGAACTGGCCCTGCAACTGCACCGCATCCAGGGCGGCGCGCGCCCCCTGGCCGCCGACCCCGCGCGCATCTTCACCATCGCGGGCGACCATGGCGTGGCCGCAGAGGGCGTCTCGCTGTTTCCGCAGGAAGTGACCCGCCAGATGGTGCTCAATTTCCTGAACGGCGGCGCGGGCATCAACGTGCTGTGCGCCACCGCGGGCATCGACCTGCGCGTGGTGGACGCCGGATGTCTGGGCGACGACTTCGAGCCGCATCCGCAGCTCGTCCGCCGCAAGGTGGCCCCCGGCACCGCCAACATGACCCACGGCCCGGCCATGACCCGCGAACAGTGCGAGGCCGCCCTGCTGCTGGGCGCGGACCTTGCCGCGCAGGCCGCCGCCGACGGCTGCCGCTGCGTGGGCACCGGCGACATGGGCATCGCCAACACCACGCCCTCCACCGCCCTGTACTGCGCCTATCTGGGCCTTGACCCCGAGGCCGTCACCGGCCCCGGCACCGGTCTGGACGCCCACGGCGTGGCCCGCAAGGCGCAGGTCATCCGCGCCGCCCTGGCCGCCAACCGCCAGGCCATCGCCACCGGCGGCCCCGTGGACATTCTGGCCGCCGTGGGGGGGCTTGAAATCGCCGCCCTGGCGGGCCTCATCCTGGGCGCGGCCCGCCACCGGCTGGTGGCCGTCATCGACGGGTTCATCTCCACCGCCGCCTACACCGCCGCCTGGAAGATCGCCCCCGCCGTGGCCGGGTACTGCGTGTTCAGCCACGCCTCCGCCGAACAGGGCCACGCGGCCATCCTGCGCACGCTGGACATCCGCCCCCTGCTCGACCTCGGCCTGCGCCTCGGCGAAGGCACCGGCGGCGCGCTGTCCATCTTCCTGCTGCGCAGCGCCGCCGACATCTTCGAGAAGATGGCCACCTTCGGCGACGCCGGGGTGGATGCCGGGAAGTAGGGGGAGAGAAGATATTTGATAAAAGCGAACCGGGGGAAGGGACCTTTTGAAAAAAGTCCCTTCCCCCGGACCCCCATCCCCCAAAACTTTTTGTATGGGGGTGGGGAGGAGAGCAACACCGTTTGGTTTTTTGCGTGGTTGAGCTTTCCGTTGCTTTTCAAGTGGGTAGCGTCACGGCGTACAGGGTCGTATGTGAAGCCATGCAGCGGCGGGAAACTGTAGCTTCCACACCCTTTGCCCATCGGACCAAATGAAAAGTTTGGGAGGATGGGGGGTACGGGGGGAAGGAACCTTTTTTAAAAGGTTCCTTCCCCCCGTACCGTTTTTTCATTTCATCTTTCCCGGCTACTCCTGCCCCAGCACCTGCCGGGCGTGGGCGACGACGTGGTGAGTGAGGGCGTCGAGCAGGCGGGTGCGCAGGCCCCAGCAGTGCCAGAAGAGGCGGATGGGCACGGCGCGGCCGGGGGCGAGATCGACGAGGCGGCCATCGGCGAGGTGGCTGCGGGCCTGGGGCAGGGGGATCATGCCGTAGGCAAGGCCCTGGGCCACCACGTCCACGAACCGTTCGGACGAGGGGATGTAGTGCAGGGGCAGGCGCAGCCCGTCTGCCGCGTCGCGGCCGAGCAGCCCGCGCAGGAACTGGTGGTGCACCTCGTCGGCGCGGTTGAAGATCACGGCGGGCGCGCGGCACAGGGCGGCCTCGGCGAGCCCGGCGGGGAACCAGCGCGCGGCGAACTCCGGCGCGGCCAGGCACAGGTAGTCCACCCGGCCCAGGGGCAGGCAGCGGCAGCCCTGCACGGCGGCGGCGCGGGTGGACACGGCGGCGGTCACATGGCCGTCGCGCAGCAGCAGGTGAGTGCGCTCCTGGTCGTCCACGGACAGGTCCAGCAGGGCGCGTTCCGTGCGCAGGAACGGGGCCACGGCGTCGGGGAACCACGTGGCCAGACTGTCCGCGTTCACGGCCACGGGCAGGGTGGTCCACTGGATTTCCGGTGTGTCCGGCGCGTCCGGGGAACCGGGCGGGGCGTCGCCGCCGGTTCCGCCCTCGGGCCGCAACGCGGCGGCAAGGTCGGTCTCCAGCAGGCCCACCTTGTCGCAATGGGCCAGCAGGCGGCGGCCCTCGTCGGTGGCGCGGGCCGGGGTGGCGCGCACCACCAGAACGGTGCCCAACTGGTCCTCCAGCGCCTTGACCCGCTGCGACACGGCGGACTGCGTCAGGTGCAGCACCCGCGCGGCCCGCTCGAAGCCCCCTTCGCGGATCACGGCGGCCACGGCCTCCACAAGTCGGTAGTCGAGCATGGCTGATCATTAATATTGCTTATGCAACAGCACAACAAGTAATTTCACGCATGACGCGGAACAAGGTAGAGCAGGGACGTCACGGCGGATCGCCGGACTCCAGACCTGTTTTCGGAGAGCGTCATGCACCTTGCCCCCTACCTTCAGGGCCTTGGCATCGGGGCCAGCCTAATCATCGCCATCGGCGCGCAGAACGCCTTCGTGCTGACCCAGAGTCTGCGCCGCAACCACCACATGGCCGTGGCCGCGCTGTGCGCGCTTATCGACGTGGTGCTGATCGCCGCCGGGGTGGCCGGAGTGGGCACGGCGGTTGCCGCCAGCCCGTTGCTGCGCCAGGGCGCGGCCGTGGGCGGCGCCGTGTTTCTGGCCTGGTTCGGGTTCGGGGCGCTGCGCTCGGCCCTGCGTCCCGGTATTCTGGAGGCCGACCGGGCCGTGGGCGACGGCGGCCGCACCAGCCTGCGCCGGGTGCTGGGGGCCACGCTGGCCGTGTCCCTGCTGAACCCGCACGTGTACCTCGACACCGTGGTCATGCTGGGCGGCATCAGCGGGCACTACCCGGCGGCCGAACGGGCCTCCTTCGGCGCGGGCGCGGCCACCGCCTCGTGCCTGTGGTTCTTCGCGTTGGGAGCGTGCGGCCGGGTGCTGGCCCCGCTGTTCCGCAAGCCCGTGGCGTGGCGGGTGCTGGACGGCAGCGTGTGCCTGGTGGTGTGGGGCGTGGCCCTGTCGCTGGCCCGGCAGGTCTGGGCCGGGTAGGGGCGCGGGCATGTTTCGCGGGCAGGGCAACCATGTCCGAAAACGGCTGGAAATATGGCGGCAGGGTGGTAGGCTTCGCCGAAAGAGGTGAGGACCCGTGCCCAATGACCAGCACAGCGCATGGTATGCCGCATTCAAGGCAAAGGACCCCCGGTTCGATGGCCGGTTCTTTGTCGGCGTGACGTCCACGGGCATCTACTGCCGCCCCGTGTGCCGGGCCAAATTGCCAAGGGCTGAAAACTGCACGTTCTACGCAACCGCCGCCGCCGCGGAACAGGCGGGCTTTCGGCCGTGCCTGCTCTGCCGCCCCGAAATCGCGCCGGGGGCAGCGCCCCTGAACGTGCCCCTGAATGTGCCCCTGAATGTGCCTGTGGACGCGGCCGCCTCTCTTGCGCGGCGCGCGGCGCGACTGCTGGAGGACAACTGCGGGAGCGGACACGGCGTGGAGGAACTGGCCCGCCGCCTGGGCTGCACGGGCCGCCACCTGCGCCGGGTGTTCATGGCCGAATACCACGTCACGCCCGTCCAGTACCTGCAAACATGCAGGCTGCTGCTTGCCCGGAACCTGCTGGCCGACACGGACCTTTCGGTCATCGACGTGGCCATGGCCGCAGGCTTCGGAAGCCTGCGGCGGTTCAACGCGCTGTTCAGGAAGCACTACCGCCTCGCCCCCACCGCCCTGCGGAAGCAGGCGGCAGCGCACGGGAAGCAGGGAACGGGCGTCACCCTGGCCCTGGGGTACCGCCCGCCCTACCAGTGGCAGGCGATATTGGAGTTCCTCGCGGCGCGCGCCATTCCGGGCGTGGAACTGGTCCGGGATGGCGAGTATCTCCGGACCGTGCGGTTCGCCACCGGGACGCCACGGGCGGTGTCCGGCTGGATACGGGTGGGATGCCAGCCGGGGAAACGGGTGCTGACCGTCACCATGGATGCCGCCCTGCTGCCGGTCCTGTCACGGGTGCTGGCGCGCGTGCGCCAGTTGTTCGACCTGCATTGCGATCCCGAGACGATTTACGAAACCCTGTCGTCCATGAACGACATCCGGCCTGGCCTGTGCGTTCCCGGAACCCGGCTGCCCGGCTGCTTCGACGCCTTCGAAATGACCGTGCGCGCGGTCCTGGGGCAGCAGATCACGGTCAAGGCCGCGGGAACCCTGGCGGCCCGGCTGGTGCAGGCCCACGGCATTCCGGTCGAAACCGGCATCGCGGGGCTGACCCGCGCCTTTCCCGCGCCCGAAACCATCATGGCCCTTGAGGGGGCCGGGGCCATCGGCGACCACCTCGGCCCGCTGGGCATCACGGGCGCGCGGGCGCGCACCATCCTCGCGCTGGCAAGGCTGTTCGCGGCCGGGGACGCCGATTTCGGCCACAGCGCGCCGCCGGAAGACGGCATCAAAACACTGCTGGCCGTTCCGGGCATCGGCATGTGGACCGCGCACTACATCGCCATGCGGGCCATGGGATGGCCCGACGCCTTCCCGCACACGGACCATGGCGTCAGGAAGGCCCTCGCCCCCCGGACGCCGGAGCAGATACTGGCCCTGGCGGAGTCATGGCGTCCCTGGCGCGCCTACGCCACCATCAACCTGTGGAATTCCCTGTAACCGGCACACCGTGCAAGGAGCCCGCATGCTCTATACCACACAGTATTCGTCTCCCCTCGGGCCCATCCTGCTGGCGAGCGACGGCGACAACCTGGTGGGGCTGTGGCTGGAAGGGCAGAAATACTTCGGCGGCACCGTTGCGGAAGAGCGTGTTCCCAGGGACGACCTGCCCGTGTTTGCCATGGTCCGGGAATGGCTGGACGAGTATTTCGCGGGCGGGAAGCCGGACATTGCACGATTGCCGCTGGCCCCGCGCGGCAGCGCCTTTCGCAGGGCGGTATGGGCGCTGCTGTGCGAGATTCCGTACGGCACGACCACGACCTACGGCGAACTCGCCCGGATCATTGCCGCCCATACCGGCAGGACCGGCAGGACGGGCAAGGCCGGCATGTCCGGCCAGGCGGTGGGCGGGGCGGTGGGGCACAATCCGATCTCCATCGTCATTCCGTGCCACCGGGTGGTGGGGGCCGACGGCAGCCTGACCGGCTATGCCGGGGGACTGGAAAAGAAGATCCGCCTGCTTGAACTGGAAGGCGCGGACATGGCCCGGTTGTATGTCCCCACGAAAGGGACGGCGCTCTAGAAACAGCCGCGAAGGGCACCATCGCATCACCCGTCCATAAATATACAGAAGGGGAGGACACGTTGCCGTGCCCTCCCCTTTTTGTTGTCCGTGCGGCTGCGTGAACCGGCGTGGCTATTCGCGTTCCCTCGGCGTGGCGGGCTCCACCCCCAGGCGGAAGCCCCGGATCTGGTTGCCGTTCATCACCGAGATGACTTCCTGGGCGTAGTCGGCGGGCACTTCGACAAAGGACACGCGGTCGCGGATGTCGATGGCCCCGATCATGCGGCCGGGGATGCCGGTCTCGCCGGCGATGGCCCCCACGATGTCCCGCGCGGTGACGCGCATCTTGCGGCCCACGTTCAGGAACAGGCGCACCATGCCGGGTTCCGCGCCGGTGCCCGCCGGGGTCTTTTCGCCGCCGGGCACGGCGTCGCCCAGTTCGCGGCGCATCAGCAGCTTGAGCAGGGCGGCGGCCATGTCCACGGTGGTCACGTCCTCGTCCAGGAACGATTCCACGATGTCGGTGTACTTTTCCAGCTCGCCCGCCTCGATGTGGCGGCGCACCTCGGCCAGCAGCTGGTTGGTCTTCACCGTGGCCACGTCGCTGGAGGTGGGCACTTGGTGCTGCACGATGTGCGCCTTGGTGAACTTCTTGATGTCGCGCAGTTTGTAGAAGTCGCGTCCGGAAACGAAGGTGAACGCCCGGCCGGAACGCCCGGCGCGGCCCGTGCGGCCGATGCGGTGCACGTAGTGCTCGACGGCGTTGGGGATGTCGTAGTTGACCACGGCCTCCACGTCGTCCACGTCGATGCCGCGCGCGGCCACGTCGGTGGCGACAAGGATTTCGATGCCGTTGCTGCGGAAGCGCGCCATCACCCGGTCGCGCTGCGACTGGTTGAGGTTCCCGTGCAGGCCGTCGGCTTGGTAGCCGCGCCCCTGCAGGTGCTGGGTCAGTTCGTCCACGCCGCGCTTGGTCGAGCAGAACACGATGGCGCGCTTGGGGTTGTACAGGTCCAGCACCCGGCACAGCGCCTCCAGCTTCTGGAAGGGCCGCACCTCGTAGTAGATCTGCTCGATGCTGGGCACGGTGACCTGCTTCTGGGTCACCTTGAGGAATTCGGGCGTCTTCAGGAAGCGCTGGGCCAGTTCAAGGATGGCCGGGGGCATGGTGGCGGAGAAGAACACCGTCTGCGCCTCGCCCGGCACGTGGCCGAGGATGTGCTCGATGTCGTCGCGAAAGCCCATGTCCAGCATTTCGTCGGCTTCGTCCAGCACGGCCATGCGCACCGTGGAAAGGTTGATTGTGCCGCGCTCCATGTGGTCCATGACGCGGCCGGGGGTGCCCACCACCACCTGCGCGCCGCGGCGCAGGGCCTTGAACTGGCGGTCGATGGGCTGGCCGCCGTACACGGGCAGCACGTACAGGCCGCGCTTGCGCGAGGCCAGTTGGGTGAGTTCTTCCGCCACCTGGATGGCCAGTTCGCGCGTGGGGCACAGGATGATGCCCTGGATGTCCTTTTCGCGCGGGTCGATGCGCTCCAGCAGGGGGATGCCGAAGGCCGCCGTCTTGCCGGTGCCGGTCTGGGCCTGGCCGATGACGTCGCGGCCGTCCAGGATGTGGGGGATGGCCAACGCCTGGATGGGCGAGGTTTCCTCGAAGCCCATTTCTTCGATGGCCTTCAGGATTTCCTTTGAAAGGGGCAATTCTTCAAAACGCATAGTTTCCATTGTCATTCCTTCGTGCGCGGGGCGCTCGGCCGCGCCGCGACGGGAAGTGCGCCTGCGTAATGTGCCAGCGCTTCCTGCTTCCTGTCGGGGGGCAGCCGTTTGACGTGATGCTCGGCCTTCTGTGCACTGCCGCGGTCAGGGAACGGGGCGGTGGCGATCAGCGTGACCGGGCGGCGCGAGCGCGTGTAGCGCGCGCCCCTGCCCCGGTTGTGTTCGCCAAGGCGCCGTTCCATGTCCGTGGTGACGCCGCAGTACAGCGTCCCGTCGGCACAGCGCACCAGATAGACAACCCATTTGTATGTTACCGCCGCGTGTTCCATGGAGGTACCGAACCGGGGCGCTTGCCCCGTTCGCTCCGGACCTCCCGCGCACGATGCCAGACATGCGCGAAACCGGAGGCGATGCCCGCGCCCGTGGGCCGGAATCCGCATTCCGGCGCGTGGAGCGCAAGGCGTGTTGCAGTGTTGACGATGCGGGTCCGTGACCCGCGCAATTAACAGTATGCGCAGCCCCGGCCATCCTCGCCCATATCCAGGGTGACGGTGTCGCCGGGCTTCATGTCGAACAGCCGGCAGTCGGGGGCATGGTTGCGCAACTGCTCGCGGAAGCGCTCGGTGTTCTGTTCCAGCACCGGAAAGGTGCCCCAGTGCATGGGCACCACCGAGCGGGTGCGCAGCATGGCGCTGGCCATGGCCGCCTGCCGCGCGTCCATGGTGAAGGTGCCGCCGATGGGCAGCATGGCCAGGTCGATGGAATACAGCCGTCCCCACAGCTCCATCGACGAGAAGATGCCCGTGTCCCCGGCGTGGTAGAAGGTGAGCCCGCCCGGCATGGTCACGATGTACCCCACGGGCGCGCCCGATTCGGACGAGTGGAAGGCCTGGGTCATGGTGACGCTGACGCCCTTGTGCGTCACCGTGCCGCCGATGTTGAAGCCGATGGAGTTCAGCAGCAGGCCGGGGCGCAGCCCTTCTTCCAGCAGGCGCTGGGCCGTGCCCACGATGCACCCCAGCAGCGCGCCGGTGGTGTTGCAGATCTGCACCGCCTGGCCCACGTGGTCGCCGTGGTCGTGGGTGACCAGCACGAGATCGGGCGGGGCGATGCCTGTCCACGGGGTGGACGCCGAGGGGTTGCCCTCGAAGAACGGGTCCACGAGCACGTTGGCTCCGTCGCAGGAAATCTGGAAATTGGCGTGGCCGTGCCATGTGAGGCTGTATTGCATGGTATGATCCTGCCTTTCCGCAAAAAGGTTTCCGCGTCGCGCCGCGCCGGAGCGCGGCTGTTCCCCGTCCGCGGCTATTCCCGGTCCATTTCCCGGGGGGCCTCGCCCCAGCGGGCGGCAAGGGCGTTGGGCACGCCGATCTGGTCCAGAATGCGCCCGGCAAGGTGGTCCAGGATGTCCTGCACGCTGGCGGGCCGCGCGTAGAAGCCGGGGCAGGGCGGCATGATCACCGCGCCCGCTTCGGCGGCGGCCAGCATGTTGCGCAGGTGCACCCGGCTTACGGGCGTTTCGCGCACCACCAGCACCAGCGGGCGGCGCTCCTTCAGGGTGACGTCGGCGGCGCGGTGCAGCAGGTTGCTGCCGGTGCCGTGGGCGATGGCGGCCAGCGTGCTCATGGAGCAGGGGCAGACCATCATGCCGTCGTGCGGCCACGAACCGCTGGAGGGCGGCGCGCCGAAGTCGCGCGCGTCGTGAACCACGTCGGCCAGGGCCAGCAGGTCCTCCGCGCGCAGGTCCGACTCCAGGGCCAGCACTTGCCGGGCCGCGTCGGACACCACGAGGTGCACCTGCGCGCCGCCGGGCAGGGCGCGTGCGGCGTCGCGCAGCCCGCGCAGCAGGGTGACGGCCAGGGGCATGCCGCTGGCGCCGGATATGCCGACCACGAAGCGCTTCATGAAATCTCCGGAACCGGACCCGTCCCCCCCATGGCGTCGTGCGCTGCTGCCGCGCGGCGCGCGGAGAACCGGCGCCCCGATGGTTCGGACCAGACCGATACCGTACCGGCCGGGGCGGAAAGAATCGGGCGGACGGCGATCAGGGCGGGAGGGCGACGCGATGGAGGTGGGGTGCGGATGTTTTTATCGAAAATGTGCACGGCGCGCCATGCCTGCAAGGCCGCCCGACACGATTTTTTTCAAGACCGTCACACATTGGCGGCCATGTGGCGGCGTGGACCGCCATTCGGAGCGCTCCGGTCGCGTTGCCGCCCCGGCAGGGGGGCATGCGTCCGGTGGACCCCTTGCCGGGCCGCCGTGACGGGGCGTGCCCCGCGATCACATATGTCTTGACAGTGCCGGTAGGCAAGCGATAGTTGTCCCGTTTCGCGGGCAATTAGCTCAGATGGATAGAGCGTTGGCCTCCGGAGCCAAAGGCCACAGGTTCGAATCCTGTATTGCCCACCACGCGACCGACACGGGGCGCCCTGACGATCTGCTTGATCGGGGGCGCCCCGTTTCCGTTGTCCCGGCCCCCCGGATATTCCCCCGCCCTCCCCGTTTTTGTGTCCGCCCCCTCCGCCCGGCAAAAAATAATGTGCGACTCGGAATTTTTTTTATCCGATTTTCCGGACGATAATGAGCGTACGCTCGATTTTTATACGGCAATACCATTGAATGATGGTGTGCCCAGCCACACTGATTCCCGCCACTTGCCACCCGCTCAGCCCGCGCCAGTGCTGCGCCAACAGCCCTTGCCGCAAGGCGAATGCCGGGGGCTTGCGCTCCGGGCGCCCCGCCGGGGCGCGCCGCGCGCGTGCCGGGAGCGAAAACAGGCTTCAACATGATGGAAGATGCCGGGGTTGGACAGTGGGTGAAACATCCCGCAACGCAAGGGTACTGGCCATGAATTCACCATGACGCATGCCGCCGTGCTGCGGGGTTCGGCAACAGGATGTATCTGGACTCTTGCAATACGAAAATCATATTCAATGAGGAATTATCTGGCGATATGAATCATGCAGCATGAGGAAACAAGTTCGTGATAATGTCTCAATCCTTCATACATGGCGTGGTCAGTGGTTTGTATACCGCCTTTGTGCTGTCTTACAGATATTGTTTGTATAAACAATGAAGTGTTGTGTGTCCGAAGATGTGGAGGCCGGGCCGTTTTTTCCTGAAAACATGCACCAAGTCCGAAAAAAAAGATTGATCCGTTTGTCTTGAAGTCGTGTATTCCTTGAGCTAATGCGACGATCAAGAACAAGCCCATGGGCTGGGGCCGGTGCAGGCCCTCATCATAATCCGTAAGGGAGGAGTTTCATGAACTGGGTGCAGAACTACGATCCGCTCTCGAACATTCTTTTGTCGGCGCTGGTCGCGGCCGTGCCGCTGTACGTTCTTTTCTACATGCTGGCCGTGCGCCGCGCGAAGGGTCACTTCGCCGCCGCCCTCGGCACCACCGCGGCCGTGCTGCTCGCCATCCTGGTGTGGGGCATGCCCGTGAACCTGGCCGTCAACGCGACCCTGTACGGCGCCGCGTACGGGCTGTTCCCCATCGTCTGGATCGTCATCACGGCGGTGTGGATCTACAACATGACCGTTGAATCCGGCGAATTCGAAATCATCAAGGATTCGCTGGCCCGCCTCACCGACGACCGCCGCCTGCAGGCCATCTTCATCGCCTTCGCGTTCGGTTCGTTCATCGAAGGCACCGCCGGTTTCGGCACCCCCGTGGCCATCACCGCCGCCATGCTGGTGGGCCTGGGCTTCAACCCGCTGTACGCCGCGGGTATCTGCCTCATCGCCAACACCGCCCCGGTGGCCTTCGGCGCCATCGGTATTCCGATCATCGTGGCCGGTCAGGTCTCCGGTCTCGACACCATGCACATCAGCCAGATCGTCGGCCGTCAGCTGCCGTTCCTGTCGATCATCGTGCCCATGTGGCTGTGCGTGACCATGTGCGGCTTCAAGCGCTCGCTGGAAGTGCTGCCCGCCGTCCTCGTGGCCGGCGTGTGCTTCGCCGGTTCGCAGTACGCCTTCTCGAACTTCCACGGCCCGACCCTGCCCGACATCATGTCGGCCATCATCACCATCATCGGCATGGTGCTGCTGCTGCGCGTGTGGAAGCCCGCCAGCACCTGGCACTTCCCCGACGAAACCCCCTCGGCCCTCACCGGTCCCTCGCCCTACTCCCTCGGTGAAATCATCCGCGCCTGGACGCCCTACATCATCCTGGCCATCATGGTGTTCTTCTGGGGCCTGCCGGAAATCAAGCCCTACCTCGACGGCGCCCTGGGCGGCGGGTTCGCCCCGCTGGCCGCCAAGGGCTTTGCCTGGCCGGGCCTGCACAACGCCATCGAAAAGACCATGCCCATCGTGGCCGCCAACGCTCCGTACGGCGCCATGTACAAGCTGAACGTCATCTCCGCCGCCGGTACCGCGATCCTGTTCACCGGCCTGCTCGCGGTGCCCATGATGCCCAAGTACGGCTACGGCCAGGCCATCCCCTGCCTGTTCCGCACCATGCATCAGCTGCGCTTCCCCATCCTGACCATCGCCATGATCCTTGGCCTGGCCCAGATCATGAACTACTCCGGCATGAGCTCGACCATGGGCCTCGCCTTCACCAAGACCGGCTGGCTGTTCCCGTTCTTCTCGCCGCTGCTGGGCTGGCTGGGCGTGTTCCTGACCGGTTCGGACACCTCGTCCAACGCGCTCTTCAGCGGTCTGCAGCGCACCACCGCCACCAGCGTGGGCATGGATCCGCACCTGGCCGTTGCCGCCAACTCCTCGGGTGGCGTCACCGGCAAGATGATCTCGCCCCAGTCCATCTCGGTCGCCACCGCGGCCACCAAGATGGTGGGCCAGGAAGGCCAGCTGTTCCGCTTCACCCTGTGGCACTCCGTGGGCATGACGCTGTTCATCTGCGTGCTCACCATGCTCCAGGCCTACCCGCTGAAGTGGATGCTGCCGTAGCGTGACGGACTTTCGTCCGAAAGCGCGGGGCGGGCATGAATGCTCCCGCCCGCCCCGCGCCCCGCGTGCACCCGCCGGGCGAAAAAAAAGCACCCCCTGGACCTGGTCCGGGGGGTGTCCTTTTTTGTCCGATGCCTGGACCCGCCTTGCGGGCGCGGTCCGGGCGGGCCCCTAGCGCCTGCTGACCGCCAGCATGCCCGCCGCGCCGAACAGGATGGCGGCCGTGGCCTTGTGCTGGACGTGCTCCAGCGACCGGCGCCGCAGCCAGCGGAACACCCGCGCCCCGAACAGGGCGTAGGACACCGCGCTGCTGCCCTGGATGACGAAGAAGCTGGCCGCCAGGATGCAGAAGTGCGCGGTGTAGCGGGCGGGCTCGATGAACTGCGGGAAGAGCACGGTGAACACCAGGATGGACTTGGGGTTGGACATGCCCGTGGCGAAGCCCAGGCAGAACTGCCTGCGCGGCGTGGGGGCCGGGCGGGCGTCCGCGCCGTCCCCGGCCATGGGCGCGGCACGCCAGTTCTTCAGGGCCAGCGCCACCAGGTAGGCCACGCCCACCCACTTGATGCAGTTGAACACCGCCACCGAGCCCTGCACGATGGCCCCCAGCCCGAAATACACCACCACCATCTGCGCGCAGTAGGCGCACGAGCCGCCCAGGATGGCGGGCACGGTGCGCGCGAAGCCGTTGCGCACGCTGGTGGACATGGAGAACATGGTCATGGGCCCCGGCGTGTACGCGATGGCCGTCATGAGCAGGAAATAGGTGAACCAGACGGTGGGCGCCATGCTGCCTCCCTGTGGGGCACGAAAAGGCGCAGGGGTTACCCTTTCGGATAACCCCTGCGAAATTCTGGTGGAGCTGAGGAGAATTGAACTCCTGACCTCTTGAATGCCATTCAAGCGCTCTCCCAACTGAGCTACAGCCCCAAGCGGAAGTAGGTTCTTGCCCGAAACCCCTGGGGTTGTCAACAACCTTGTGCCGAATCGGCGCGGGACGGATGGAAATTCCGGCGGACCGGGTCCGCGTTCATGGCCCGGCATTGACGGATGCGGGCGCTGGTCGTACCACAGCCTCGGGTGTTTCGCCCTTGCGCGCGCCCCGTCGCGCCAGCCTTTTCCGCAACCACAAGCAGCTCCGGAGCCCCGATGCTCACGTTTCCCCGCATAGACCCCGTGGCCATCTCCATCGGCCCGTTGCAGTTCCGCTGGTACGGGCTGATGTACCTGTTCGGCTTCGTCTCCGGGTGGTGGCTGGGCCGCCGCCGCGCCGCCCGGCCCGGCAGCGGCTGGCAGCCGCAGGAAGTGGACGACATGGTTACCTGGGCCATCTTCGGCGTGGTGCTGGGCGGGCGGCTGGGCTACATCCTGTTCTACGACCTGGCCTATTACGTCAGCCAGCCCGCCGCCATCTTCCAGATCTGGCACGGGGGCATGTCCTTCCACGGCGGCCTGCTGGGCGTGCTGTTCGCGGTGTGGATGTACGCCCGGCGCACCGGGCGCGAATTCATGTCCGTGGTGGACTTCGTGGCGCCGCTGATTCCGCCGGGGCTGTTCTTCGGCCGCATCGGCAACTTCATCAATGGCGAACTGTGGGGCGCGCCCACCACGCTGCCGTGGGCCATGGAGTTCCCCGACGGCGGTCCCTTCCCCCGCCATCCCTCGCAGTTGTACGAGGCCGCGCTGGAAGGCGTGGCGCTGTTCGCGGCGGTATGGTGGTTCTCCGGCCGCAAACGGCCGGTGGGCGCGGTGTCCGGCCTGTTCGGCGTGCTGTACGCGGTGTTCCGCTTTGCCGTGGAGTTCGTGCGCGAGCCCGACCCGCAACTGGGCTACCTGGCCTTCGGCTGGCTGACCATGGGCCAGGTGCTGTGCCTGCCGCTGTTCGGCGTGGGGCTGTGGCTGCTGCTGCGCGACCGTGGCGCGGCGGAGAGCCCCCCGTCGGCCACGTGACCGTTCCGTCCGGCTCCGCTGCGGGGAGGGGCCGCGAACCCTTGTGCGGCGCGGTTTTGTTGACAAAACCGGCGTTATGTGAAATGGCGGTGCAGTTGATTTGCCCCGCCAGCACGGGGTCCGCGAGAACGAGACGGAGGAACCATGGCAAAGGAAGATGCCATCGAGGTTGACGGCGTGGTGCAGGAAGCCCTGCCCAACGCGATGTTCCGCGTGGAGCTCGAGAACGGCCACGAAGTGCTGGCCCACATCTCCGGCAAGATGCGCAAGTTCTACATCCGCATCCTGCCCGGCGACCGCGTGAAGGTGGAACTTTCGCCGTACGACCTGACGCGCGGCCGCATCACCTACCGCATGAAGTAGCCTCCGTCCCCCGCCGCCACCCCGTTCCGCATGCCGGACGGATGGTGCGGCCTCCCCGGTCTTGCCTTCCTTGCCCGCCGTTTCCGCGCCCCGCGCGGCAGTGGCGGGCTCGTTGCGTCTGGAGGCGTGTCCGCCCGGCAGCGTTGTGGGGGAGACGGGCTGCCATCACGCCGTGCGCGGTGGTCCGGGCGATCCGTCCGTGCCCTGCTCCGTGTCCGCGTCTTCGGTCACGCCGTCGTCCATGCCATCATCCGGGCCATCATCCGGGCCGTCGCCGGGGCCGTCATCGTACGGGGCGTCGCCGTCCGGTTCCTCGTCATCGGCGTCCTCGGCGTCCTCGGGTCGGGGCGCGAACAGCATGACGAAAAACGCGGCCCCGGTGCGGGTGGCGGCATCCAGCGGGCTTTCCACCCAGATGTCGCCGCCGTGGCTCATGACGATGCGGCGGCAGATGGCGAGGCCCAGGCCCGCGCTGCCGTTCTTGGCCCCGTCGCCGTCGCGGTCCAGCCGGTAGAACCGCTCGAAGATGCGTTCGCGGCTCTTTTCCGGAATGCCCGGCCCCTGGTCGCTCACGCACAGGGTCACCCGGCCGTCGGCGGCGGTGGCGGAAACCCCCACCCGCGTGCGCGGCGGGCTGTACTTGATGGCGTTGTCCAGCAGGTTGCGGAACACCTCCACCAGCCCGTCGCGGTCGGCCAGCACCGGCAGCGGGGCGGCTCCCACGCCGTTTTCCAGCACGATTTCCTTGCGCGCGGCCACCGGCTCCAGTTCGCGCAGGGTCTGGCGCAACACCTCGGCGGCGTCCACGCCGGTCAGGGCCACCTTGTCGCCCTTGTGCTCCGAGCGGGCCAGCACCAGCAGGCTGTTGACCATCTTGGTCATGTGGTTGGCGTTCTTGAGGATGGTGCGCAGGAAGGCGGACATCTGGCCGGGCGAGGCGGGCGGCCCTTCCAACAGCGTTTCGGCGTAGCCCTTGATGCTGGTGAGCGGGGTCTTGAGTTCGTGCGAGACGTTGGCCACGAAGTCGCGGCGGATGTGCTCCAGCTTTTCGCGCTCGCTGATGTCGTGGAACACCAGCACCATGCGCTGGCCCGAGGCGTCGCGGAAGGGCACCAGCGAAATCTCGAAGGCGCGCCCCTCGCCCAGGTCGGTCTGCATGCTGGCGCCGCGCGGGTCGGGCGACACCAGCATTTCGTCCACCATGCGTTGCAGTTCGGGCTTCATGGTGGCCTCCAGCGGGGTGGCCCCCAGCTTGTTGCCGATGCCCGTGAACATGGCGGTGAGCGCGCGGTTCATGGAGTCGATGCGCCCGGCGGCGTCCAGCACCATGACCCCTTCGTGCATGCCGTTGAACACGGCCTCCAGCCGCCCCTTCTGCTCGTTGAGCTGGTGCAGGTGCTGTTCGATGTTATGGGCCATGCCGTTGATGGCGTGGGCCAGCGGCCGCAACTCGCGGCCGGGTATGTCGCGGATGCGCCGGCCGAATTCGCCCTGCCCGATGGCCTGCGCGGCCATGGCCATGGTCTCCATGCCGCGCAGCAGCGGCCGGGTGACCAGCAGGCCCAGCGCGCCGCTGGCCATCAGCGAGAACAGGAAGGCCCACACCAGCCCCTTTTCCATGCGGTCCAGCCGGTCGTGCACCACGGACAGCGGCAGGGCCAGGCGCAGGGTGCCGGGGTCCAGCCCGGCGATGCCGTCCACCTTGCGGGCGGCGTAGATCAGGTCCTTGCCCAGGGTGGCGCTGAAGCGCACGTCGGTGCCCAGCGTGCCGGACCGGGCCTCCACCACCTCCGGCCGGTTGGCGTGGTCCTCCAGCGTGGACAGGCGCTCGTAGGGCACGTCGGAGTCGGCCGTGACGTGGCCGTCCACGATGTAGGTGATGCGGGTGCCCGTGCGGCGCGAGAGTTCCGTGACCCAGCCGTTGAGATGCCGGTACGACGGGAAGGGCGGGTGCTCGCGCAGCAGCCAGTAGGTGGTGTCCACGTCCTCGGCGGCGCGGGCCTTGGCCTCCAGCAGCACGTCGCGGCGCAGGGTCTTGTCGAAATAGAGATAGGGCGGCAGCAGCGCCACGATCAGCAGCAGCCAGGTGCCCACGACGAGCCGTTTGCGCAGGGAGTACTGTTTCATCGTCCTTGTCTCGCGCCGGTTCGTGTCGCGTCCGTCACGCGGATGTTACAATTCGTCGAACGTGTGTCGGCCCGCGCCAGCCGTGGGTCTGCCCGCCCGGATGTGGCAACGGCGGCAGGCCCTAACCCTGCACCGCGCGCAGGAACCCGTAAATCTCCGTGGGGTGGCTTTCCACGCCGTTGGCCACGTAACGGCGCACCACGGCCACCTGGTTGCCGCGCGGGGTGACCGACTCGTCCACCAGCAGGACCACGTCGTAGGGTTCGGCGGCCTGGGGCTGTTCCAGGGTCAGCCACCATCCCCCGTCTTCGGCGGGCTCGCTGCGCAGGGCGTAGTGGTCCGGCGGCTGGAAGGCGAAGGCCAGCATGGCCTTCAGGTCGTTGATGCAGAAGCGGCCGCGCGCCCGCCCGGCCACGCCCAGGAATTCGCCCTGGGGCGACTGCACCACCAGCGGCAGGGCCAGCAGGTGGCGCGGCGGGTCCTGCGGGGCGGGAAAGGCGGCCTCGGGCATGTCGGGCGCGCCGGGCGCGTCGGACGCCGGGACGGCCATGCCGCCGGGGAAGGGCACCACCCGGCCGCCGGAGGTGGCGGCGTGGGAGAGCTTGGCTGAAGTGGCCCCGTCGTCCCCGCCGGTCTCGCCTGCGGGAGCGGCAGGCGCGGATACGGCGGGGGCTTCGGGCTGGGTGGACAGAGTGGGGGCCGTGGGAACCGTGGCGCGGGGAGCGCCCACCGGCGCGGGCGCGTCCAGTCCGGCGTCGCCCGGCGCGGTGCCCAGCAGGGCTTCGAACCGGGCGGCCAGGGCCTGCGCCTCGTCCAGCCAGGCGGGACGGCCAACCGCGCCGACTGCGCCGTCGCCGAGGGGGGCCAGGCCGCCGACCAGGGTTTCGATGTGCTGCACCCGCTTCAGGATGGCGTTCTGTTGTTGGGTAAGCCCCACCATGCTCTTGGCCAGGTTGCTCACCGCCAGGGTGAAGTCCTGCGGCAGTTCCACGCGCGCGGGCTGCGGCGGCGCGGGGGGGACGGCGTCTTCCGCGTCGTCCCGGGCGTCCCTGGACGGGGCCTCCGGCGATATCCACGCGAATTCGGCGGCCAGGCGGGCGCGCACCTCTTCCACCGACATGCCCATCTCGAACAGGTCGCGGATGCGCAGGGACACCGCCGCCGCCTCGGCCGTGAAGCGGATGGGCTTGCCCTGGCTGGCCACCGGGATGCAGTCCGGGAACTTGCGGCGGTAGCTCTTGACCGTGGTTTCGGAGACGCCCAGCATGCGGGCGAGGTCGCGGTGGGTGAGGTTGCCTTCGGTCATGGGAAATCCTTTGCTGTGTCTCGGATGGTGCGATGGCGTGCCGCGCGGCGGCGGTGGCGGGGCGATCACGCGATGGCGCGGGCCCCGTACCCACCGTACCCACCGGCCGGGCGCGGGTGCGCGCTGCGGCGTTGTGTGCTAGGCTGAATCCGTCCGGAAAATCCGGCGCGACGGCCAACGGAACGCGACGGGGGTTGAACCCCGCCGCCCGAGCGGCTATGGTGCGCGCCCGCCGCCGGGCCGCCCCTGCCGGGTGAACGGATATCGCATGCTTATCATGCGACTATCGGTATTTCAACCTGTGATGACAAGGGGTTCGAGTCAAGATATCGTGCGCTTTCCGCAGGGTTTATGATATGACGCCCGGATTCTTTCCGCCATCCGGCGAGGACCGCCCATGCACCGCCTTTTCCGCGCCATCCGTCCGTTGCCGTCCATCCCGGCCTGCTGCCGCCGGGGGCGCGTCCTGCGCCGTGTCCTAGCGGCGGCCCTGACAGTGGCCTGCCTGGCGGCCCTCCTGCCCGGAACGTCCCGCGCCGCCAGTGCCGCCGTCGAACTGACCCTGGCCGTGGTGACCACGCCCGGCTCGGCCCAGCACGTCTGCGCCGAGCGGTTCCGCCAGTTGCTGGAAGAGCGCTCGCAGGGGGCGTACCGGGTGGTGGTGCACCATTCCGGCACCCTGGGCACCGAGACCGAAATCCTGCAACAGCTGCAACTGGGCGGGGTGCAACTGGCCATCATCACCCTGGGCGTGCTCGACCCGTTCGTGCCCGAGGTGAAGGTGCTGGACTACCCCTTCCTGTTCCGCGACGCGGCCGAGGCCGACCGCGTGCTGGACGGGCCGGTGGGAAGGGCGCTGCTGGATACGCTGGAGCGGGTGGGCCTGAAGGGGCTGCACTTTTCCGAGAACGGCTTCCGCCACCTGACCAACAACGTGCGCCCGGTGCGCACCGTGGACGACGTGCGTGGCCTGAAGATCCGCGTGCTGGAATCGACCCTGCACCGCGAACTGTGGCGCGCCCTGGACGCCAACCCCACGCCCATGGGCTGGCCCGTCTACGCGGAATTGCAGCAAGGCGCCATCGACGGGCAGGAGAACCCCCTGTGGGTCATCGCGGAATACCGCATGCCCGAGGTGCAGCGGCATCTTTCGCTGACCGGGCACGTCTATTCCGCCCACGCGGACCTGGCCAACCTGGCCTGGTTCAACGGGCTGCCCCAGGCGGACCGCGCGCTGGTCATGCAGTGCATGGCCAACGCCGCCGCGCACCAGCGGGCGTACAACCGCGAGAAGGACGCCGGCTACCTGCGCCGCCTGCGCGAGGCGGGCATGCAGGTGGTGGACGCGCCGGACCTGGCCTCGTTCCGCGCCCGCGCCGACGCGTTGCGCCAAAGCCCCCTGTTCGCCGAACCGCGCACCCGCGACATGCTGGCCCGCGTGCTGGCGGCGGTGGGGCGCTAGGGGCCGGGCATGACCGCCGAACCAATGTCCGCACCCCCCGCGCCCGAGTTCATGACCACGGACAACGGGAACGGGGGCAACGGCGCGGGCGGGCGGGGTCCCGGCCCTGCCGCGACGCGGGCGCTGCTGGCCGTGGCCGCGCGCTGCGACGCCGTGGCCCGCGTCTGGCTGGCCGGAACCACCCTGGCCATGGCCGGGCTGCTCACCGCGCAGGTGGTCTTTCGCTACGCGTTCAATCATTCGCTGTTCTGGTCCGAAGAACTGGGCCGCGCCCTGCTGGTGCAACTGACCTTCATCGGCGCGTCGGTGGCCTGGCGCGGCCGGGCGCACATCGGCATGGACGCGCTGGTGGCGCGGTTTTCCCCGGAGTGGGCATGGCGGGCGCGGCTGCTGGTGCTGTGCGTGTGCGTGGCCTTTTTCGCGGCCGTGGCCTGGCACGGCGCGCGGTTCACCCTGTTCTTGCTGCCGCAGCAGACGGCGGCCCTTGGCGTGTCGCGGGCCGTGGTCTTCATGGCCGTGCCCGTGGGCGGCGCCCTGCTGACCCTGCACGGGGTGGCGGACCTGCTGGCCCACCTGTGGCCCGGCCCGAATACGTCCGGCCCGAATACGTCCGGTGGGGATGCCCCCGCGCGGGAGGGCTGCTGACATGGTGGGCCTGATCCTGTTCGGCGGCATGGTGCTGCTGTTCGCGCTCAATGCGCCGGTGGCCGTGGCCCTGGGCGGGGCGGCTTTTGCCGCCGTGCTGGCCAAGGGGCTGTCCATGCCCGCCGGGCTGGAGCCCATGCTGGCCGTACAGCGGCTGTACGCCGGGGCGGATTCCTTTCCGCTGCTGGCCGTGCCGCTGTTCATGCTGGCCGGGGAACTGATGTCCGCCGGGGGCATCTCGCGGCGCATCGTGGCCCTGGCCGATGCCCTGGTGGGCCACCTGCCGGGCGGACTGGCGGCGGTTTCGGTGGTGTCGGCCATGTTCTTCGCCGGGGTGTCCGGTTCCGCCGCCGCCGACACGGCGGCCGTGGGGTCCATCCTCATCCCGGCCATGATCCGGCGCGGCTATCCGGCCCCGCTGGCGGGCGCGGTGCAGGCCGCCGGGGGGTGCATCGGGGTGATCATCCCGCCCAGCATCCCCATGATCGTGTTCGGCGCGCTGACCGGTGCCTCCATCGGGCGGCTGTTCGCGGGCGGAGTGCTGCCGGGGCTGCTCATGGGCGCGTCGCTGGTGGCCCTGTGCGTGGTGGAGGCGCGCCGCTCCGGCCGGGCGCCGGAACGGCGCTTCGACGCGCGGGCCCTGTGGCCCGCCATCCGCTCCGGCGCGTGGGCGCTGGGCGCGCCCGCCATCATCCTGGGGTCCATCATCGGCGGGGTGGCCACGGCCACCGAGTCGGCGGCCATGGCCGTGGCCTACGCCCTGCCCGTGGGCCTGTACGCCCACCGCGAACTGCGCTGGCGCGACCTGCCGCGCCTGGCCCGGTGCGCGGGGGTGACCTCGTCGGTGGTCATGCTGATCATCGCCGCCGCCTCGCTGTTCGGGTGGGTGATGGCGCTGGAACGGCTGCCCCAGTCCATCGCGTCGTGGATGCTCTCCCTGTCCGGCGACCGGGTGGCGCTGTTGCTGCTGGTGAATCTGCTGCTGCTGGTGGTGGGCACCTTTCTGGAAACCACCGCCGCCATCCTGCTCTTCGTGCCGGTGCTGGTGCCCCTGCTGCCCGCGCTGGGCATCGACCTGGTGCACCTGGGGGTCATCGTGGTGGTGAACCTGGCCATCGGCATGCTCACCCCGCCGCTGGGGGTGTGCCTGGTGGTGTCATGCTCCATCGCGCGCATTCCGCTGTCGGCCATCAGCCGGGCCATCGTGCCCATGCTGGTGGTGCTGGTCATCGACCTGCTGCTGGTGACCTTCTGCCCGCCGCTGGTGCTCTGGCTGGGCGGGTAATCCGTCCCACAAGGGCCGCGCGCGGGCCCCGCGCGGTCCTAGTCCGCCGGGTCTTCGTTTTCCGCGTCCTCTCCGGACGTTTCGTCACGGCGCGACGGGGCATCGCCATCGGGCATGCCTCCGCCCCCTTCCCCGCTGAAGCCGCCCACCACGTCCAGAAAGCCGCGCAGCAGGGCGTCGTCGCGCCCGGCGCGCCACACCAGGTCCAACCGGATGTCCGGCAGGCCGGGCGCGCCTCCCGGAACATGGGCGGCGTGCTCCACGTCGCGGTACACCACGCCCTCGCGCGGTTCGCTGCGGGCGGAGGCGGGCACGATGGCCGCGCCCACCCCCGCCGCCACCAGGGCGCGCTGGGTGTTCAGTCCCACCGCCTCCTGCGCCACCTCGGGCGAGAAGCCCGCCGCGCGGCACGCGGCAATGACGGCGTCGTACGCCGCCGGGAACACCCGGCGCGGATAGAGGATCAGCGGCACCCCGGCCAGCGCGGACAGGGGCACCGCCGTGCGCGCCGCCAGCGGGTGACGCGCGGGCAGGGCCACCACCTGCGGCTCGTGCAGGAACGGCGCATGGTCGAAGCCGTCCGGCAACCCGTCCAGGTTGCGCAGCAGGCCCACGTCCAGTTCGCCGGATTCGATGCGCCGCAGTTGCAGCAGGGTGCCCATTTCGCGCAGTTCCAGCCGCACGCCGGGGCAGCGCGCCCGGTAGGCGGCCACCGCCCGTGGAAAGCGCGTGGCCGCCGCGCTGACCACGAAGCCCAGCCGCAGCCGCCCCCGCTCGCCCCGTGCCGTGCCGCGCGCCCGTTCCACCGCCGCGTCCAGCCCGGCCAGCAGGTCGCACACGTCGTCGCGTAGGGCCTCGCCCGTCGGGGTGGTCCGCACGGTACGGCTGGTGCGCTCGAACAGGCGTACCCCCAGTTCTTCTTCCAGCGCCTGGATCTGCTGGCTGAGCGGCGGCTGCGAGACGTGCATGCGCCGGGCGGCCCGCCCGAAGTGCAGTTCTTCCGCCACGGCCAGGAAGTAGCGCAACTGGCGCAGTTCCATGATTGATATCCATTGCGTATTGATTATCGAGAAAATTCGAATTGGACATATCATTCGGTGCGCCGTAGCGTCCAGACCATGGACGCGGCCTTCCGGCCGGTTGGTGCCATACGGACAGGTGGAGCACGACAGGCGGTTCGGGATGTTCCCGGCCGCCCGCTCCATCCACCCGCACGCCATGGGAGCACGCCATGTTCGCCTTCGCCATCATCCAGCCCCGCCCCGACAGACGCCCGCCCGTACTGGTGCGCCTGGCCCTGGCCGTGCTGATGGGTCTGGTGCTGGGCGTGGCCATGGGGCTCGGCCCCACGCTGGCCCCCTGACGCTCTCTCCGTTCGACCGCCACGCGCCCACGGGTCCGCCTGAAGCCCGGACGCGCGAAACAGGACGCCCCCTACCTGCCGGAGGGGGCGTCTTTTGTCGTGCCGTGACCGGGGCGGCGCAGTGGCGAAGCATGCCGCCGGGGCAGAGCGCCAGACCCACGCACCAAAAAGTGCCTGCTTGACCGGGGAGCCCGGCGGAATATTCTGGAGACAGTGACAAAATGCGCCCGGCCCTTTCCGGCAACGCACCAACGCCGTCGATCCCCCCGCCCCCGGCCGTTGGGGGCCGTTCGGGACGGCCGCCGCACGGGCGGGCGCACAGCCGCAGCGAGGTTGCCATGAACGTCCTGATCATCAACGGGCACGAGCCCTATCCCCATTCGCCCGGCGCGCTGAACCGCCACCTGACCGAACTGGCCCGCGCCACGCTGGAAGGGCTGGGCCACGCCGTGCAGGTGACCGAAACCAGCAAGCCCTACGACGTGGAGGCGGAAATCGCCCACCACCAGTGGGCCGACCGGATCATCGTGCAGTCGCCGGTGAACTGGATGGGCTTTGCGTGGAGTTGCAAGAAGTACATGGACCATGTCTATTCCATGGGCACCGACGGCAGGCTGTGCAAGGGCGACGGGCGCAGCCGTTCCGCGCCGGAGTTGCAGTACGGCTCGGGCGGGGCGCTGCGCGGCAGGCAGTACATGCTTTCGCTGACCTTCAACGCGCCCGCCGAGGCCTTCGGCGACGCCGGGCAGTACCTGTTCGGCGGCAAGACCGTGGACGACCTGTTCTTTCCCGCGCACATGAACTTCCGGTTCTTCGGCATGACGCCGCTGGAAACCTTCTGCTGCCACGACGTGATCAAGAACCCGCGCATCGAAGAGGATTGCGGGCGGTACCGGGCGCACCTCACGCGGCTGTTCGGGTAGCGCGTTGTTTCGTGCGAAGAAAAAAGACGCCCCCTGCCAGGGGGCGTCTTTGCTTCGGGCGGGCGAGGGGACGATCCGGCGTTACAGCAGCGGAATGTCCCAGTTGAAGGGGCTGGTCCTGCGGGGTTCGGGCACGGTCTGGGGCGGGTGCTCGTCGATGCGCACGAACAGGGTGTATCCGGCGGCCTCCAGTTGCGGGCGGCGGTCCTCGATGTCCAGCGGCCAGCCGGGGTAGATCCAGGTGTTCTGGCCGTAGCGGCGGGCCCAGAACACCTCGTTCTTGGGGCTGGTGAAGGGCTCGCCCGGCTTCAGCCCTTCCAGGTGATGGCGGGTGACGCCCATGGGCCAGTAGCCGGACAGCACCACGCCCAGCGGCAGGCAGCTCTGGCGCGGCAGGGCCAGGATGTCCTCTCCGGGCAGTTCGGGGCTGACGATGGCGGCGGCGAAGCCCAGCGTGCGCAGCACGGCCAGCGCGGCCGGGTTGGACGTGTTGCAGAAGGGACCGGCGGTCAGCACCAGGTCGCGCCGGGCCTTGTCGTCTCCCGGTTCGCCGAACAGGGCCACCTGCCACGGCGCGTTGAGCACGAAGTGGCGCGCCCCGTCGCGGGCGGCCTGCCGGGCCATGCGCACCCACTGGGCCTCCTCGTCCGGCCAGATCACCGGCGGCAGCCACCACGAGATGCGCGGGTACAGCGTGCGCGACACCTCGCGCAGGGCCTTGGGCGACAGCCACAGGCCCATCACCGTGCCGGGGCGCACCCCGGCCTTGCCCTCGCGGCCGTGCGGCAGCGAGCCGCGCAGGATGACGTCCAGCGGCCGGGCGGGCTTGCCGGGGGCGGGGTATGCCGGGGTGAAGTCCACTGCGCCGCCTTCGCGGTCCCCATTGCGCATGGCCCCCCGATGGCGCTCCAGCTTGGCCTGCCAGGCGCGCACCTCGCGCGTCAGTTCCGGCTCGCGGCGGTCGATGAGGAACACCGGCGTGCCCGATTTCGGCGTCTTGTGGCGCGGCAGGCGCAGGGTGAAGGTGCCCGCCTTGGGCACGTGGCGCGCCACTGGCAGGGTGGAATGCCACGATTCGTCCTCGTAGCCGATGCGCAGCAGGTCCTGCGGCAGCAGATTGAAGCGGGGCTTGAAGAAGATGTCGCCCTCGGGGTTCTGGCCGATCTTGCCCGCCAGCAGACCGGAACTGGTCTGCTCGCCGGGGGCGGTGGGGTCGTCTCCGCGCTGGGGCAGGAACCGGGAGTGGGTGCCGGGGCGGCCAAGGGCCATTTCCAGAATGTCCTCGGCCTGCTTGCGGGCCTTGGGGTCGTCCGGATTGTCGCGCAGCAGCCGGTAGGCCGACACCGCGTAGTACACGTAGTGCGGCCCCTTCTTGCGGCCTTCGATCTTCCACGAGGCCATGTGCGGCACCGAGAGCAGCGTTTTCGCCAGCACGTCCAGGGAAAGGTCGAGGCACGAGAAGAAGCGCCCCTCGCGGCCCTTCTGGCGGTACACCCGGCGGCAAGGCTGCACGCAGCGGCCGCGCAGGCCGCTTTTGCCGCCCATGTAGCTGGACCAGTAGCAGCGGCCGGACACGCAGTAGCACAGCGCGCCGTGCACGAAGAATTCAAGGTCCAGGCCGTCGGGGCAGGCGGCCCCGCAGGCGCGGATTTCGTCGATGTTCAGTTCGCGCGGCAGGATCACCCGGCTGGCCCCCAGGTCGCGCGCCACGGCGAGCGCGGCGGGGTGGGTGACGTTGGCCAGGGTGGACAGGTGCAGTTCGCCCGCGAACCTGGCCTGCCGGGCGATGTCCAGCATGCCGAGGTCCTGCACGATGAGCGCGTCGGGCCGCACGTCGCGGGCCAGGCGGGCCACAAGGCGTCCCGCGGCGCCGGGATCGCCGGGCTTGAGCATGGAGTTCATGGCCACGTAGATGCGGCGGCCTTCGGCGTGGGCCAGGTCCGTCAGCGCGGCCAGTTCGCCGGTGGCGAAGTTTTCCGCCTGCATGCGGGCCGAAAAGTGCTTCAGGCCCAGGTACACCGCGTCGGCACCGGCGGCGAAGGCGGCCAGCGCGGCCTGCATGTCGCCCGCCGGGGCGAGGATTTCGGGCGTGCGCAGGCCGTCGTCCGTTTGGGCGGTGGTGGAGGGGGCGTCGTCGGAACGGGCCGGTGCTCCGGATGCGGCAGCCCCCGTGGACGCGCCGGAGGGCAGCAGTTCCGCCAGTTCCGCCTCGGTCAGGCGGACGCGGCGGTGTTCGCGTTCCGGCGCGCGGCTGTCCACGAAGTCGTCGGCCTTGTTTGCCGGGCGCGCCGGACCGGAAGGACGGGCCGGGCGAGAAGGCCGATCCGTCCGGCGATCGGAGCGGTCGTCCGGCCGCCCTTTGGAGCGGCGGCCGCCGTCGCCGGATGCGCCGCCCCCGGCGCGCGGGTCGGTTGACCAGTCGTTGTCGTGGTCCCGCTTGCCGGGCTTTTTCGGACCGGCCGGGCGCTTGCCCGTGGCGGCGGCGCCCTTTGGGCCGGATGCGGGGCGTGAAGGCTTGCTGGACATGGATATGTTTCTCCGCGGGGGATGAAATATGCGTGGGGGAGGCCCGCCGGGCGAAAAGGCCGGATATGGCCGACGTGCCGGGGGCGGCGTTGCGGCGGGGACGCGGGGGCGTCGCGGTGGCCGCACGGGGAGCAGTGCATCTAACCATAGAACGCCCGCATGGCAACCGCAATGACCCGCGCCCCGGAAACCCGCGCCGCCGCATCCTCCCGGCCCCCCACCGCTTGACCCGGCCCGCGCCGCCGACTACACCGGTATGCACGGGGGGCACGCGCGGTTTCCGTCTCGAGGCGCGCCCGCCCCCCGGCGGCCACACGACGCGGCCACATTCTTTTCGAGGACACCATCACCGCCATGAACACACCCGCCTGCACCGACCTCAAGGTGCTCGACCTCGTTCCCTTCGGACAGACCGGCGGCGAGGCCCGCTTCTTCGCCCTGCGTCTGGAGCGCCCCCAGTGGGCCGACTGGAAGCCCGGCCAGTTCGTCATGCTGCGCCCGGCCGGATGGGCGCTGGACATGCTCTGGGCGCGGCCCTTCTCCATCTGCCGCATCAGCGCCCGCGACCTGGTCATCTTCTTCCAGGTGGTGGGGCGCGGCACCGCGCGCCTTGCCCAACTGCGCACCGGCGACGTGGTGCACGTGTGGGGGCCGCTGGGCAACGCCTTCGCCATGGAGCCGGACACCCCCACCCTGATGCTGGCCGGGGGCATCGGCATCGCGCCGTTCATCGGCTATGCCCACACCCACCCCAAGCCGTGGAATCTGTGGATGGACTTCGGCCACCGCATGCCGCTGGGGTGCTACCCCTTCGAGAGCATCAACGAAAAGATCATGGCTGACAGCCACCACGAGGAAGGCCCCGAGGACCTTTCGCGGTTCATCGAGACCATGGGCCGCCGGATGCGCGAGTTCCGCGACCAGAACGGGCTGGTGCTGGCCTGCGGGCCCACCCCCTTCCTGCGCACGGTGCGCTCGTTCGCGCTGGAATACGGCGTGCGCACCCAGCTTTCGCTGGAAACGCGCATGGCCTGCGGCGTGGGCGCGTGCCTGGGCTGCGTGTGCCGCACCACCGAACGGTGGCCCGACCCGGCCAAGGCGGGCGGCAACGTGCAGACCTGCACGCAGGGCCCCGTGTTCTGGGCCGAGCAGATCACCTTCGACGACGAAACCGCCGCCCCGCCCACGGCCGCCGATGCGCCCGTGCAGGCCTGCGAACGCTAGGGCAAGGGCCAGGATACAATCATGATCGACATGCACGTTACCCTTCCCGGCGGACTGCACCCGCTGACCCTGAACAACCCGGTCATGACCGCCTCGGGCACCTTCGGGTACGGGGTGGAATTCACCCCCTACGGCGACCTGACCAAGCTGGGCGGCATCGTGGTCAAGGGCCTGTCCCTGTCCCCGCGCCGGGGCAACCCCATGCCCCGCGTGGCCGAAACCCCCTGCGGCATGCTGAACGCCGTGGGGTTGCAGAACGACGGCGCGGACTACTTCGTGCGCAACACCCTGCCGAAGCTGCCGTGGCGCGAGGTGCCCGTCGTGGCCAACCTGTACGCCTGCGACCCCGGCGAGTTCGGCGAACTGGCCGGGGTGCTGGCCGCCGAAGAGGGCGTGGCCGCGCTGGAAGTGAACATCTCGTGCCCCAACGTGAAGGAGGGCGGGGTGATCTTCGGCCAGGACCCGCGCCAGGCCGCCAAGGTGACCGAGGCGGTGAAGCTGCGCGCGGGCAGCAAGCCGGTGATGGTCAAGCTGTCCCCCAACGTCACCGACATCGCGCTCATGGCCCGCGCCGTGGAAGACGCCGGGGCCGATGTGCTGTCGTGCATCAACACCCTGACCGGCATGGGCGTGGACATCAGCACCCGCAAGCCCCTGCTGGCCAACGTGGTGGGCGGCCTGTCCGGCCCGGCCATCAAGCCCGTGGCCCTGCGCTGCGTGTGGCAGGTGGCGAAAGCCGTGTCCATCCCGGTCATCGGCATCGGCGGCATCACCAGCGCGGAGGACGTGCTGGAATTCCTGCTGGTGGGCGCGCACGCCGTGCAGGTGGGCACCGCCAACTTCATCCGCCCCGACTTCGCCTTCCGCCTCGTGGACGAACTGGCCGCCCTGTGCGAGCGCATGGGCATCGAGCAGTGGGATGATTTCAGGGGCACGCTGAAGGTGTAGCGCCGCGCGCTGCATGGTCCTGAAGGAAAAAGCACGGCAACGATTTGCCGTGCTTTTTGTTGGTGGGCATTGCTGTGTGGCGGGGAGAAGTTCGTCCGGCATCACCTGCCGTGTCGCGGGCTCAGGTATTGTCGCACCTCTTCCATCCGCAGCATCAGCGTCAGCGGGCTTACGGGAGAAGGCTGAAACCCGCAGCCCGCGTAAAAGGCGGCCGCACGTTCGTGCAGCGCATGCACCAGAATGGCCCGGATGCCCGCGATGTCCGCAGCCTGGACGGTTCGCAGCAGCGCATCGCGCACCAGCGCCCTGCCGATGCCCCGTCCCTGCATGCCGCGGTCAACGGCAAGGCGGGCCAGGATCATCACCGGTACGGGGTCGGGCATGTTCCGCCTGATGCCGCCGGGGGCGATTTCGTGGGCCACGCTGCCCACCGCCAGCGAATAGAAGCCGACGACCCGCTCGACCAGGCTCGTCACGTAGGTGCGGGTGGCCTTGCCTTCGTTCCTGGCCGCTCTTGTGCGCAGCCAATCATCCAGTGCGGGCTCGCCACTGCAGAATTCCGTCAGGTCATGCCGTGGGGTCAGCGCTTCCGGGGCGGCAACGCGTCCGCTCATTCGCCGTCATTCCACGGCGCGGGCGTGGCAAGCAGGCGCTTCAGGGCCGGGTTGTCACGGACCGGCGCATCCAGTGCGGCCTGAAAGGCGTTCCACTGCGCCGTGGAAAGCTGGAAGTGGGTCTTTTCCAGCAACAGTGCCTCGGCGGAGCGCACGGCATGCTCCAGGATGAAGGCCGTGCGGTTCTTGCCCGCCAGCGCTGCGGCCAGATCGATGATGGCCTTCTGCTCCGGGGGAACGCGCAGGTTGATGATGTCGGTGCTTGCCATGGCGGCCTCCTTTGCGGAAAGGCTAAAGCGGGGCGACCTATTTGTCAATACAATGTATCTACGCAAAGGGGCGGGGTTGCGGCGTGCGCCCCATTTGAAAGGCTTTGGGGAAGGCGGGAGGACTTTCCCCCCAATTCTTTTTTCAATGTCATGAACAAAACGGGCCGCGCACCATGAGGTGCGCGGCCCTTGTCTTTCATTGTCTTTTTTCGCGGGTTGCGGGGGCCTACCCGATCCAGTCGTCGTCTTCCTCGATGGGGGCAAAGCCCCGGCGCATGGTGTTTTCGGTCACGCAGCGCGGGTCCATGAACTGCAACAGGTAGTCGGGGCCGCCGGTCTTGGAGCCCACGCCGGACATCTTGAACCCACCGAAGGGCTGGCGTTCCACCATGGCCCCGGTGGAGCCGCGGTTCAGGTACAGGTTGCCCACGCGGAATTCGCGCCGCGCCTTGGCGAGGTTTTCGGGGCTGCGCGAGAACACGCCGCCGGTCAGGGCGAAGCGGGTGCCGTTGGCGATGCCGAGCGCCTCGTCGAAGCTGCCCGCGCGCATCACGGCCAGCACCGGGCCGAAGATTTCCTCCTGCGCGATGCGGTGGTGCGGCTTGATGCCCTCCACGATGGTCAGCGGCACGTAGCAGCCCTCTGCCGGGACGTCGGTGCGCTTCACCAGCACCTTGCCTTCCTGTTCGGCGATCTTCACGTATTCCATGATGTTCTTTTGCAGGGACGCGTCGGCCACCGGCCCCATGTAGTTGGCCGGGTCTTCCGAGGGGCCGATCTTGATGGCCTGCGCCGCCTTGACCAGGCGCTCCACGAAGCGGTCGTAGATGGGGTCGAGCACGATGACCCGCGAGCAGGCCGAGCACTTCTGGCCCTGGAAGCCGAACGCGGAATACAGCACCTGCAACACGGCCTCGTCGAGGTCGGCGTCGTCATCGATGATGATGGCGTTCTTGCCGCCCATTTCGGCGATGACCCGCTTGCACTGCACCTGGCCGGGCTGCACTTTCGCGGCCTTTTCCTGGATGCGCAGCCCCACTTCCATGGAGCCGGTGAAGCAGATCATGCTCACCTGCGGATGTTCCACCAGATAGTCGCCCATCACCGAACTGCGGCCCGGCACGTAGTTGAACACGCCCTCGGGCAGGCCCGCCTCGCGGAAGATTTCCGTGAGGTTGTACCCGATGCGCGAGGCGATGGACGACGGCTTGAAGATCACCGGGTTGCCGGTGACGATGGCGGCGGCGGCCATGCCGATGGCGATGGCGAAGGGGAAGTTCCACGGCGCGATGACCGCGGCGATGCCCTTGGGCTGGTAGAACAGGTGGTTCAGTTCGCCGGGGGCGCGGCCCATGCGGCGCGGCGCGCCGAGGCGCAGCATTTCGCGGGCGTAGTAGTCCAGGAAGTCGATGCCCTCGCCCACGTCATGGAAGGCCTGGTCCCACTGCTTGCCCACTTCCAGCACCTGCCAGGCGGACAGCTCGAACATGCGGCGGCGGGCGATGTCCGCCGCGCGGCGCAGGTACATGGCCCGGTCGGCCGGGGAGGTGTCGCGCCAGGCCGGGAAGGCCTTTTCGGCGGCCTCGATGGCGGCGTCCACTTCCGGCTTGCCGCCCTGGCAGACCTTGGCGATGACCTCGGCCGGGCTCGCCGGGTTGGTGGAGGCGATGGTGTCGTCGGTGGTCACGTCCCTGCCGCCGATGAACAGCGGAATCACGCCGCCCGCCTTGCCGCGCACTTCCGCGATGGCCTTCACGAAGCCCTCGCGGTTGGCGGGTATGGTCAGGTCCAGCATGCTTTCGTTGACGAACGGGGGCAGGCCGTCGGGGCTGGCCTGCATGGGGCGCGGCGGCGGGGTGGCGGCCAGTTCGCGCTCCAGGGTGGCCTGGGGGTTTTCCAGCAGCCGTTCCAGTTCCGCGCCGTCCACGAAGCTCTGGCGCAGGAAGGATTCGTTGGCGGTGTTTTCCAGCAGGCGGCGCACCAGGTAGGCCATGCCGGGGATCAGTTCGCCGTAGGGGCAGTACAGGCGCACGCGCCCGGCCACGTTCTTCAGCCCCTTCCGCACCGGCTCGGCCATGCCGTACAGCACCTGGAACTCGTAGCGGTGGGCGGGCACGTTGAGCGCGCGGGCCGTTTCCATCACCGTGGCGATGGTGCGCACGTTGTGCGAGGCGCAGGCGAAGTAGACGAGGTCGTTGTTTTCAAGGATGCGGCGGGCCAGCTTTTCGTAGCAGATGTCCGATTCCGGCTTGCGGGTCCACACGGGAATCTCCCAGCCGTTCTGCTTGGCCATCACCGTTTCGTAGTCCCAGTACGCGCCCTTCACCAGGCGGATGCCGAAGGGCAGCTTTTCGGCGCGGCCCCAGGCCAGCAGGTCGTCCAGGTCGTGTTCGGTGCAGCGCAGGTAGGCCTGCAAGACGATGGACAGGTGCGGATGGTCGCGGAATTCGGGCATGGTGCGCAGCCGCTTGAACAGTTCCAGCGTCATTTCGCGGTACTTCAGCTGCTCCATGTCGATGCACAGGAAGCCCCCCATCTCCACGATCTTGCGGTAGATGGGCGCCAGGCGCGACAGGATGCCCTGCACGGAGCCTTCCACGTCGCCGGGCTTGGCCTGCGAGTAGAGGGCCGAGGGCTTGATGGACACGTTCACCTTGGGGGTGTGGCCCCAGTCCTGGGCGGCGTCGGGCCCGGCGGTGGCCCCCGTGGAATCGGCCAGTGGGGCCCACTTGGCGTGCTCCTTGGCGATGGCGTCCAGCACTTCAAGGTAGCCGTCGCGGTAGGCGTCGGCCTCTTCCTCGCTCACCGTGGCCTCGCCCAGCAGGTCCACGGTGAAGGCAAAGCCTTCCTTGCGCAGCTTGGCCAGGCCCTTGATGGCTTCCTTGGTGTTTTCGCCGATGATGAAGGTGCGGGCCATGCCTTCGATGTTGGACCGGATGAACTTGCCCATGAGCATGCCGGTGAACGCTCCGCCGAAACCGGCGGCGCCCGCGCCCCACTTCAGCACGGGGGGCACGTCCGCTCCGTCGGCCGAGAAATATTCGCGGATGTGGCGGGTGAGCGCCTCGGAAGTGTTCAGGTAGGGCAGGACGTCCACGAAGCGGAACAGCTGGACCTTGAAGCCCTCGTTCTGCATGGCCCAATCCATGACCTTGCCGGTCCAGAAGCCCTTGTTGAAGATGGACGGGGCCTCGCCGCTGATGCTCTTGAAGAATTCCTTGCCGCGCTCGACGATGCGCGCATCAAGATGCTGTTCCATGCGGTTCCTCCTGGGCGTCGCTCGGGTGTGGTCCCGGCGGATGTGGTGTGGCGGGTCGTGCGGTGTGGTGGAAAAGGCTCCTGCTGTGTCGCGCGGCGGCGGTGCGGGCGGACCCCGGAGATCAGGGAAGGGCCTGTGCCGCCGTGAGGCATGATTTTTCGATATTCGGAACGGTTGTAGGCGCTGGAATGCCAGAAATCAACCCCGTGCGGGCCGGAGAGGGGCGGTCGGTCCCGCGCCAAGACGGGCCGGGGACTGGCGGGCGGCGGGATGGAGAAAACGGCGAGGGCCGCCGGCACCTCGTGGTGCCGGCGGCCCTGTGTTTCGATCATGCGGCCGTTGGATTCAGGCTACTGGTTGGCCTGCGGGGCCTGGCCGTCATGCATGGGGCCGTGGCCGTAGCCCTGGCCGCCCATCATGCCGCCCATTCCGCCATGGCCCATGCCGTGGCCGCCCATCATGCCGCCGCCCATGCCCCTATGGCCCATGCGGCCGTAACCGGGGTTCACGCCCACTTCCTTTTCCAGGCGGGTGTCGAGGGCGGTGTATTCGTTGCGGATCTGGGTGCGCAGGTCGGCCAGTTCGTTCGTCAGCTTGGAAATGGCTTCAGGCTTGGTGTTGGGGTTCACCGACAGGGCGCGCAGTTCGGTGTTCTTGGCCCAGGCCTTGTCCTTCAGCGGCTGGATGCGGGCGTCCGCTTCCTTGTAGATGGCGTCGAACCTGGCCTGCTTTTCCGGGGTCAGGGAGTTGTACACCGCGCCGGTGGCGCAGCCGCCGCCCATGCCCATGCCGCCCATACGGGCGAAGGCGCTGTCGGTGATGCCGGTAAAGGCGAGCAGGCCCGCGAGGGCGACGGTGCCGAGGACGAGATGCTTGGTCTTCATGATGTGTGCTCCTGTTTGGTTGATTCGTTGCCGCCCCTGGCGTCTTCGCTGCATCCGCGATGGATGGCGCGGCCGTGTACTGTGGTGCGGGGCTGGTGCGCTTGTTGCTTGCCCGGGTATGAGCAACCGGCGTGCCAAGGCGCGGTATGTTCAGATAATAATGTGTAATTACACATGAAAAAATCTTGTGATACGCCCGGAAAGACTCCCGGCCGCCTGCACGAAACTCGTGCACATGTATAAAAACTATACGCCACCCCGTGGAAGGCGTATGAAAATCGAACAGGTGTCGCGGCCTCGACCAGCACCGCTCCGGCGGACGCCGCCACGCCGCAAGGAACATCCCAAAGGAACATCCCATGCCTACCGGCAACGCGGCCAATGCGCCGCATGCGACATATGAAGGTTCCGGCCAATCGGGCCAGCGCGGCCCGTCGGGCTTCCTTGGCCTGTCTAGCCTGTCTGGCCGGGGCGGGACCGGTGGCGGCGGCAGCGGCGGCGTGAATGGGCGGCTGCCCTCGCCGTGGCTGATCATCGGGGCCACGGCGGCCCTGGCCCTGGTGCTGGCCGTGCTCACCATGCTCAACCACGACGGCGAGCAGGAATCCATGCGGCGCATCCTTTCGGAAAAGGGGGCCTCGCTGATCCGGGCCTTCGAGGCCGGTGCGCGCACCGGCCTGCGCGGCCGCGCCGGGGGCGAACTGCGGTTGCAGGTCCTGCTGGAGGAAATGGCCGACCAGCCGGACATCCATTTCATCGCCGTCACCGACAGGCAGGGCGTGGTGCTGGCCCACAGCGACCCGCAATGGATCGGCCGCCCCCTGGCCGATCCGGCCACCATGGAGGCCCTGGCCGTGCCCCCGGCCCCTTCGCCGGGCAATGACGGCGGCGGCCAGCAGGCCCGCGACGAGGTGGGCTGGCGGCTCATGGAGGCGGGCGGCCAACGCGCCTTTCTGGTGTACCGCACCTTCATTCCGCTGCGGCCCACCGCGCGGCATATGGGCATGGGCGGGCACATGATGGGCCACGGCATGCGCGCGCCAGAGCACGGCATGGGCGGCATGCCCGGCTGGCTGCGCCGCGAGATGGAGGCGGACACGCAGGCCGGGCGCGACGTCCCGCCGCCGGTGATCGTCGTGGCGCTGGACACGGCCCCCTTTGACGCGGCCCGCGCGGCGGACCGCCAGCACACCCTGATCATGCTGTCCATCCTGGCCCTGCTGGGCGGGGCCGGGGCGCTTTCGCTGCTGTGGTCGCGCCATGCCCGCGCCTCGCGCAGGCTGGTGCGGCAGGCCCAGTCCTTCGCCCTGCACGTGGTCACCAGCCTGCCCGACGGGCTGGTGGTGCTGGACGGCGCGGGCCGCGTGGCCACCTGCAACGCGGCGGCGCGCGACCTGCTGCGCCTGGGCGACGGGGTGCCCGCCGGGGCCTTGCCGGATGCGGTGCTGCCCGCCCCGCTGGCCGGACTGGCCGCCCGGCTGACCGGCGGAACGCACGGCGGCGGGGACGCCCGCCCCGGCGTGCCTCCCGACGTCGCCCCCGGCCTTGGGGCGGAGGTGACCATGGACTGTCCCGTGGCGGGCGGCCCGCCCGTGCCCATGAGCGTGCGCGGGGTGCGCATCGCCGCCGGGGACAGGGACGAGGCCGGGGCCATCCTGATCCTGCGCGACCTGCGCGAGGTGCGCCGCCTTCAGGACGAGGTGCGCCGCCGCGAAAAGCTGGCCGCCATCGGCAGCCTGGCCGCCGGGGTGGCCCACGAGCTGCGCAATCCGCTCAGTTCCATCAAGGGGTACGCCACCTATTTCGGCAGCCGCTTCGCCGAGGGCAGCGAGGACCGCGAGGCCGCGCGGGTCATGGTGCAGGAGGTGGAACGGCTGAACCGGGTCATTTCCGACCTCATCGGCCTGGCCCGGCCGTCGGACATCGCCCCCCGCCCGGTGGACGCCGGGTTCCTGGTGCGCCACGTGCTGCGGCTGGTGCGTCAGGACGCCGCCCACCGGGGCGTGACCGTGCGCGTGGAGCCGGAGGAGGGCCAGGACGCCGCCGGGCCGGAAGGTTCCGTGCCCCGCGACCCGACGCATGACGGCGCGTCGCACGGCCTGCAAGAGCAGCCCGTGCCCCGCGCCTTGCTGGACCCGGACCGCTTCTCGCAGGCGCTGCTCAACGTGTTCCTGAACGCGCTGGAGGCCATGCCGAACGGCGGCGAGCTTTCCGTGCGCCTGGCCGCCGCGCCGGGCGACCGCATCGCGGTCTCGGTGCGCGACACGGGCGGGGGCATCGCGCCGGAACACCTGGCCACCATCTTCGACCCGTACTTTACCACCAAAAGCCAGGGCACGGGCCTGGGCCTCGCCATCGTGCACAAGATCGTGGAGGCCCACGGCGGCGAGGTGTCGCTGCGCTCCGTCCCCGGCCAGGGCACGGAGGTCACCTTCCTGCTGCCCGCCGAACCGGAGGCGGCGCGGGACGAGACACCGGACGGCGCGCGGCCCCGCGCGGATGACGCCGCCCCGGCCGCATCCGGCCTGCCCGGCCCGCCCGCAAAGGACGACGAGATATGACCACAGCCACCATCCTCATCGTGGACGACGACGCGGCGCACCGCTCCATGCTGCGCACCATGCTGCGCGGCTGGGGCTACGCCACCGAAGAGGCCGACGACGGCGAATCCGCCGTGGAAAAGGTGCGCCAGCGCGCCTGGGACGCCGTGCTCATGGACGTGCGCATGGCCCGCATGGACGGCATCGAGGCGTTGCACCGCATCCTGGACTGGAACCCGGCCACGCCGGTGCTGATCATGACCGCGTTTTCCTCGGTGGACACCGCCGTGGAGGCGTTGCGCACCGGGGCTTACGACTACCTGACCAAGCCGCTGGACTTCGACGTACTGCGCCACACCTTGGAGCGCGCCCTGGACCACACCCGCCTGGCCAGCGAAAACCGCGAACTGCGCGAACGCCTGACCGCGCAGGCGGGGCAGGGGGCATCGGGCGCGTTGTACGGCATCATCGGCCGCAGCGCGCCCATGCGCGAACTGGTGGAGATGATCGCCACCGTGGCCCCGTCCGAAGCCACCGTGCTCATCACCGGAGAATCGGGCACCGGCAAGGAACTGGTGGCCCGCGCCCTGCACGCGGCCAGCCACCGCGCCGCGCGGCAGCTGGTGACCGTGAACTGCGCCGCGCTGACCGAAACCCTGCTGGAATCGGAACTGTTCGGCCACGAGCGCGGGGCCTTCACCGGGGCCGACCGGCGGCGCGAGGGCCGCTTCGTGCAGGCCGACGGCGGCACCCTGTTCCTGGACGAGATCGGCGAGATGCCCCTGCCGTTGCAGGCCAAGCTGCTGCGCGCCCTGCAACAGGGCGAGGTGCAGCGGGTGGGCAGCGACACCCCGCTCACCGTGGACGTGCGGGTCATCGCCGCCACCAACCGCGACCTGCGCGAAGAGGCGGCGGCCGGGCGGTTTCGCGAGGACCTGTACTACCGGCTCAACGTCATCACCGTGCACGTGCCCGCCCTGCGCGAGCGCGCGGGCGACGTGCCCCTGCTGGCCGCGTTCTTCCTGGACCGGTACACCGAAAAGAACCGCAAGCACCTCAAGGGGTTCTCTCCCCAGGCCATGGACATCCTGCTGCGCCACGACTGGCCCGGCAACGTGCGCGAACTGGAGAACGCCATCGAGCGCGCCGTCATTCTCGCCACCGGCGACTACGTGACCGAGCGCGAACTGCCGCTGCATCTCGGGACTGGAGGGACGGGGGGGACCGCAGGGACCGGGGGGGGCGGGGGCAACGGCGGAAGCGCTGGGACCGGCGGCTCGGGAAACGCCCCGGCCGACGGCGACGGGCTGGCCCCCTACGCCGGGCTGTCGCTGGAAGACCTGGAGCGCCGGGCCATCGTCGCCACCCTGCGCGAGACCGGCGACAACAAGAGCGAGGCCGCCCGGCGGCTAGGCATTACCCGCGCCACCCTGCACAACAAGCTGAAGAAGTACGATCTGGAATAGGCGTCCGGAACGCGGCACCGTGGGTGCCGGTCAGAGGCGGGTGGGGCTGTGGATGTCCTTCAGGGGCTGTTCCCAAATTAGGGTTTTCGTCCGTTGGCAAGGAAAACGAGCCTGCCATGAGGGAGCATACTCTTCTCGTATTCGACCGATATGGCAGGCGAAGTTTGACGACGCCAACGGGCGAAAGGACAATTTGGGACAGCCCCTACAGTCCCGCGCGGGAGAACACCTCCCCTGCCCGCGCCGCGCCCATACGGGCCACGAACAGTTCGCGCAGGGCGCGGATGTCGGCGGCGCGGGGAATGATGCCCCGGCCGAAGGGGGCGGCCCACGGTTCGCCGCGCAGGAGGGCGCGCGCCCAGGCCCGCACCTCGGACTCGAAGAAGCCCGGGTTGTCGCGCACGATGCGCGCCTTGGCCCTGCCGTCGTCGGCGCGGGCCGCCAGCGAGTAGTTGGCGTCGTGGAACACGTAGTGCAGCAGCGGTTCCGCCACGCGCGCCACCCCGAACCCGGCCATGGCCGCCTGCACCCAGAAGTCCCAGTCCTCGTAGGCCGTGGCGGCGCGGAAGCCCCGGCTGGCCAGCCATACCTCGCGCCGCATCAGCGAGGTGGTGTGGAACAGGTTCTGGGTGCGCAAGAGGTCCGGATGAAAGTCCGGCACCCGCACCACCCGTGAGCCGGTGGGCGATTCCTCGATGTAGTCGGTGCAGGCGATGTGCGGCGAGGGGATGTCGGTGGGCAGGCCGTCACCGGCCCCGGCGGCCAGCAGGGCCGCGTGGGTGCGGCGCAGAAAGTCCGGGGCCAGGTAGTCGTCCGGGTCGCAGAACAGCAGAAAGGGACCGCGCGCCGCCTCGGCCCCGGCGTTGCGCACCGGGCCCGGTCTGCCCACGCGGGGCAGGGCCAGCACGCGGAACGCAGCCCACGGGCCGTCCGTCTGCCAGCGCAGGGCGCGCTCGCGCGAATCGTCGCTGCTGGCGTCGTCCACGAAGACCACTTCCACCGCGTCGGGCGGAAAGGTCTGCGCGGCCAGCGCGCCGAAGAAGCGGTCGAGAAAGCGGCCGTAGTCGTGGTTGGCCACCACCACGGAAATGCGCGGCGTACGCATGTGTTGCTCCCCCTCCCTTGGCATGGTTGCCCGGCGCGCTCGGCGTCCGCCGTTCTTTTCGGCGTATCGGGGGGAAGGTTTAGCGCTCCCGCGCCACGATGCAGCGGGTGGACGGCATGAGCCGGGCGCGCGGCGTTGCCTCTCGACAAGTCGGGGGTCCTGCCGCTACGGTGCGCCTTGCGGCCCGTCCGTTTCACGCTTTCGTGAACCGGGCCTTTCCCGCACACGCCGGATGCGCGCGCCCCGCGCGGAGACGCCATGTCAGCCACACCGCCCGTCCCGACTTCCGCAGATTCCGCCCCGTCCGGCCTGTCCGGCTCTTCCGGCCCGTCCGGTCCTTCCGGGCAGGACGGCGGCATGGAGCACGTCCGCCGCTTCATCGCCGAGCGCGACACCTTTGCCAAGCACCTCGGCATCGAGATCACCGAGGCCGCGCGCGGCTACGCCCGCGCGGTGATGCCGCTGGACGCGCACCACCGCAACGGCGTGGGCATGGCCCATGGCGGGGCCATCTTCGCCGTGGCCGACCTGGCCTTTGCCGTGGCCTGCAACACGCGTGGCAAGGTGAGCGTGAACCTGAACACCGCCATCTCGTTCCTGGCGCCCGGCAGGCGCGGGCCACTGACGGCCGAGGCGCGCGAGATCAGCGCCGCCAGCCGGGTGGCCACCTACGAGATACGCGTCACCGACGGCGAGGGCACGCTCATCGCCATCTGCCAGGCCACGGCCTACAGCAAGAACCAGCCCGTACCCGGACTGGCCGCCGAAGGCGCTGCCGAAGCCGCCAGCACCCCCGGTTCCGCAACCGGTCCCGCATCCGCTCCGGCCTCTTCCGCCAACGCGCGGAGCGCGGACTGAGCCGCACGAAACATAACAGGGAAGCCGCCACGCCCACCCCGTACCGGAAGACGCACGCATGAAACTACGAATGGAATGCATCTTTCGAGACAGGGTGGGCATCGTTTCCGACCTGTCCTCGCTGCTGGCCGGGCAGGCCCTGTCCATCGTCTCCATGGAAGTGGAGCGCCGCGCGGGCGGCGTCACGCCAGCCCCGCCTATCCCGTCAACTTCGCCGAATCCGGCGGACCCGGTCACCGGCCCGGCTCCTGGCCCAATTCCCGGCCCGGCTCCCGGCATGGACCGCGCCTTCGTGTACCTGGAGGCGGACAGCCCCAGCGACGTGGACCGCGCCGCCCTGTTCGAAACCCTGGGCCGCATCCCCGACCTGCTGGAATTCCGCATCGTGGACACCCTGCCCGCCGAGGAGCGCGCCAACCGCTTTCTGGTGCTGCTGGACAACCTGCGCGACGGGGTGCTGTCCATCGACGCGCAGGGGCGGCTGACCTCCATCAACAAGGTGGCCCGCGAGGCATACGGCTGCACGGCGTCCGGTTCCGGCCCGGCTGACCTGTCCGGCCTGCCGCTGGACGCGCTGGGCCTGTCCGACCGGGGCATCCTGGACTGCCTGTCCGGCCGCGAACTGGTGGACGCCAAGCGCGAGGTGGCCACCCCCGGCGGCGGGCGGCTGCAATTCTTCGTCACCCGCAGGCCCATCCGCGACGGCGAGGGCCGCATCATCGGCGCGGTGGAAGTGGCCCGCGACATGCGCGAGATCCGCAAGCTGGCGCGCTCCATCACCGAGCCCGCGCAGGTCACCTTCGGCGACATCGTGGGCCAGCACCCGGCCATCGGGTTCGCCATCGCCTTTGCCCGGCGCGTGGCCGCGACGGATTCCATCATCGCCATCCGGGGCGAGAGCGGCACCGGCAAGGAACTGTTCGCGCGGGCCATCCACACCGCAAGCAGGCGGCAGGGGCCGTTCGTGCCGGTGAACTGCGCGGCCCTGCCGGAACAGCTGCTGGAAAGCGAGCTGTTCGGCTACGAGGCCGGGGCCTTCACCGGCGGGCGGCGCGAGGGCAAGCCCGGCCTGTTCGAGACGGCGCGCGGCGGCACCGTGCTGTTGGACGAGATCGGCGACATGCCGCTGGCCTCGCAGGCCAAGATGCTGCGGGTGATGCAGGAAGGCAGCGTGCGCCGGGTGGGCGGCACGGCCGAGGTGCCCGTGGACGTGCGCATCATCACCGCCACCAACCGCACCCTGGAACGGCTGGTGGAGGAGGGGCGCTTCCGGCAGGATTTGTACTACCGCATCAACGTGCTGCCCATTCACATTCCGCCGCTGAAGGAACGGCCGGAGGACATCGCCGTGCTGGCCGAGCACTTCCTGCTGGGGCTGGCGGCGCGGCTGGGCGGGCCGGTGCGCGCACTGTCGCCGGGGGCGCTGGCGCGCCTTGCGGCGCACCACTGGCCGGGCAACGTGCGCGAACTGAAGAACGTGGTGGAGCGCGCGGCCATCCTGTGTCCGGACGAGGTGGTGGGGGCGCGGTTCATCCTCTTCGCGCATGAACTGGAGGGCGGGCTGTTCGGCGAGTCGGCCCGGTTGGCCGACGGCGTGGCCGACACCGTGGCCGACGCGGCGGCCCTGGCGTCCGGCCATGAGCACCGCCATGAGCTTCGCCATGACGGGGAAGGGCGGCTCAAGGACATGATTGCCGTTTTTGAAAAACGGATCGTCTCCGATGCCGTCGCTGCTGCGGGCAGTGTGCGCAAGGCAGCAAGAAAGCTGGGTATTTCTCACACCGCCCTGCTCGCCAAGCTGCGTCGGCACGGCCTGAAGCCGGTCTGAAAACTTTCCAGCGGTCTGAAAAGTTTCCAATTGCCCGGCAACGTGATTCCGGGTCTTCTACGCTGTTTATTTGAACAGTGGTGTGAATTACTTCCACTTTGCCGTTCGCCCCTTGTGGCGTCATTCCAATTTTCCGCCCCTCTTCGCTTCTTCCCTCCTCTTTTTTGCTCGTGCAACTCACCGGTCCGATTTGCGTTTTTGTGACTCGCCCGGGAATTTCGGCGTTTCGTCCGATTTTCCGGCAAGTTGGCAAGGTGTTTGCTCTAGGAAAACCGCGCCCGCGCGGGCGCGCCCTGTCCGGGGTTTTCATGCGCGCCGAAACGCACCGCAACACGCCGCACCACCGGCGTATCTGGAGGCTCAGATGATCGTTGGCATCCTGAAGGAGATCAAGAAGGAAGAAAACCGCGTCGCCATGACCCCCGCCGGGGTCGAGGTGATGGTGCACGCCGGGCACACCCTGCTGGTGGAAAAGAACGCCGGTGCGGGCAGCGGCTTTGCCGACGAAGCCTATGCGGAAGCGGGCGCGACCATCGTGGCCACCCCGGCCGAAATCTACGCCAAGTCCGACATGGTCATGCACGTCAAGGAGCCGCAGGCGTCCGAATACGGCCTGATCCGCCCCGGCCAGATCGTGTTCACCTACCTGCACCTGGCCGCCGACGAGCCACAGACCCAGGCCCTGATCAAGAGCGGCGCGGTGTGCATCGCCTACGAAACCATCCAGAAGGCCGACGGCAGCCTGCCCCTGCTCACCCCCATGAGCGAAGTGGCCGGACGCATGGCCATCCAGCAGGGGGCCAAGTACCTGGAAATGGCCCAGGGCGGCAACGGCGTGCTGCTGGGCGGCGTGCCCGGCGTGGACCCGGCCACCGTCGTGGTCATCGGCGGCGGCGTGGTGGGCACCCACGCGGCCCGCATGGCCTGCGGCCTGGGCGCCAAGGTGTACATCCTGGACATGAACCTGGACCGCCTGCGCCACCTCAGCGAAGTGATGCCCTCCAACTGCTTCCCGCTCATGTCGTCCCCGGCCACCCTGCGCAGGCTGGTGCGCGAGGCCGACGTGGTGGTGGGCGCGGTGCTGGTCACCGGCGCCAAGGCCCCCAAGCTGGTCACCCGCGACATGCTGAAGACCATGAAGAAGGGCGCGGTGCTGGTGGACGTGGCCATCGACCAGGGCGGCTGCTTCGAAACCTCCAAGGCCACCACCCACACCGACCCCACCTTCGTGGTGGACGGCGTGGTGCACTACTGCGTGGCCAACATGCCCGGCGCGGTGGCCAAGACTTCCACCCTGGCCCTGACCAACGCCACCCTGCCCTACGCGCTGACCATCGCCAACAAGGGCTGGAAGCGCGCCATGCAGGACAGCTGCGAAATGGCCAAGGGCGCCAACGTCATCGACGGCAAGGTCACCTACAAGGGCGTGGCCGAGGCCTTCGGGCTGGACTACGTGTCCGTGGATACGTTCCTGAACTAGGTTTCACCTCTCCGGGCGCACTGCACTCCGCACCTCCGCGCGGGGCCGGGCGGACCGCCCGCCGCCCGGCTCGCGCACCGCATTTCCCCGACCCTGCCTTTGCATTCCCGGCCCGCCGCGGACGTTCGTCGCGTCCGCGGCCAAAGGCCCGCCCTACGGGGGGCGGGCCTTTTTTCTTTGCCTACTGGATGCGGTGGCGGAACAGCCACCCGGCGGCGGCCATGCACACCGCGCCGATGAGCGCCAGCGGCCACAGTTGCGGGGCCAGCAGGGCCAGGTCCGCCCCTTCCAGGAACACCCCGCGCACGATGATCAGCACGTAGCGCATGGGGTTGACCCAGGTCAGCCACTGCACCGGTTCGGCCATGTTGGCGATGGGCGTGGCGAACCCGGACAGGATGGCGGCGGGCATGGTGAACAGGAACATGCCCAGCAGTCCCTGCTGCATGGTCACCGACAGGGACGAGATCATCAGGCCGATGCCCACCACCGAGAACAGGAACAGCACCAGCCCGGCGTACAGGGTCAGCAGGCTGCCGCGCAGGGGCACCCCGAACCAGAACACCGCCAGGGCCACGATGAACGTGGCTTCGACCAGCCCCACGAGAAAGCCGGGGGCCGCCTTGCCGATCAGCAGTTCCGTGGGGCGGTAGGGGGTGACCAGCATCTGGTCGAAGGTGCCCTGTTCGCGCTCGCGGGCCACGGACAGGGCGGTGATGATCAGCGTGACCACCATGGTCACCATGACCACGATGCCCGGCACGAAGAACCACCGGCTGAGCAGGTTGGGGTTGTGCCAGGCGCGCGTCATCAGCGTGGAGGGCCGTGGCTGCCCGCCGTGGGCGGCCACGTACCGCGCGCCGAAGTCGTCCACGATGGAGGCCATGTAGTTGAGGGCAAGCCCGGCGGTGTTGGAGTTGCGCCCGTCGGCGATGGCCTGGATGGCGGCCTGCGAGGGGGCGGGGGGCGGAACGGAGGATGTGTCCGTGGCATCCCCCCCTGCGGCCTCGGAAGCCGTGCCCCCCACCCCGCCGCGCAGGGTCAGGGCGCGCTCGAAGCCCTGCCCGATGCGCAGCACCAGCCGCACCTGCCCGGCGTCGAGGTAGTGGGCCATGTCCGCGTCGCGGCGCAGTTCCGCCACCACCCGGAAGGTGGGCGACCCGGCCACCCGCGCGGCCAGCTCGCGCGAGGCGGCGCTGCGGTCCTCGTCGTAGATGGCGCAGGGCACGTCCACCAGGTCGAAGGTGGCGGCATAGCCGAAGATGATGGTCTGGAGCAGCGGCGGCAGGATGACCACCGTGCGGCTCTTGGGGTCTTTCAGCAGGGTCAGGAATTCCTTGGCGACAAGCGCCAGCAGGCGGTGCAGCACGGCCAGCGGGCCGGGTGTGGCGGCGGGTGCGTGCGGGGCTGGGGGCATGCGGTCATACATGGTGTTCTCTCCCAGGGGCTGCAACGCCAGAAGGATTTTTGTTCTCTGCCGAGGAAGAATGGTTTTTTATGGAGGGAGTATACTCTTATGGTATTCGGCCGGAATAAAAAACCATTCTGACGACGGCAGAGGGAAAAAGGACCATGGCGTTGACGCCCCCTAATCCAGCCGCTTGCGGCAGCGCAGCCGCGCCACGGTCAGAAAGAACGCCGCCAGCGCGGCCAGGGCCAGCGCGTTGGGCACGATGACCTCCCACACCTCGCCCGCCAGGAAGATGGTCTTCAGCAGGGTGGCGAAGTAGCGCGCCGCGATGATGTACGACACCACCTGCACGAAGGCGGGGGTGCTTTCCAGGTCGAAGATGAACCCCGACAGGAACAGCGCGGGCAGGAAGGTGGCCAGCAGCGCGGCCTGCCCGGCGATGAACTGGTTGCGCGCCAGCACCGAAATCAGCAGCCCCATGCCCAGCGCCGCCGTGAGGAACAGCGACGACGCCCCGGCCAGCACCGCCAGCGAGCCGCGCAGGGGCACCCCGAACAGGTACAGGGCCATGAGCACGGTCAGCACCATGCCGCCCATGCCCAGCACGAAATAGGGCAGCAGCTTGCCGGTGAGCAGTTCGCCCATGCGCACCGGGGTCACCAGCAGGGCCTCCATGGTGCCGCGTTCCCATTCGCGGGCCATGACCATGGCGGTCAGCAGCGCGCCGGTCAGGGTCATGATCAGCACCATCAGCCCCGGCACCAGGAAATGGCGGCTGTCCGAGGTGGGGTTGAACCACATGCGCGTGTCCAGCCGCACCGCCGGAACCTGACCGGCGGCGGCCACCCGGCCGGACAGCCAGCCTTGCCACACCGAGGTGACGTAGCCGGACACGGTGCGGGCGTTGTTGGGGTCCACCCCGTTGACGATGAGTTGCACCGGCACGGTGCCCGTGTCGCCCGCCGGGGGTGCGCCGTCGGGCCGGGCCGTTCCCCCCATAGCCCCGCCGGTGGCGTCGGACAGGCGGCGGGCGAAGTCCGATTGCAGGTGCACGATGGCGTCCACCCGCCCGGCGCGCAGGTCTTCCTCGGCCTGGCGCATGCCGGTGGCCACGCGCGGGCGGAAGGTGTCGGCCAGCAGCAGCCGCGCGGCGAATTCCATGGCCTCCGGCCCCAGGTCGTCGGCCACGATGGCCACGGGCACGTCGCGGGCGTCCAGGCTGATGCCGTAGCCGAACAGGAGCAGCAGCACCACGGGCATGACCAGCGCGATGGCGATGGCGCTGGGGTCGCGCACCACCTGCAACCATTCCTTGCGCAGCAGGCCGCGCATGCGCACCGCCAGGGCATGCGGGGCGGAACGTCCGCCGGAGGGCATGGCGGGCGCCGGACCGGACGGGAGCGGCGCGGCGTCGGACAGGGGAGACGTGCCGGGCGTGGCAGGCGTGGGCGCTGCCGGTGCGCTGGCCCGGTGGCGCTCCGCCAGCGCGATGAAGGCCCGTTCGATGGTGGGCGGACTGTCGGGGGTGTCGGGGGCGGGGGGGGCCAGGGCGCGGATTTCCGCCGGGGCGCCCAGGGTCAGCACCTCGCCGCCCACCAGGATGGCCATGCGGTCGCAGTATTCCGCCTCGTCCAGGAAGTGGGTGGTGACGATGACCGTGACGCCCGATTCCGCCAGCGCGGTGATGCGCCGCCAGAACTCGCGCCGGGCCAGCGGGTCCACGCCCGAGGTGGCCTCGTCCAGGAACAGGATGTCCGGTTCGTGCATCAGGGCGCAGGCCATGGCCAGCCGCTGGCGGTAGCCCAGCGACAGTTCGCCGCTCTGGGCGTCGGCCACGCCGTCCAGGTCGAAGTCGCGCAGGGCCCAGGCGATGCGGGCGTCGCGCGCCGGGCCGGAAAGGCCGTAGGCGCTGGCGAAGAAGCGCAGGTTTTCGATGACCGAAAGCTGCCCGTACAGCGAGAATTTCTGGGCCACGTAACCCACCCGGCGGCGGGCGGCGGCTGGGGCCCGGCGCAGGTCCACCCCGGCCACGCGCAGGCTGCCGCCGGTGGGCGGCAACAGGCCGCAGAGCATGCGGAAAATGGTGGACTTGCCCGCGCCGTTGGGACCCAGCAGCCCGAAGATTTCGCCGCGCCGCACGTCGAAGCTGGCCCCCTTCACGGCCATGAACGCGCCGAAGCGGCGCTCGAGGCCGCGCACCTCGATGACGGGTGGCGCGCCCGGTGCGTCGGCAGCGGGGGAGGCGGCCAAGTCGGGCGGCGTACAGTCCGGTTCGGGCGGGGCGGGGGTATCGGCGGGCGCGGGCTCTTCGCCCGTGTCCGGTCCCTGCGGCAGCGCGGCGAACAGGGCCAGGAAGCCGTCCTCGAAGCCGGGGGCGCGGGGATGCAGGCGGCCTATCGTGCCCGCCTCCTGCCCTTCTCCGGCCAGCAGGCCGCAGTCCACCAGCGCCCGCGCCGCTTCCGGGGTGTCCGTGAGCAGGCGCACCCCGCCCGCGTGCAGCACCGCATCGGTGACGCCGGGGGCCGCGCCCAGCAGGGTCTGGGCCGCGCGGGCGCGCACGGCGGGGGTGACAAACCAGGTGCGCCCCGTCAGCGGCCGGGTGAAGTCGCCGGGCGGGCCGTCGCCCACCAGCCGCCCGTGATGCATGATGGCCACCCGGTCGCAGTGTTCCGCCTCGTCGAGGTAGGCGGTGCTGACCAGCACGGTGATGCCGTGCCCGCGCACCAGCGAGAACACGATGTTCCACAGTTCGCGCCGCGACAGCGGGTCCACGCCCACGGTGGGTTCGTCCAGCAGCAGCAGCCGGGGCGAGCGGACCAGGGTGCAGGCCAGCCCCAGCTTCTGTTTCATGCCGCCGGAAAGCCGCCCGGCCAGCCTGTCGAGGAAGGGGGAAAGGCCGGTCATGCGCATCAGCGCGGGCCAGCGCTCGGCCTTTTGTGCGGCTGATACCCCGTGCAGGTCCGCGTACAGGGACAGGTTTTCGGCCACGGAAAGGTCTTCGTACAGGCCGAAGCGCTGGGGCATGTACCCGATGGCCGACTGCACGGCCTGCGCCTCGGCCACGGTGTCGCGGCCGAGCACCGTCAGGCTGCCCGCGTCGGGCAGCAGCAGCCCGGCGGCCAGGCGCAGCAGGGTGGTCTTGCCCGCGCCGTCGGGGCCGAGAAGGCCGTTGATGGTGCCGGGGGCGAGGTCCAGCGTCACCCCGTCCACGGCGCGCACCTCCCTGCCTGCGGCGCGGAAGGTCCGGCACAGCCCGCGCGCGGAGAACACGGGCGAGGGGGAGGTCATTGGGAGGCCTCGGTCTGCGCCGTGGGGGGGGCCTCGGTCTGCGCCGTGGGGGAAGCAGAGGCGGTCGCGTTGGCCTGTCGTGTCTCGCCTGTCCGCACGGGCACCGCGTGGCCCTCGCGCAGGGTGACCGTGGCGGGCATGCCCAGGCGCAGCACGTCGTTGGGGTCGCGTACGAACACGCGCGCCTCGTACACCAGCGAGGTGCGCAGTTCCGGCGTTTCCACGTTGCGGGGGGTGAATTCCGCCGTGGGCGAGATGAACCCCAGCCAGCCCTCCAGCGGCTGGCCGGGCCGGGCGTCGATGGCCACCTCGGCGGGCATGCCTTCGTGCACCCGGCCGAGCTGGGTTTCCGTCAGGTAGGCGCGCACCCACTTGGGGTCGGTGATGGCCACGGTGCACACCGGGCGCTGGGCAGAGGCCATGTCGCCCGGCTCCAGCAGGCGCGAACGCACCACCCCTGACAAGGGCGCGCGCAGTTCGCTGTCCGCGCGGCGCTGCTCCAGCACGGCCAGGTCGGCCCGCTGGGCGGCCAGTGCGGCGCGGGCCTCGTCGATGTCCTCGCGCCGGGGGCCTTCCTCCACCAGGGCCAGCTGGGCCTGGGCCACGCGCAGGCGGGCGGCGGCCCGGTCGCGCGCGGCCAGGGCGTCGTCCACGTCCTGCTCGCGCGCGGCCCCGGTGCCGGACAGGGCGCGCAGCCGGGCAAAGGTGCGCTCGGCGTTGGCCAGTTCCACGGCGGCGGCGTCGGCATCGGCGCGGGCGCGGCGCTTTTCCTGCGGGCGCGAACCGTTCTCCAGCCGGGCCAGCGCGGCGGCCTGCGCGGCCACGCGGGCCTTGGCGCGGGATATCTCGCGGTCCAGGCGGTCGGTTTCCAGCACGGCCACCAGCGCGCCGGGGGCCAGCCGGTCGCCCTCGCGGGCCAGCACCCGCGCCACGCGCTCGGCGTCCTTGAAGGCCAGGGAAACCTGGCGCAGGTCCACGTTGCCGTACAGCACCACCGGCCCCGCGTCGGGCGCGGGGCGCAGGGCGCGCCAGGCCAGCGCGCCGCCGGCCATGCACAGCACCAGCACGGCGAGGACGAGAATGCGTTTCTTCATGCGCTGCTCCGGGTGCGCGCGGGGTCCGCGCGGTGTCGGTTCCGGGATGACGGCCCCAGCCTAGTGGGGCGGCGGGCAAAAGTAAAATTCAAATTTAAATTTTGAATTTGACACTGCCCCCGTGGCTATCCTATAGCATGCGCATGAAGAAGTCGTCCGATCACAAGGGCCATGCGGCCGCCGCAAGGGGCGCGGCCCGCGAGCAAGGCCGCGAATCCACCCGCCAGCGCCTGCTGGAGGCGGCGGGCATGGTCTTTGCCGAGCACGGCTACGACCGGGCCACGGGCAAGGAAATCTGCGACCTGGCCGGGGCCAACCCGGCGGCCATCAACTACCATTTCGGCGGCAAGGACAAGCTGTACGCCGCCGCCCTGCACGAGGCGCACCGCCGCTTCCTCACGGCCGAGGACCTGCGCGCCTCGCTGCCGCCCGGCGCGCCCCCGGCCGAGCGGGTGGGCATCATCATCCGCGACCTGTTGTCCAACCTGCTCACCACCGACCCCGCGGCCTGGCAACTGAAGCTGATGACCCAGGAGATGATGCGCCCCACGCCCTTCCTGGACGAACTGGTGCGCGCCGAGATTGCGCCCAAGTCCATGTTCCTGCGCGGGGCGGTGTCCGAACTGCTGGGCCAGCCCGACAGCCATCCGTCCGTCCAGCTTTCGTGCATGAACATCATCGCCATGTGCCTCAGCCTGTACCTGAACCGCGAGATTTTCCGCCGGGTGTTCCCCGGCCTTGCCCTTTCGGCCGACGGGCTGGAACTGCTCACCGCGCACACCCTGGCCTTCGTCACCGGCGGACTGCGGCAGGTGGCCGCCATTGCGCCGGGGCCGCCATTGCCGCAGGAGACGCCATGAACGCGCACCGCGCACCGGCGGGACATCCCCGCGCCTTGCGGGACCTGTTCCCCTTCCTGACGCTGTCCGTCCTCCTCTTTTCGGGGTTTGTCCTTTCGGGCTGCGCCGTAGGGCCGGACTACGACCGGCCCGTCCCGCCCGCCGCGCCCACGGAGTGGAGCGCCGCCACGACCCGGCCGGAACTTTCCGCAGCCGCAGGCAAGGATGGCGCTGCCTCCGGCGGTTCCGGGGCCGCCCGCGCCGCCGTGGCCGCCGCCGCCCCCGACGGCCAGTGGTGGGACCGCATGGGCGACCCGCTGCTGTCGGAACTGGTGGCCACGGCCGTGGGGCACAACAACGACGCCCTGATGGCCGCCGCCAACCTGCGCGAGGCCCGCGCCGTGGTGGGCGTGGCCCGGGGTGCGCTGCTGCCCGAGGCGGCGGCGGGCGGCAGCTTCGAGCGCAGCCGGGTGAGCAGCAACACCCTGACCGGGCAGTCGCTGGACGCGGCCCGCATGCCCCTGGAAAGCGACCTGTATCAGGCCGGGTTCGACGCGCGGTGGGAAATCGACATCTTCGGCGGCGCGCGGCGCGGCGTGGAAGCGGCCCGCGCCCGGCAGCAGGCCGCCGAGGCCGGGCTGTCCGACGTGCAGCTTTCGGTGGCGGCGGAAACGGCCCGCGCCTACGTGGAACTGCGCGGCGCGCAGGCCCGGCTGGACGTGGCCGAACGCAACGCCGACGCCCAGCGCCGCACCCTGGACCTGGTGCGGCTGCGCCGCGACGTGGGCGTGGCCAGCGACATGAACGTGTTGCAGGCCGAGGCCCAGTTGCAGCGCACCGAGGCGTTGGTGCCCCCGCTGCGCGCGGCCACGGACGCCGCCATCCACCGGCTGGGCGTGCTGTGCGGCATGGCCCCGGCCGCCCTGCGCGACCGGCTGGCCCCGCGCGCCCCCCTGCCCGCCGTGCCCGACCTGGTGCCCGTGGGCCTGCCCTCGGACCTCTTGCTGCGCCGCCCGGACATCCGCCGCGTGGAGCACGAACTGCACGCGGCCACGGCCGACATCGGCCAGCGCGAGGCGGACCTGTTCCCCAAGTTCTCGCTCACCGGCTCGTACGGGCTGAACAGCATCCATTTCTCCGACCTGTTCCGCGACGACAGCCGCGCCTGGACCATCATGCCCGGCGTGCGCTGGGCCATCTTCGAGGGGGGGCGCACCCGCGCCGCCGTGGCCGCGCTGGAGGCCCGGCGCGAGGCCACCCTGGAGCGCTGGCGCAAGACCGTGCTGGTGGCCTTCGAGGAGGTGGAAACCTCGCTGGCCCGCTACGCCGAATCCTTCGTGGAACGCGAACGGCTGTCCCGCTCGCTGGACGCGCAGGCCGAAGCCACCCGGCTGGCCAAGGTGCGCTACATGGAAGGCGTGGACGATCTGCTGACCGTGCTGGACGCCGAGCGCCGCCAGCTGGAGGTGGAAGAGGCCCTGGCCCGCAGCCGTTCCGGCGTGCTGCTGCACCTGGTGTCGCTGTACAAGGCCCTGGGCGGCGGCTGGACTGAAGGAGCCGGGGGGGCCGGACCCGATCCGGCGGCCCCGGCGGAGACGCAGCCCGCGCCCCGGGCCGCACGCCAGTGACGCGCCCTGCGGCGGGCGGCACGCCCCGGCAGGGGCTTGCATGACGGCGCGCTCCGTGCCATGACGGCGCACCGTCCGGCGTCATGTCTTCCGGCGTCATGCCCGGAGCGGCGCGCCGGGTTTCATCCCTTCCGGACAGAACGGACCTTTCCAAAGGAGGCCCCATGCCCGTCATTCCCATGATCCTGACCGTGCTCGGCGCGTGGCTGTGGTACCAGGCGTTCGTGGCGTGGAAGCGCCACAAGGCCGGTGACCCCAAGGCCAAGGCCGTGGCCATCGTCTGCGTGGCGGGCGCCCTGGTCGCCATGCTCGGCGGCGTGCTGGGCGGCCTGCCCAGGTAACGCCGCCCCCGCCTTTTCCCACTGCCCGCACGACGAAAAACGCGGCGTCTTCGCAGGAAGACGCCGCGTTGTCGTTGGTCCGTCATCCGCCGGACTGCCGGGTTGCCGGACTGGCGCGGCTGGCGCGGCTGACGCGGCTGACGCGAGTTGCCGTCAGTCCGTGGTTTCCGGGCGGCAGGGGGGGCATGCCCCCGCCTCGTCCCTATCCTGCCCATTCTGCCCACTCAGGGCCTCCAGCTTGTCCAGCAGGCGCAGCATCACCGTGTGGGCGATGGCCACGTGCTCCTCGGGGATGTCGTCCATCAGTTCGTCGCGCAGGGCGAAACCGGTGTCCAGCATGGCGTCGTACACCGGGCGGGCCTGGCCGGTCAGGGCCACCAGCTTCACCCGGCGGTCGGTTTCCGACGGCTGGCGGCGCACCCAGCCCTCCTTTTCCATGCGGTCCAGCAGGCGCACCAGGGTGGGGCCCTCCACGCCCAGCAGTTCGGCCACGCGGCCCTGGGGCAGCGTGCCGTGCTCGGACAGCAGCCAGATGACCACCCAGCTGGTGTCGGACAGACCCATGGGGCGGAAGCGCCGGTCGAACTCGGCCCGCCAGGCGCGGGCCAGTTCCTTCACGGTGTGGCCGAAGCCGTGCGCGCCATGGCGCTCGGCGCGGTCCACCCGGCAGCGGCGGCATTCGCTCATTGCGCGGTCGCCACGGCCTTTTCGGACGGTGCCGCGTCATTGCGGGCCTCTTCCGGCTGCTGCGGGGCGATGCCCGCCCAGCCGCCGCCCAGGGCGCGGTAGATCTCGACCACGGCCACCAGCTGGTCGCGCTGGGCCGAGGCCAGGGCTATCTCCACCTCGAACAGGGTGCGTTCGGCGTCCAGCACTTCGAGGTAGCTGGAATACCCGTTGTCGTAGCGCAGCCTGGCCAGGTGCAGCGAGCGGCGCAGCGCGGTGATCTGGGTGGTCTGCGCCTCCACCACGCCGCGCGCCTTGCGGTTGGACACCAGGGCGTCCTGCGCCTCGCGGAAGGCGTCCTGCACGGCCTTTTCGTATCCGGCCAGGGCGGCGCGCTGGCGCGCCTCGGCCGCCTCCACCCCGGCCTTGACCCGGCCGAAGTCGAAGATGGGCATGGTCACGCTGCCCGCGTACCGCCACGTGCCGGAAGGCCCGGTGAACAGGCGGGTCAGGTCGGTGCTCTCGTAGCCCAGCAGGCCGGTGAGCGAGATGGACGGGAAGTACGCCGCCTTGGCCACGCCGATGTTGGCGCTGGCCGCGGCCAGCTGCTGTTCCGCCTGCACGATGTCCGGGCGGCGTTCCAGCAGGGCCGAGGGCAGCCCGGCGGGCACGCTGGGGGGCACGGGCACGGCGTCCACGGCCAGGCCGCGTTCCACGGTGCCGGACACGATGTCGCGCGGGCTCCTGCCGGTCAGCACGCCCAGCGCGCCTTCGCTGGCGGCCACGTTGTATTCCAGGGTGTGCACGGTGGACCGGGCGGCGGCGGCTTCGGCAATGGCCTGGCGGTAGTCCAGTTCGCTGGTCAGGCCCAGTTCGAAGCGCACCTTGCGCAACTCCTGGGTGGATTCGCGCGAGGCCAGCGTGTCGCGGGCCACCTGCAATTGCTGGTCGTAGGCGCGCAGGTCGAAGTAGGTGCGGGCCACCTGCGCCGTCAGGGCCAGGCGCACGGTGTCGCGCGCGGCCACGGTGGACAGCAGTTGCGCGCGGGCGGCCTCGGTGGCGCGGCGGTAGCGGCCCCACAGGTCCACCTCGTACGACAGCGCGCCGCCCACGTTGTGCAGGTCCTGGATGCGGGTGTCTTCGGTGAACGAGTTGAGGCTGTTCAGCGAATAGCGCTGGCGCTCGGAACCGCCCCTGGCGTCCAGCCGGGGCATCTGGTCGGCCCGGGCAAGGCCCAGTTGGGCGCGGGCCTCGTCCACGTTGGCGATGGCCTTGGCCAGGTCGCGGTTGTGGTCCAGCGCGGCGGCCACCAGGGCGTCCAGCGCCGGGTCGTCGAAGCCCTTCCACCAGCCGTCCTGCACGTCGCCCGCGTCGGCCGTGCCCTCGCGCCAGGCGTCGGGCAGGTCCATGGCGGGCCGGGCATGGTCGGGGCCGAAGGCGCAGCCGGTCAGCATGGCCGCCAGCAGCACCGCCGCCAGCGTCCTCGCCAGCAGCGGGGACATCCGCCGTGCCGCGCGGGCGGGGGCGGCCGGGCGCCGCCCCCGGTCGCATGTGAAGCCCTGAAGGCTAGTCATGGCGCTTCTCCTTGTTGCAGGCGTCATCGCCGGATCTCTCCGTGCCGTCGTCCGGCAGGCCCTCGAAGGCCGAGTGGCGGTCCTCTTCGCAGTACTTGCCCACGGCCATGGTGCGCATGGCCTCGGTGCCGCGCATGTGTTCGCTGGCGCCCATGATCAGCCGGTAGAACATGGGGATGAAGAAGGTGGCGATGAAGGTCGCCGCCAGCATCCCGCCGATGACCCCGGTGCCGATGGAGTGCCGGCTGGCCGCGCCCGCGCCGGTGCTGATGGCCAGCGGCACGCAGCCCAGCACGAAGGCCAGCGAGGTCATGATGATGGGCCTGAAGCGCAGGCGGGCGGCCTCGATGGCCGATTCCACCAGCGAAAGCCCCTCGTGCCGCTTGATCACCGCGAATTCCACGATGAGGATGGCGTTCTTGGCCGCGAGGCCGATGAGCGTGACCAGCGAGATCTGGAGGTACACGTCGTTGGCGAGGCCGCGCAGCCACACCGCGCAGATGGCCCCGAACAGGGCGAACGGCACGGCCATGATGACCGCCAGCGGCAGCGACCACTTTTCGTACTGCGCCGCCAGGATCAGGAAGACCATGACCAGGCCCAGCACGAACACCAGCGACGAGGAGCCGCCGGTCTGCTTTTCCTGGTAGGCGGAACCGGACCAGGCCAGGGTGAATTCCGCGGGCAGCACCTCCGCCGCCACCTGCTCGACGGCCGCGATGGCCTGGCCCGAGCTGTACCCGGCGGCGGGGCCGCCCACCACCTTGGCGGCGGGGAACACGTTGAAGCGTTCCACCACCTCGGGGCCGGTCACTTCCTGCACGTCCACCAGCGAGGTGAGGGGGATCATCTCGCCCGAGGTGGCGCGCACGAACACGTTGGCCACGTCCGCCGGGCGGGCGCGGAAGTCGGCCTCCGACTGCATCTGCACCTTGAAGGTGCGGCCGAACTTGTTGAAGTCGTTGACGTAGCTGGCCCCGAAGGTGGCCTGCATGGTGTCGAAGATGGTGTTCACCGGCACGCCCAGGGCCTTCGCCTTGTTGCGGTCCAGGCTGATGAACAGCTGCGGCGCGTTGGCGCTGAAGGTGGTCTGCACGCCCGCCAGTTCCGGCCGCCTGGCCGCGGCGGCGATGAGCTTGTTCACCGTGGCGGCCAGGTCCTTGCTGTCGCCTTCGCCGCGGTTCTGCACGTACAGTTCGAAGCCGCCGGTGTTGCTCATGCCCGAGATGGGCGGCGGGTTGAAGGCCAGCACGATGCCTTCGGGCACGCCCATGCCCACGCCGAAGACCTTGCGGGCGTAGTCGAACGACGACTGCCCCGGCCCCTTGCGCTCGTCCCACGGCTTCAGCGGCACGAACGAGGTGACGAAGTTGGGCTTGGGCACGCCGGAGAGCAGGTCGTAGCCGGTCAGGGTGATCAGGTTGGCCACGCGGGGGTCTTCCATGTGGCTCTTGTCGATCAGGTCGGCCACCACGCGGGTGCGTTGCAGGCTGGCGCCGTCGGGCAGGATGGACAGGCCGATGATGTAGCCCTGGTCCTCGTCCGGGGCGAGGCCGCCGGGCACGATCTGGAAGAGGTGCCAGGTGACGCCGCCAAGGCAGGCGAACAGCACCAGCGCGAGGCCCGCGCGGCGGATGAGGAAGGTCACCCCGCCGGTGTAGCGGTGGGTGACGCGTTCGAACCACCCGTTGAACCAGCGGAAGAAGGCCGGCGGTTCATGATGGCCGGGCTTCAGCATCAGCGCGCACAGGGCGGGCGTCAGCGTCAGGGCCACCAGGCCCGAGATGACCACCGACACCGCGATGGTGATGGCGAACTGCTTGTACATCTGCCCGGCAAGGCCGCCCATGAAGGCCACGGGAATGAACACCGAGCACAGCACCAGCACGATGGCGATGACCGGCCCGGTCACTTCCTCCATGGCCTTGATGGTGGCCTTGCGCGGCGTCAGCCGCTCGGAGGCCATGATGCGCTCCACGTTTTCCAGCACCACGATGGCGTCGTCCACCACGATGCCGATGGCCAGCACCAGGCCGAACAATGTCAGCGTGTTGATGGAGAAGCCCAGCGCGTACATGCCCGCGAAGGTGCCCACGATGGACACCGGCACCGCAAGGCAGGGGATGAGCGTGGCCCGCCAGTTCTGCAGGAACAGGAACACTACCAGGAACACCAGCACCATGGCTTCCACCAGGGTGTGCACCACCTCGTTGATGGAGATGCGCACGAACTTGGTGGTGTCGTAGGGGATGGAATAGCTGATGCCGTCGGGGAAGCGCTGCGACAGTTCCTGCATCTTGGCGGCCACGCGGTCGGCCGTTTCCAGCGCGTTGGCCCCCGGCGTCAGGAACACGCCCACGGCCACCGTGGGCTTGCCGTTGAGCTGGGTGCGGACGTCGTAGTCCTTGGCGCCCAGTTCCACGCGGGCCACGTGCTTGAGCAGCAGGGTGGAGCCGTCGGACTCCGCGCGCAGGATGATGTTCTCGAATTCCTCGGGGGTGGTCAGGCGGCCCTTGGTGGTGACCAGGTAGTTCAGTTCCAGCGGGCTGCTGGACGGCTCCTGCCCGATGCGCCCGGCCGCGAACTGGGCGTTCTGCTCGCGGATGGCCAGCGCCACGTCGCCGGGGGTCAGCTTGAGCTGGGCCAGCTTGTCCGGGTGCAGCCAGACGCGCATGGAGTAGTCCTTGGCCCCGAAGATGGCGGCGTCGCCGACGCCGGGCAGGCGCTTCAGCTCGTCCACCACGTTCACCAGCACGTAGTTGCTGATGTACACCGAGTCGTACCGGCCGTCGGGCGAGAAGGTGTTCACCACCTGAAGGATGGAGGGCGACCGCTTGGTCACCGTGACGCCCTGGCGGCGCACTTCTTCCGGCAGCGCGGCGGTGGCGGCCTGCACGCGGTTGTTGACGTTGATGGTGGCCTGGTCGGGGTTGGTGCCCACGGCGAAGGACACGGAAATGGTCATCGCGCCGTTGCCGGCGCTGACCGAGTTCATGTACAGCATGCCGTCCACGCCGTTGATCTGCTGTTCCAGCGGCGAGGCCACCGTGGCCGCGATGACCTCGGGGCTGGCGCCGGGATACACGGCGGAGACGATGACCTGCGGCGGCACGATTTCCGGATACTGCGCGATGGGCAGCGTGCGCATGGCCATGAACCCCGCCAGCATGATCACGATGGAGATCACGCACGCGAAGATGGGGCGGTGTATGAAAAAGCGTGATATCATTGCGGAATCCTGCTAAGGGCGCGAGCTAGGAGCCCTGGTTTGCGGCTTTGGTCGCATTTCCGGCGGGGGCCTGCCCGTTCTGGCCGGACTGGCCTGATTGGCCGGATTGGGCTTCGCGCGGCTGGCCGATGGTCACCGGCTGGCCGGGGCGCACCTTCAGAAGCCCCTCGACCACGTAGCGTTCACCGGCGGCAAGACCCTTTTCCACGATGTATTCGTTGCCGATGGGCAGGCCGATCTCCACGGGGCGCGGCTGGGCCACATCGCCTTCGCCGATCACCCACACCATGGGGCCCTGCTGGGTTTGCAGCACGGCGCGCTGGGGAATGGCCAGGGCGTTGTTGTACACCGCGCCGGTCATGATCACGCGCACGAACTGGCCGGGCAGCACTTCCGCCTCGGGGTTGGGGAATTCGGCGCGCACGCGGATGGTGCCGGTCAGCGGGTCCACCAGCGGGTCGATGAAGTTCACGCTGCCGGTGCGCTTGTAGGTGGAGCCGTCGATGAGGCGCACGGTGACGTCGTAGCCCTTCTTGGGCAGGGTGATCTTGCCTTCCTCTCGCATGCGGCGCAGGCGGAACAGGTCCACGCTGGGGGCGGAGTAGTTCACGTACACCGGGTCCACCTTGGAGATGGTGGTCAGCAGGCTGCCGTCGGCGGTGGTGGTGACCAGGCTGCCTTCCGACCGGGTCTCCTTGCTGGTCATGCCCGAGATGGGGGCCTCGACCCGGGTGTAGCCAAGGTTGATGCGCGCGGTCTTCACGCGGGCGCGCGCCTCTTCCAGCGCGGCCCTGGCCGAATCGAACTCGGCCACGGCGTCGTCGCGGTCCTTCTGGCTGACGGCGTTCTCGCGGTACAGGGGCAGCACGCGGTCGCGGTTGCTCTGGGCGCTTTGCAGGCGCGCCTCGGCCTGGGCCTGCTGGCCCAGGGCCTGGTCCAGGTCCGCCTTGAACGGTTCGGGGTCGATCTCGAACATCAGGTCGCCCTTCTTCACCGGGCGGCCTTCCGCGTAGGCGCGGCGCAGCAGGATGCCGCCCACCCGGGCGCGCACCTCGACCTCGCGCGAGCCCGCCGTCTGCCCCACGTATTCGTAGGTCAGGGGCAGGTCGCGCGGCTGCACCTCCTGCACCACCACCAGCGGGGCGGGCGCGGCCTTGGGGGCGGCGGATTCGTCCTTGCAGCCGGCCAGCATGGCCGCCAGGGCCAGGACCAGGGCGAACAGCCCCATGTGCAGGGCAGGCAGGGGCCGCGCCATGGCGGCGGCTCCGGCGCGGGGGCGGGGAGACGGAATGGGGAAGCGGTGTTGCATGGGGTGGTTCCTCCTCGGCGCGGCGTGGGATACGCCCGGTGCGCCGACATGCGGGGCGGTTGGGTGTGTCTCCCGGAATTCCGGTGCGCCGTGCCGGTCCGCGTTGCGACGGGGCGGGCTGGAAACGGAAGGAATCCGGTAGGGTGCTATTCTGTAGCGAGCTATCGAAGTGTCGCGTTCTACATGGGCCGGTGGGGACCGTCAACCCCGCGCCGCGCCACGGTCCGGCGGGGCGGGCGCCCGTGCCGGGGGCCGTGCGCCCGTGCCGGAGGTTGTGCGCCGGACATGGTGGCGATGCCGCCCATGGTGAAGCGGACCACGCCGTCCACGATGCGTTCGAGGGACTCGGGAGTGGGATCCTCGCGTCCGTAGATGTGGGCGATGGCGCCCCGGCCGTTGAAATAGAAGGTGATGTGCCCGAAGATGGCCAGCAGGCAGGTGCGCAGCACTTCCGGATCGTCGGCCGCCGGGCCCAGCAGCCCGCGCAGGATGTCGTCCAGCAGGTTGTTGACCGGGACGATGTGCTCGCGGATCAGGGCGTCCGAGGCGGGGCCGGGGTTGATCATCTCCAGCGACACCAGCTTGCCGTGCGCTTCGCTGACCGGGTCGTCGCCGCCGCCCAGCACGCGCAGCACCAGCCCGTGCACGAAGGCGCGCAGCCGTTCCTCGGGCGTGGATTCCGGCGTCACCCCCACGTCCAGCGGGAACGTGGCCTGGCAGGTGCGCATGTAGTGGTCCAGCATGGCGGCGTACAGCCTGTCCTTGCCGCCGAAATGATAATTCACGGCGGCCACGTTGGCCCCGGCCCGGCGGCAGATTTCGCGCACCGTGGCCGACTTGTAGCCGTGCTCGGCAAAGACCTCGGCCGCGGCGGCCAGCAGGCGTTCGCGCGTGCCCTGATCCTGCCTGTCCCGGCAGTCTTGCCTGTGCGGAGTGTCCGGCCTGTTTGGCCTGTTTGGCCTGCCCCGTTCGTCGGGAGGGGAGGCGCGGCGGGGGTGGTCCTGCCGTCCGGCCGTGCGGCCGTGGTCGCTCATTGTCCGCATCCTGTCGTTTCGCCGGTTGCCAACATAGTTTCAAATCCAAAATTCAATCATTGTTTGAGGCGTGGATATGCCGCCGGGCCACCCCTGTCAACCCTTGGCCGCCCGCGGGGGGCTGCAAGGGGGGCGGGCGGAATATCATGGCGTCATCTTGCGGACGGGCGCGGGTATGGGTGAATGATTTTTCGGGCCGGGCTCCCGGCGGGCCGGACAGCCGGGGCCGGGACCGGAACGGCGTTTGCCGCGCCCGGCCCCGACCCGGCGTCATCAGGACATCACCGGAAGGTCATCGTATCAGTCGGCCGGGCCTTCGCCCCAGGCGCGCATGCTTTTGGCCACCTTCTTGCGCACGCCCCGCCACGTGTCGCGGGTGAGCGCGGAATGCTCCATGGCGTCCAGCATCTTGCGGTACATGGGCAGCGGCACGGCAAAGCTCATTTCGTCGGTCTTCATGAACTTGCGGGCCGAAAGGTCGAACCCGCCCAGCACGGCGCGTTCTTCGCCGCGCTGCTGGTAAACCAGCGGCCAGGCGATGAGGCTGCCGCACCCGGCGCTGAACGGAGAGGCCACGGCGTTGTGGCTGCCCGTGGCGTAGCAGGCCAGCGAGAACAGGCCGTTCAGCGCTTCCGGCCGAGCGAAGAAGGCCACCACCAGCGGCTCCTCGTCGTCGCCGAACTGGCCCAGCGGCTTGAGCACACAGTATTTGGCCGGGGCTTCCGGAGGAATGGTGTCGTCCATGAAGGCGCGCATGGACTGGTGGTCGGGCAGGTAGTGCTCGCCTTCCATGGGCGTGCCGGGAATGCCCGTGGTCACGTAGAAGATGTTGGTTTCCAGGTACGGGCGGTACATGCCGGAATAGAAGCCGCCGCCCATGCAGCCGCAGGCTTCGTGGCTGATCCACGCCGCCTTCTTTTTCTTGCGGGCCAGCCACACGTTGCCCATGAGGCAGGAAAATTCGTTGGCGAAGGCCTTGTGCCAGTCGATCTGCCCGGCGGCCTCGCGGTCGCGGGTGAATATCTCGCCGGGCTTGGGGCCGAAGCCGTCGGCGGGTTTCTGGTCGGTGTAGTGCACGCCGAAGGGTTCCTCGTCGTGGCCCAGCAGTTCCAGCAGGCGTTGGGTACGTTCGATGACGGTCTGCATGGCGTTCCTCCCGTGTTGTTGGGGAATGGCAAGGCCGCGCGGCGGCCCCTCTTTCCGTGTGGCGTTCCCTGTTGCCGCGCGGCGGCCCGGTTCAGCGCTCGGTGGCGCGCAGGGTTTCCTTCACCGTGGCCAGCACCCGTATGCAGGTGGCGTGGTCCTGCGGGCTGACGTCCTTCAGGGTGAGGGCCAGCACCTCTTCGGTGACGGCCCGGCTGCGTTCCTTGAGTTCGTCGGCCTTTTTCGTGGCGCTGATGACCTTGCGCCGGGCGTCGGCAGCGTCGGGGGTGCGCACGATGAGCCCCTTCCGCTCCATGGCGGCGAGCGCGCGGCTCATGCTCGTCTTGTCCACGCATGCGATGTGGGCCAGTTCGTCCTGGCCGATGCTGCCCCGGTTCCAGACGAGCACCAGCACCCCCCACTGTTCGGCGGTGAGGTCGATGCCCTCCCGGGCCATCCTGCGGCGGAGAAAGGCGGCCATGAGCCGGTTGGCCGTGATGGTCATGAACCCCAGGTCTTCCAGGACATAGAAATCGTTGTTCATGACAACTATCGTGCCAAGGATGGTTGTCATTGTCAACTAGTCGCGCAGGGAGGAGGGAAAGGGCGTTTCGCGCCGAAGGCGGGAGGGAAGGCGCAGGGCATGGACCGGGCCGCGCGCGGGGCGGCCGGAAGAATGGCCGGGGCTACCGGGCCTCGATGCGCTCCACGGCCCCGGCGGGACGGCCCGCCTGGGCTTCCAGCTCGGCCTGGCAGTGCACGCACAGCCGGGTGGTGGGGCGGGCCAGCAACCGGGGCAGGGGGATGTCGTCGCCGCAGGCGTCGCACACTCCGTAGTCGTGGGCGTCCATGGCGCGCAGCACACCCTCGATTTCGCGGATGCGCCGCCCGGCGCGGTCCAGAAGGGTCATGCTGAGGGCCAGTTCGCTGATGCGAGAGGCGAATTCGTTCTCGTCGGCGCAGGCTTCCACGCCGCCCTCCACCAGCAGCTGGCGGCGCAGGTGGGTCAGTTCGGCTTCGAGGCGGCGGCGGATTTCGACGTGATGTCGGTCGGTCATGGCGCGTTCCTTCCGTGGCGCGGCGCAGGCTGGCGGGCCGCGCGGGCTGCGGGGCCATCCTGTCGTGCGGTCGGCCCCGGTTTCCGGACACTGCCCCTTCTGCCCCACGGGCGGGAATGGTGCGCGACGGCGGGGCGACGGGCCGCCGACAATCGGGTGACGCGCGCGCCGCCCATCTCCCGCCCCGGCGGCCCTTCACGCAATGTTCACCGGCCGGTCATGGCTTCTCCACCTGACGCGCCTATCCATCCATGCAACAGGACTCCACTTCGCGGAACAGGCACGCGGCCGCCACGGGACGGAAACCGCCCGCCACGCCGCCCGCCGGTCACCCGCGCCACCCGTCTCCGGCCGGAACGGCCACCCCAGGAGGACGCATGGACAGGCTCCGCCCCCGCACCCCCGCCGATTCCATCCCGCCCCTGCTGCATCCCGTGCGCCCCCGCTCGCTGGTGCCCGCCGCCGTCCGGCGCATTCCCGCGCCGTTGCGCATCCCGCTGCTGCGCCTGTTGGGCGTGGGCCGCATCGATTCGCTGTACCGCGCCCTGCCCCAGGGCGAATCGCCGCTGGATTTCGCCCGGTTGGCGCTGGACGTGCTGGGCGTTTCCGTGCGGGCCGAGGGCGAGGGCTTCGAGGGCGTGCCCGCCGCCGGTCCCCTGATACTGGTGGCAAACCACCCCTTCGGCGCGCTGGAGGGGCTGGTGCTGGCCAGGGCCCTGCTGCCCGTGCGGCCCGACCTGCGCTTTCTGGCCAACTACATGCTGGCGGCGGTGCCGGAACTGCGCGGCCTGATCTTTTCCGTGGACCCCTTCGGCGGCGACGGGGCGCAGCGCCGCAACATGGCGGGCCTGCGCAGCGCCATCCGCCACGTAGCCGGGGGCGGCGGGCTGGTGGTGTTTCCCTCGGGCACGGTGTCGCACCTGCAACCCTCGCGGCGCGAAATCACCGACCCCGCCTGGCAGTCCACCGTGGGGCGGCTGGTGCGCCGCACCGGGGCCGACGCCCTGCCCCTGTATTTCCACGGGCGCAATTCCATGCTCTTCAACCTGATGGGCCTGGTGCACCCGGTGGCGCGCACGGCCATGCTGCCCAAGGAACTGCTGCGCAAGCGCAACACCACGGTCACCCTCAGCGTGGGGCGGCCCGTGGCCGCCGCCACCCTGAACGAACTGCCCGACGACGAGGCGCGCACCGCCTACCTGCGCATGCGCTGCTATGCGCTGAAGCCCAAGCCCCGCCGGGTGCTACCCCTGCCCTTGCCCTTGTCCCTGCCGGGACGCGCCGTGTCCGGTACCCCCGGCGGGCAGGCGGCGCGGCGCATGCGGCCCATCGCCGCCGCCCGGCCGCCGGAACTGCTGGAGGCGGAACTGGCCGCCATCCCGGCCGCCGACGTGCTGCTGCGCGAGGGGCCGTGGACCATCGTGGAGACCGCGGCGGACCGTTCGCCCGAACTGGTCCGCGAAATCGGCCGCCTGCGCGAAGTGACCTTTCGCGCGGTGGGCGAAGGCAGCGGCGCGCCGCTGGACCTCGACGCCTACGACGCCACCTACCGCCACCTGGTCCTGTGGCACGAGGGCGACCGCGCCCTGGCCGGGGCCTACCGCCTGGGCGAGGTGGACGCCATCCTTGCCGCGCAGGGCCAGCGCGGGCTGTATTCCTCCACCCTGTTCCGGTTCCGCCCGGAATTCTTCGCGGGCGCGCCCGCGCTGGAACTGGGCCGGGCCTTCGTGGCGGAGGGCCATCAGCGCGACTACGCCCCCCTGCTGCTGCTATGGAAGGGCATCGGCCGGTTCATCCTCAAGCGCCCCGGCGTGCGCCGCCTGTTCGGTCCGGTGAGCGTGAGCCTGGACTACACGCCCTACTCGCTGAACGCCATCATGGACTACCTGGCCCGCCATCACGGCTGCGCCGCCACGGCCCGGCTGGTGCGCGGCCGCACCGCCCCGTCCATCCGCCAGCCCGGCTGCCTGCGCCGCATCGAACCCGCCGGGCTGGACTGGAACGCGCTGTGCGCGCTGGTGCGCGACATGGAGGGCGGCCGCACCATCCCCATCCTGTTCAAGCACTACCTGAAGCTGGGCGGGCGCATCGCCACCTTCCACGTGGACCGCGCCTTCGGTTCGCTGGACGCCTTCCTGGTCATCGACCTGCTGGAATCGCCGCCACGCATGCTGCAACGGTTCATGGGCGCGGACGGGCTGGAGCGCTACTACGCCCAGACTCCCCGCGCCGCATCGGCCGGGGGGGCCTAGGCGTTCGCGCGGTTGACAGACGCCGCCATGCGGGTACCCTTGCCGCCATATACCGGCGGAATGCCGCGCATGCCGCAGGGCGGCGGCGCGGGCCGCCGGAAACGGAGGCACCCATGATCTACGTGGTCAGCGCCTGCCTGGCGGGCGTGGCCTGCCGCTTCGACGGAGAGGCCAACCCCCGCGAGGGGGTCATCGAACTGGTGCGGCAGGGGCTGGCCCTGCCGGTCTGTCCGGAACAACTGGGCGGGCTGCCCACGCCGCGCCCGCCGTGCGAACTGCGCGACGGCCAGGTGCTGTGCCGCGAGGGCGACGGCGCCTTGTCCGACGCCACGGACGCCTTTGCCAAAGGGGCGGAGGAAGGGGTGCGCCTGGCCCTGCTTGCGGGCTGTACCGAGGCCATCCTGAAGGCGCGCTCGCCCTCGTGCGGCTGCGGGCGCATCTACGACGGCAGCTTTTCCCGCACCCTGGTGGACGGCGACGGGCTGTTCGCCGCCGCCTTGCGCAAGGCGGGCATCACGGTGCGCTGCGACGAATAGCCGGGCGGGCAGGGTGTATCCGTTTTGCACACGTGCAGCCTTTTTGTGCAAGCGAGATGTGCATCGTGTTGCACAAACAAAGTCTGCACATTTTCCTGAAAAAATATAATGCGCTGAAAAGACAGTATTTCAATGTTTGGCACGCCCTGTGCTTATTCTCCGTCAGCGCATGACAACGCTGCCCTTCGCAGAGTGCAAGCCCTGGCCTGATCCCCCTGGCCGCCGCGACCCGCCGGTCGCGGCGGCCCCCCCCCTCCCCCGGCACGCGCCGGTGGAAGGGACCACCGAAAGGGAACGGGGAAGGAAAAGGACGAAGCGCCCGAAGGCAACCCACGTGCGGCCCGGCACGTTCCGGGCGGCAGGGGAACTCCGCGAGGCTCTTCGCGGATACGGTGGACGTGTGGCGTCCCGTTCTCCCGCCGCTCCTGGCCCCTCTCCGGTTCCCCCCTTGCGGAGAAGGGCACGGGCAACGAATTCGCGGCAACGGCCGCCGGACCAAGGCGACGGTCCGGACGGCCGAAGCGATACGGGCGCACCGGCAGCCTGCCGAAAAGCACCCGCACTGTGCCGGACCGACCTCCTCCTGTCCGCACGGTATCTCCAGCCGGGGGCTCGGAGCCCCCGGAAGCGACCAGCGGCCGCCACGGCGACCGACAAGATAGTGCCCAAAGCACATGAGACAGCGACCAGCCCAAACTCCTCCTTCGTTGATGCAGTGACCGCAGGGGCGGCGGGACAGCCCACCCGCCGCCCCCCTCTCCGGACTCCTCTTTGCCCGACAGACCGACCCCCCTTGCGGAAACCCGGCCCCAGCGGCCGGGTTTCTGTTTTCGGCGGCGCGCCCCTGCCCGCCCGCGTTGACACCCGTCGCCTCCCGCGACTACCATCCGCCCGGATTCAGGGTGTTTCCGGACGCCGGAGCGCGCTCCGGTCCTTCGGGCTCCAGACGGCCCCGGCCCCTGCCGGACCCGCATCCCTCAGCCACGCAAAAGGACAGGCATGGACAGCTACATCGTTCGCGGCATCCTCATCGGCGGCTCCCTCGGCGTGTTCGCGGCCCTGCTGGGCTTCAGCGACAGCATTCCCCGCGCCTTCGGCGTGGGCATGATCGGCGGGTTCCTGGCGGGCATCACCCTGGAACGCCGCCGCAGGAAGTAGCCCGCGCCCTTCCGTCCCTTTCCGTTTTTCCGGCCGTTATCGCCGCGCCAATGCAAACGGGCCGCCCCGGCAATGCCGGAGCGGCCCGTGTCGCGTCGTGCGCGGAGCGGTCTGCTATTTCTTGGCCTTGGCCGCCGCCTCCAGCGCCATGTCCACGGCGTCGGAGAACAGGTCCAGCGGCAGCGAGCCGCGAATGACCAGGTCGTTGACCAGGAAGTACGGGGTGCCCTGCACGTTCAGCGCGCGGGCCTCGGCCATGTCTTCCTCTATGAACTCCTTGACCTTCTTGCCCTTGATGTCCTGGGCCAGGCGCTTCATGTCCAGCCCGGCCTCGGCGGCGGCCTTCTTGAGGAAGGGTTCGCCCTCGGCCACCAGCTTTTCGCGGTCGCGGAACACGGTTTCATAGAACGCCCAGGCCTTCTTGCCGTCCTGCAAGCCCGCGGCCACGTGGTATTCCGAGGCCAGCCGGGCGTTGTCGTGGCTGTCCAGCGGCATGTGCTTGAAGACGTAGCGCACCTTGTCCTTGTAGTTGGCCAGCAGCAGTTCCATGGTGCCCGCCGCCTGCTGGCAGTAGGGACAGGTGAAGTCGGAGTAGGCCACGATGGTCACCGGCGCGTTGGCCGGGCCGCGCATGGGGCGGCCTTCCAGGTTGGCCTTCTTGGGCTGGGTCAGGTCCGTCTGCCACTGGGCGATGAGCGCCTTCTTGCGGCGCACGTTGGAGCCCTGCTGGGCGATTTCCAGCACGGTTTCGCTGTTGTCGCGTAGCACTTGCAGGATCAGGTCGGGATTTTCGCGCAGCAGGTCGCGCAGGGCGGCCTTCAGCTCTTCGTTGGAAGCGGAGGCGGCCTGCGCGGGTGCGGGCGTCACCGAGGTCACGGCAAGGGCCAGCGCCAGCAGCAGGGGGATGAACAGGGTGCGGAGCATGCGTCTTCTCCCGGAAAGGGGGGATGGTGGGCGGGGCAGGCGCGCCCGGAAAGGGCACGTCCGGAAAGGGCCGGAAACCGGACGGAAGCGGGCGCGCAACGGTACCCGCCCCTTCTACACGCCCGCGCATGCGGGGGCAAGTTTGCGGGCGCTTGCCGACGGTTGCGGATGCGCGGGCCGGAAATGAAGTCGGGCGGCGGCGACGGCGCGGTAAGGAGGTGTCCGCGTCGCCGCCGCACGCCCGGTCTACCGTCGGGGTGTGGCGGAAAGATGAAGGGGGCAAGGGACAATGCGGGGACGGTCCCTACCCCATGCCGAACAGCCGGGCGCAGGCCACGGCGGCCATGCCCACGGCGATGGTGCCGAAGAAGCTGCCCGTGCGCCACGCCACCAGCGTGGCGGGCACGGCGGCCAGCAGGTACAGGTTGTCGGCGGCCATGTGCACCGCGCCCGCCCGCATGGTCAGGTCCGGGGCCAGCAGGGCGGCCAGCACCGCCGGGGGCACGAAGGACAGCCAGCGGGTGATGACGGGGTTCAGTTCGCGCTGCGACAGCAGTTGCAGGGGCACGGCGCGGGGGATGTAGGTGACGGCAAGCATGCCGCACAGCATCAGGAAGAAGGTGGTGGTCATGTCCGGTCTCCTCGCGGCGCGGCTACAGGGTGGGGGCGCGGCCCGGCCCGGTCGGGTCCGCCAGCCCGTCCAGCCCGTTCAGGTCATCCGTTCCGTCCGTTCCGTCTGGGCCGTCCGGCTTCCGGTCGCCGTCGGCGTCCGCCGCGCACCGTGCCGCATGGGCCCGCGCGGGCAGCAGGGTACACAGGGTGGCGGAACACACCGTGGCGATGATCACGTTCCACTGCCCGGCCCCGGCCAGGGCCAGCAGCACGGACAGCACCCCGGCCAGCACGGCGGCCAGCGCGAAGCGCCGCGCCTTGCGGCAGTACGGCAACAGCAGGGCGATGAACATGGCGGGCAGGGCGTAGTCCAGGCCCAGGGGGCGCACATCGGCCACCAGTTCGCTGCCGAACACGCCGATGATGGTGCCCAGAACCCACGAGGCTTGCGCGGTCATGTTCAGGGCCAGGGTTTCGGCGCGGGGCGGTTCCGGCCGCCGGTCGCCGGGGGCCGAGGGCAGGCGGCCTGCATGCAGGGCGAAGGTCTCGTCCGTGAGCTGGAAGGCGAACAGCCATTGCAGCGTGCGCGGCCAGCGGCGCAGGGCCGGGGCCAGGGCGGCGGACATGAGCAGGTGGCGCAGGTTGACCACGAAGGTTGTCAGCACCACCGTGGCCGGGGATGCCCCGCCCGCCAGCAGGCTGACCGTGATGAGCTGGGCCGACCCGGCGAAGACCATCAGCGACATGCACACCGCGCCCGATGCGGGAATGCCGGTCTTGCGGGCCAGCACCCCGAAGGCGAAGGCCACCGGCACGTAGCCGAGCACGATGGGCAGGGCCTGACGCATGCCGGACAGCACGGCGGCCCGGCGGGACGCGGGCGCGGCAGCCATGCCGCGATGTGGCCCGGACTGGTGCTGGCCGGACTGGTGACCCTTGCCGGGCGACGAATCGGTATCCATGGTGCAACCTCCGGGTTGCACATGACCATGAAATCTGTCACCTGAACAGATACAGTCAAACTGAAAAACAAGCATAACAGATGGCGCGTCCGGCCGCATCCGCCCCTTCCGTCCGCGCCGTCTTGCCCGTCTTGCCCGTCTTGCCCATCAGGAGAGAGACCCCCATGCCCGCCCGCCCGGTTGCCGTCATGGTCCGCAACGTCGATCCGGACGCCGCTTCAGCACCCGCATCCGGGCAGCCATCCGGCCCGGCATCCGGCGTCTCCGGCGGCGCAGCCGCCTTCCACTACCACCGGGTGGAGCGCCACGTGGCGGACATGATCCAGTCCGGACGGTTCCGCCCCGGCGACCGGCTGCCGTCCCTGCGCGGGCTGGCCACCTCCATGGGGCTGTCCATCGCCACCGTGGGCCACGCCTATCTGGAACTGGAGCGCAAGGGCATCATCGAGGCGCGGCCCCGCTCCGGCTATTTCGTGCGCCGGGGCATGCGCGGGCTGCCCGTGCCACAGGCCCGCCCGGAGCCGCCCACCGGCCCGCGCGAGGTGAACCGCGCCCGGCTCATCTCCACCGTGCTCGAAGCCGTGGGCAACCGCGACCTGGTCCCCTTCGGGGTGCTGTGCCCGGACGAATCGCTGCTGCCGGGCCGGGCGCTGGGGCGCATCCTGTCCGAGGTGATGCGCTCGCGCGCGGGCGAGGCCGCCGCCTACGCCACCATTCCCGGCGACCTCGAACTGCGCCGCCAGATCGCCTGGCGGCACCGCGAATGCGGCGTGGGAGCGGGGCCGGACGACATCCTGGTCACCAACGGCGCGGTGGAGGCGCTGTACATCGCCCTGCGCTGCCTGACCCGGCCCGGCGACATCGTGATGATCCAGTCGCCCACCTACTACTGCTTCCTGCAACTCATCGAATCGCTGGGGCTGCGGGCCATCGAGGTGCCCAGCACCCCGGAGGCGGGCGTGGACCCGCGCGACGTGCGGCACATCCTGGACCGGCACAGGGTGGCGGCGTGCGCCTTTTCGCCCAACTTCAACAACCCGGACGGCAGCCTGACCCCCGACGACGCCAAGCGCGAAATCCTGGACATGCTGGCCGGGCGGGGCATCCATCTTATAGAAGACGACGTGTCCACGGACCTGCATTACGGCCCGTCGCGGCCGTCCACCTTTCTGCAATGGGACGCGCACGGGCTGGTCACGCTGTGCTCGTCGTTCTCCAAGACCGTGGCCCCCGGCTTCCGCATGGGCTGGATGGTCACCGGGCGCATCGGCGAGCGCGCGCGGGAGATAAAGGCCACCACCAACGTCTGCGGGGCCACCCTGCCCCAGTTCGCCATGGCCGAATACCTGCGCCAGGGCCTGCTGGAGCGGCAACTGCGCCGCCTGCGCACCGCCTTTTCGCGCCAGATGCAGGCCATGCGCATGCATCTGGCCGACTGCTTTCCGCCCGGCACCGGCGTGACCCGGCCCGAGGGCGGCGGCGTGCTGTGGGTGGAACTGCCGCCCGGCACCGACGGTGTGGAACTGTTCTTCCGCGCGCGGCAGGCGGGGATATCCGTGGCTCCGGGAGCCGTGTTCAGCACGCAGGAAAAGTTCGCCAACTACCTGCGCCTTGGCTGCAACGGCCTGTGGAACGAACGCATGGCCGAAGGGCTGCGCACCCTGGGGCGGCTGGCCGGGGAGTGCCGGGCGGGAGCGGGGGCGCGGTAAGGACGGGACGGACGAGGTCGGGCGTACAGGGTGCAACGGAAGAAAATGACAGGTGTGCAACGGGCCGGAGGAGCGATTCTCCGGCCCGTTGCGTTTGCATCGAGAGTGGAGGACCAGGGGGCCGAGGGAGGGGCGAGGCTGTGGTGCAGCGCAAGGGCCGGAACCGGCGTCCGGGCGGCATTGTCGTGTTCCCGGGGGGGCTCCGGTTTTTTGCGTCATGGCCGCGCACCCCTGGGACCGCCCCGCAACCCCCTTCCGATCCTCCTGCGGTCGCATTCATCCGCAAGGCATGGGGTTAGCGTGGCCCTGCGCCATCGGGGCGCGCATTTCCACTGGCGGCGGGGCGCCCTGCAACCCGTCCCGCCGCCTTGCCTGCACCACATGGGTACGCCGCTTGGCGTCCGAAGCATCGCATCCATCTATACACGGAGGCGCGTATGAACTACGGCTTGTTTTCGTCCGGGCTGAGGAATGCTGACGATCCCCGTCGCCGCAACCTGGCGGGTTCGCTGGAAGGCGTGGTGGGCCGCGCCCGCTCGGCGCGCACCATGCAGGATTGGCCCCCGGCGGGCAGCCTGCGTTGTCTGCAAACGCGGCCTGCGGACATCCGGCAGCGTTAACGCCGCAAAAGTCTCCTCGCCGTAGCGCTGCTACGCCTTCGTCGTCTTTTCCGCCGTTGCCTTGCGGCTGTCTCGCATGCCGCGCTTTCGCCATAACGCAGGTTGCCCGCCGGAGTCCGGTTGGCGAGTTGGTGCAGGGCATCCGCACCATCGACGCCTTCGGCCACGACGGGCTGGACCCGTTGCCCGACGACGAGGACAAGGACTGGCGGCAGCGCTTCCAGCGCGCCATGTTCGACGACACCGGCGTTCACGACCTGCAAGATTATGCCGTGTTCCGGCAACCCCGCGACCGGGGCCACGACGTGTTGCAGGAAGAGCGCATGCGCGACATCTTCGAGCGCAGAAACGTCCCGCGCTCGGAACGGCAGCCCCCGAAGGCCGACGACGAGGATGACGGAAAGTGGCGCGGACCTGCTCCTGCCGAAGGCAAAGGATCGCTGGCGCTGTTTTCGAACAACGCCGGAAGCGGTGGCGGCCCCGAGCGGAACAACGCGCCAGGCACGCGCTGGTGGGAACGCGCCATGGAGACGGCCTTTCCGCAGGACGTGCATCCCTGGCAACGGCGTATGCCTTCCGCCGGACAGGAGCGTTCGCCCCGCGTCGGCGCAATGTTGCACCAATGGCCCGACGCAACGGACGACGAGCGACGATGACCTGGCGCTACGCGGCGGGACGGCTCCGGCGCGGGAAACGCAGGACGATCCCTTTGCGGGCACCCTGCTGGCGGCCAACCGCAACGGCAGCGCCCAGCGCAATGGCAGCGTCACGGACGCGGGGGGCGGCGCAGGAGGAGGCAAGGTCGCCCATGGCCGCCGCACGCCGCCGCGGGAGGATTTCGCCGACCCGTCAAAGAACATCCTGCGGCCGGACAGGATACTGGACTACTACCGCAAGCCCGGCGACATCACCATCCTGCACGAGACCACGGGCAAGGGGCTGGAAACCGTATCCAGAACGGGGTCCTGCGGGCCGTACCAGTTGACCGGAGGGACGCTGAAGGATTTCATGAAAAGTCCCGAAGCGGCGAGCCTGCCGGAAAAGTACTGGGCGCTGCAAGACGACCCCAAGGCCATTGTACAGCATGGCCGGAAATGGCCCGCGAGCATCCCGATGCGTTGTCCGCCGCCAACGAGGCGTATATCCAGAGAACGCATTACGAGCCGACACTGAAAGCCTTTGAAAAGGCAGGGCTTGTACGGGATCGGAAGCCATCAAAAACGCGGCCCTTTCCATGGGGGTGCATACAGGTGGGGGCGGATTTACAAAACACTTCGAAAAATTGATGCCAAGCAAGGAAGAGTTGGAAAAGATGGATGTCAAAGGACAACTGGATGCTCTTTCCAATGCCGTGCATCAACGATTTGGCGAGGAAAGTGAAATTGGCAGGCGCGTTTCCTCAGAGTATGTGAATTTAAAGAACTTGCATGATGCACTGACTTCTCAGGGAGAGCCAGATGGCGGGGAATAAGTGGTTGGCGATTATTTTATTGTTGGCCTTTGTTGCATGGACAATGCCGGATGCGGCGCATGCGGAAGTGGTCGAGGGCATTGTGGGTGCCTTTTATATTCGCACCAGTCAGGGAGACGTTGCATACCGCGACGAGGGTGACCCGTTTCCCGCAAAGGTGCACGAGGTGTGCACGTTCGGCGACCTGTGCCGGATAACCGGAACAGTGGGGCCCACGTTGCGCATCGGCCCCGCGTTCATGCGCATCGAAGGCGTGCGGCGGTTGTCCGCCGCTCCACGTGTGCCCTTCGACGTCACGGGCAGGGTGCGCAAGACCACCAAGGGGGTACTGGACCGTGTGGGCATCGGGGGGCACCCCGGCCCTTTATTTCATGGGGGCGTCGCAGGCGGCCCGACGGATTGCGGCGACATGCGCCGACGGGGATATCTGCCGGGTGCGCGGTCTGGGGACCTCGGACGAGGAAGACGGACGCAGGGTCATGCCCGCCGTGGTGCAGGACGTGGAACTCGTTCGGCGCGCACGGCTGCTGACCGTGGAGATTGTGGGAACAAGAGGGTGCGGCAGCCTGCCCGTATGCTATGTGATTGGTGATGGGGACGAGTACTTGGAAGGGCTTGAGAATTTTTGGGATACGTCCGTGGACAGGAAAGCTCCCACGTGCGAGCGGAGCCGGGTCATAGCCCTGGTGCACGATACCGACCCGGAACAGGCCGTGGACCTGCTGGCCGTGGGCTGCGCCCGTCCGTATGCCAGCGACATTCCGGCGGCGGTGGAGGGTGGGCCGCAGTGAGCGGCGCATGCCGTGGACAGGCGGAGGCGCGGGTGATGGAAACGTGAGGTGGAGCTAGGCAAACGGGCCGGAGGAGTGATCCTTCGGCCCGTGGCGTTTGCGGGGGATGGGGGGGGAGGGGCCGGGCGTGGACTACCGCGCCAGCGGGTCGGTGTCGCTTTCGGGCGCGAAGAAGAAGGCGGTGTCGAAGGGGCCGAAGCTGCCGGTGTCGGCCATGATGGTGAAGAATTCCACCCGGCCGTAGCGGCGTAGGCGTTCCTCGGTCACGCCGTTGCGGGCGTAGTAGTCCGCGCGGGGCTGCGGGTTGCGGGTTTCGGTCAGGTCGTACACGGCCTCGTCGGTTTCGCCCCAGGCGTGCAGCACCCATTTGTCGTGCAGGTGCAGCCAGGCGTGCACCACGCGGCAGTCCTCGCATTCGCTGGCCACTTCCAGCGCGGCGTCGAAGCAGGCCGGGCGGTGCGCCCCGGCGGCGCACTGGCAGTCGTGGTCATGGTCGTGGCCGCATCCGCAGGCGTCGGACTGGGCAGGCTGGGGGGGCTGGAAGGGATCGTGGCTGTGCATGGGGCGTATCCTTGCGCGCCGCGTGGCGGCGGTGGTGCGTGACGGTGGTTGCGCGTGCCGGGCCGGAAGTGTCAGGCCGGTGGGCCGCATGCCGCAGTGAGCGAGCCCGGCTCCGCGTCCTGCCCGGTGACGGTGCGCCGAAAGGGCGGTGCACGTCAAGACGGCGGTGTACGGACGGTGGGTGAATGGCGCGTGAATGGCGCGGGACGGGCGGCTGATGCCGCCCGTGTTGCCGCGACTACGCCGTTTTCGCCGTATCGCCGTTGTCCGCACCGTCGCCCAGCGCCAGCAGGGCCGCACCCAGGGCGTTGCCCACGTCGTAGCGGGCCGGAAAGGTCACCGTGGTGGACAGCGCCCGCGCCACGGCGGGCAGCAGATGACGTGACGCCGCGCCGATGCCCACCATGGGCACCCCCAGCGACACGTTGACGCGCAGCAGCGCATGCCGGTGCCGCTGGGCCAGATAGGCCGCGAAGTTGCCTCCCACCTCGCGCCGGGCCACGTGCTGGACCACGGCGTCCTCTATGCGCCGGCTGGCGGCGGCCAGCACGGCGCGGGCCGCGTCCTGCGGGGTGTTGGGCCGTGCGCCCTCGCCCGCCGCGACGGGCGGCAGCAGTGCGGCCAGCGCCCGCGCCCCGGCCAGCGCGGCGGCGGGGTTGCCCGCCCCGGTCGGCAGATCGGCCAGATCGGACAGTCCGGAAAGATCCAGCAGGCCCAGCACGTGCAGGGCGTCGGTGGGGGTGAATCCGGCCACCTGCACGGTGCGCTGGCGCACCAGCCTGTCCACGACCCGCTCCAGCGTGCTTTCCGGCAGGCGCAACGCGCGCAGCAGGTCGCCCGCCGGGGTGGGGCCATGGGCGCGCAGATGGTCCAGCACCGCGCGTTCGGCGGCGTCCCCATATGGTGGGGAAGGTGGGGACGGTGGGGACGGTGCGCCCTGTGCGGGTGGCGCGCCGTGTCCGCCGCTGTCCGTGCCGTTGGGCCCGCCGCATGCGCCCTCGCGGCGCGCGGGACAGATGCACCGCGCCCGGCCGCCGGGCCGCAGCCATTCCGCCGGGTCGGGCAGGGGACCGGCCATGCACAGCGGCACCACGCGCTGCGGCCCCACGGACAGCGCGCCGTCGGCCTCGGGCCGCACCAAGCTGTCGCCGCCCACGCCCACGGTGAACATTTCCACCGCCTTCACGTGGGTTTCCCAGTCGCCCACCACCATGCCGTCGGCCTGGATGACCGGACGGCCCCGGCGCAACAGGGTGACGTCGGTGGTGGTGCCGCCCACGTCCACGATGAGGGCGTCCGGCGGGGGTGGCGTGTCTGGCGCCGCACCCTCAGCCGAGCCGGGGGCCGCGCCCGGCGTTGCCCCGTCCCTGTTCGCTCCCCTGTTCGCTCCTCCGTCACCATCCGGCAGCCGCCCAGCGGCAAATGCCGCGCCGTACCCGGCCATGGCGGCCGGGCCGCTGGCCACGGTGGCCGAGGCGTTGCGCAGGGCCGCGTCCATGGGCATGGCCGTGGCGTCGCCGCGCACCACCAGCACGGGGGCGGCAATGCCAAGGTCTTCCAGCGCGGTGCGCACCCCGTCCAGAAAGCGGCGCATCACCGGCAGCAGCCGGGCGTTGAGCACCGCCGTGGCCGCGCGCTCCTTCATGCCCGCGCGCGAGCTGGCCAGGTGCGAGCAGAACACCGGCTTGGGGTCCACCATGCCGATGGCCCGCTCCGCCACCAGTTCGTGGGCCGGATTGACGAAGCTCATCATGCCGCACACGGCGTAGGCGTCCACCCGGTCCTTCATCAGGCGGATGGAGTCCACCAGCCGGTCGAGGGCCAGCGGGGCCTCTTCCGAGCCGTCCAGCCTGTGGCCGCCGGGGATGGCGTCCATGGACGCGCAGGGCACGGTGATGCGCCCGGCGTAGCCGATGATGAACAGCCCCACCTCGGCCCCCTGCCCTTCCACCACGGCGTTGGTGGCCAGGGTGGTGGACACGGAGACCAGGTCCACGGCGCTGGCGGGCAGGCCGGACGCGGCCAGCGCGGCGGCCATGGCCCCGGCCATGCCCCGGCCCAGGTCGTGGTGGGTGGTGGGCCGCTTGGCCGATGCCACCACCCGGCGGGTGGCGGCGTCCACCAGCACGGCGTCGGTGCAGGTGCCGCCGGTGTCCACGCCCATGACGTAGCGGACGGGCCGGTCGGGCCGGGCTGGTTGGGCGTCGGCAGCCGTGGCGGCGGGGATGCGGGGTTCACTGGTCATGAAAAAACCTTGAAATACGAAAGATGATATCGAGATCCCGCCGGGTCTAGGCCAGTTTCAGGCCGTTGGCTACCGGCCGTTCCGGCACGGCCAGCACCACGCTGCCGTCTGCCTGCGCGAAGCCGGTGACCAGGAATTCCGAGCGGAACGGCCCGATCTGCCGGGGCGGAAAGTTCACCACCCCCACGATCTGGCGGCCCAGCAGGTCGCCCGCTTCGTACAGGTGGGTGATGCGCGCGCTGGACTTCAGCACGCCGATGCCTGGCCCGAAGTCGGCCCACACCTTCCACGCGGGGCTGCGGGCTTCCGGAAATTCCTCCACCTGCACGATGGTGCCGGTGCGCAGTTCCACCTTCTCGAAGTCGTCCCAGGTGATGGCGGGTAGGCCGGATGCGGCGGCGGGGGTGGTCATGGTGCGTTGCTCCCGTGATGCAATGGTGTGTGCCGGCTGCGGCGCGCAATGGCGCGGGCCGGGCCATTTATTCCGGTTTGGTGGCGGCGAACAGCGCGCCTTCGGTGACGGACGAACTGCGATGGCCGGTGCGGCCGATGCAGGCCGCGTCGTGGAATCCCGCCTCGCGGAGCATGGCCAGGAACACCGTTCCCGGTACCGCGCCGCCCTGTCAGCGGAACCAGCAGGACACCACGTCCGGGCCCTGCGGGGCGGGGCCGTCCAGTATCTGGTCGGCCAGGCGCAGGTGGCCACCGGGCCGCAGCACCCTGTGGATTTCGCGCAATGCGGCGGGCTTGTCCACCACCAGGCTGAACACCCCGTTGGAAATGACCACGTCGAAGCTGCCGGAGGCAAAGGGCAGGCGTTCCGCCCCGGTCTCCACGAAGCGTATGGGGGCGGACTGTTCCGGGGCGCGGTGCGCGGGGGCAATGGCGTCGTCCATGGCGGCAAGATTGGCGCGGGCGCGGTCCAGCATGTGCGGACTGGCGTCGGCCCCGGTCACCGCGCCGCCGGGTCCGGCCAGCAGGGCGGCGCACAGGGTGTCCACTCCCGCGCCGCAGCCCACGTCCAGCACGGCGTCGCCGGGGCGCACCGGGCAGGCGGCCAGTTCCGGCGGCAGGCAGCGGTCATGGGGGGCGGTGTCCGGGGTGCCGCCATGCGGCGCGGCGGGGGACCCGTCGTCAAAGCGGACGCCGAAACATACCGGGGCATCCAGTTCCGCATCCGGCATGTCGTTGAACATGTCGCCCGGTACGCCGCTGCCCGAGGCGGACACCTGCTCCGTATGGTCCGGTTCCGGCAGGAAGCACACCGGCGGCCACACGCAGGCGTCCACGGCCGCGAAGGGGTTGCCCACCCCGCAGAAATGCGCGCGCACCCCGGCGGGCAGGCGGCTGGTGAGCGCCCCGTCGTAGCCCAGCCCGGCCAGCCCGGCGTCGCCCACCGGGTAGCGGAACTTGCCTTCCGGCCCCTGGGCTACGGCGATGAAGCGGTCGCGCACGGCGCGGGCGACGAGCGCCCGTTCCGCCGGGCCGAGTCCGGCGGCGCAGGAATCGCCAGCGAAGGGCGGCGTGCGGCGGTGCATGGGTTCCTCGTGAAGGAGGTTGCGGTGTCGGCGCGGGCCGGTCCGTGTGGCGTGCGCGGCGGATGCGGCTGCCCGTGGTTGTCATAGGGGCGGCGCGGCGTGCCGTCAACGAGCGCTGCGCGGCAGGTTCGCCGCCGCGCCGCCCGGAACGGAAACGGGACGCGGGCTTCCTGTCCCGCGCCCCGTGGCGTCGCGCATCCGGCAGTTATGGCGTCCGGCTATTCCTTGGCGGCCTCCGCCAACTGGCGGCCCAGGGCGCGGCAGCGCTCCAGCCCTTCGTCGTCGGGGTTCCACGCCTCGCGGGTCGGGTCGCCCACCTGCGAGAAGCCGCACTTGGCCAGCCGTTCGGCCAGCACCTTGGGCGATTCGCCGCTCCAGCCGTACGAGCCGAAGGCGGCGGCCTTCTTGCCCCGGAACTTCAGCCCTTCCACCTCTTCCAGCAGGCCCGCCACCGAGGTCAGGACGCCCCGGTTCACCGTGGGCGAGCCCACAGCCAGCACCTTGGACCGGAAGATCTGGGTGATGATGTCGTTCTTGTCCACCAGGCCGGAGTTGAACAGCTTCACCGTCAGCGTCGGGTCCGCCTGCGCGGCCCCGGCGGCGATGGCCTCGGCCATGCGCCGGGTGGAGTTCCACATGGTGTCGTACACCACGCTCAGCTGGTGCTCGGCGTAGTTGGCCGCCCATTCCTGGTAGCGCCGCACGATCTGCAACGGGTCCTTGCGCCAGATCACCCCGTGGCTGGGGCAGATCATGTCCACGGTCAGGCCCAGCGCCAGCACTTCGTCAATCTTTTTCGTCACCAGCGGGCTGAACGGGGTCAGGATGTTGGCGTAGTACTTGATGGCCTCGGCCCACAGTTCGCATTCGTCCACCAGGTCCGCGAACATCAGTTCCGAGGCGTAGTGCTGGCCGAAGGCGTCGTTGCTGAACAGCACGTTCTCGCCGGTCAGGTAGCACATCATGGAATCGGGCCAGTGGAGCATGGGCATTTCCACGAACACCAGCTCGCAGCTGCCCAGCGACAGTGTGTCGCCGGTGCGCATCACCCGGAAGTCCCAGTCCGCGTGGTACTGGCCCTTTAGCGACTTCACCCCGTTGGCCGAGCAGTACACCGGCACCTTGGGGATGTGGCGCATCAGTTCCGGCAGCGAACCGCTGTGGTCCGGCTCGCCGTGGTTGGCGATGACGTAGTCGATGGACGAAAGGTCCACCACCCGCGCCAGGTTGGCCACGAATTCGCGGGCGTACGGACCCCACACCGTTTCGATGAGCGCGGTGCGGCCGCCGGGGTCGCGCACCAGATAGGCGTTGTAGCTGGAGCCCTTGTGGGTGGAATATTCCTGCCCGTGGAACGTGCGCAGTTCCCAGTCGATCTTGCCCACCCAGTGGACGCGGTCGGTCAGTTGCATGGCCTGCCTCCGTGCGGCGCGCGTGGCGCACCCTTCCGGCAGCGCCGCGTGACGCGGAAGGGTGAAAAAGGGGATTGCCGATGGTGTCAGGCTGGCAGGATACGCGGCAGCTGTCAACCGGGCCGGAATGGCCCGGCGGGCAAGGGGGCGTGGCGGGCGCCCCGGCCGGGAGGCGGCGCGGAAAACGGCGGAGGGGATGGCCCCTCCGCCGTCGGGCGTGGCGAGTGTCCCCTGTGCCCCGATGCGTTGGACAGGACCCCGGCCGCCGGTCGCCATCGGCTGCCGGACGGGATTCCGCCAGCGTGGGGCGGGAGGGGGATGTGCCCGCCGGGGTGCCAGTGCGGCCCGGCGGACGGTGCGCGGTTCTAGGCGCGGCCCCGGTCAGGCGTGGCAGCCGGCGCGCGGCGCATCCTCGCCGGACACCCATACGCACTCTTCGGACGAGGCGCGGGGAATGCTCACGGTCAGCACGCCGTCCTTGAGGGACGTGGACACGCCTTCGGCCACCGCATCGTCCGGCAGCACCAGAATGCGCCTGAAGGTGCCGGACTTGCGCTCCATGCGGTGCCAGCCCCGGCCCTTGTCCTGCGGCGAGGCGTGCATGCGGCCGGTGATGAACAGCCGCCTGCCGTCCACGTGAACGTCCAGGTCGGGATCATCGCTCACGGCGCCATCGCCGTTGCCGTCCGAGGCACGGGCAAGGCCGGGCGCGTCGGCCACGACGACGTAGGCGTCATCCTCCACCGCGATGTCCACCGCAAGGCGGCGGGTGCCTTCAAAGCCGCACTCGGCGGATTGCAGGGGCATGGCCGTGTACACCAGTTCCTCCGCCCCCGCCAGCTCCATGAGCCTGCGGACCTTTTCCCGTTCGTCAGCGCATTCCACGTCGTAGGGAATGGGGGCCGCACGGCGGCTGTCATCATGCCGGCCGGAACCGGCGTCTTCGCGTTCGGCACCCCTGCGGAACCAGTTCCGGGGGTGCAGTGCGTCCAGTTTCATGGCGGTTCCTCCGTTGTCTTCACCGGCGGGACATGCGCCGCGTGGCCGGGCTCCAGATGGCACGACCCGGATGGCTCGACCCCGGATGGCCGGGTCGCCGTGCGCGAGGCTCCGTGAACAACGGTCTGCCGGGCCTCCCGTGACGCGGGACGCCGGGCGTGCAGGACGGCGGGGGACATGGGGCCGGATCGCGCGGCGCGCGCCGGTTCACAACTGAAAATAATTATCATCCAAAACTTGGCAACCGCCGCCGCAATGCTTTCGTCCGTAGCGGACGCACTGCGCAGGCGGCGCGAAAAGGGCGGGACGCCCGGCCGTTGCCGTGGCGTCCCGCCCCATGTCATCGCATGCGTTGCCGCGGCTTACGCTTCGTCGTGCTGCATGCGCTCGATGAGCCTGCGCAGCGAATGGGCCTGGGTCGCCAGTTCTTCCACCGCGCGGGCCGACTCGTTCATGCCGGCGGAGGTCTCGCCCGAGATGCGGTTGATCTCGTCCACGGCCCGGTTGATCTCCTCGCTGGCGGCGGACTGCTGCTCGCTGGCCGTGGCGATGGAGCGCACCTGGTCGGTGGCCTGTTCCACCAGGGTGACGATCTCGCGCAGGGCCTCGCCGGAACTGCCCGCAAGGCCGGTGGCCTCCTCGATGGACGCCACGGCGCGCTCCACGTGCTCCACGTTGCGGCGGGTGCCCTGCTGGATGCCCGTGATGGCCTCGCCCACCTCGCGGGTGGCCTGCATGGTCTTTTCGGCCAGCTTGCGCACCTCGTCGGCCACCACGGCGAATCCGCGCCCGGCGTCGCCCGCGCGCGCCGCCTCGATGGCGGCGTTGAGCGCCAGCAGGTTGGTCTGGTCCGCGATGTCCGAAATCACGTTCATGATCTTGCCGATGCCGTCGGCGCGGCGGCCAAGGTCGGCCATGTCGTCCTTCAGGGCCACGGCCTGGCGTTCCACGGCGCCTATCTCTTCCACCACGCGGCCCACCACGGCGGCCCCGGTGTCGGCCTTCTGCCGGGCGTGCTCGGCGGTTTCCGCCGCCTGCGAGGCGTTGCGGGCCACCTCGAGCACGGTGGCGTTCATCTCTTCCATGGCGGCGGCGGTTTCCGCCACGCGCTGCGACTGCACGGCCGCCCCCTGGGTGGACTGGCTGATCTGGGCGGAAAGCTGTTCCGAGGCGGACCCCACCACCTCCACCACGCCCTGCAACTGTCCGGCGGCGGCCAGCATGCCCTCGCGCCGCGCCGACTGGGCGCGCCGGGTGGCTTCCTCCGCCTGCGCCATGGCCGCGCGGGCGCGTTCCGCCTCGGCCGCCGCGTCGCGGGTGGCGGCCTCGGCCTCGCCGATCTTGGTCTTCAGGTTGTCCACCATGGTGCGCAGGCTGTCGGCCAGCTGACCCACCTCGTCGCGCTGGTCGATGTCCAGCCGGGTGTCCAGCCGTCCTTCGGCCACGGCAGAGGCGAACACCACCCCGCGCCGCAGCGGCCGCACGATGGAGACGGTCAGCAGCACGCCCGCCAGCAGCGCCAGGGCGGGCACGGCCACCATCAGCACGGAGATCATCGTGCGCCGCCCAGAGGCGGTCTGCGCGGCGGCCTGCTGCTGGGCCTTGGCCGAGGCCATGTTCACGGAAATGACGTCGCCCAGTTCCTTGAACAGCACGCGGCTGCGCTCCGTGGCCGGGCCCAGCACGAAGGCCGCGGCCTTGTCGTGGGCGGCGGTATCGCCGGGGTTGCGTTCCCAGCCGCCGATGAGGGCGGCGGCCTCGGCCATGTCGCGCTCGAAGGCGGCAAGGCTGTCCAGGAATTCGCGCCACTCGGCCTGTTCGGACGCGCCGTGCTCGATGGCCTCGTACCGGGCGATGCCCGACTTGAAGGCCGTGACCGCGTCCGCCAGGTTCTTGTACTGGCGGGCCCTGTCGGCCAGGCCGGGGATGAGCAGGGTGCGGTGGGCCACGGTGACGTTGCGCAGGTTGAAGCGCGCCTGGGCCAGGGATTCGATGCCCGGCAGGTACACGTCGGAAAGTTCGGTCTGCGCGGCCAGTTGTTCGCGCATGCTGACGTAGCCCGTGATGCCGAGGCCCATGGAAAGCAGGGCGACGAAGATGAAACAGGAAACGAGACGGGTGCCGATTCTGACGTTGCGCATGCAAAGCCCCCCTTGCGGTGCCATACGTGCATGGTGTGGCCCTTCCGGCGCCCGCAAAGGGCGGCGGCCGGAGGGGCGGGACGGTGATGGAACGCGGCGCGGCCGTGCCTTTCGGATGGTGCCGCGCGGGACGGACTTTGCCGGTAGAAAGCAGCGCTACACCGGATGCCAGTGCCCGTGCAATCATTTTCGCATGTGCGGCGCGCCTGTCGGTGACCTGGGTCACGAACGGGGCGTTGCAATGGGCGGCCGGGCCGGGTATGCCTGAAATGGGGCCGGAGTCCGCGCTGGCGGGCATCCGGCATCCCGCGCCGCCGGTTTGCGCCGGACTGCCCGCCCCGCGCGCCGATTCCGTCCGCAGGTTCCGTTTCCGGCCCGTTCCGTTCCGCCAACTTACAGGAGCACAACATGACGCAGCGCGTTCAGGTGGGTGGCCTGCAGATCGCAGCGCCGCTGTATGACGTCATCGTCCGCGACATCGCGCCGGGCACCGGCGTGGACCCCGACCGGTTCTGGACGGCCCTCGAGAACATGGTGGAGACCATGACCGGCAGGAACCGCGCCCTGCTGGCGAAACGGGCCGGATTGCAGGACGCCGTCGACGCCTGGCACCGCGAGCGGCGCGGCGCTCCGCACGACGGGGCCGCCTACGAGGCCTTCCTGCGGTCCATCGGCTACCTGGTGGCCGAGGGGCCGGACTTCGCCGTGACCACCGAAGGGGTGGACCCGGAAATCGCCCTGGTGGCCGGGCCGCAACTGGTGGTGCCCATCACCAACGCCCGCTACGCCCTGAACGCGGCCAACGCCCGCTGGGGCAGCCTGTACGACGCCCTGTACGGCACCGACGTGATTCCCGAAGACCCGGCAGAGGGCGGAGCGCCGCGCGGCGGCGCGTACAATCCCGCGCGCGGGGCGCTGGTGGTGGCGCGGGCCGCCGCCTTCCTGGACCAGGCCTTCCCGCTGGCCAGGGGCAGCCATGCCGACGCGGCGCGCTACGACGTGCGCGGCGGCCGCCTGACGGTCACCCTGAAGGACGGCGCGGAAACGGGCCTGGCCGACCCGGACCGCTTCGCCGGGCATTCCGGCGCGCCCGCCGAAGGCAACGGCGCGGTGCTGCTGCGCAACCACGGCCTGCACGCGGAAATCCGCATCGACCGCGAGCACGCCATCGGCCGCGAGCATGCCGCCGGGGTCAGGGACGTGGTGCTGGAGGCGGCCATGACCACCATCCTCGACTGCGAGGACTCCGTGGCCGTGGTGGACGGGGCGGACAAGGCCCTGGCCTACCGCAACCTGCTGGGCCTGTTCCGGGGCGACCTGTCGGCCGAATTCCCCAAGGGCGGGCGCAACGTGTTGCGCACCCTGAACCCCGACCGCGAGTACGTCGGCCCCGATGGCGCGCCGTTCGCGCTGCCCGGCCGCAGCCTGCTGCTGGTGCGCACCGTGGGCCACCTGATGACCACCGACGCGGTGCTCGCCCGGTCCGGCGAAGAGATTCCCGAGGGCATGCTGGACACCCTGGCCACGGCCTACATCGCCCTGCACGACCTGCGCGGCACGGCCCGCTACCGCAACAGCCGGACGGGCGGGGTGTACATCGTCAAGCCCAAGCAGCACGGGCCGGAAGAGGTGGCCTTCACCGTGGAGCTGTTCCGCATGGCCGAAGACGCCCTGGGCATGCCGCGCAACACCCTGAAGATCGGCATCATGGACGAGGAGCGCCGCACCACCCTGAACCTGAAGGAATGCATCCGCGCGGCGGCCGAGCGGGTCATCTTCATCAATACCGGCTTCCTGGACCGCACCGGCGACGAGATTCATACCTGCATGGAGGCGGGTCCGGTGGTGCGCAAGAACGCCATGCGCGGCGAACGCTGGATCACCGCCTACGAGGACTGGAACGTGGACGTGGGCCTGGCCTGCGGCCTTGCCGGGCGCGCGCAGGTCGGCAAGGGCATGTGGGCCAAGCCGGACATGATGCGCGAGATGGTGGAAACCAAGATTGCCCACCCGAAGGCCGGGGCCAATTGCGCGTGGGTGCCCTCTCCCACCGCCGCCACCCTGCACGCCATGCACTACCACGCGGTGGACGTGGCCGCCGTGCAGAAGACCCTGGCGGGCCAGCGCCGCGCCACCCTGGCCGACCTGCTGACCCTGCCCCTGCTGCCGGAAGACCCGGCGAAACGCCCCACCCCGCAGGAGGTGGAGGAGGAGTTGGCCAACAACGCCCAGTCCATCCTGGGGTACGTGGTGCGCTGGGTGGAACAGGGCATCGGCTGCTCCAAGGTGCCGGACATCACCGACGTGGGGCTGATGGAAGACCGGGCCACCCTGCGCATTTCCAGCCAGCACATCGCCAACTGGCTGCACCACGGCATCTGCACCCGCGAGCAGGTGGTGGAGGTGCTCAAGCGCATGGCCGCCGTGGTGGACCGCCAGAATGAAGGCGACCCGGCCTACCGGCCCATGAGCGCCGACTTCGGCGCCAGCGTGGCCTTCCAGGCCGCGTGCGACCTGGTGCTGCTGGGCCGCGAGCAGCCCTCGGGCTATACCGAGCCCATCCTGCATGCCCGCCGCCGGGAGGCCAAGGCCAGGTTCGGCATTGCGTAGGGCACACGCCGCCGCAAGCCATTGAAACACCGCCCCGCCGGACATGTCCGGCGGGGCGGTTGCGTTACGGGCGCCGTCCGGCCTGCCGCGCGTCTTTCCTCTTGCCCGCTCCCCCGGCCTTCACTATGTTGAGATAATGGAGGCTCCCCCTCTTCGTCTCCGGACGCGGGTCATGCGCGGCGCGCCGCCCGTCCCGGAATTTCCGCATTCGCCACGGCAGGCCGCATGCCGCCGTCACATATGGAGGTTGCCATGAAGGTGCTGATGATCGTCACGTCCAACGACAGGCTGGGCGATACCGGCCACAAGACCGGGCTGTGGCTGGAGGAATTGGCCGCGCCCTATTACGTGTTCGTGGACGCCGGGGCGCGGGTCACCCTGGCCTCGCCCAAGGGCGGGACCGCGCCCGTGGACCCGCGCAGCGAGACGGAAGAAGCCGGGAGCAAGGCAACCCGTCGCTTCACGGCGGACCCGGCGGCCATGGCCGCCCTGAAGGACACCGTGCCCCTGGCCGAGGTGCGGCCCGAGGACTACGACGTGCTGTTCTACCCCGGCGGGCACGGCCCCCTGTGGGACCTGGTGGACGATGCGCGTTCGCTGGCCATCATCGAGAACATGCACCGCTCGGGCAAGCCCGTGGCGGCGGTGTGCCACGGCCCGGCCGTGCTGGCGCGGGCCACCGCGCCGGACGGCAAGCCGCTGGTGGCCCGGCGCAACGTGACCGGGTTCTCCAACGCCGAGGAGGACGCGGTGGGCCTGTCGCGGGTGGTGCCCTTCCTGTTGCAGGACGAACTGACGCGCCTTGGCGCGAAATACGAGCGCGGCCCGCTGTGGGAGCCACACGTGGTGGTGGACGGGCTGCTGGTCACCGGCCAGAACCCGGCCTCGTCGGAGCGCGCCGCCCAGGCCGTGCTGGAACTGCTGGCCCGTTCGTGCGGCTGCGCGCCGTATCCGGGCGAGCCCGTCAGGGAGCCGGGGGCGTAGTCCCGTCGCCCCCGTTGCCCCCGTCACCGGTCGCTGCGGGCCGCAGCAGGCAGGCGATGGCGTGGAACACGGTCTGCACGTAGCGGCCGGACAGCACTTCCGGCAGGGGGAAGCAGGGCGGGTCCCCGGCGGGCTCGCACCCGGCCAGGGCCGTGAAGGTACGGCGCGACAGGTCTTCCAGCGGCCGCTCCAGCATGCCCACCCATAGCCGCTCGCGCTCGCCGTCGTCATCGGGGGTGCCGGGGGCGGGCGGCAGACCGGGGGAAGGAGGGATGTCGGACAGGCGGCAGCGCAGCGGGCGGCGGGCGAACAGCATGCACCGCCCGTCCGGCTCATCGGGTGCGCCCATGTCCGCCGCCGGGGCGGTGTCCCCGGCATCCGCATCCGCGCCCGCATCCGTGGCCCGCGCCGTCCGGGCCAGCAGCGGACAGGCGATCCGGTCCGCCGGGGCGTCGCCGCCGCTCGCCCCGCGTGCCGTTCCGTCTTCTTCCGTCATGTGCGCGGACACGGCGCGGTGCGCGCGGCAGGCCTCCTGCACGGCCCCGCGCTGGGCGGCGGTAAGCAGGGTGTCGGCGCTGCGGGCCAGGGCCGCCGCCTCCACCAGCGTCACCACCGGGGGCACGCGACAGCAGCGGGCGTGGTCGCGGCCGCACTGCGGCGCGTCGGCCATGCCGGGCATGGCGCGCAGGGCCGCGTCCAGCCGGGCGGCCAAAGCCTCGTATTCGGCCAGCACGGGCAACAGGTCGTCGTGACGGGCGGGTTCGGGCGCGGGTTCGCGCAGGGTCAGGGGACGGTTGCGGCGGCCGTAGCGGCGCAGGGCGCTCCACTGGCGGTAGTTGGCGGGCTTGGAGCGCAGGCGGCGCATCAGCCGTTCGGTGCGGCGTTGGCCCATGCCCCGGCGCAACAGGTAGGCGTTGAGCACCGTGCCGGTGCGGCCGATGCCGTAGCGGCAGTGGATGTACACCCGGCGACCCAGGTACACGGCCTCGTCCAGCCAGTCCAGGGCCTGTTCCAGGGCGGCCTCGTCCGGGGCGTGCTCGTCCTCTATGGGCAGGTAGAACACGTCGAAGCCCTGCTCCTGCTCCAGTTCCGCCAGCACGCACAATTCCTCGCACAGGTTCAGGATGGCCTGGATGCCCTGCTCGCGCAGGGCGTCGAGGTGCTCGCGCGTTACCGGCGCGGGCCCGGCGGCGATGTGCGGGGTGACCCAGGTGACCGGGAACGCGGGATGGCCCGAGGGGGCCTGGGTGGTCAGGGCGTCGCGCAGGAAGGCGGCCACCCCGCGCGCGGCGCGCAGCAGCAGGCCGCCCCGGCGCGGGCCGCCCCCACCCGGCGAAGACGCTGGCGGCGACGCGCCGGACCCGCTCATGGCGCGCCCCCGCCCGCCGTGTCCAGCCGGGCCAGGAAGTCGTCGGCCATGGCCTCGGCCTCGTCGGCGTCGCCGATGCGCACGTCCAGCAGGCGGGTTTCCGCCAGCAGCATGCCCAGCATGGCCAGGCGCTTCTGGATCACCGCCTCGGCGTCCGGGCCGTGCCGGGCGTCCAGCAGGTCGCCGCGCGTCTTCACGGCAAAGCCCTGCCGGGCCAGCACCCGTTCCAGCACGCGGATGCGCAGCTCGCGCCCTTCCGCCGCCGCGCCGCCGCCCTTGAACCGGAACTGGATGTAGTTGGTGCGGTCTTCCGGCGCGCACAGGGTGTCCACCAGCGCGAAATGGTAGCCGAAGCGCATCATCAGGTGCGCGTAGTGGGCGGAGATGACCGCGTAGCTGGCAAGCTGGGGCGCGTCGCGCCGGAAGATGCCCGCGCTGATGCGGTCCAGCTCGTTCCAGTCCGCCGCCGGGGGCATGTTGGCCCACAGCTCGCGCGCGGCGGACAGGCCGAACCACAGCGCCCACATGGGCGTGGAGCGGAAGTCGTCGGGGCCGATCTCCTCCTTGCCCGCCGCCGTGGGGAACAGCCCGTCCTCGATGTTCAGCACGTACATGATCATGGGCACGTCGGTGCGCAGCTTCTTGGCCCCGCCAAGGCCGCGCCCGCCGCGCCCCACGAGAGAGAACATCTCGGCCACGCCGCGCTCGTGGGCGAAGCGCACCAGGTCGTGCATGGACCGGCAGTTCTCCGGCGCGAAGTCGCTGGAGGCCGGGTCCGTCAGGTTCAGCCTGGCGATGTGCTGCATGGCCCGCGCCAGCCTGCGCATGCCGCCGTGGCGTTCGCGGGCCGCAGCCGCCGCCCTGCGCCGGGCGCGGGGCAGCGTGCCGTCCCCTTTTTCGTGGGGCGGCCTGCCCCCGTGAATGCGGCCGGTGGCCCCGTCCACGGTGACCACGGCCCCGTCGGGGATGGCGGTGAACGGGTCGGCGATGCCGGTGACCACGGGCAGCCCGAACTCGCGGGCCACCGAGGCGAAATGGCAGGCCCGGCTGCCGGTCTGGGCCACCACGGCTTCCAGCCGGTCAATGATCCGGGTCAGCGAGGGACCGAGGGTGGTGGTGACCAGCACGGTGCCCTGGGGCATGTCGCCGATCTCGCAGCAGATGGCCGCGTGGCGGGCCGTGCCGCTGCCGACCCCGGCGGAGACCGGCTCGCTGCCTTCGGCCAGCAGGGGCAGCGCGTCGTGGGATGCGTCGGCTGCCGGGGCGGCATCCCCCGCGTCATCCACCCCGGCGGCCCGCTCCGGCACGACGCCGTGCTCCGTGCCGCCGGGCACCGGGCGCGACTGCACGATGAAGATGCGCCCTGTCTGGTCCAGCACCCATTCCACGTCCTGCGGTTCTCCGAACAGGTGTTCCAGTTCACGGCCGTAGCGGGCCAGCCGCTTCATGTCCTCTGTGGTCAGCAGTGGCGTGGTCAGCAGGGGGGTGGCGGGCGCCGGGTGGGTCTGGCCCCGTGGCTGTTCCGCCGCTCCCGGCGCGGGCCGTTCCAGGATGCGGCTGCGCGGCCTGCGCGACAGCCACGCCGATTGCGCGGGCGTGTCGCCGCTGACCAGCACGTCGCCGGTGCCCGCCACGGCGTGCACGGCAGTGACGCCCTCGGCCAGTTCCTCGGCGGGCAGGCGGCGCGGCGGGTCGGGGTCGCGGGTGTAGATCACCCCGGCGCAGGCCGCGTCCAGCATGGGCATGAGCAGCGCGGCCATGGGGGTTTCCGCGTCGGCCAGGCCGTGCAGGATGCGGTAGGACAGCGCGCGCGGCTGGTACTTGGAGGCCACCACCCGCTTCCAGGCGGTGCCCGCGTGGGCGGGCTCCACCCGCAGCACGCTGGCGTACTGCCCGGCGAAGGACACCGGGCCGTCTTCGGCCACGGCGCTGCTGCGCACGGCCAGCGGGGCGCGCTGGGGGCTCATGGCGTAGGCGGCGGTAAGGATGTCCTCCTCCAGCCGGGGCGGCAGTTCCGCCTCCAGGATCATGGCCCGCAACTCCTCGGAGATGGCGGCCAGCTCGTCCGGCCGCGACAGGCGCAGGCGGCGCAGGCGCGCGTCGATGGGCTCGCGCAGTTCGTTGTGCTCGATGAAGTAGTGGTAGGCGGCGGCGGTGACCACCGTGGCGTCGGGCACGGGCAGCATGGTCTCGCGCCGCACGGCGGCCAGGCGCGCGGCCTTGCCGCCCGCCCGGTCCGGGCGCTGGTGCGCCTCGGCCAGGGGGATGACGTAGGGGGGCGCAAGGTCCGGCTCGGGCACGCTGACGGCCATGCGCATGTAGAAGGCGATCTTGTTGCAGTAGTCGGCCAGGCCCATGTACCGGGCGGGGTTCATCTCCATCAGCTGGCCCAGCATGGCGCGCACCGCGTCGTCCAGCTGGTCGGCCAGTTCGATCACGCGCGACCAGTCCACCTTCTCGTTGCCGTAGTGGATGTCCTCCAGTTCGGCGATGAGTTCGAGGCTGCGCGAGTCGTGCCGCAGCAGTTCGCGGAAGGCGTTGTACTTGCGCCGCAGCAGGGTGCCGGGCGCGAAGACCTGGTAGGTCCAGTGACGGAACAGTTCGCCGATGGCCATTGCGCTCCTTCGGTGGGCAAGCCGTGGTGACGGAAAGATATCGCAGGGACGCTACGCGCCCAGCACCTCGGCCACCTTGCTTTCCAGTTCGTCCTTGTCGATGGGCTTCACGCAGTACTCGTTGGCCCCCAGGCGCAACGATTCGCGGGCCGTCTCCAGCGTGGGGTAGCCGGTGAGCATGATGACCCGGATGTCCGGGCGCAGCTTCTTCAGCTCTTCCAGCACTTCCACCCCTGTCATGCGCCGCAGCTTCATGTCCAGGATGGCCAGGTCCGCGCCCTTGCCGCGCACGTGGGCGATGGCCTCCTCCTCGTCCGTGAACACCGAGACCGCGTGCCCCTTGCGCTCCAGGATGCGCTTGATGAGCACGCCCGCGTCGATGACGTCGTCCAGCACGATGATGTCCGCCATGGGCTTCCTTCCTTCGCTCCCCACAAATGAAAAATTTGGGGGGGAGGGGTTCGGGGAGGGAGACCCTTGTCAAAGGGTCCCCTCCCCGGTTCGTTCTTTCGCATTTTCTGCCGGGTCTTCCGGCTGCACCTTCTCCCTGGGGTCGATGTCGGGCAGGTCGGCGGCCCCTTGGGGTTCCAGGGGCAGGACCACGCGGAACACCGAGCCGGGGCCGCGCACGGCGCCCTGGGGCATATCTTCGTCGATGAAGCCGGGCGGCAGGGGGCTGTGGGCTTCGATGAAGCCTTCGTGGTCCTCGATGATGCCGAAGGACACGGACAGTCCGAGGCCGGTGCCCTTGCCCACGGGCTTGGTGGAGAAGAACGGGTCGAAGATCTGTTGCAGGTTGGGTTCGGGGATGCCGATGCCGGTATCGGCGAACCAGGCGGTGACGGTCATGTTCACGATGTCCAGCCGGGTGCGCACCTTGATCAGCCCGCCGCCGGGCATGGCGCCCGAGGCGTTGTGCAAGAGGTTCATCCACACCTGCTTCAGCTTTTCGGGCGCGCCGTAGATGACGGGCAGCCGGTCGTCGAGGTCGGCGAGGATGGTCACGTTCTCCAGCGAGAAGGTGTGGCGCACCAGCGAGACCACTTCCATGATGGAGTTGTTGAAGCACATCTCCTTCTTCTGGCTCTGGGTCTGGCGCGAGAAGCCCAGCAGGTCGGAGACGATCTTGCGGCAGAACTTGGCCTGCTTCTCGATGATTTGCAGATCCTGGTGCATCTGGCTTTCGGCGGGCACGTCCTCTTGCAGCAGCTGCGCATAGCCCAGGATGATGCCGAGGGGGGTGTTGATCTCGTGCGCCACGCCCCCGGCCAGCTTGCCCACGGATTCCATCTTCTGCGACTGGATGAGCTGGTCCTGGTAGCTGCGGATGGCGGTGATGTCGCGCGCGGTGGACAGCACGCCGATGATGCGCCCGCCCTCGTCGAACACGGGCACCTTGACCAGGTGGAACCATTCGTCGCGGCCGTGGCCGAAGTCCGCGGCGGCGTCGCTTCCGGCCCCGCTTCCATTCCCGCCCCCGCTGTCGCCCCCGCTCTGGCCCCCGCTCTGGTTCAGGACGTCGCGGCGGTCCTGCGCCTCGCGGTACACGGGCATGCCGGTGGTGAGGACGGCGCGGTTCTCGGCCACGCGCATCTCGGCCGTATCGCGCGGGAACAGCTCGAAGTCGTTCTTGCCGATGATCCCGGACGGGGGCAGGCCCAGCCAGTCGGCAAAGGCCTTGTTCACGGAAAGATAGCGCAGGTGTTCGTCCAGCAGGGCCATCCGGTCGGGGGTGACTTCCAGGATGGTGCGCATGATGCCCTGCTGACGGGTCAGGTCGCGCTCGGTCTCGCGCAGGTCGGCGATGTGGGCGCGCAGGGCGTGGGCCATGACGTCGAAGGTGTCGGCCAGTTCCTCTATCTCGTCTCCCGCGAAGGTTTCGTACACCTCGCACTGGCGGCACTGGGCGAGCTTGGCGGGGTAGGCCCGGCCGTCGCACCCGGCGCAGGCGGTGCCCTTGACGTACCAGCAGCGGCGTTCGGTGTCGCCGTAGGCGGGGCAGTCGGTGCGGCCGCACAGCCGCTGTTCCCAGCAGTTGCGGCGCAGGGAGGTGGTGGCGGGCAGGTGCAGGTTGCCGCGCACGATTTCCTCGGCGTGCACCTTCAGCGCGCCGATGCGGGCGGTGATGCGCTTGGCGAAGTGGGCGCTGATGACCACGGCCACCAGCAGCGCCACCACCGAAAGCCCGCTGATGGCCAGGATCATGCCGTTGACCACGTCCAGCACCTTGGTGCGCGAAAGGCCGATGCGGACGGCGCCGAACTCGCGCCCGCCCACCATCACCGGCGCGGCGAAGTCGTAGATGCGCTCGCGCCCGGTGTCCAGCAGGCGCACGGCAAGGTGGCCGTCCTCGGCCTTGTTGGTTTCCAGCAGGTCCAGCGGGAAGGTGCGGCCGAAGGTGTGGGCCAGCACCTGGCCGCGGTCGTCCACGATGAAGGCGTAGACGATGTCGCTGTCCACGTTCAGCACTTCGTCCACCAGGTTCCTGAGGCGCAGGAAGTCGGTGGACAGCATGGGGTCGGCCGCGCGCAGGGCCAGGTTGGAGGCCAGCACCGCGCCGCGCCGCTTGCTTTCCTCGATGAGCGCGTTGGCCGCGATGCGCGTGACGAACACCGACAGCAGCGCGGCCACGAACAGCACGATGAGCGTGATGCCGAGGTTGAGCTTGCGGCGGAAGTTCAGGCGGCGCAGCGGGTTCATTCGACGCCTACCTTGGACGAGTCCAGCCGTAGCTTGGAGAACAGTTCGCGGCAGGGGTCGTAGTCGCTGTCGGTGGTGGGAATGATGCCGCGCATGCCCGCCGCGGCCAGGATGCGTTCGTGCTCGGGGTCGTTTTCCGAAAGGGCGAACATGGCGGCGGCGATGCGCTGCACGATGTCCGGGTCCAGCCCCTTGCGCGCGGCGTAGACCCAGCTGGGGTATTCGCGGGTGTTGGCCACCACCTTCAGGGCGGACAGGTCCACCTTGCCTTCCAGGATGCCCAGGGTGCCTTCGCGGATGGAGGCGATGTCGTAGCGGCCCGCGTACACGCCGAGCACGGCCTTTTCCTGCTTGCCGCCGGGGCCGGGGGCAAAGGCGATTTCGGCGAAGTCGCTTTCGGACAGCCCCTTGTCGTGGAAATGGCCCAGCACGAACAGGTAGCCGCCGGCGGAATAGGGATCCACGGCGATCCAGCGCTTGCCCCGGCAGTCCCGCTCGTTCTTGATGGCCGAGTTGTCGGCCCGGGCGATGATCTGCCCCCGGAAGGTGGCCCGGCCCGAGGGTTCGACGATGCCCGCGAAGGCCCGCGCGCCGCTTTGCGCCAGCAGCACGTAGGTCATGGGGTTGGAGAACGAGATGTCTATCTCGCCGCGTTCCACCATGCGGCGGTGCGCCTCGAAGGTGTCGGGGAACACCTGGCGGATGGCGAGGCCGGTGGCCTTCTGGAGGTATTCCACAAGGGCGCGGTGGCGCAGGTACGAGGTGGAGTGGGAATACTGCGGCAGGTAGGCGTAGGTGATGGCGGGCACCGCCTCGGGCGCCTTCACCTCGGCCCGGCGGGTCATGTCCACCCGGGTCACGGGTTCCGCGTCCCACCACAGCTGGATGGCGGCGGCGATGGCTATGACGAGGGCGGCTATGGCGAGAAAGCGGGTGCGCACCGTGTGGCTCCGGAAGGGAAAGGCGGCCCTAGCCGCCCTGGCCGCCCCGGCCGTCCCGGCCGTCCCGACAGCCGGGGTCGCCGGGGGCGGGGGCGTGCGCGGGTTCTTCGCGGGGGATGTTGGCGGGCGGCGTGGCGGCCCAGGCCTGCAAGCGGGTGAACCACCCTATTCTGGACATGACGTTGGCATAGATGATGCGCAGCGGAATGTACAGGAGCAGGAACCAGAACAGGATGGAGGGCTGCTGCCCGATGAGCGGGGCGTCCCACGGCAGTTCCGGCGTGGCCCCGGCAAAGCGCATGTCCATCCAGGCCAGGGCGAAGGGCAGGGGGATGATGGACACGCAGAACATGGCCCCGCCCAGCGAGAAATAGTGGCCGAACGCCTCGTGGGCCTGCCTGTTGACCGCCTTGTAGCTTTCCTTGTCGCCCGCGCGCAGGGCCGCTTCCGACAGCTTGTGATGATGTTCCATGCCGTGGCGCAGCTCCGCCAGGCGGCGGCGGTTGATGCGCGTGGCGCACAGCGACAGCGCGCTGCCGAACGCGATGCACCACAGGGCCAGCACGGCCGTGCCCAGCGCGAAGCCCGCCAGGGCGTTGCCCGGCAGGCGGTAGGGCGCGATGAACAGGGGGTCCAGCCAGGCAAGGGCGGCGTGCAGGGTATCCATGATGGGTGCAGGTTGCCTCTGTTCGGAAGAAAAGTGAAGGGGGGCGGGGCGCAGGCCCCGCCCCCCGGCGTATCGCGGAGCGGACTCGGCTAGCCGAAGATGCGGTAGTTGAAGAAGCCGCGCAGCACGTAGTCGATGCCGACGTACAGGGCCAGCACGATGAAGAGGCGCTTCAGCCACATGTCGGAGAAGTACTTGGAGGTGCGGGGGCCGATGATGGAGCCCAGGAAGATGCCCACCAGTTCGGTGCCGATCAGGGTCCAGTCGAGCGGGGTGCCCTTGCTGACCAGGGTGGCGATGGAGGTGACCATGGAGATGAGCACGGCCAGGGCAGAGGTGCCGGCGGCCAGGTACATGGGCAGCTGCGAGATGCTGGTCAGGAAGGGCACCAGCAGGAAGCCGCCGCCCACGCCGAGGAACGCGGCGATGGCGGAGATGACGATGCCGCCCACCACGGGCAGGATGGGGTTGAACGAGAATTCCACGCCCGAGAAGGTGAACACGCAGCGGGTGAGGCTGGTGGAGATGACGTGCACGCCGATGGACTTTTCATCCACCTGCTCGCCGCTCTTGATCTTCTTCACCGCTTCTTCGAAAGCCTTGGCGGCTTCCTTGGCCTTCTTCTTGGAAGCCTGGCCGGCGGGAGAGGTTTCCCAGAACAGGTACACGCCCAGCACCAGCACGAACAGGCCGAAGTAGCCCTGGTACTGCGAGAACGACACCTTGCCCGCGAAGAACGTGGCCGAGCCCCACGCGCCCAGCAGCGAGCCCGCGCCAAGGGCCAGGGCCAGCGGCAGCACCAGGCGGCCCATCTTGTAGTAGTTGAACGAGGAGATGAGGGACGAGAAGCCCACCAGCCACTGGTTGGACGCGCGGATGGAGTCGGTGGCCATCTTGTTCAGGGGCAGGTCCTTGCCCAGCGTCTTGACGTAGCCGCCAAGGCCGAACACCGTCATGTGGCCGACACCGGCCATGACGCCGCCGAACGCGCCCACGGTGGAGAATATCCAGCCCACCCAGATCGCCCAGGCAAAGGACAGGATGGGGCTGACGTGGGGGGCGCCGGGAATGCCGAGGAAGCCTTTGGGGTCGTCGGGCTTGACCTTGCCGGCCTGGACGGCGCCGTCGATGGCGTCGGACAGCTTGTCGGCCCAGGCGGGCTCGAACCACAGAAGGCTGACGGCAACGACGGCCGCGAGCAACAGCAGGTGTTTGGTGTGCTTGGACACGGTCTCTCTCCTTGGGATGGTTTTCGGTGCGCTTCCGAAACGGGAACGGGGGCCGCCGCCCACGGGGGGCGACATGGCGGCGGCCCCCGTCGTGCCTACTTTTCTTTCTTGAAGATGATCAGCGGACAGTTCTTGCAGACGTCCGCGCCGGGGAAGTTGTCGCCGGGGCGGGTGATGGCGCTGCTGCCAAGGTTGCGCTTGCGTTCCAGCAGGCGTTCCACGGTAAGGCCCATGTGTTCGCCGGGGATGACGAAGTTGATCTCGCCGCGCTCGGTCTTGCCCGCGTTGTAGCTGCCGGAGCAGGCGGGCAGCATGTTGGCGGTCTTTTCCAGGTACGAGTACACGGTGCCGCCGCAGGCCGAGGAGTTCATGGTCACGTTGGTCTTCAGCGGGTGCTGGTCGGTGGCGGCCATGTAGTCCACGGCCAGGTGGTAGGCCTGCATGTTGTCACAGTAGAAGTGGATGACCGAGGGATCGACCACGGCGTCGCCCAGCGGCCCCACGGCGATGGCCTTCAGCCCTTCGGGCAGGCGCGGCTTGGAACGCACGAAGCGTTCGGCCTGGGCCAGGTCGCGCACGTACTTGGCGTGGCTCTTGATCTCGTTGTCGTCGATTTCCTTCCAGCCGAAGGACACCAGGGCGTTGGAGCAGCCCAGGCCCTCGGGGCCGGACAGCACGGTCTGGCCCTTCATGCGCGCGGCGATTTCCCACTGGCAGAAGGTCATGGGCTTCACGGGCAGGTAGAACTCGGCCTTTTCCTTGAAGGTTTCCAGTTCCGCCTCGTCGAAGAAGAATTTGACGGCGATGGGGTAGTGGTACAGACGCAGTTCGTCCATCAGGACCTGCTGCATTTCCTTGTAGCTCAGCGACATGTGCGTTCTCCTCGGGCGTGCGGCCCGTGTTGCGTGTCGTGCCTGCCTGGGCGCGGCGCTGCCGCGCAGCCTGTGGCGGGACGCCGCATCCGTTCCTGTCCGTTCCTGCCTGGGCTTGTCAGGGCATGCTCGTCATGCCCGCGCAGGCGGGGGATGGAACCGGCGATGCTCCCGGCGAAGGAGGGTGCGAGCCTTCGGCGGGGCCGTGGTGCGCATCCGGTGGTTCTGCCTGGGCCTGCCAGCCGGGGCAGCCGGATACGGGATGGCGGCGTGTCGGTAGGCCGCCCCTACCAGCCGTGAAAAAACCGGGCAACGGAAAACGGGAATGCGAAAAAATGCACTTTGCGCACAAGCGAAGCAGGGTGACGCCAGGTATTTTTGTGAGGTTTATGTGAAATAAATAATGAATATTTATTTTACATGAATGAATGCTGATAGGAGCGGTCGCTACAGGCGAGAGCAGCGGAAGTGCGGGGTGTTTTCCCGGTTGCATATCATGTCCGGCGTGGAATGGACATATGAATGTGCCGCAAACCGGGAGCGGCGGACGCCATGGATGCAACCCGGTTGCATTCGTGCCGCGCGCGGGGTATGCGGGCGTGGCGGTGCGCATCCACCGGCCGTTCCACCGTCCGCCATTTTCCCGTCACCGCACCATCCACACCATTCCCGCCATCCCCGCCATCCCATGGACGCACGCCTCATCCATCTCGCCCAGACCGCGCTTGCCGTGTTTCTCGAAGCCCTGCCCTTCCTGGTGCTGGGCTCGCTGGTGTCCGCCTGCATGGAGGTGTTCGTGCCGCGCGCCTGGGTGGAGCGGCGGGCGCCCAAATCCCTGCCGGGGGCGCTGGCCTTCGGGGTGGCGTTGGGCACGGTGCTGCCCACCTGCGAATGCGGGGTGGTGCCCGTGGTGCGGCGCATGCTGTCCAAGGGGGTGCCTGTGCCCGCTGCCGTGGCCTACATGCTGGCCGCGCCGGTGGTGAACCCGGTGGTCATGGTTTCCACCTGGGTGGCCTTTCGCGGCGATGTGCTGATGACCGGGCTGCGCGCGGCGGTGGTGGCCGCCACGGCGGTGGCGGTGGGCGTTTCCGTGCGCCGCATGGCCGTGGACCGCGCATTGCGCCCCAATTCGCCGGGCGCGTCCGGTTTGCCGGACGCCTGCGGGTGCGGCTGCGGGCATGACCATGACGAAGACCGCCCCCTCCCGCACCTCGTTGAAGCGCCGCTGCTGCCGCACTTCCGCGAGGTGGAGGACGCCCTGGCCGCGTCACCCGCTTTCGCCGCGTCCTCCGTCACCGTGTCCCGCGCGGCGCAACTGCACGGGGTGGCCCGGCACATGACCGCCGACCTGCTGGACGCCTGCGCCTGGCTGCTGCCCGGCGCGCTGGCCGCCGCCGCGTTCCGCACCTTCACCCCGCCCGAGGCGTTGTTCCTGTTCATGGACAGCCCGGCCCTGGCCATTCCGGCCCTGATGGGGCTGGCCGTGCTGCTCAGCGTGTGCTCCGAGGCCGACGCCTTCGTGGCCGCCTCGTTCGTGGGCTTTCCCGCGTCGGCCCGGCTGGCCTTCGTGGCGCTGGGCCCCATGCTGGACCTGAAGCTGATGGCCATGTACGGCGCGGCGTTCCGGCGCGGGCTGGTGCTGCGGCTGGTGGTGCTGCCCACCCTCTGCGTGTGGGCGGCGTGCATGCTGCTGGCCGGGCTGGGGGTGCTGGAATGAGCCCCGTCCGTTCTGTCCACCCTGTCTGCATGTTCCGCCGACCCCCGGCCGCCGTCCTTGCCGATGCCGCGCTGCTGTGGGGCATGGCCCTGGTCATCGCCTGGCTGGGCTGGTCGGGCAACTACTCCATGCTCCTGAACCCGCGCTTTCTGTGGCTGACCCTGCTCACGGGCGCGGCGCTGGCCGTGCTGGGCACGGCGGTGCTGCTGCGCGGCGTGGCCGGAGCCTCGTCTGGGTCCCGGCCGGGACCGCGCCCCGTGCCCCTGCGCCGGGCGCTGTTGCTGGGGCTGTTGCTGTGCGTGTGCCTGACGGCCACGGTGGACTGGTGGGGCCTGGATGCCGCGTCCCCGCAGGGAGGCATGGTGACGGGGCGGCTTGGCGGCGAGGTGGCGGACAGCCTGCCGCCCGCCGACGCCGGGAGCGGTTCCGATGTCCGGCCCACCGCCCGGCCCGCCGCTCCTTATGACGACCCGGACGCGTTTGCCGGTCCGCCCGACACCTGGGAAGCCTCCGGCAAGCCCGGCTCCTTCGACGACGCGCCGGTGCCCGACGGTGGAGAGGACGAATTGGGGCCGCGCGCCACGTACGCGGACAAGGAATACGTGCGCATCAACCTGGCGGAACTGTTCCTGCTGGAGCAGCGCAACAGGCCGGAGGAATTGGCCGGGCGCTACGTGTTCCGGGGCGCGGTGACCCGCCACCCCGCGCTGGACGCCCAGGGCGCGGTGGCCGTGTTCCGGGTGAGCCTGTACTGCTGCCTGGCCGACGCCACGGCGGGCGGTTTTGCGGTGCGGCCCGGCGTGCGGGAGCCCGCCGGAAAGCCGCACGCGGACGCCCGCCCCGCCCCGGCACAGGGCGCCGCCCTCGCACAGCCCGTTCCGGCGTCGCGGGACATCCTGGCCGGGCTGAGCGACGGCCAGTGGGTGGAGGTGTACGGCCACCTGACCCGCGAAAAGCTGCCCGGCAAGCTGGCCCGCCTTGCCCCGCGCGACGTGTTCGCCGGGTCGCTGAATCCCGGCTGGGTGTTCACGGCGGACGCGGTCCGGCTCATTCCGCCGCCGGGCGACCCGTTCATCTTCCAGTGGCGCGAGGCCGAACCCTATCTGTGGTAGGCGCGGTGCCGGACGCGCGTCCTCATCCTGCCCCATTCGCCTTGCCCCACGCGCATGACAAGACCGGGAGCGGCCCTGCGGCCACTCCCGGTCGTTTCGTTCATGCCCTCGCGGGGCCTCGCCCGCCCCTACGCCGTCTTGGGCGTGGTCACTTCGTCCACAAGATACAGAATGTTGCGGTACGGAATCTTGCCGTGCAGCGACAGGCCGATCTCGCAGGTGCGGCTGGTGGAGTAGCCTTCCTCGCAGATTTCCACCTGCCGCCGCAGTTCCTTCAGCGCGCCCGCGTTCAGTTCCGGGAAGCTGAAGCCCCGGTCGCCCGCGAAGCCGCAGCAGAACACGTCTTCCGGCACGATGACCTGCTCGGCGCACAGTTCGGCCAGTTGCTTGAACTTGCCGGGCAGGCCCAGCTTCACCGCCGTGCAGGTGGAGTGGATGGCGATGGTGCGCTCCGCCTTGCGGAAGTCCAGCGCCTGCGTCAGGTGGTCCAGCGCGAACTCGATGGGCTCGTACAGCTTCAGGCGCTTGTCCAGGGTTTCCTTCATCCGGTACAGGCAGGGGCTGGTGTCGCACAGCACGGGCACGGAGCCATTGTCACTGACCTTCAGCAGGGCTTCGGACAGTTCCTTGGCCTTCATGTCGGCCTGGGCCTTGAAGCCCTTGCTCTCGAAGGGCTGGCCGCAGCACAGCTCGCCCAGCTTTTCCGGGAACAGCACGTGGTAGCCCGCCTTGAGCAGCAGGCCGATGGTCTTGGCGGGCAGCGGATCGCGCTGCTCGTCGTCGCGGGCCGGACCCATGGAGCGGGCGATGCAGCTGGGGAAGTACACCACCTTGCGGTCGGACACCGGGCCGCGCGGGGCGTGGGCCGGGGCCGACGCCCCGGTGGGCATGGCCCGCGTCCACAGCGGGACCTTTTTCAGCGAGACCACGCGCAGGAATTTCGCGCCCTTGTCCATGACGTCGGAGCCGAGCACCCGGTGCAGCAGGTCCGCCCCGGTCAGCGCCACGGACACGGTGCGGCACACCCCGGCGTAGTGGCGGGCCACCCAGTCCGCCGCCTTTTGCGCGCGCGGCCCCACCTTGTCGGCGCGCAGTTCCTTGATGAACGCGCCGGTGTTGATGCCCACCGGGCAGCGCGTGGCGCACAGGCCGTCGGTGGCGCAGGTGTTGTCGCCCAGGTAGTCGTAGCCCGAGAACAATTGTTTGAGGAGACTGCTTTTTTCGTCCCCCGCCTTCATGCGCGAGATTTCGCGCCAGCCCACGATGCGCTGGCGCGGGGTGAAGGTCACGTCCTTGGACGGGCAGATGGGTTCGCAGAAGCCGCACTCGATACACTTGTCGATGATGGTGTGCGCGGCGGGCAGGGGCTTCAGGTTGCGGATGTGCGCTTCCGCGTCGGGGTTGATGATCACGCCGGGGTTGAGCAGCCCGTGCGGGTCGAACAGGGTCTTCAGCTCGCGCATCAGCAGGAAGGCGTCGCGCCCCCATTCCAGTTCCACGAACGGGGCCATGTTGCGGCCGGTGCCGTGCTCCGCCTTGAGCGAGCCGGAGTAGGTGCCCACCACCATGGCGGCCACGTCGTCCATGAAGGCGCGGTAGCGGTCCACCTCGGCCTGGGTGTTGAAGTCCTGCGTGAACACGAAGTGCAGGTTCCCTTCCAGGGCGTGCCCGAAGATGATGGCCTCGTCGTAGCCGTGTTTGACGAACAGGGTTTGCAGTTCCAGGGTGGCGTCGGCCAGCGAGGCGATGGGGAAGGCCACGTCCTCGATGATGACCGTGGTGCCCACCTTGCGCACCGCGCCCACGGCCGGGAACAGGCCCTTGCGCACGTTCCACAGGATGCCGAATTCGGCGGGCACGTCGGTGAAGGCCACCGGGCGGATCTTGGGAATGGCCTCGATGGACGCGGTGATGCGGGCGATCTGGTCGTCCATGGTGGGCTTGTCACCCGCGCGGGTTTCCACCAGCAGGGCGGCGGCGTCGGCAGGAAGGCCCTGCAAGCCGTCGGGCATGCCGGGCTTGTCCTCGACGGAGCGCAGCGAGGCGCGGTCCATCATTTCCACGGCGGACACGGGCTGCTGGCGCAGGATGATCGTCGCCTCGCAGGCGTCGCGGATGGTGGGGAAGATGATCAGTGCCGACGCCTTGTGGGCGTGCTCGGTGACCGTGTGGTAGGTCACCTCGCTGATGAAGCCGAGGGTGCCTTCCGAGCCCACCATCAGGTGCTGGATGATGTCGAACGGGTCGGCGAAGTCCACCAGCGCGTTCAGGCTGTAGCCGGTGGTGTTCTTGATCTTGAACTTGCGGGTGATCAGGTCGGCAAGGTCCGGCTTGCCCATGATCTGCGCCCGCAGCGCGGCCACGCCGTTGACGATTTCCGGATGATTGCGCTGGAACGCGGCGCGGCTCTTGGTGTCGGAGGTGTCCAGCACGGTGCCGTCGTGGAACACGATGCGCATGTGGCTGAGCGTCTTGTAGCTGTTCTCGGCCACGCCGCAGCACATGCCGCTGGCGTTGTTGGCCACGATGCCGCCGATCTTGCAGGTGTCGATGGAGGCCGGGTCCGGCCCGATCTTTTTGCCGAATTCGGCCAGCAGCCGGTTGGCGTGGCTGCCGATGATGCCGGGTTGCAGGCGTATCTTGGTGGCGTTGTCGAAGATGGCGTACTTGCGCCAGCCGTCGCCCAGGCGGACCAGGATGGAATCGGTCACGGCCTGGCCGGAAAGGCTGGTGCCCGCCGCGCGGAAGGTCATGGGCAGGCGGTGCCTGTTGGCCAGCTTGATGACGCCCACCACCTCGTCCTCGTTGTGGGTGTCCACCACGATTTTCGGGATGAGCCGGTAGAAGCTGGCGTCGGTGCCGTAGGCCAGGGTGCGCAGGGGGTCGGTGAACACGTTGCGGCGGGGGATGAACTCCAGAAGTTCCTTCAGAAAGGTCTGGTACGCGGCGGGGAGCATGCATGCCTCCTGTTGGGCGGTTGGCGGGCAGCCTTGAGGGCGGGAGTGTGTCTGTGGTCGCGGGCGGGCCGTGCATGTGCCATGGGCGCAGGGACAACCGGCGGACAAGTATGCCTTGCCGCGTTGCCTTGCCCCAGTTGGCCTGCTCTGGACGAAGCACGGGACACCGGGAATTTCCACCCTAGCACGGGGGCGCGGGCGTGGGAAGGGGGGAGGCGGAAAAGGGGTGGGCGCTCACGCGGCGAGGGCGGGGCGTGAGCGCTGGTTCGTCCGCCCTGTCCGCAGCCGCCCGGCAGCTACCACTCCACCGGCACCCGGACGGCCTTTCCGTCCTTGTTGGTGAACAGCAGGTAGCCTTTTTCGCGGCCGTGCAGGAACAGGGCGCGGGTGATTTCCACGTCCTTGCGGCAGTATGCGGCGATGAGGTCCAGCCGCTGTTCCTTCCACCATTGCAGGGCTTGCAGGCCATCGGCGGACTTGGGCGTGCCGAAGGTGGCTTGGGCCAGGTTGTCCAGCGAGATGCGGTAGGACAGGCGGGCCTTGACCTTGGCCAGCATGTCCAGGGTGGGCAGGGTGTGCAGGTCGTAGGGGGCGAAGGGCGAGAGCACCGCGTAGTCGAAGCGAGAGATGTTGAAGCCCACCACAAGGTCCGCCGCGCGCAGGCGGTCGAGCATTTCGGGCACCCGGTCCTGCTCGTAGGGGGTGTAGGAGTCGTCGGCGGCGTCGTACAGCACGGCCACGCTCACGCCCATGCGGTCGGCCCGGTGCCAGCCGCCCACCTCCGCCGCCGCGCGGCGGGTTTCCACGTCCAGCACCATGTAGCGGCCCACGGGGGCGAGAATCCTTCCGTCCGGCGTTGACGCGAAGAGCGGCCCTGCGTCGCGGATGTTCGGGGTATTGTCCGGGGTCATGACGTGCTCCTTGGGGGCGTGTTCCGTGGGGGGAGTGCCGGTTGCGGGCGGCCCGGTTTCGGCATGTCGCGCGGGTGTTGCACGACGGTACGCCATCCCTTCTTCCATGTACTGGAAATCGTGGTGCGTTGTCCCCCCCTGCTCCAGCCCCGGCTGCACCGGGTCGGATTCGGGCGCGCCGCAGGCCATGCGGTCCAGCAGGAACAGCGCGCCCGCCTTGTCGATGGGCCGGTTGCCGGAGCCGCACTTGGGCGAGTGCACGCACGAGGGGCAGCCGGTTTCGCACGGGCATTCGGCCATGGCGGCGCGGGTGGCCCGGAACAGCGCGTCGGCGTCGGCAAAGGCGGCGCGGGTCAGCCCGGCCCCGCCCGGCAGGCCGTCGTAGATGAACACGGCGGGGCGGCCCACCTGCGGGTGCATGGGGGTGGAGATGCCGCCCAGGTCGTTGCGGTCGGTCATGACCAGCAGCGGCAGGATGCCGATGGCGGCGTGCTCCAGCGCGTGGATGGCTCCCATGAAGTGCAGCAGTTCGTTCTCGGTGGCGATGCGCGCGGCGTCGGGAATCTCGAACCATAGCCCCTCGGTCTCGAAGACGAAGGGCGGCGCATCCAGCGGCACCACGGACAGCAGCCGCTGGCCGGACACGCTGCGCTTCTCGTACCCGGTGATGGTTTCGGTCACGCGCAGCTTGCCGAGGAACACGCGGGTGCCGCAGGCCACGCACTGGTCGTGGATATCCAGGATTTCCGTGGTCTTGTTGCCGCGCACGCGGGTGAACCACGACACGCGGGCCTGCTCCGCCACCACCTTCTGCGCGCCGGGGTCCAGCCGGGTGACCACCCAACTGCGGCCCCGGTGCAGGTACACCGCGCCGGGATGGGTTTCGCGGTAGGCGCGGTGACCGTCCACGCTGCCGATGATGACGCCGTCGCCGTCCTCGATGGTGAAGGTGTTGCCGCTGCCGCGCAGGTCCACGTGGCGGTGCGGCCGCTTGCGCGCGGCCAGCAGCGTGGCGCCGTCGGCGCTGCGCAGCACCAGCCCTTCGGATTCCAGTTCCGCCAGCGCGGCGGCGGCCCCCGGCGCGGCCAGCCACGGCTCGTCGGCAGGAAGGGGAAGCTCCGCTGCCGCGCATTCGATGTGCCGCTTGGCGATGACCGGGTTGTCCGGGTTGACCACGGCATGCTCGGCGGGCCGGTCGAAGAACTCGTCGGGGTGCCGCACGAAGTACTGGTCCAGCGCGTCTTCCCCGGCCACCAGCACCACGGCAGACTCCTGCCGGGCGCGGCCCACCCGGCCCCCGCGTTGCAGGGTGGACATGACCGTTCCGGGGTAGCCCACCAGGATGCACAGGTCCAGCCCGCCGATGTCTATCCCCAACTCCAGCGCGCTGGTGGAAATGACCGCCAGCAGGTCGCCCCCGGACATGCGCGCCTCGATGTCGCGCCGCTCCTCGGGCAGGAACCCGGCACGGTAGGCGCTGATGCGGTCGCGGTACGGCCCGGCCTTTTCCGCCGCCCACATGCTGATGAGTTCGGTCATGCGCCGCGACTGACAATAGACAATGGTGCGCAAGCCCCGCGCCAGGGCAGAGCGCAACAGCTGGATGGCCGCCGTGGACGGGCTGTCGTCCGGGTTCACGAACACGAAGTGCCGCAAGCCCTGCGGCGCGCCACTTTCTGTGATGACTTCGATGGAAGATGCGCCGGAGTTTGTGCAGGGGGCGCTGCCCCCTGCACCCCCGCAAGGGGGCAGCGCCCCCTTGACCCCTTTTGCGGAGCCGTTGCGTGCTTCGCCCGCATCGGCTCCGAGGTTTGTTGATTCGTTCCCCCCTATCGAAAAGTTTTGGGGGATGGGGGTGTGGGGGAAGGAGACCCTTTCTACGCTCTGCGGACGCCATTCGTAAGACTCGCGCGTTGCGCACGATGGCCGTAGGGCTCGCAAGCTCGCCCAACGGCCACGCTCCGCGCCCTTCGGGTCGGTCTGCGCGCTCGTCCAACGGCTGCCGCAAAGGGTCCCTTCCCCCACATTCGAATTCAATGTTTCAATGCCACCCAACCCCGTGAGGTTGGCGGCCAGTTCGCCAGGATTGCCCACGGTGGCGGAGCAGAACACGAAGGTGGGGTGCGCGCCGTAGCGGGCGCACACGCGCAGCAGGCGGCGGAACACCTGGGCCATGTGCGCGCCCAGCACGCCGCGGTAGGTGTGCACCTCGTCCACCACGATGAAGGCCAGCGAGGCCAGCAGGCTGGTCCATTGCTGGTGATGCGGCAGGATGGCCAGGTGCAGCATTTCCGGGTTGGTCAGCAGCACGGTGGGCGGGTTCTGGCGGATCTTGCGGCGGAAATGGTCGGTGGTGTCGCCGTCGTAGATGGCGGCGCGGGGGCGGGCGTCGGCGGGCCACGCGGCGGTGAGGTTGTTGAAGGTGGAAAGCTGGTCCTGGGCCAGGGCCTTCAGCGGGAACAGGTACAGGGCGCGGGCGTCCGGGTCGGACAGAAAGCGCTCCAGCACCGGCAGGTTGTAGACGTGGGTCTTGCCGCTGGCCGTGGGCGTGGCGACGACGACATGCCGTCCGGCGCGGATCAGGTCGGTGGCGCGGGCCTGATGGGTGTACAGGTCGCCGATTCCGTTGCGGGCCAGGATGTCGCGGATGGCCTTGGGCCACGGGCGGCGGTTGGGGGCGTGGTCGGCCTCGCGCGCGGGCAGGGCGCGGTGGTGGGTGACCTGCCGCCCGAAGGGCGAGGCCAGCAGCGCGGTGATGTAGTCGCGCACGGGGTTGTCCGCGTCGAAGTCGAAGGGGGGACGCGGCGCGGCGGGGGTATGGTCCTGTCCCGGAATGCCGGGTGATTCCGGAACGTCTGGTGATTCCGGGAAATCTGGGGAGTGGGGCATGGGCTGGGGATGCGCCCGGCGGGCCGGGGGCGGGTTGCGAACGGGGGCGGAATGCGCGGGGCCACGGGGGGCCTTGCCTCGACGTAGGGCAGGGGGGCGGGGTTGTCAACGTGGCCGGGCGGGCGGGGACGGCGCCATGAAAAAGGGCAGGCCATGGGCCTGCCCTTGTGCGTTGGCGTAACGGCGGGGAACTAGTCTTCGGTCCCTTCGCCCTTGTCCTTCTTTCTGTCCTTGCGGCCGGACGTGTCCTTGCCGCCCTTTTCGGGCTTGTCCTTTTTCTTGTCCGGCTTGGCCTTTCCGTCCTTTTCGGATTTCTCGGCCTTGTGGCCCTTTGCCTTTTCCGGCTTGTCGGCCTTTTTCAGGGCCACATCCAGGTCGATGTCGGACACGTCCTCCACGTCGGCACAGCCGAGGGGGGCAATGTGGTCGCGGCCGGGCAGGTTGGCCACCTCGTCGCAGGCGGCCACGGTTTCATCGTCGGGGATGCGCCAGGATATCTCGAGCGAAAACTTGCCCCGCCCGTCGCGGATCTTGGCTTCCACGTCGACGTCCACGGCTTCCGGCGGGCTGAGCACCATGGTCTCGTCGCCCTTCTGGACTTTCAGGCAGCGTTCCTTCAGCCCTTCGGCCAGCGCCTCGACGACGCCCGCCGCGTCCGCGCAGAGCAGCCGGGTACTCAGGGATATCTTCTGCTTTTCCATGGGGCACCTCCGTGGTGCGGTTTGTCGTCCTTACCGACTATGCGGCGACGGTGACCACCCGTCAAGGTAGGGAAATCCGAAACTGGTGCGCCGCGTGGGGCTGAACTTTTAGGGGGAGCGCAGACCACCCCCCTGTTTAATGCCCCGTGATATTGTACTTCTTCAGTTTGTATTGCAGCAGGCTCTTGGAGATGGCGAGCAACTCGGCGGCCTTGACCTGCACGAAGTCGGCGCGGACCAGGGCGCGGCGGATGAGGGCGGCCTCGATGCGCTCCAGGGTGTCGGCCAGGTCGAGCTGCACGGGCAAGAGGTCCACAGCGCTTTTCAGTTGCGCCTCTTCGTCGCGCAGTTCCGGGGGCAGATCGTCCACACGGATGGTGTCGCCGGAGACGAGCACGAGGCAGCGTTCCACCACGTTCTGCAACTGGCGGATGTTGCCGGGCCATTCGTAGCCGGTCATGTAGTCCAGGGCTTCGGGGGTGAAGGTCTTGGGGGTGACGCCGTTCTCGCGGGCCAGCTTGTCCACGAAGTGGGCCACCAGCAGGGGGATGTCCTCGCGGCGTTCGCGCAGGGGCGGCAGGGCGATGTGCACCACGTTGAGGCGGTAGTACAGGTCTTCGCGGAAATTGCCCTTTTCCACCTCTTCCTGAAGGTTCTTGTTGGTGGCGGCCACCACGCGGATGTCCACCTCGACCTCTTCGGTGCCGCCCACGCGCTCGAAGCGGCGTTCCTGCAACACGCGCAGCAGCTTGACCTGAAGCTCGGGGGTCAGTTCGCCGATCTCGTCCAGGAACAGCGTGCCGCCGCCCGCCTGCTCGAAGCGGCCCCGGCGCATGGCCACGGCCCCGGTGAACGATCCCTTCTCGTGGCCGAACAGTTCGCTTTCCAGCACGCCGGGGTTCAGGGCCATGCAGTTGACCGAGACGAACGGCCCCTTGTTGCGGGGCGAGGAAAAGTGGATGGCCCGCGCCACCAGTTCCTTGCCGGTGCCCGATTCGCCGGAGATGAGCACCGTGGAACGGCTGGGCGCGGCCCGGTCGACCATGGCCAGGGTTTCGCGGATGGCCCTGCTTTTGCCGATGATCTGGTGCATGCCGTAGCGTTCTTCCAGATTTTCGCGCAGCACGCGGTACTGGCGGTGCATGCGCGCGAGCTCGGCCGCGTTGTGCACGGACAGCAGCAGTTCGTCATTGGAGAAGGGCTTGGTGATGTAGTCGAACGCGCCGTACTTCATGACCTCCACCGCGCTTTCGATGGAGCCGAAGGCGGTCATGATCAGCACGGGGATGTGCGGCCAGTTCTTCTTGACCTGTTCCAGCACTTCGCGCCCGGTGATCTTCGGCATCTTCATGTCGGTGACGATGACGTCGACCTCCGACTCTTCCAGAAAGGCGAGGCCGGTCTCCGGGTCGTTGAGTGCGGTGACGGTGTAGCCCGCGTCGGACAACAGGGCTTCGAGCACGAGCAGGTAGTTCTTCTCGTCGTCGAGCACGAGCAGATGCGTCTTGTCGTTCATGGCGGTTCCGGTTGCGGTGTCGTGGCGCCGGGCGCGCGGCGCGGCGGTGCCGGGGAAGGCCCAAGGGACAGAAAATAGGGCCGGATGGCCGCGCGCGCAACCCGTGAGAGGGCGTTTGCCCCCAATCGGGGGCTATTCGCTGCGCAGGGGCAGGCGCACGTACACCACGGCGCCGCCCTCGGGCGCGTTGTCGATGCGCAGGCTGCCGCCGTGGCTGGTGATGATGGAGTTCACGATGGGCAGGCCAAGGCCGGTGCCGTCATCCTTGGTGGTGAAGAACGGGTCCAGCAGCCGTTCGCGGTTGGCCGGGTCGAAGCCGGGGCCGCTGTCGCGGAAGGCGAACTCGGCCTCGTCGCCGTCGCGGCGGGCGGTGACGGTGACCGAGCCGGGGCCGTCCATGGCCTGCAACGCGTTGACCATGATGTTGTAGAACGCGCGGTACAGCAGGTCCCCGTCGCCGGAAACGGCGATGCCCGGCTCCGTCTCGCGGGTCACGGCGACCTCGCGGCGGGCCAGTTCGCCCTCCAGGAAGCCCAGCACGCGGTCGAGCACGCCGTCCGTCTCCACCGGGTCCTGCCGGGGCTGGCGGGGCCGGGCGTAGTCCAGGAAGTCGTTGACCGTCTGGCTGAGCCGCTTGGCCTCGTCGTAGATGGCTTCAAGGATGCGCGCGGTGACCGGGTCGGAACTGCTGGGGCGTTTCAGCAGCAGTTCCGCGCTGGAGCGGATGATGCCCAGCGGGTTGCGTATCTCGTGGGCGATGCTGGCCACCACGCGGCCCATGCCCGCCAGCTTTTCGTGCTGGTGCAGTTCGCGCTCCAGGCGCTGCTTTTCCTGCATGCGTTCGGCCATGACCCGCTCGGCCCGGCGGATGAACACCAGCAGCATGCCGAACAGCACCAGCGAGGACAGGCTGGCCGTGCCGATGATCAGCCACTGGAAGGCGATGATGGCCCGGGTGTCGTTGGTGATGTCCTGGGTCATTTCCAGCACGCCCATGATCGGGCTGTCGTCGTCATCGTCGATGCGGCCCAGGCGGTTTTCCACGCGCAGGGGATAGGTGGTGCGCAGGATGAAGCTGCCCGGCTCCAGCCGGGGGGTGAACAGGGCCTGCCAGAACGAGATGTCCGCGTCGATGGTGTAGCTGGGGTCCTCGTCGCGCAGGGCCACGGTGATTTCCGGCCCGGCCAGGTCGGTGCGGCCAAGGTCCGCGCGGTCGGTGGAATACGACACGATCTTGCCGTGGTCGTAGATGCGCACCCGCGAGACCTGCAACCCGTGGATCACCGACTGCACCAGCTGGTCCAGCCGTTCGTACTGCACCGGCTGGCGCAGGGCGATGCGCCCGAAGCCCACCAGCGTGGGCAGGGTGAAGCGCCGGTAGATCTGGTGGTTGAGGTTTTCCGCCAGCAGCGAGGCGAATTCCTGCTGCTTGCGGAACATGGTGTTGCGCGCCGAATCGGTGATGATCACGGACATCACGATGCTGGTGGCCAGGATGAGCACCAGCGACACCCACGACAGGAAGCGGGCGAAGCCGAAGGGCAGCCCCCCCGGCAGTTCGAAACGGCGCGGCACCGGCTAGAACTCCTGCGACTGTCCGGACCGGCCGAGGAAGGCGGCAAGGTCCGCCTCTTCCGCCGGGTAGCCGGGCGCGCCCAGCCGGGCGTTGGCAAGGCGCTTGCCAAGCTCCACGGCGGGCTGGTCCAGCGGGTTGATGTTCATGAGCCAGCCGGTGAACAGGGTGGCCAGTTCCAGCAGGCCCATCAGACGGCCCGCCGCCGCCTCGCCGGTGTGGCCCATGCGCAGTTCCACAAGGGGCACGCCCTGCCCGGCAAGGGCCATGCGGGTGCCCAGACCTTCGGCGTCCAGCAGTTCGCCGAAGCGGCGGCCCTTCAGGAAGGCCCACTTGTCCGGCAGGCTGGCCGGGAAGGGGCGGCCCTGCGGCAGGCCGGGGCAGGTCAGGAACAGGCAGCCCTTGTCGCGCGGGCCGTCCAGAAACATCTGTTGCAGGGAATGCTGGTCGGTGACGCCCACGGCGGGCAGGGGCATGGTGCCCTTGCCTTCCTTGCCCAGGCTTTCGGCCCACAACTGGGCGAACCACGGGCCGAACGGAGCCCACAGCGGCACGTAGCAGAAGAAGATGAGCTGCGAATAGCCCGCGTCGGCCAGGGCCATGTTCCACAGGGCCAGTTGCCACGCGGGGTGGCCGGGCAGGGCGTGGGCCGGGTCGGCCACCAGGTCCGCCCCGGCGGCCTGCGCGCCGTCCAGCAAGGCGCGCCAGTCCAGCCCCATGAACGCGGCGGGCACCAGCCCCACGGCGGAGAGCACGGAATAGCGGCCGCCCAGATGGTCGGGCACGGGCAGCGAGGCGAGATTCGCCGTCTGCGCCTCTTGCCGCAGGAAGCCCGCCTTCTCGTCGGTGACCACCAGCATGTGCTCGCGCCAGGCGTTGCCCAGCGTTTCGCGCAGCCATTCCTTGGCCAGGAAGTACTGGGCCAGCGTTTCGATGGTGCCGCCCGACTTGCTCACCGCCACCACCAGGGTCTGTTCCGGCGGCAGGCTGGCGAACCATGCCTCCAGCGTGTCGGCGTCCACGTTGTCGGCTATCCACAGCCACGGGCCGTCGTGGCCGGGCCGGTCCTGCCGGGGAAAGAAGGCCTTCTGCAACGCCCGCGCGCCCAGCGCCGAGCCGCCGATGCCCAGCAGCACCATGTGCCGGTAGCGGGACAGGGTGGGCTGGAGCGCGGCAAGGCCCGATTCCAGCGCGTCGCGGTAGGGCATGTCGATGAACGGCAGGTGCCCGGCGGCCAGTTCCGCCTTCAGGCGGTGGGCCATCTCGCCCTTGTGCAGGTCGTGCGCGGCGGCGGCGTCGGGGGCCAGGCGGCCCAGCGGCGCGGCGGGCCAGGCGTTGGTCCAGTCGAGGCGGTGGGGCTGGGGCATGGTCATGCTCCTTGCGGGCCGGGGAAAAGGCCCATGCGTGCGTGCCGGTGATGCGCGGCGGGGCCGCGCCATACGTGAGGCGAACATTCGCGGATGCCGCGCCGCCGCGCGGGCGGGACTAGGGACGCGGCGGGCGAAGCGGCGGCATGCCCCGGCTGGTCGCGTGCGCGAACCGCGCGGGACATGCCGCCGTCATATCGTACTTTCCGGCGAAGGGCGAGGCCGGTGCGCAACGCGGGTGCATTCCCGTAGCGGCACTTTTCCAAACGAGGATTTTCGTCCGTTGGCAAGGAAAACGAGCCTGCCATGAGGGAGTATGCCTCAGCCGTTAGGCGAGCTTGCGAGCCTTACGGCTGAGGACCGCAGCGCGCTCTTATCGTATTCGACCGATATGGCAGGCGAAGTTTGACGACGCCAACGGGCGAAAGGACCGTTTGGATTAGCCGAACAGGACCTTGGCGACCTTGTCCAGCGCGATCATCAGGGTGTCGTCGGACACCGCGTACGAGAAGCGCAGGCAGGCGTCGTCGCCAAAGGCCGCGCCCGGCACCAGCGCCACGTTGGCCTGCTCCATGATGTAGGTGCACAGGCTGGCCGAGTCGGGCAGGGCCGGGGTGAACAGGGCGCTCATGTCCGCGAACAGGTAGAACGCGCCGTCGGGCGTGGGGCAGACCACGCCCGGCCACGACGAAACCACCCCGTGGGCCAGGTCGCGCCGGCGGCGGAAGGCCTTCTTCATTTCCTCCACCGCGTCGTAGGGGCCGGTGAGGGCGGTCAGCGCCGCCTTCTGGGCCACGGAGCAGATGTTCGAGGTGGACTGGCCCTGGATCTTGGTCATGGCCTTGATCAGGTCGGGGTGGGCCAGGGCGTAGCCCACGCGCCAGCCGGTCATGGCGAAGGTCTTGGCCAGGCCGTTGACCACGGCCACGTTCTCGGGGTGGCGTTCCCACCAGTCGCACACGCTGACGGCCTCGGCCGGTTCGTACACCAGCCGGTCGTAGATTTCGTCCGAGATCACGAACAGGTCGCGCGCGACGGCCCATTCCATGATGGCGTCGGTTTCCGCGCGGGAATAGCAGGCGCCCGTGGGGTTGGAGGGCGAATTCAGCAGCAGCGCGCGGGTTCTGGGGGTGACGGCGCGGTCGAGTTCCTCGGGCGTGACCTTGAAGCCGCGCTCCGCCGGGGAGGCCACCGGCACGGTCACGCCGCCCGCCAGTTCCACCAGCGCGGGGTAGCTCACCCAGTAGGGGGCGGGCACCAGCACTTCGTCGCCGGGGTTGAGCAGGCACTGGAAGAGGTTGTACAGTGCCTGCTTGCCGCCGTTGGTGACCACCGTGGCTTCCATGGGGGCCTCCACCCCGTAGAACCGCGCGAAGTAACCGCACACCGCCTGGCGCAGTTCGGGAATGCCCGGCACCTGGGTGTAGCGGGTGAAGCCTTCGTCGATGGCGGTCTTGGCCGCCTCGCGCACGTGTTCCGGGGTGGGGAAGTCGGGCTCGCCTACGGCAAGGCTGACCACCTGCACGCCCTTGGCCTTGAGTTCCAGCGCCTTGGCGTTGACGGCCAGGGTGGCCGAGGGCTTGATGCGGGTGAGACGGTCGGAGATTCTCATTACGGTGCGTCCTGTTCGCGTGGTATGATGTGCGCGGCCGCGCGGCTTTTTACGTCGTGCAGGCCGCGCCCGTTCCGGCCGGGCCGCGTCTGCTCTCGGCGGCTGGTTACCAGCTTACGGGGCGACTGTAAATTGGGGAAACATCAAAACATACCGGCAGGATGCGCGCGGAGTGGTCCGTGCCGTGCCGCACGGTGCGCAGTATGCGCCAACCTGCCGTAAGGAAAGACGATGTCAGGGGATGGAAAGCGACGCGGAAAAGGGGACGCCACGCAGGCGCGCGCCGGGGGATCGGCCGCGCCTGATGGCGCGGGGAGTGACAGTGGGGTCACGGGCGGGGAGCGTGCCGGGTGCGGAAAGGGCGCCGGCAAACCAGGAGAAGGGCTGCCGGGCATGGGCACGGCGGGCTACGGCGCGCCGCTGCTGCCGTTTCCGCCCGGCTGCGTGGTGGGCCGCTTCGTGCGGCGGGTGAAGCGGTTCAGCGTGGAACTGGAACTGGATGGCGAGCCCTTGTGGGTGCACAGCAACAATTCCGGGTCCATGCTGGGGCTGATGCGCCCCGGCGCGGCGGTGCTGGCGTCGCCCGCGCCCAACCCGGACCGCAAGCTGAAATACACCCAGGAACTGGTGCGCTGCGGCGGCAACGGGCCGCGCGGCTTCTGGGTGGGGGTGAACACCTCCGTCCCCAACCGGCTGCTGGAAGCGGCCTTCCACGCCGGGCGGCTGCCGTGGGCGGCGGGGTACACCACCCTGCGCCGCGAGGCCAAACGCGGCGAAAGCAGGCTGGACGCCCGGCTGGACGGCCCCGGCCTGCCCACCCTGTGGGTGGAATGCAAAAACGTGACCCTGGTGGAGGACGACGTGGCCGCCTTTCCCGATGCCGCCACCGAGCGCGGGGCCAAGCACCTGCGCGAGATGATGGACATCGTGGCGCGCGGCGAACGCGCCGCCGGGTTCTACCTCATCCAGCGGCCGGACGGGCATTGCTTCGGCCCGGCCGACTACATCGACCCGGCCTATGCTGAACTGTTCCACGAGGCCCGCGCGGCGGGCGTGGAAATGCACCCCCACCGCGCCTTGGTGGGCATGGCGGGGGTGGACATCGGGGGCGAGGTGGCGGTGGCGGGGGGATAACCGGGGCGGGATCAGGCCGGTTCCGCAGTCTGCGCGTTCTGCCCCTTTTGCAGCCGTTCCAGCGCGGCCTGCTTGCGGGCCTCCCACACCTTCATGCCCACGCGGCGGCCAAGGTCGGCCTGGCGGGCGCGCAGCAGCGCCTCCGCCGCCTCGCGTTCGCCCTGCTGGTTGAGCATGGCGACCGATTCCAGGTCGCGCAGGTACTTTTCGCATTCGGCGATGATGCCGGACAGGTCGATGGCCGAAAGTTCTTCCGGCACGCGGACCGATTTGACCTTGCGGGGCATGGCGTTCTCCGTGGGGCGCGAGTGGGCGCGGGCACGCTGGACAGCGGAATCCTTGCAGGAAGCCCGGTGACGGGGGCATCGCGGGGCCGAAGGGATGGAGCCCGTGGCGGCCCGTCGCGGCGCTTGCCGAAGGCTTGCCGGAACGTGCGCGTCAGGTGGCCGATGCACGTTCCGTCGTGCGGCCAGTAATACAGATGGTATCCGGAACGTCAACAGGTGGCAGGGGTGTTCAGGGGCGTCCCGGGAGTGTTTGGGGCGCGCGCGGGCCCGCGCCGCTTGACGGGCCGCGTCCCGCCGCGTATGGGGCCTGTTCCGCCATGCCGGGCGCATCTTCCGGCGCAGGTCCGTTACCGGCTGACGCGGGCGGCGTCCGCATCCCCAACATTCCTTCGTCACATCCCGTCCGGCCCCGGCGGCTGGCCGCAACCGGCCGCACGTCCGCCGTTTTTTCGCGCCGTTCCTTGACGCACGGCCCGCGCTGTGGAACATGCGGCGGAGAACACGACCTTTTTCCGCAAGGAGTCCATATAATGTCCAAGTCCGAACACCGCTGCGGCTGGGTTGCCCTGCTGGGGCCGCCCAACGCGGGCAAGTCCACGCTGCTCAACGCGGCGCTGGGGCACAAGGTGGCCATCGTCACCCCGCGCGCCCAGACCACCCGCAACCAGATCGTGGGCATCCTGTCCGAGCCGGACGCGCAGGTCATCTTCATGGATACCCCCGGCATCCACCAGCAGCGCGGCCGCATGAACAAGATGCTGCTCCAGACGGCGTGGCAGTCCATGCACAGCGCCGACGTGATCCTGGTCCTGCTGGACGCGGACCTGTACATCAAGAAGCCCGACTTCCTCGAACGCGACGTCAAGCCGCTGATGGACGCCGTGGCGTCCGACGAGCGCCCGGTCATCGTGGCCGTGAACAAGGTGGACCTGTTCCGCGACAAGTCCAAGATGCTGCCCCTGCTCATCGATCTGCAGAAGATCTGGCCCAAGGCCGAGGTGTTCCCCGTCTCGGCCCTGACGCGCGACGGCCTGCCCGAACTGGTCAAGCTGGTGAAGTCCAAGCTGCCCGCAGGCCCGGCCATGTACCCCGAGGACCAGCTGTCCACCCTGCCGGTGCGCTTCATGGCGGCGGAAATCGTGCGCGAAAAGCTGTTCCTGGCCCTGCGTCAGGAACTGCCCTATTCCGTGGCCGTGGAGATCGAGAAGTGGGACGAGGAGGAAGAGCGCGGCTTTGTCACCATCCACGCGGTGATCTACGTGGGCCGCCCGTCGCACAAGTCCATGGTCATCGGCAAGGCCGGGGCCACCATCAAGGACATCGGCACCAAGGCCCGCGCCGACATCCAGGGATTGCTGGAAAAGAAGGTGCACCTTGAACTGTGGGTCAAGGTGCGCGAAGGTTGGACCGAGGACGTGGGCTTTCTGCGTTCGCTGGGCCTGACCGACGAGTAGTGGCGGGTAGCGGGCCAACCGCACCCGCATGCCGGTCGTATTCCACGCGCCGTCCGTCCGCCGTAAGCCGTGCGGCGGGCGGCGCTCACGCTTTTCGCCATCCGGAACGAGAGCCATGCCCGATATCGCCGCTTCCGCCTTTCTGCCGCCCGACGCCGCGCGCGCCCTGCTGGACCGCTGGGCCGCCGTGCGCGCCCGCGTGGACGGCGCCGCCCGCGCCGCCGTGCGCGACCCGGCCGGGATCACCCTGGTCGCGGTGTCCAAGTACCACCCCGCCGCGTCCGTGGCCGCGCTGGTCGCGGCGGGCCAGCGTGATTTTGGCGAGAATTATGTGCAGGAAGCACTACGGAAACAGGCCGAAGTTGCCGATATGACGGGTATGGGTCCGGATGCCCTCCCCGGTGCAGGGGGCGAAGGCCCGCGCTGGCATTTCATCGGCCACTTGCAGAGCAACAAGGCCAGGGACGTGGTGGGGCGCTTCGCGCTGCTGCACACCGTGGACTCGGAAACCCTGGCCCGCAAGCTGGACCAGCGCCTGGCCGCCATGCCCGCGCAGGGGGCCGGGGGCGCGCCGCCGGTGCAGGACATTTTGCTTCAGGTGAACATCGGCGACGAGGCGCAGAAGTCCGGCGTGGACCCGGACGAACTGCCCGCCCTGGCGGACGCCGTGCTGGCCCTGCCGCGCCTGCGCCTGCTGGGGCTGATGTGCATGCCGCCCATATTCGACGACGGCGAAGCCTCGCGCCCGTTCTTCGCCCGGCTGCGCGAACTGCGCGACGGGCTGGCCGCCCGCGTGGGCCTGCCCCTGCCGCATCTTTCCATGGGCATGTCGCACGACGTGGAAGTGGCCGTGGCCGAAGGGGCCACCATCGTGCGGGTGGGCACGGACATTTTCGGCCCGCGCCCCGCGCGAGGGTAGGCCGGGGCTCCCGAAGGGGGCAAACGGGCAGGTGGGGCGCTTTTCCGAGCGCCTCCGGCGGGCAGGGGGCATGGCCCCCTGCACCTCCGATTTTTCCGATAAGCGTCCGGCATACACAGGGCGCGCACGGGGCACGCATCAACCACCCGCGCACGGAGCAAGGGCACCCGCATGGATCTGGCAACCGTACTCGGCATCCTCATCTCGTTCGGGCTCATCGGCACGGCGCTGGCCATGGGCGGCAATCCGCTGTTCTTCGTGGATTCGGCCGCCCTGCTCATCGTGCTGGGCGGCACCCTGGGGGCCGCGCTGGTGCATTACCCGCTGCCCGTGGCCCTGCGCGTGCTGTCCATCACCCGCAAGGCGTTCTCCACCAAGCTGCACCGCGCCGACCTGGTCATCGACCAGTTCATGGAATTCGCCCACCGCGCCCGGCGCGAGGGGCTGCTGTCGCTGGAGCCCGCCGTGCGCGGCCTGGACGACCCCTTCCTGCGCAAGGGCCTGCAACTGACCATCGACGGGCTGGAGCCCGACGCCATCCGCGAGATCATGGAAACCGAGATCGCCGCGCTGGAGACGCGCCACTCCATGGGGGTGGACATCTTCAACGCGCTGGCTTCCTACGCCCCGGCGCTGGGGCTGGTGGGCACGCTCATCGGCCTCGTGCAGATGCTGCGCGCCATGAACGACCCCTCGGCCATCGGTCCGGCCATGGCCGTGGCGCTCATCACCACCTTCTACGGGGTGGTGCTGGCCAACCTGGTGTTCCTGCCGCTGGCGGGCAAGCTGCGCCACCGCAGCAAGGAAGAGGTGCAGCTGATGGAGATGCAGCTGGAAGGCATCCTGGCCATCGCCAGGGGCGAGAACCCGCGCATCATCCTGGAAAAGCTGACCTGCTACCAGCCCCCGCGCGAGCGCAGGACCGGCTAGGCCTGTTGACGCTATGGTCTTTTTGCCTCCTGCCTTCGTCAGAATGGTTTTTCATTCCGGTCGAATACGATAAGAGTATGCTCCCTTCATAAAAAATCATTCTTCCTTGGCAGGAAACAAAAATCCTCAATAGCGTCGACAGGCCTCGCAAGGATAATCCCCCACACGGAGCACGGACCATGGCGCGCGTCAGGCGGAAACCGCAGCCCGCAGGCATCACCCAGCCGCCGTGGCTCATTACGTACTCCGACCTGATGACCCTGCTGCTGAGCTTTTTCGTGATGCTGGTGGCCATTTCGGTCATCGACGAGCGCCGCCGGGTCATGGCCGTGGGTTCGGTGGCGGGCAGCTTCGGGCAGGAACAGGGCGCGGCCAGCCTGCGCGACGCGGCCGACGGCCGTCCCGTGCCGGGCGTGGCCCCGGTGGGCGACGCGCCCCCGCGCGGCCGCGACCTGACCCCCCTGCGCGAAATGCTCTGGGAAGACGCCGAGCACGACATCAACTATCAGGAAAACGGCTACATCCAGATATTCTCCATCAACGGCGAGGTGCTCTTCCGCACCGGCTCGGCCGAACTGACCGAGCGCGGCGCGGCCCTGCTGGCCCGCGTGGCCCCGGTGCTGCGTGGGGTAGAGCACCCGGTGCTCATCGCCGGGCACGCCTCTCCCGCGCGCGACGAAGAGGGCATCCTGTTCCGGCTGCGCGGGGACGACCGGTCGCTGCCCTCGCCGTGGCGGCTCTCGCTGGGCCGGGCCACGGCGGTGTACCGCAAGCTGGCGGACCTCGGCGTGCCGCGCGGCAGCATGCTCATGGAAGCCCACGGCGACACGCGCCCCCGCTTCGACAACCTGACCCCGGACGGGCGGCGCGCCAACCGCCGGGTGGACATCGTGCTCGACCGGCGCAACGCCGAATGGGCCCGCCGCATGGAATCCCTGAAGGACGGCGCGCCCGTGCGCGAGACCTTCCAGTACAAGGGGTTCCGGTTCGACTTCGTCATGCCCGGGGGCGATGCCGCGCCCGGCGGGATTGGCGGGACTGGCGGGGCTGGCGCGGGGCCGGGCGCGGGGCCGGACGAGGGAGGGCGCTGACATGTCCGACACCCCTCCTTCATCCCTGGGGCCACCGCCTGCGCGCCCCCATGCGCCGCCGGGCGCGTCCCGCCCGCGCCGCGCCAGCGACGAGAGCAAGTCCCGCCAGTTGTGGCTGCTGACCTATTCCGACCTGGTCACCCTGCTGCTGGCCTTTTTCGTGCTGATGCTGTCCATGTCGTCCATGAACCGGGTGACTCTGTCGCGCATCAGTTCCCATTTCGGGGAAACGGGCGAGCAGGGCGCGGGCGTCACCGGCACCGTGCCGGAGCGCATCCGCCTGCTGGAGCCGTTGCTGGCGCGGCCCGCGCAGGTGTACGCCCACCAGCGCGAGATCAAGGAACTGCTGTTCCCCGGCGCCGAGTTGCCCCCCGGCATGGACCGAAGTACACTGGACAAGAACCTGCGGATACTGGAACATCCCGATGGCGTGGTGCTGGCCCTGACCGACGACCTGCTGTTCGCCCCCGGCCAGTGGCAACTGCGCGAGACATCCCGGCCCCTGCTGGGCATGCTGGCCGAAGTGCTGGAATACGTCACCGCCGACGTGGCCATTGCCGGGCACAGCGACCCGGCCGCCGAGGGCGGCACGGACGGCGGTACGGATGGCGGCATGGGGGGCGGCGCGGCCGGATACGAACTGGCCGGGCGGCGTGCTCTGACGGTTTTGGAATATTTCGTGCAGAGAAAACTTGACCCGGCCCGGTTTTCCGTCGCGGGCTATGGTCCGGACCGGCCGTCCCTGGCGGGGCAGCCCCCGGCGCCCGGCGCGACGGGTTCATCGGACCCGTCGGCCCCATCGGGCGCATCGGGCGGCCCCGGCGATCAGCCCGGTCAGGCCAGTCGGGCCGATCAGGCCAGCGAGGACGGAGCGGCGGGTTCCGAAGCCCCTGACCGCAACCGCCGGGTGGAAATTCTGGTGAAGACCACGCCGAGGCTCGGCGGATATCAGTAGCGGCCGCCGTGCGCGGCCCGGTGGGCGGCCAGTCCGCGCGCCGCAACGTCCATCTGCCCAAGGAGCGAGCGCAGTGGCGGAAGAAGCCGCACCCCCCAAGAAGAAGTCCGGCAAGCTGAAGTGGATCATCCTCGTCCTGCTGCTGTTCGTGCTGGCTGGCGCGGGCGGCGGTGCGTACTGGTGGTTCGTCATGCGGCCCGCCGCGCAGCCTGCGGAGGGCTCCCCCGAGGCGGCCAAGACCGAGGCCAAGGCCGACGCCAAGGGCGGCGAAGCCCCGGGGCGCAACGCCAAGGTGGCCAAGCTGCCCACCTTCCTGGTGAACCTGGCCGACCCCACGGGCCGCCGCTACCTCAAGCTGACCATGGAGGTGGAGGTGGGCTCCGACGCCACGGCCAAGGAACTGGAAGGGCAGTCGGCCAAGGTGCGCGACGCGGTCATCCTGCTGCTGTCCAGCAAGTCGTACGCCGACCTCGCCCCCATCGAAAGCAAGTTGCAGCTCAAGAACGAGGTGGCCGACCGCCTGAACCAGATTCTGGGCGGCCCCAAGGTGCTGCGGGTGTACATTACCGAAATGGTCATCCAGTAAGCGTTTGTCGCGCAAGAGGAATACCCATGAGTGACGGCAAGGATGTCGATCAGGATCTGCTGGCGGCCCAGTGGGCTGCCGCGCTGGAGGACGAGGACGGCGGGGATGACGCGCCCGCGTCCGCGCCCGCGTCCGCGCCCGCTGGAGCGGGCGGGGGCGACGACGACGCCCGCTTGGCCGAGGAATGGGCCAAGGCCCTGGCCAGCGAAGAGCAGACCCAGTTGAAGAAGGAAAAGGAGCAGGGCTTCTTCGCCCAGGCCGCGCGCGAGGCCAAGTTCAAGGATTTGACGGAAGAGGCCAAGTCGCCCCGGCCCGACAGCGGACGCCGCGAACTGGACTTCATCCTGGACATTCCGCTGGACGTCTCGGCGGAACTGGGCCGCACCCGCCTGCTGATCAACGAACTGCTCCAACTGGGCCAGGGGTCGGTCATCGAACTGAACAAGCTGGCAGGCGAACCGCTGGAAGTGTACGTCAACGGCAAGCTGGTGGCGCGCGGCGAGGCCGTGGTCATCAACGAGAAATTCGGCGTGCGCCTGACGGACATCATCAGCCCCATCGAACGGGTGAAGCAGCTTGCTTAACGCCACCGAGCCCGCAGTGGACGCCGCCGCGCAGGCGGAGGGCGCGGTGCGCGCCGCCATTTCGGCCAACGCCACCCTGGGCGATGCGGCCCAGGCCCTGCCCCACGCGGCAGGCCAGATGGCGGGCCGGGCCGCCGACGCCGTCAACGCCACCATCGCGCACGTCAATGCTACCGTGGGGGCCACCATGGGGGCCACCGCGGGCGCGTCGGACGGCCTTGCGGCCGCCAGCGTGCCCGCCTTTTCGTGGAGCGGGTACATCCAGGCCGTGGGCGTGCTGTTCCTGCTGGTGGGCCTGCTGTGGCTGGCCCTGTGGGCCGTGCGCCGCCACGGCGGACTGTTCCGCGCCGTGCCGGGCGCGGGCGGCTTCTCGCGCGACGACCTGCGCCTGGAGGCGCAGCTGCCCATCGGGCCGCGCAAGGGCCTCATGGTGGTACGCTTCTTGAACAAGCGTTTGCTGCTGGGCGTCACCGACCAGCAGATAACGCTACTCACGGAGCAGGACCTTGACCATGAGCACGGCAGCGACGACGCAACCTCCGATCCCGGAAGCCCTCCGGACCTGTCTGGCCAGCCTGGCCAGCCCGCCCAGTCTGGCGGACGCGGCCCCGGCGGCTTCTCCGCGGTGCTGGGGCGTGCGCTCGGCAAGGGACGCGCACCTTCCGGCGGCTGATGCCGCCACCGTCATTTCTTCCCGCGCACCGGCCAGATGGGGCGTCACCCGCCTGACGGAAGAGCCCTGCCCCGCCGCCATTCGCACGCCGTTCCGGATTCTCGCGCTGCTGGCGCCCCTGTCCCTCCTGCCGCTCCTGTGCGGCGGCGTGGCCCATGCGGCGCAGGATCTGGTCATGCCCACCATGCAGCTTACCTTGGGCGCGGGCCAGACCGAGCCGGAAAAGGTCTCGCTGCTGCTCGAAATCCTGTTCATGCTCACGGTGCTCTCGCTGGCCCCGGCCATCATGCTCACCGTGACCAGCTTCACCCGCATCATCATCGTGTTCCACTTCATCCGCCAGGCGCTGGGGGTGCAGCAACTGCCGCCCTCGCAGGTGCTGGCCAGCCTCGCCATTTTCATGACGGTGGTGATCATGATGCCCGTGGGCAAGCAGATCAACGACACCGCCCTGCAACCGTACCTCGAGGAGCGCATCGGCTTCACCGAGGCGCTGGACAAGGCCCAGGTCCCGCTGCGCTCGTTCATGTTCAAGCACACCCGCGAGAAGGACCTGTCCATCTTCTACGCCATCACCAAGATGGAACAGCCGCGCACCAAGGAAGAGGTGCCCACGGTGATGCTGGCCGCCGCCTACGTCATCAGCGAGTTGAAGACCGGGTTCACCATCGGCTTCCTGATCTACATCCCCTTCCTGGTGCTGGACATGGTGGTGTCCAGCATCCTGCTGGCCATGGGCATGATGATGCTGCCGCCCATGATGGTCTCCATGCCCTTCAAGCTGCTGCTCTTCGTCATGGTGGACGGGTGGGCGCTGCTGGTGGGGTCGCTGGTCAACAGTTTTGCGGTCTGAAGAGGTACATCACATGACGCCGGAAATGGTCATCGCCTTCGCGCGCCAGTCCATCGAAATCGCCCTGCTTATCTCCTTGCCCATGCTGGGCGTGGGCCTGACCGTGGGCGTGGTGGTCAGCATTATCCAGGCCGCCACCCAGATCCAGGAAATGACGCTGTCGTTCATTCCCAAGATCGTCTCCATCTTTCTCGCGCTGCTCATCTCGTTTCCGTGGATCATGGACAAGATGATCACTTACACGCGAGATGTTTTCCTGAATATTCCAAACTTCATCCGGTAGTTTCCTGCCGCCTTGCGCGGCGGTTGCCGGACGCGGAAAAGCCCCCGTTCTTCCTGGTGGAAGGGCGGGGGCCTTTGTGCGCGTGCGGATGGAGATGCCGTGCGCGGCCCGTCGGGAGCCCGGCTATCCCTTGTGGCGGCGCGCCGCGAAGCACCCCACAAGGATGGCCCCGGCCTGGGCCACGTTCAGCGAATCGAAGTCGCGGGCCATGGGAATGGCCAGGGTGAAATGGCAACGTTTGGCCACGTTGGGCCGGATGCCGGTGTCCTCGTTGCCCAGCACCAGCACGGCCGGGGTGCGCAGCGGTTCGGTGAACGGATTGCGCGGCCCGCTGCCGGGCTTGCCGTCCCCGTCCGCACCGGTCCCGCCCGCCGCTCCACCTGCCGCCCCACCTGCTGCATAGACGGTGTAGCCCGCCTCGTCGGCTTCATCCAGGGCGCGGGCCAGGTTGGTCACCTTGGCCACGGGCAGCTTTTCCAGCGCACCGGCGGCGGCGCGGGCGGCGGCCCCGCCAAGGGCGGCCCCGCCGTGGCGCACCACCACCAGCCCCGCCGCGCCCAAGGCGTACAGGGTGCGAGCCAGGGTGCCCACGTTGCCGGGGTCCTGCACCTGGTCCAGCGCCACGATGAGCGGCAGCGGCGCGTCGGGCGCGTCGCGCAGGATGTCGCCCAGATCGGCGAACCCGGCGTCGAACACCCGGGCGATGACCCCCTGATGTGAAGAATGCGAAGGCCGGGAAGCGCGCGGGGAACGGTCGGCCCGCTCCCGCTGCCCCGGGCGGGGGGCATCGCCCGCGTCGTCGTCCGCGCCGTCAGCTGGGCCGTCATTTGGGCCGCCGCCTTCCAGGGTGTCCCAGGCGGCGTCGTCATCGGCGAAAAGGTCGTCCTCGGCGGGTTCCGGCAGGCCCGGCTCGGCCTCGGCCTGCCCGGCGGGCTGCCCGATGGCCTGGCCGGACGCGAACAGCCGGTCCAGGGTATGCGGCTCGGCAAAGGTGAAGCGCACCCGCGCCTCGCGGCACAGTTCCACGATGCGGTCCACCTCGCGGCCGCGCTTGCCCTTGCGGATGAACACCGCCTCCACCCGGCCGGGGTCGGACTCCAGCAGTTCCAGCACCGGCTTTACGCCGGGCAGGATGGAGCACGGGGACTCCGGGGTCTGGAGGGCGTCGGGCGTGACGTCCCGGCGGGTTTCGCGGCGTCCATCGGCGGGCCGGTCGCGGTGCGGCGCACGGTCGGGCCGGCCGGAACGTTCCTGCCGGTCGGACCTGCCGCCACGGCCGCGCGGCGCGTCGCCACGTCCTTCGGGGCGGCCGGAATGGGGGCCGCCGGGGCGTCCCGCGGGACGGCCATCCTTGCGGTTGCGGTTTCCGGAGCGGGAACGGTCGTCCCGCGCATCGTCGTTACGGGCATCGCGCGGCGCGTCATCGCGCGCGACGGTGCCCCAAAGGGGGTGCTTCTTGGGCATGTTTCGCTTTCGCCCGGACGGGCGCTGGTAGACGGGTTGCGTTCGATGGGCGGCATGAGGTAGGGTCGGGCAGCCGTTCACATCGCAGGTACCCTTGAACGTGCTTCCGTGCAAGGGGCTTGGGCGATGGCCCGGCCCGTGCCTCCGGCATCCCCATGCAGTCCGCCGACGCCCAGACGCCCCGCCGGATGCCCCGCCAGGGCACCTGCCGGATGACCTGCCGGACGACCCGCCGGACGGTTCTGCGGACGACCCGACACACGCTCCTTCTCGCGGCCCTCTTCCCGCCGCTCCCAACACATCCGGAATATCCATGCAGCGAACCAGACTCCTGTCCTCCGCCCTGCGCGCGCGCCGTGCCGCCCGGCTCGTGCTCGTGCTGGCGGCGGTGGCGTTGTTGGCCGCCGGCTGCGCGCCCAAGAAGAATATCCCCCCCGTCCAGCCCGTGGAAGCCTGCCCGGTGCCGCCCAGCGCCACCGCTCCCGCCGCCGACCCCGAAGAGGTGGTGGAACTGCCCATCCCGCCTGCCGACGACGGCGTGCCCCTTACCCCGCAGGAATGGGCGGCCCTCAATTCCACCGGCGAACTGGACAAGGACCTCACCCCCGAGGCCCGGCGCGATGTCGAGTTGCACTTCAAGTATTTCACCCACCGCGCGCGCGGCACCTTCGAGCGCTACCTGAAGCGCTCGCAGAACTACCTGCCGCACATCCGCGAGGTGTTCCGGCAGCAGGGCATCCCGGAAGATGTCGCCTACCTCGCCATCGTCGAGAGCGGGTTCAATCCCAACGCGGTGTCCCCGGCGGGCGCGGCGGGGGTGTGGCAGTTCATGCCCCACACCGGCATGCGCTACGGCCTGTCGTACAACTGGTGGATGGACGAGCGGCGCGACCCGTTCAAGTCCGCCCGCGCGGCGGCCGACTACCTGCAGAAGCTGTACGGCGACTTCGGCGACTGGCATCTGGCGCTGGCCGCGTACAACGCGGGCGAGGGCAAGATATCGCGGGCGCTGGAAGGCACCGGGGCCGAAGATTTCTTCGACCTGCGCGCCAAGAACCACATGCTCGACGGCAAGGCCCAGCTCAGGGACGAGACGCGCCAGTACGTGCCCCGGTTCATCGCCGTCACCAAGATCATGCGCAACCTGGAATCCCTGGGCTTCCAGGCCCCGGACTACAACTGCGCGCCGAAGCTGGAGCCGCTGCGCGTGAAGCCCGGTACCGACCTGATGGCCCTGGCCCAGGCCATGGGCCAGAACTGGAACGATTTTTCGTCCAACAACCCGGCCTTCCGGCGCTACATCTCGCCGCCGGATTCCCACACCACCGTCTACGTGCACGCCATGCACCTGGATGCGGCCAACGCGTTCCTGGCCAAGCCGCAACAGCGCAGCTACGCGGGCTGGCGGGTGTACAAGGTGCGCCAGGGCGACACGCTGGACCGCATCGGCAAGCGCTGCGGGGTGCCCGTTTCGGTGCTGAAGCGGGTCAACAAGTCCGGCGGCAAGCTGCAAGTGGGCCAGGAACTGATGATCCCCGGCGGGGGCGATGCGTCGGGCTTCACCGCGCAGGCCGAGCCGCCGTCGTCCAAGGCTGCGTCTGCTGCGAAACCGGGCAGGCCGGACAGATCGGAGAAGCCGTCCTCCGCCCGCACCCGCGACATCGCCGAGCGCCGCGCCACCTACATCGTCAAGCAGGGCGACACCCTGTACGGCATCGCCAGGGCTCAGGGCAGCAGCGTGGAAACCCTGCAAAAGGCCAACGGCCTTTCCGGCATCGCCCTGCAGGTGGGGCAGAAGCTGTACATCCCCGACGCCGGGGCCGAGGCCACGGCCATCGCCCGGCAAGAGGCGGAAGCCGCCAACAAGGCCATCGTGGCCAGCGCTTCGCGCGGCAACGCGGAACGGGCCGCAACGCCGGTGGCCGTGGCGTCCACGTCCAGGGGGGCGTCCGCAAAGCCCGCAGCCGCGCAGGCCGCCGCGCCGCTGGGCCGGGCCATCGTGTACAAGGTGCAGGAAGGCGACACCATGTGGGCCATCGCCCGCAAGTTCAACGTGCCGCCCAAGGACCTGCTACGCTGGAACAACCTGGACCGCGACGCGCAGCTGAAGCCCGGCGACCGGATCACCGTGCACGCCGCCCAGTAGCGGAACGCCGCATCACGTATCTCCCCGACGCCCCGGCCCCGCCGGGGCGTCGTCGTTCGGGCGGAGTGCATTTTGGCTGGCGGGGCAAAACCACGGCTGGCGCGGGGTTGCGGGGAAACTCCGGGATACGGTCAACCGGCTGACGAAAAAGATGTTGACGCCGGGTGGCGAAGCGCATAGATACCCCCTTCGCCGCAACGGACAGCGTCCGACGCGGCACCGCTCTTTCAGCCGGATCAACAGGTTGCCGCTTTCCGGATTCCTTCGACGGGGTCCACGGGGTCTTCGGGAAAAAACGAGGAAAACGAAAAAAGCGGTTGACACCTGGCGGGGCGCTGGGGCATACATGCTCCTCGCCGCGACGGGAAGCCCCGGCGGGGCGAGGTCGCAAGACCGCGGTTCCAAGACCATGGTTCTTTGACAAGTAAATAGCGAGTCGGGAAGGAATCAGCCTTTACGATATAATCAATCGTGCGGGTGCGCCAATTACGGTGCGTTCGTGC